>CAJTLU010000004.1 GCA_910577175.1 uncultured Lachnospiraceae bacterium | reverse complement strand
GGTGGTAATCCGGGACCATCCGTCACTGCAGCTTTTCGGTGGTACGGAGGGCGGGGTCAGGACGCTCCGGATTGAAAACTGCCCGGCATTGGAAAAGATAGGGTTTTATATTTATAGTCTTGGTTCCATTTCGGTTTCCGATTCGCCGCGGGCGTCCTTTGGTCTTGGGGATAACTGCCGTATCCATCGCTTTATGACCTTTGATGCGGATATGACGCTCTGGGTACTGGATTCACGTTTTGGGGAGGGCTCCACCATGTACAGGGTCTGTGAGGATGGCTCGCTTGTCTATGAATACAGTGATTATGGGGAAACCCTTTCCGGGGAGGTAATTAAACCTACGACGAAGCAGACCCCGGTGGAGTTTACGAACCGGAGGGAGCCGCAGGCCCCTTTTTCGGAGGAGTACTGGACCGAATGCCTGGAACACTGTGAGTTTGATGAGCTGGAGCGTTTTAACGTCCGGGTATCGGAACCGGAGGAGGTGGTGTATAACGAGAAAGGGCAGAGGGCATGGGAGGTCCGTGTGGGCTATACAAGGAGCTGGAACAGCAGGGAGCAGGAGACCGGGGAGGAGGTATTCCTGGTCTATGCGGAGGAGATGCCGGTACGGGGGCAGTTCGTGTTCCGCCCTGCGCTCATCCACATGAGGGAGGCGTTAGAATATTCCCCGAACCGCGGGGTGCGGCTTATTACGGAGTGGGACCTCGCGTTAGTGTACCGGGACGGGGAGGAGGAGCAGGAAATCGGCGTGCTGCGGGAGCATGAGCACTACTGTACGATTACGGCAGACGGCACCGTAAAGGCGATTTTGTCCTATGAAAGATGGGAGAAGCCGGAATGGTAGAACGGTAGTATTGTTTTGCAGGAAGGTGTTACGGCAATAAGAAGGAAATCCGTATGTGTGGTGGAAATAAAACAGGGAACAGAGTAAAGACCGGGGCTGTCGCATGAAGCGCAGCCCCGGTTTTTGCCGGTCAGTAAGGAGACTGCAAAAACTTAAGAAATAATGTTGGTAGACTTTTTGACCGTAACATGATATAATAATAAAAATGCATGCATGTTTCCGGGGTGTGCCGGGAGATGTAGAAGCGCTGCTTTGTACGATAAGGCAGAACATAGAATGAGATAGGAAGTTTATGCAGGAAGTTTACGATAGAAAGCAGATGCATTTTTGCTGCAAACAATTTGTGCTGTCAAGGAGAGTAAGGTAACAGATATGGGGAAATCAAATTCTAATAAACAACAACAGGAATTGCGTTTTCCGATGATGGAAAATGCCGAATACCATAATGCACAAAATAAGGAGATTAAGCTCGGAACAGAAGAGGGGCTGGATGTTTCCATGTATTCCAACCCGGAATTTAACTGGCTGCAGATGGAGCAGATCCGTATGGGGCTTAAGGATAAGATAGATGCCTCTGTTTATGCGAACCCTGCCTACAGCTATGAGACCATGAGGCAGATCCGGCTGGCACTTTATTCTGCCATGGACCTTGTTCCTTACCTTAACCGGGGGTTTATGGATGATGCCCTGGAGGAAATCCGGCTGGCACTTCTGAACCGGCTGCCGTTGGAGGAATGGCTGAAAGACGATATGTGCGCGCCGCAGATTCACGAAATCCGTATGGGACTGTGCGAGCAGCTGGATATTTCCGTATATGCCGATACGAAATATAACTGGATGCAGATGCGGGAAATTCGTCTCGGACTGGAGAAAAAGCTGAATGTATCCATCTATGCCAATTATCTGCTCAGCCACTACCAGATGAAGGAAATCCGGCTAGGACTAGAGGCAGGTCTTGATGTATCTTCCTATTGCGGACTGCTATATTCTGCCACCGATATGAAGGAGAAACGCCAGAACCTGATTAACGAGAAAATTGCAAAGCCGGCGGTTATTATCGGGGAGGAGTTGATTCCTGACTCTTTCCGGAAGCATGAGGACCCGGTTCCGGACGCCTTCCCGAAGCATGAGAATTTGATTCCTGACTCTTTCCGGAAACATGAGTTCTCCATTTCCATAGAGGATAACGGAAACAGGGCTTATGCATATATCCCGCGGCTAACCGGTAATATGGTCACGAAAGAGGATATCTATAATGATTTGCAGAGACGTAAAATAGTATTTGGAATCAGGCCGGAAGCGATTACTGATTTGATTGAGAAAAAAAGAACGAATGAAAGAGTCCTGATTGCCGAAGGAATCCCGGCCCAAAAGGGACAGGACGGCTAGTTTGAATTTTTTGTCAGGCTGGATATGCCCCGTATTCCGGCGCCGCTTCCGGACGGCGGAGTCGACTATGTCAATATTGAGGCGTTTGAGATGGTCGATGAGGGTGAGAAAATAGCAGTTTATCATCCTGCCGGAAAGGGCACGGACGGAAAGAATATTTATAACGAAACCATACATGCCGATAACGGAACGGAGCAAAAGCCGCTGCGCGGCGAGGGCTTTGTGATTGCGCCGGACGGAGTTACTTATCTTTCTAAAATGAGCGGAAAGTTCGAGTATATTAATGGCCGCATCATCATTACGAATATGCTGGTTGTCCGAGAGGATGTAACCGCCGTTACCGGAAAGCTTGAGGTAGACGGTTCCGTTTATGTGATGGGCAGTATTTATTCGGGCGGATATATCAAGGCAAGCGGAGATATTATTATTGAGCGCAATGTTGAGGCGGCAAGGCTGATTGCCGGCGGAAATGTGATGATTAAGCAGGGGAGCTGTTCCAAAAATGATTGCTTTATCGAGGCCGCAGGCGAGGTTTCAGGGAAGTTCTTCGAGGCTGCTAATATCAATGCCCGGGGCAATGTTAAGGCAAATTATATTATGAACAGTAATATCAATACGATGGGCAGGGTAATTGTATCAGGAAAAAAGGGAGTACTCTTAGGAGGCAGGATTTGTGCCGTAAATGGAATAGACACCTATAATCTTGGAAACAGCTCTCATCTCAGAACGCTTATGGAGGTAGGCAGAAATGAACTGTATGAAAGAGAGCAGGCAAGACATGCCGAAACAAGAGAACAGCTCCTAGTTGAATTATCTGCGCTGGAGACGGGGTGGAGCAAGATACTGCAGCTGCTTTCTTCCGGGAAAGAGGTTTCCAAGGATACGGTGCGGAAGGTACATGCTACAATGGAAGTAAAAAATAAGGAGCTGGCTGAACTGGATGCCGAAATATCTAAGCTGGCGAATATGACGGACCAGAGCATGAATGCGCCTGTCTATATCCGGGGAAAAGCGTATGAAGGCAGTGTCATTATTATAAACACGATAAAGTATCTGTTGTCGTCGGAGGTAAAGCGGGTCATTTTTAAGCTCCGCGACAAGAAAGTAGTTATGGTAACCTTATAAATAAAAAGCCTGATTAAAGAAAGCATGGGAAGAAAATGAAGCGTGACACAATATTAATTTTTGAAGATAATGCAATTGACCGTGAAATTCTGGTAGAATTATTCCGGTCGGACTATAAGATTTTAGAAGCAACCAATGGTAAGGAGGGAATTGCATATTTAAACAGTCACTTTTCTTCGATTGCTGTTGTTTTACTGGACCACTGGATGCCGGTAATGGATGGTTTTGAAGTTTTGGAACGCTTAAAGGGAAAAAACATTTTAAACAAAATTCCTTTCATTATGGTTACAGGAGAAGATTCTGTTGAGTTTGAAAAACAGGGGTATGAGTATGGAATCGTAAGCTACGTTAAGAAGCCTTATGAGGCTGGTGTCATAAAGCAGGTCGTCAGCAACGCAATCGGCTGGTTTCAATATAAGATGCAGCTGGAAGTGGTAGTGAAAAAGCAGAATGCAAGTATCCAGAAGCAGAATGATATATTGAAGAAGCAGGCAGAGGAGCTGAACCAGCTGAATGAGACGATCATTGATTCCCTGAGTAATATCGTGGAGTTCAGAAATCTGGAGTCAAGGCAGCATATCAAAAGAATCCGCGAGTTTGCCTTGTGTCTTGGGAGGAGCGTTATGAGGCTTTATCCGGAGTATGAGCTTACGCCGGAAAAGCTGATAAAAATCGGCTGGGCATCTTCGCTTCACGATATCGGGAAAATTGCAATTCCGGATAATATTATTTTGAAGGCCGGTAAGCTGACGCCGGATGAATTTGAACTGATAAAGTCCCATACAACGAAAGGTGCGGAGATTATACTGCACACAATCCATCTGAATGACAAGACGATTTACGGCTATGCCTATGACATTGCCAGACATCACCACGAAAAATATGACGGGAAGGGCTATCCTGACGGTTTGAAGGGAGATGAAATCAGTATTGCCGCCCAGATTGTTTCTCTGGTAGATATTTATGACGCACTCAGTTCGAAACGTGTCTATAAGGCTGCTTATGAGCCGGACAAAGCGTACCAGATGATTATTAACGGACACAGCGGGGCATTTTCGCCGAAATTGTTAACCGCCTTTACCGAAGTGAAGGAAGAATTTGAAAAGCTGTTAGCTATGTACCGTGATGAGGATTAGAGATAAAACGGCACGAAAAGCAGCATGGAAATTGAAAAAATTTCATAAAGTACTTGACAGACCGTTGAAGCTATGCTATTCTAAACTAGCTATGGAAGCGGTCTTTTTTTTATGCCTAAAAACAGACTTAGCCATTGAGCTAAAAAATTTTACGGAGGTGGATTGTCGTGCGAGTAAAAATTACCTTGGCATGCACAGAGTGTAAGCAGCGTAATTACAACACCATGAAGGAAAAGAAAAATCATCCTGACAGAATGGAAACGAAGAAGTACTGCAAGTTCTGTAAGTCACACACGCTGCATAAGGAAACCAAGTAGTCGGTCAAATCGTTTTCACTTCCGGTTGTTACGGAAGAAGCGGCAGACAGGAAGGAAAAGTGAAGCATGGGAGAAGTTACTGCAAACACTACGCAGGAAAAGACTCCGAAGAAGAGCTGGTTCAAGGGTCTGAAATCAGAATTTAAAAAGATTGTATGGCCTGATAGGGAATCGCTTGTAAAGGAGTCGGCGGCTGTTATCGTCATTACTGTTATTCTCGGCCTTGTCATTGCATTGATTGATATGGCGGTAGAGTACGGCGTGAACTTAATAATCTGATTTAGGACAAGGGTGACGATATGGCAGAGGCAAGATGGTATGTTGTGCATACCTATTCCGGTTATGAGAATAAGGTAAAGGCAAACATTGAAAAAACAATCGAAAACAGAAAGCTCCAGGACCAGATTCTTGAAGTATCCGTTCCGTTAGAAGATGTCATCGAGATAAAGAACGGAAAAGAAAAGACGGTACAGAGAAAAATGTTCCCAGGCTATGTGCTGCTCAACATGTATATGAATGACGACACATGGTATGTGGTGCGGAACACCAGAGGCGTGACGGGCTTTGTCGGTCCGGGAAGTAAGCCGGTGCCGCTCACGGAGGAAGAAATGCTGAACATGGGACTGAAACGTGATCAGGAGGTTGTTTACGAATTTGAGGTTGGCGATACGGTACAAGTTGTGTCCGGCGTATGGGAAAATACGGAGGGCGTTGTACGTCTCATTAACCGCGAGAAGAAGAGCCTCACCATCAGTATCGATATGTTTGGCCGCGAAACACCTGTTGAGATTGGATTTGCGGACGTAAGGGCCGGCAAGTAAGAAACAGAAGCGGAGAAAATCCGCAGTGGGAGGAATCAGCCGCAGGCTGAGGGTATTCTGAGCGGTAAAAGACTGCAGGGACGAGTACCTAACCCCGATAACACCACATTTTAGGAGGTATACAACAATGGCAAAAAAGGTTACAGGTTACATTAAGTTACAGATTCCTGCCGGCAAGGCAACTCCGGCACCACCGGTCGGACCGGCTCTTGGTCAGCACGGTGTTAATATCGTACAGTTTACGAAGGAATTCAACGCAAGAACCGCAGACCAGGGAGATATGATTATCCCGGTTGTTATTACGGTTTATGCCGACAGAAGCTTCAGCTTTATTACAAAGACTCCGCCGGCTCCGGTTCTTTTAAAGAAAGCTTGCAACTTAAAGAGCGCTTCTGCAACCCCGAACAAGACGAAGGTTGCTACGATTAAGAAGAGCGAAGTGAAAAAGATTGCAGAGCTGAAGATGCCTGACTTAAATGCAGCTAACATTGATTCTGCAATCAGCATGATTGCAGGTACTGCAAGAAGCATGGGCATTACGGTCGTTGATGACTAAGTTCCCGCAAGGGTTGCGGACAATGTGCCGCAGATTGTGAGATGAATGTGGGAGGAATTAGTACCTCATTCCGCAAATACCACTAGGAGGTTAATAGAATGAAAAGAGGAAAAAAGTATACCGATGCTGTGAAGGCTTTCGATAAGACCGCACAGTATGATACAAATGAAGCAATCGGTTTAGTGAAGAAGTCCGCTACCGCAAAGTTTGATGAAACCGTAGAGGCACACATCAGACTCGGTGTAGACGGCCGTCACGCTGACCAGCAGGTGCGTGGCGCAGTAGTTCTTCCGCACGGTACCGGTAAGAAGGTAAGAGTATTGGTTTTCGCTAAGGGCGAGAAGGCAAATGAGGCTGAGGCAGCAGGTGCTGACTATGTAGGAGCAGAGGAACTGATTCCGAAGATTCAGAACGATGGCTGGTTTGAGTTTGACGTAGTAGTGGCTACCCCGGATATGATGGGCGTTGTCGGACGTCTCGGCCGTGTTCTCGGACCGAAAGGCTTAATGCCGAACCCGAAGGCCGGTACTGTTACGATGGATGTAACCAAGGCTGTCAATGATATTAAGGCAGGTAAGATTGAGTACCGTCTTGATAAGACAAATATTATTCATGTTCCGGTAGGAAAGGCTTCCTTTACCGAGGAGCAGCTCGCAGACAACTTCCAGACGATTATGGGTGCAATCATTAAGGCAAAGCCTGCATCTGCGAAGGGACAGTATTTAAGGAGCGTAACACTTGCGTCCACGATGGGCCCGGGTGTTAAGGTGAACACCGCAAAGTTAGGCTAGACTGAAATTTTGATTAGGCATATCAAAAAAGTCCTTAAAAATGGTTGACACTGGAATAGAATTGTGTTATACTGACAGGCGGATTACGGTTCACTACCGTATCCGCTTATCGGGGAATTCCCCATATGACCGAAGACAGCAGGTACCGGAGGAGCCGGTGTAAGCGAAAGCGCCTGCCGAGGATTCAAGCGATTCTGATTTTGTTTGACTCTTTGCGTCTTCGCAAAGAGTCTTTTTTATTCGCTTTTCCAGTCTTTGGATTCCGGCGTACGCGCCGTATTCTATAAGGAGGTAAAAGATGGCAAAGGTTGAAATCAAAAAGCCGATTGTGGACGAGATTAAGGGCTATGCCGAGAAGGCAGGTGCAGCGGTGCTGGTTGATTACCGCGGTCTTACCGTTGAGGAAGATACTGCACTTCGTAAGGCATTAAGAGAAGCCGGCGTTGTATACAAGGTATACAAGAACACGTATCTCAATTTCGCATTCGAAGGAACCGAGTATGCAGAGCTTACAAAGCATTTAGAGGGACCGACCGCTGTTGCTTTCGGAATCGACGATGCGATTGCTCCGGCAAGAATTATTGCGGAGTTTGCAAAGAAAGCTCCGAAGCTTGAGTTCAAGGGAGGCGTAGTAGAAGGCGTTTACTACGACGTAGCAGGATTAGAAAAGATTGCTACGATTCCGTCCAGAGACGTACTTATTTCCAAGCTTCTTGGCAGCATGCAGTCTCCGGTTACCAATCTTGCAAGAGTACTCAAGCAGATTGCAGAGAAGAACGGCGAGGCAGCATAAGACGGCTGAAAGGGAACGCAGTTTCCGGTTTCAGGACAAAAGAGGTCTTTTCTGCCCGGAAGGACAGGCAGGACAAAGAGGGCGGCATTGCCGCATAGTAGAAAGAATGATTCAATTTAATTATCAATGGAGGTAATGTAATATGACAACTCAGGAATTTATCGATGCGATTAAGAGCATGACCGTATTAGAGTTAAACGATTTAGTAAAGGCTTGCGAGGAGGAGTTTGGCGTATCCGCAGCAGCAGGCGTAGTAGTTGCAGCAGCAGGTCCGGCAGCAGCAGCTGAGGAAGAGAAGACCGAGTTCAATGTAGAGCTGACCGAGGCAGGCGGCGAGAAGGTTAAGGTTATTAAGGTAGTTCGTGAAGTAACCGGCCTTGGCTTAAAGGAAGCAAAGGATCTTGTTGAGGGTGCTCCGAAGGTAGTAAAGGAAGGTGCATCTAAGGCAGAGGCTGAGGAAATCAAGAAGAAGTTAGAAGAAGTAGGCGCAAAGGTTACCTTAAAGTAATTTTGAGCGTTCCAAAGAGGGCTGTCCGCTTGTTGCGGCAGCCCTTTTTTCTTCCTAAAAATGTGCTTCCATGCGCTGTTTTATTATATTTTTAAAAAATGGAATAAAAAATGCCGAAATCGGGGAAAATACTTGAAAAAGAGGATAGGGCATAGTAAAATGGTGATAGTGGAGGTGCTGCTATGGAAGAGAAGATTGTACGTTTGGCTTCGTTAGAAATTTCGAATATAAAGAATGTCAAGAATGGAAGAATTGTGATGCCCGGAGTGCTGAACAAAAGTCCCATTCGTAATACCGCAGAAGTTCTGGGGATTTACGGACAAAATGGTTCCGGAAAGACGGCGGTTATCGATACGTTATTTTATTTGCAGAAGATTATGACCGGCGATAGCATCGCAGAAGAGTTTGAGGAATACATCGATGCAAATTCTTCCTATGCGGAAATTACAGCGGCATTTCATGTGTTTCGTGAGCATGTACTTTATGAAGTAAGCTATCGGATTTTATTGGATAAAAATGAGAAGGGCGTTCAAATACAAAGAGAAACCTTGAGCTATGCGAAGACGGAAAAGGGAGAGAGAACGAATAAAACGACGTTGATGGACTATCAACGTGATAAAAGCGGCGCTGTATTTGCGCCTAAGAAACGATATGATGAAGTGGTGAAAGAGAATAAAGAGAATAGTACCGATCTTATCGTAGCGAAGAAAATAGCAGAAAAAAGTAAATGCTCTTATATTTTTGGAGAAAGCAGCAGGGAAATCTTTTTACGTGAATATGCAAATGGATTTCAGAAATGTGCAGAGCTTATCGGGGCCTTGTTTTTGTTTGCCCTGAAGGATTTGTTTGTGATATGTAACACACATTCCGGCGTTATTTCTGCTAATTTCATTTTGCCGGTGGCATTTAAGATTGAGCAGAAGAAGTTTGGACTGAAGGGAGACTTTGCAATCCCGATGACGCATCCGGTGGTTTTGGAAAAAAATAAAAAAGAGCTTTTAACGATGATTGTGGAACAGATTAACACGGTTTTGTATACGATTATTCCGGGAATGAAGATTGGTGTAAAGGAATATGGAAGTCAATTAACCGACGAGGGAAAGGGAGGGGATAAGCTGGAGCTGGTTTCCATACGTGATAATACGCCTCCGATTCCGATTCGGATGGAATCAGAGGGCATTATAAAGATTATTTCTATTTTGAATGTATTGATACAGGCCTTTGCCAATCCGTCCATTTGTCTCGCTATCGATGAATTAGATGCCGGCGTTTTTGAATATATGCTGGGAGAGCTTTTGGATATTTTTAATAGAAACGCAAAGGGGCAGCTGATATTTACCTCCCATAATTTGCGTGCATTAGAAATGTTAGAGAAAGAAAGTATCATGTTTTCAACGGCGAATCCGGAAAAACGATATATCCATATGAAAAATATTAAAGCAACAAATAATCTGAGGGACGTATATCTGCGGGGAATTACCCTGGGAGGGCAGGATGAGGTAATTTACGAAGCAACAGACAGTCTGAAAATTGCGAGAGCCTTTAGAAAGGCAGGGCGGAGTTTGAGGGATGAGTGAAAAGAAAGTCATTGCATTTATAGTAGAGGGGAGAAGCGAAGAGGTAGCGTTAGGTTCCATAATCAAAGAATATTTTTCGAACAATGAAGTGCAGTTTGTAGTGATTCGCGGCGATATTACGACGAAGGATTATGTGTCCGCGGATTCCATTTTGAAGAAAATCGACAGTCACATAGACAGAGTAAAGGAAAAATACAGGTACAGCTATGAGGATTTTATCAGAATCATACATTTGACGGATGCAGACGGGGTCTTTATCGGGAAGGAAAAGGTAAAGTTTGCAGAAGTCGAAAGAATCCGGTATTATACGGATCATGTAGAAACTGCTGATGTGGACGCGATAATTGACAGGAACTCCAGAAAAGCGGAAATTTTGTTTAAGCTGAGGAGAACAGGGAAGGTTCATGGAATCCCATACAGAATATATTTTAATTCCTGTAACCTTGAGCATGTTTTGTACAATGAATTAAAGGATTTTTCGGATGAGGAAAAAATGGATTTGTCAGATGAATTTGCAGAAAAATATGAAGGAAAGCCGGAGGAATTTATAAAGTTTATTTCAGGCCCCGGGGTGGCTGTTTCCGGTACCTATCAGGAAACGTGGAGGTTTCTGGAGAAGGGGACCAATTCATTGAACAGGCATTCCAATATGCATCTGCTATTCCGAAAATAAGCAGAGTTCCTCCGGGTGCTGCCGGGCTTTTTTGAGGAACCTTTACGCGAAGCAGCACCCAGAGGCAATCAGGCCGTGGCAGCGTTCAGAAAAGCTTCCTATCGCAGCATCGGCTGAATCTGTTTTTCGGTAATTGCAAAGGAGGCTGATGCCGGAATGAGCGCCATATCGGCAACCAGGGAATTTGGCTTTCCGGTGCAGTCGTCCTGACGGAACGGTACAAAATAATAGTTCCGGGTATTTAAAAGCTTTCCGATGTTGGCAGCGTTTCCAGTAAGACCGTCATTGCTGGAAATCGCGACTAAAACGGGACGGTTATTTCGCAAATGTGCCTTGACTGCCATAGTGACCGGTGTGTCCGTAATACCATAGGCAAGTTTGGCGATTGTATTTCCGGTGCATGGAGCTACAATAATAAGGTCAAAGAGCTTCTTCGGCCCAATCGGCTCTGCCGCCGGAATCGTATCAATGACGTTGTTGCCGGTAATGGCCTCGATTTCGGTACGGAAGTCCGAGGCCTTGTAAAAACGGCTGTCGATAGAAGCCGTATGAAAGGAAAAAATCGGGGTAACCGCTGCCCCGAGGCGAATCAGCTCTTTTAACGGATCAAGTATTTTTGAGAACGTACAGTAAGAAGCGGTAATGGCAAAGCCAATGCGTTTGCCCTGAAGGTTCTCCATAAAATCACTCCTTTCTAAAATGAGTTTCTATTTCTTCAAACATAAGCTTTGCGGCGGAATCCGGTGAAAAACGGGACGGAAGCGCCCCGCCCGGAAGTATCCGTACGCCAGGAATTTCCTGTGTGCAGCAAGGCGTACTGGCAAGCTCGATTAAAAGTGCCGGTGTGGTTTTTGCAGAAACCGGAAGTTTATCCAGAACCGGAAACGGTATCGTATTCAGAATCAGCGTTCCGTCAAGGGCGGAGAGACGCTCTAGTGGCAGTGCCGGAAAGCCGTCCCGCTCTGCAAGCGCAAGCTCAGCCGGAGCTTTGCTGTATACGGTAACGGCGGCATTCAGGGCTGCAAACAGACGGCTGCACTCTTTTCCGAGAAAGCCGTAGCCTAGTACGAAAACGCGGCTTTCACAAAGTGCCACGGGGGATTCGGAAATTGCAAGCGCCAGCGCGCCTTCCGCAGTATAAACGGAATTTTTTGTACGGAATGCCGCGCTTTGCGTTATCTTTTTATAGCCTGCTTTTGTAAGCAGTTCCATGTCGGATGCCGGACCGCCCCAGATCATGGCGTTTTCCTTTAGCACATCGGTATGGGAGGTAAAATGTTCTTTCGGAGAGAGGATTAAAAGATCTGCCGGGGCCTGTTCCGACCAGCCGGCCTTGGTCAGCATAGCAGACAAAAGAGCGTGGCGGCAGTCATTTCCATAAATCATAAAGTTCATAATTTGCTCCTAAGATTCATTTATAACACAGTGTATTCCCGAAATGTCGTTTTGTGTTTGCACGAAAAAGAAAAGAACAGAATAGAATAAAGGGAAAAATCCTGATGGGTGAAAAAATGGGACAAAAGTTTTTTTCAGGCGGAAACAGCGGAGAAGGGTTTCACAATTATTTTGACGGGATACTGCCGGTATGGGAACGGTTGGAACGGTTCTTTATTATAAAAGGAGGACCGGGCGTCGGAAAGAGTACGTTGATGAAGCGCGTGGCGGCTATGGCTGAGGAAGCGGGAGAGGAAACCGAATACTTTTATTGTTCAGGTGACCCGGACAGCCTTGACGCCATAAGGCTGGTAAAACGCGGCATTCTTTTTGCCGACGGAACTGCACCGCACTGTATGGACCCGGTTTTCCCGGGCGCCGTGGAGGAGATTCTGAACCTTGGGGAACAGATTGACCGGAAACGGATTATCAAATACCGTGAAGAGGTGGAAGGGCTGACAAAACAAAACAAGCTTTCCTACCGCAGGGCCTATGCATATCTGAAGGCGGCAGCAGCATTGGAGGAAGAGCGTTATCTGGAGGTTTCTGCCTGCCTGGACCAAAAGAAGCTGAAAAAGCGTCTTGAAGAAATCACAGAAGAGAAGGGAGAACATGGGGAGAAGCAGACGAGAAAGCTTTTTCTGGATGCCATAACCTGTAAAGGGAGGGTTTGCTTTGCAGAAAGAATGGCACAACGAGGAGACTGTGTTAAAGTAACAGGGGACTATGCCGGAGTAGTTCTGGATACGGCAAGCCGGATGCTTTCCGGCGGGAAGCAGGAACTTTTCTGTAATCCGCTGTTGCCGCTTAAAGTAAACCATGTGTATCTGCCGGAGCAGGGGAAGTTTTTGACTTCCGGGGAGATAAGCGGCGGAGCGGAAGTTTCCGGAGCGGATTTTATGGCAAAGGCGTGCCATGAAAATGCCGGACAGTGCCATGCGGAGGCGCAGAAACTGACAGAAGCGGCAATGCTTTGTTTGAAGGAGTGTAAAAGGCTGCATGATGAGCTGGAAGAAATCTATAAAGAGTGTGTGGATTTTGCACGTGTCAGCGAAAGAACGGAGGAGCTTTTAGAGACAGTCGGGTTCATAGAATGAATAATTTTTTTGCAAAAGCGTCATAATGAAACAAAAGCGAAGCGTAAAAAGAACGGAGGCAGAAATGAAAAAAATTTGTTTTTTCGATACGAAGCCATACGATAAACTGTACTTTGACGAGTTTGCCCAAAAGTATGGATTTGAAATGGTATATTGTGAGTCAAAGCTTTCAGAAAAGAGCGTAGTGCTGGCAAAAGGCTGTGATGCGGTCGTGGCATTTGTCAATGATTCCGTTAATGCGGCCGTAGTCCGTGCATTGCTGGAAATGAATATTCATATTGTGGCAATGCGCTGCGCGGGCTATAACAATGTGGATTTTAAGGAGGCGTACGGAAAGCTTCATATTGTGCGTGTGCCGGCGTATTCCCCTTATGCGGTGGCAGAATTTACGATAGCAATGTTTTTAATGCTGAACCGTAAGCTGCACCGGGCATGCAACAGGGTACGGGAGTACAATTTCAGTCTGGCAGGGCTTGTAGGTACGGATTTTTATGGGAAAACCGTAGGAGTAGTCGGCACCGGAAAAATCGGTCAGGTGTTTATGGATATCTGCCTTGGCTTCGGGATGAAGGTGCTTGCTTACGACCCGTATCCAAAGGAGCGGGAGGGTGTCCGTTATGTGAGCTTTGAAGAACTCTGCAAAAATTCGGATATGATTTCCCTCCATTGTCCGCTTACGAAGGAATCCTATCATATCGTGGACGAAGGAGCAATCCGGAATATGAAGAAGGGCGTTGCGATTGTAAATACTTCCCGCGGCGCACTGATTGATTCCGCAGCCTTAATCGAAGGCTTAAAGGACGGAAAGGTCGGAGCAGCAGGGCTGGACGTATATGAGGAGGAAGGGGATTTCTTTTATGAGGATTATTCGGGTGAGATACTGCAGGATGATGAACTGGTACGGCTGATTGCCATGCCGAACGTCCTTGTGACGTCTCACCAGGCCTTTCTGACAGAGGAGGCATTGCGGAATATTGCCGAAACAACAACAGAGAACCTGCGGCAGTATTTTGCAGGAGAACCGCTTCCGAATGAAGTCTGCTACCGTTGTTCTAAAAATAATATATGTAAAAAAGAGCATAAGGACCGCTGCTTTTAAGGCAGAAAGGGAATCCCTTCTACGGGCTCTCCATGCAATGGAAAAAAGTATCAACATGCAAATCGGCAGAAATACTTGCGTTTCCGTAAGGATTGTACTATAATAAAAGCGCTATTGATGTTGATGCGGCATGGGAGCCCAGAGAAACGGGAAGGTGATGTTGGAAATGGCAAAGAAAGAGACGCAGGGGACAAGGGAGATTTATATTTTATTAATCAGAACGCAGTCATTACTCTCACGGGTAATACATATAGCAACCAGAGAAGAATATACGCATGTTTCCATCGGGATGGAAAGCGATTGTACGCAGTTTTACAGTTTTGCAAGACGGTATACGAATCTGCCGCTCCCTGCAGGCTTTGTGCAGGAGAGCATCGACAGTGGTATGATGGCAAAGAGCAAGACAGCACCGTGCGCCCTGTACCGTATGTCCGTGCCGGAAAGCTCTTATTACACGCTACGCAGGAAGTTTAAAAAGATGCTGCCAAAGCAGAAGAGGTTCCAGTACAGTGTTCTTGGCACATTTTTGTGCTTTTTCGGAATCGCGTACAAGCGTGAGAACAAGTATTTTTGCTCCCAGTTTGTAGCGGAGACCTTGAACGAGGCGGGTCTGCTGAAGCTGACGAAGTCCCCGGCGCTGTATCATCCGGTAGACTTTATCGAGCTGCCGCAGGTGGAGCTTTGTTATAAAGGAACGCTTGGCGGACTTGGAAGGATGAGAGACTATCTGCCTGCAGGGAACTGTTAAAGCTTAGGAAGAGACGGTGACTGACGTCTGGCGGGACAGCTCTGTGGGGAGTCTGAATAAAAAAAGGAGAAGATTGAAAAATCTGAAAGAAGAAAATGAATAACTATGATTTGGCTGAATTGATTTTCCCTGATGTAAGCAGCGATATTGCGTATTATTTAACGAAGTATCCGGAAAGAAACCTTGCAGAAGGTGCGATTGTAACAAGGTATGCGCCGAGTCCGACCGGCTTTGTCCATATTGGCGCGCTGTTTGCAACCTTTTGCGAAAGAACCTTTGCAAAGCAGAGCAACGGGGTATTTTATCTGAGAATCGAAGATACCGATACCAAGCGGACGATAGAGAACGGAATCGAGCTTATTATTGACGACTTAAAGAAGTTTGACGTTACTTTTGACGAGGGACCGCAGAACGAGAACGAGTATACCGGCGCATATGGTCCGTATATCCAGACGCAGCGGAAGAAAATCTATGAGAGCTTTATCAAATATCTGCTCGAGCAGGGGAAGGCATATCCGTGCTTCTGTACCGAGGAGGAGGTAAACGAAATCCGCAGACGTCAGGAGGAGGCGGAGGCTTCCATCGGCTACTGGGGAGAATGGGCGCCCTGCAGGAAGCTTTCCCCGGATGAGGCATATGAAAGAATCCAGAGAGGCGACCGCTATATTATCCGGCTCCGCTCGGAGGGCAGCGAAGAGAACAAAATCGTGTTAAACGATTTAATCAAGGGTGAAATTACCCTGCCGGAGAATCAGATGGATATCGTAATCCGGAAGCAGGACGGGTATCCTACCTATCATTTTGCCCATGTGGTAGACGATACCTTAATGCGTTCTACCCATATTATCCGCGGCGACGAATGGATTTCCACTTATCCGATTCATAAGCAGCTGTTCCAGATGTTAGGCCTGAAGGAGCCGAAGTATGCGCATATTTCCCCGTTATTAAAAAATGATAACGGCTCTATCCGGAAGTTAAGCAAGCGGAAGGACCCGGAGTGTGCAATGAGCTATTACGGCGATATCGGTATGCCGTCCGAAGCAGTTGTAATTTATCTTGCGACGATTGCAAACAGCAATTTCGAAGAATGGTATCTGCAGCATCCGAAGGAGGATATCTATAATTTTAAGTTCACCTTTGAAGCGATGAGCTCCAGCGGCGCGATGTTTGACATTGTCAAAATGTACAATATCTCCAAAAATTATATTGGCGAGCTGACAGCAGAGCAGCTTTATGAGAAGGCAGTTCCGTTCTTAGAACGGCATGACCCGCAGCTGTTCCGTTTATTTACGGCAGACCCTGCCTATACGAAGGAGGTACTGCGGATTGACCGGGAGAACGAGAAGCCAAGAAAAGATATCGCGGTCTACAGCGATATCAAAGCACAGGTCTGGTTCATGTTTGACGAGCTGTTTACGTATGACTGGGACAGCTCCGTAAGAAAGGTGGACACGGCACTGTTACTTGACTATATGGAAAACGTATTTGACCCTTCTGCCGATTCGCAGCAATGGTTCGCGGAGATCAAGGAGTTTGCAGGAAGGCATAACTATGCGGTCGATAAAAAGGCATATAAAAAGAATCCGGAGGAATATGCCGGGCTGTTCAGTGACGTGTGCGAGATGCTCCGTTATGTGGTCTCCACGCAGACGAGAACGATGGACCTTTGCTCCATCCTTAAGGTATTGGGTAAGGACAGGGTACTGGAGCGGATTCACAGATATCAGGAAAAGGTGGATGGAGCGGAATTTTGACGTATCCGTTTTATGCGGGTAAAAAAGGACGGGCATATTCAATTTTATTCTTTTAAGGAATTGGACGAATTATTTATGAGCCACGGGTTTGCAAAGGAAAAGCAAGAGGTTACAGAGATGAAGTTTCCTTTTGCACAAGGAGAGGAATACCTCAGCCTGTATGAGAAGACTACGGAAGAAGAGAGAATGCTCTATGATATTACGAAGGAAAATGGTATTGTATGGGTCCGCCGGATTGAGGTGGGAAATACTGTTTTTGTAAAGCGATAATGTTTTCCCTTGTTTTTTGCTTGTTGGTAAGAAACAAGGGAAAAATTAACTCAACTATAAAGATGCCTTAGGTCCGAGTGAGGGAGCCTGATGGTTGAGTTAAGGAAAATTACAAAAGTTTGATAGGATATACTTGAAAAGACTTGTAAGAAGTTGGTGGTAAAAATGTTATTGCGCAAGGTGGCAATTTGTGATGATATAGAAAGTGAGCTGGAAAAGATTAAAGCGGCTCTGGGGGCTTACGAGGAAGCCCATCCTGAACTGTGTTTTGATGTGGATGAATATCATACGGCGCTTGATATCTTAAATGCGGTGGAAAAAGAAAAAACGTATGACATTGCCCTTCTTGATATCTGTATGCCTGGCATTCTTGGAACGGACATCGCAAAGGAAATGCTTGCAAAGGCTCCGGACACTAATATTATTTTTCTGACAATAAGCGATGAATATGCAGTAGAGGCATTTGCAATGAATGCTACTCATTATCTGTTAAAACCATTTACACAGGAACAGTTCGACGCGGCCCTTGGACGCTCTGTTGCGAAAATGCCGGAGGAAATAGTGCTTTCCATTACATGCGTGGACGGCATGTACCGTGTGCGCACCAGCGAAATCGTATTCATAGAATCGCAGGGACATTATCTGCTGTTTCATCTTTCCGGCAGGAAGATACTCAGGCAGCGTGGGAAGCTGGCGCAGATGTATGAGGAACTGCAGAAATACCCGGAGTTTATTCGGATTGGGGCTTCTTATATTGCCAACCTCATTTTTGTACGAAAAGTTTCTGCAAGTATTATCGAACTGTCAAACGGGAAGATTCCGATTCCGAGAAGGAGCAGCGCGGAAGTGCAGAGGGCGTATATAGATTTTTGCAAGAAGCAGGCGTTGCGATAAGCGTTCTTTTAATCAAATATGCCTAAAAAGCAACCAAATGTGCCAAAACCACTTTTTTAGTGGTTTTTTTTGTTATGATAAATAACAGTTTCTGATAGGTCAGTTAACTTTTAGAAAGGGGAAAATTATGAACACTTGCGATAACAAAAGACCGTGCCCTTGTACCTACGATTGCCCGAATCATGGGAAATGCTGCGCCTGCGTAGCGCATCACCGCGATCATAATGAAGGGGTTCCCGGATGCTTCTTTTCAAAAGAAGCAGAGGCTACATATGACAGAAGTATAGAAAATCTGGCGAGGGACCGCGGATTATTAAAGTAGCAGAGAGCAAAAAAGATGTCTGCAAAAGCAGACAGACCGGAAGGCACCTTTTGAATTATACAGGGCGCAGTTCTGGCAGGTATTCCGGTGGGCAGATACAAATCGGGAAGCGGGTGACATTTCGTTAGAATGAAACAATGCAGAGAAGAATTCATATTATCAGCAGAGACAATTGACCGATTGTCTCTGCTGCTTGCCGGAGCTTTGACAGAGGCGGGGACAGACAAAAGGGATGTTATCCGTATCCGGCTGTCTCTGGAAGAAATTTTAGGAGTATGGCTGGATAAATTAGAAGGCGCGTTTGTATTATACAAAACCGTGCAAAAATTCGGAAGGCTTACGATTGAGGTTTGTGTGGAAGGGATGCAGATTGGCGTTGATGAAGATGCACAAGGCGTTCTGTTTAGCAGCCGGCTTCTGTCACAGGCAGGACTCGCGCTTGATTATTCCTATAAGGATGGAAGAAATTGTTTGATATGCTATCCTCCGCAAAAGGCTCATATCGGGCAGATGGCAGGGCTGGTAATTGCAATTTTAGCCGCACTCTTTCTTGGAGGTGTTACGAGGATTCTTCCGGAAGAGGTAAAAAATAGTGCCGTCGGAATTACGGAACCGATTTTCAATACCATCCTGGGTATTTTGCGGGCGATTTCTTCCCCTATGATATTTCTTGCGGTCTGCTGGGGGATCATCAGCATGGGAGATCTGGCAACCGTGGGAAAAATCGGAAAAAGGCTAATTACAAGAATGGTAATCAGTACATTTGCTATTGGTACTGTGTTTATTCTTCTGGCAAGTCCTTTTTTTGAAATTGTCTGGGGAAAAAATGAAGCGGCTTTCGGCGGTTTTGCAGATATTTATACAATGGTGCTGGGAATTGTACCGTCTGATATTGTATCACCGTTTTTGGAAGGAAATGCTTTGCAGATTATTTTTTTAGGCGTATGTACCGGTATCGCATTGCTCGTCCTGGGACAACGGGTATCGGTATTACAGGATGTCATAGTGCAGGCGAATGAAGTAGTGCATTTTCTGATGGAAGCAATCGGAAGGTTTGTTCCCGTGTTTGTTTTTTTAAGTATTTTTAATCTGATGCTGTTTGATGCCGGAGTGACTTTTTGGGGAATTATAAAAGTTTTTGCGCTCGCCATACCTGGTTGTCTGCTTCTTATACTGTTTTATGTATTTATGGTGGCGGCAAGATTTCGGATTAGTCCGGTTTTGCTGGTCAAAAAACTGCTTCCTACTTATCTGATTGCTTTGTCAACGGCTTCTTCCGCGGCAGCATTTGCTACAAATCTTGAAACGTGTACGAATCGGCTGGGAATTCCGGATAAGGTGGCAAATTTTGCAATTCCGTTGGGACAGGTGGTTTATAAACCGGGCGGCGTCATCTGTTTTCTTACCATGGCTTTATGTACGGCGGAAGAGTATAATACGGAGATTACTGTTATGTGGCTGGTAACCGCTGTTTTGACGGTAGGACTTCTGGCTATGGCAGCGCCTCCGGTTCCAGGCGGAGCGCTTTCTATTTTTACAGTTATGTTTATGCAGCTGAATATTCCGGGCGAGGCGATTGCAATTGCGGTTGCGCTTAATTCCATTTTGGATTTTATTATGACGTCTTCCGGATTGACATGTCTGCAGGCAGAAGTGACCCTTACTGCCGGATATTTGAAGCTGTTAGATAAAGAAAAGTTAGCGCGGGACTAGCGTATTAGAGTTTGAACGGGGAGACATGGCATGGAGACAGAGATAAACGAAATTATACCAAGGATTTTAAGGGATATGAATGACGGCGTGCTGGTGCTGGATATCCATGGGCAGATATTATATCTCAATGACCGGGGGCGCGCTATGCTGGGCGTGGATGAGGATATGACCGGCAGAAAGTATGGAACGGAGTTTATGGCAGGGGACCCGGATGAAACAAATGATAAATTCCATCAGTTTGTTGTAGATGCCGTTTACGACAAGGCGCATGCGCACAGTGGTGAAGCGGTCTATAAGGCAAAAAACAAGGAACTGCGTTATTTTAATCTGACCTCTTCTTTTTTATATGGAGAGACAAAAGAGAAAAAAATAGGAATTGTTGTTCTTTTTACAGATGTTACAGAGGTTGCCAGACTGAGCAGACAGCGCCGGGAGTCTTCCACAATATTTGCAGTATTGATGACCTGTGTATGCATATACCTTTTTTTGTGGAGCCTGTTGCGCTATCTTAATGCGGAGCCTCCTACATGGGTGATGGGTATGATGATTGAGGGTATGTCAGTTGTAATGTTTTTAATTATACTGAAAACCACTTCATTTTCCTTTAAGGACATCGGGCTCAGAATTAAAAATGTAAAGGCTACCTTTATTCCGAACATTTTGATTACTTTGGCGGGAACGGTTATTCTGATTTTGGGAAAGATTGCAATTTTGAAGATAGCACCGGGCTTTTTCCCTGAAGGCGCGCCTTTTTGGGATTGGAGCGTTGGAACCTTTGCAGATGTCATTTATCCGTTTACGGTAATATTGCAGGAGTTTTTGGCAAGGGGCGTCATGCAGGAAAGTTTAAACCGTATTTTCATAGGAAAATATGCGGGAGCGACATCCATTGTCATATCCGCATTGATGTTTGGCGTGCTTCATATTGCTTATGGATTGCCGTTTATGATTGGCGCTTCGATTTTGTTAGGGGCATTGGGTGTGCTGTACCATAAACAGGGGAATATATGGGGACTGTGCATTGTCCACTATGTGCTGGGAGAAGTGGCAACCTTTTTGCGGTACCTGATATAAGAATATAAGAGGAAAATGGAGGAACACGATATGACGATTACAAGAGCCTTAAAAGAGGATGAATTGACAATAAAGATAAGCGGCAGGCTGGAAACGGTTACAGCCCCGAAGTTAGAGGAAGAACTTAAAACTTCTTTGCAGGGCGTGAAAACACTCATTATGGATTTGGAGGAGTTAGAGTATATTTCTTCGGCAGGACTCCGCGTGTTGTTCTCGGCGCAGAAGACCATGAATAAGCAGGGCAGGATGATTGTCAGGAATGTGAATGAGGATGTGATGGAGGTCTTTGAGGTAACCGGTTCTGTTGACGTGCTGACAATAGAAAAAGATTAATCCGGCTGTCAGGAGGCAGATTATGATGTATCTGAAATTGGCGTTAACCGCCCTCTGCCCGGTCTTTGCCACGGTCTGTCTTTATTTTTTGTATCAAAAGACAGTGCTTGGCAGATGGAAGGCAAAGCAGAAACAACTCCTTTATGGCTGTGTGTTTGGTATTGTATCGGTTTTTTGTTCAGAGTTTGGAGCGCCTGCTTATGGCGTCATTATTAATGTAAGGGATGCCGCGCCGCTTTGTGCAGGGCTGATTTTCGGCTCTCCAGCCGGTATCATGGCGGGGATAATCGGCGGCGTGGAACGATGGTTTGCGGTTCTCTGGGGAGCCAGTGCATATACACGTCTTGCCTGCTCTTTGTCAACGGTGCTTGCTGGTTTTCTGGGCGCAGCGTTAAGAAAATGGATGTTCGATGACAAAAAACCGGCATGGTACTATGGATTTGCAATAGGGCTTGTCATGGAAGTCCTGCATATGCTGATGATATTTTTCACAAACATGGGTGATGTGCATCAGGCATTTACTTTTGTAAAAAACTGTTCTGTGCCGATGATGATGGCAAATGCTGTTTCCGTAATGCTTTCATTGATGGCGGTGTCTCTTATCGGAAAAGAAAAACTGCAATTCCAGACAGAATATAAAAAGCTGTCGCAGACCTTTTCAAGGTGGCTGCTGTTTGTTGTGATTGCGGCTTTTAGCGTAACCAGCATATTTATTTATCTGTTGCAGACTAGTTTTTCCGTCAGCGACCGTGAGGCGCTGCTTGCGCTGAATATTGAAGACGTAAAAGCGGATATTGAAGATGCGTCTGATGAGAATCTTTTGAAATTGACCTATGACGTTGCGGATGATATTAATGCAGTAGAAACCATAGATGATACTCTTCTTTTGGAGATAAGTGCAAAGCCGGGAAATGACTTTTCGGAAATTAATGTAATAGATGAAAGCGGAATCATTCGCTATTCCACAACAAAAGAGTATATCGGTTTTGATATGTCTTCCGGAGAACAGTCGGGAGATTTTCTTGTCCTTTTGAATGGAGAAAAGGAATTTGTCCAGAGTTACCAGCCGCTTTCAAAGGACGGGGTAACCTATATGAAGTATGCCGGGGCCGCTTTAAAGAACGGCGGCTTTGTGCAGGTGGGATATAATGCGGAGCGTTTCAGGCAGGATATCGATAAGCAGGTAATCGGCGTTACAAGAAACCGCCATATAGGGGAAAGCGGCTACATGATTGTTTCCGGGGAAGACTGGAATATTGTGAGTGACCCGTATGGGAATGAAGGGAGCAATCTGGAAGTCACGGGCATCTGGATTGATACGGAGAAGATGCATGAAAATGTGCGGTACCGGTCGTTGGTTTACGGTGAGGACTGCTATCTGATGTATGCCGTAGCGGAAGGATACTATATCATTGCTGTCATACCGGTAAAGGAGGTGCTGTTTTCCAGGGATTTATCTGTCTATGTGACATTGTTCATGGAAATTCTTGTATTTGTCATCCTCTTTGCCATGGTGTATTTCCTGATTAAAAAGCTTGTGGTTGAGAATATCCATAAGATTAACCGGACACTCGGAGAGATTACGGGAGGAAATCTGAATGTGTCTGTCAATGTCCGTACAAATGAAGAATTTGTATCGCTTTCCGATGATATCAATTCTACGGTTATGACATTAAAAGGGTACATTGCGGAAGCGGCAGCGAGGATTGATAAGGAGCTGGAGGTTGCAAAGATTATCCAGTCTTCTACCTTGCCCGGTATTTTCCCGCCTTATCCTGACCGCAGTGATTTTGACATTTTTGCTACAATGGATACCGCAAAGGAAGTGGGTGGGGATTTCTATGATTTCTATCTGTTGGACGAGAACCGTCTGGCGTTTCTGATTGCAGATGTTTCAGGGAAAGGTATTACGGCAGCGATGTTTATGATGAAGGCAAAGACATTGATTAAGAGCTATGCAGAGAAAGAAACGGATGTTGCCGGCATTCTTACAGAAACCAACAGGGCGCTGTGTGAAGGAAATGAGGCGGAAATGTTTGTAACGTGTTTTATGGGGATTTTAAATCTGGAGACAGACACGCTTACCTTTGCTAACGCCGGCCATAATCCTCCTTTGGTGCGGCAAAGAGACGGAGCATTTGAATACCTTGCATTCCGTCCGGGATTTGTTTTGGGTGAAATGGAGCACATCCGCTACCGTATCGGGGAAATACCGTTTGGTCCCGGAGACGAGATTTATCTTTATACGGACGGCGTGACGGAGGCAACAAACAGCGACGTAATGCTTTATGGCAATGAACGTCTGCTTGAGGTACTGAACAGTGCGTGTGGCAGGAGTGCAGAAGAGATATGCCGTATTGTAAAATCGGATGTAGACAGGTTTGTGGGAGAGGCTCCGCAGTTTGACGATATTACGATGCTTCACTTAAAGTTTCTGCCAAAAAACAGGATTACCGTCATACCGACAATGGAAAGTATAACGCAGGTTATGGCATTTGTGGAGAATACTTTGAAGAGCTTTCATGTGCCGGGAAAGGTTATGGTAAAGATGAATATTGCTGTTGACGAGATTTTTTCCAATATCGTCCGGTACAGCGGTGCAGGTGAGGCAAAGGTGGAGTGCAGGGTAACAGAAAAGGAGATAGCGGTTATTTTTACAGATGATGGCTGTCCTTATGACCCGACCGTGAAACCTGACCCTGATACAAGGGCTTTAGCGGAAGAACGCGATGCCGGAGGGATGGGGATTTTTATCGTAAAAAATTTTATGGACAGTGTAGAGTATGCTTACCATAACGAGAAGAATATTTTGATATTGAAAAAGCAGTTTGTCCCATGCCTGACATAAGCTGGTGGAAACAGAGAACGGGAGGGCGGTTATAATTACTTTTTTCCCTTCTTTTTCTAATTTTTTCCGGAAGTTCTGCCGATATAGATAGCAGAGGTTGTCGTGCAGGTCTTATCCGGTGCGGCGGCGCTATCTGTAGTTTGCCGACAAGGAGGTCGGCGTCGGGTTGTTTGTCGTGAAAAAGAAAGGAAGTGGATTTCATGATAATTCAGGCAGGTTCCGTTACCATGAGTTCGGAGCGTTCTTATTCTAAGGTACAAAGCTCCACATCAATGACGGCGGTATCCAAGGCAGAGGATGCCGTTAAGGTAGACATTTCCGACAAGTCTAAGGGAATGTTAAAGCAGCTCCAGGAGGGTCTGGAGGAGAAAGAACAGGCAAAGAAAGAGGAAGAAGCGGCAAAGAAAGAGAAGCAGAAGCAGGCGTTACTCAATCTGGCCGAGCAGACACAGACGAAGCGGACAGACGAAGGCATGAAGATACAGCCTCGTTCCAAAGAGGATCTGGAGCTGGAGATGTTACGCAAGATTTTAGAGAGTCTGCGGCGCAGGGCAGGGAAAAATAACCATAATGAAAAGCCGTCAAATCTGCTGGAACGCTTCCAGGCATTTGAAGAGCAGCGGAGCGCTTCTGGCGCAGTTCAGATTAATATCGGGAGCAGCATGGGAAGCATGTCGATTTCCGGCGGTGCTGCGCGTCCGGTTTCGTCAGGGAGAGGCGGAGGACAGGAATGGAAAATCCAGACCGTAACGTCCAGCTTTTTTGCAGAGCATGAGGTGACGGAGTACAGTACGCAGGGAAAGGTATGCACTGCAGACGGCAGGGAGATTACCTTTGGCATCACGGTGGAAATGTCCCGTTCCTTTGTACAGGCAACAGAAGTTTATACAGAGGGAAGCTATGTACTTAAAGACCCGTTAGTAATCAATCTGGATTCGAATATTGCAGAGGTAAGCGATAAGAAGTTTTATTTTGACCTGGATGCGGACGGCAAGGAGGAAGAGATTTCGGAGCTTGGCAGCGGAAGCGGTTACCTTGCGTTAGATAAAAACGGCGACGGAATCATTAACGACGGAAGCGAGCTTTTCGGAACAAAAAGCGGCAACGGCTTTGCGGACCTGGCAGCCTATGACGGCGACGGCAATGGCTGGATTGACGAGGCAGACGAAATCTTTTCGCAGTTAAAGGTCTGGGTGAAGGATGAAAATGGTGAAAACCGCTTGCTTGACTTGAAAGAGGCAGGAGTCGGAGCAATTTTCCTCGGCAGTGCCGATACGAAGTTTTCTTTAAACAACGCAGAAACCAATGCCACAAATGCAATCATCCAGAAGACCGGCGTTTATCTGCGGGAAAATGGAACGGCAGGAACGGTGCAGCACGTCGACCTGGCATTATAGGGCGGCCGCCGTGACCTTAAGGCTGCTGAATACTGCTAAAAATTGCGCTAAAAACTGTGGAAGCGCAAGCAAAGAAATATCTTTGCAAAAGAAGTGCTTTATGTTATACTGAATATAGGTGTAAGTTGCCGCTCTCATGGAACTGATCCCGGGGAGCGGCAGTTTTGTGTGGGTAAGAGAACGCGAGGGGACTATGAAGCGGCGGAGATTACAGAGAAAAAAGAGAAAAAGGGGATAAGCCATATGGAGAATAGAAAAAGTGTCAATATGCTCAGGAATGTATTACTTGTTTTTGCAGTAGTGTTCAGTTTCTTTTTGGTTCCGGCGTTATTTGCGCTTGTGCCTGCCGGCGCGGTGGTGACAACGCTTTCGGGGATGGCGTCCATGGAGAATATTGAAAAAGCGGCGGAGGAGCTGGAGCTTTCCCAAAGGCTGTATGACGTCGTGATGCAGGAGACGTTTGACGAGGTTTCTGCAGACCTGGCGGATTTTGCGGAGGGGGAGCGTATCCTGCGTGACAGCTTTACCGTAGAAGATATGAACCAGATTGTGCTTGCCTTTCTTCATTCAGCGTACTATGATACGGAGCCGGAGGTCGATTTCAGCAGTATGGGGAAACGGCTGGAGGAGAATTTCGGCAGGTTTTGTGAGGATGCCTTTGATGAAAGCTATACCTTCTGGAGGACCGGAACGGAGTCCGCGCGTTTTTCAAAGGAGTTCTGCCGGTCGTTTTCGGAGGATATTGAGCAGCTGCTTCTGAGGAAGTATGCGGATTATGGCGCTGCCAGCTTTCCGGAGCTTCCGGAAAGGTACGATGCCGTTCATGGCAGCGGGGCTTTTTCTAAGCTCATTGAGGAGGAGATGGCTTCCATCCGGGAGGAATGGCTCCAGGAGATGAGGGAGACCGCCAGAAGCCAGACACGGGAGATTACCGCGGAGGCAGAGAAGAATATACGGGATTCGGCAGCGGAGCTTGCGCATATGTCAGAAATCCGGGAGGTGTTTGATGTGGTAAGGCCGATGGGGGAAATGAACCAGGCCGTCCGGGCAATCGTGTATGCCGTTATTCTGGGAATAGTGCTCCTTCTGGTGCTGCTTTACTGGCTTGATATCCCGGGCTTTATTGTCTGCGCCGTACCGGTTTTCTTTGGCGGGGTTGTGTGTAAGGCAGCCGGGCTTGCCGAAAGGATAGCGATGCGCTACATTGACGAGGAGATTTTTTCTGATTCGGCGCAGTATGAGGATATTATCCGTGATATGATGCATGAAATCATAGCGCCGTTTTTTAAAGGGGTTTCGGGGTTCGGCACGCAGGCGCTTATTTTGTCTGTTATCCTGATTGGCTGTGCAATTCTGCGTAGCGTGATGAAGAAAAATAAAAGAGAGGCGGAGCAGACCTATTCGTAAGAAAAGGTGAAATGTAGCAGGGAATTTACCGGCAAAGAAAGGAAGAGCAGATAGATGGAAAAAGGAACGACATATACATATCAGGGCTTTACCTTTACCTCCGAAACGGAATGGAAAGAAGCGAAAAAGGAAGCGGAGGTAGTGGAATATATCCGCTCCCAGGCGGATTTGTCAAATGTAAAAGCGACCGTTAAGCTGTATAACAGGCTTGTAGAAAAGGGAACACTGATAACGGTACTGGGAATTGCTTTTCTGCAGGAGTTAAGGTCCCGTATCCTGGATTCCGGCGTGGTGGCAGAAAGCAGCCTGCGCCCGCTTCCGGAGCCTGTAAAGGAAAAGAAAAAGCCGGAAGTTGCGGAAAACAAGGCAAATTCGAAAGAGTATAAGATGATGATGCTCTATAAAGAGCGTTCCCGGCGCTTTGCGATGCTTGCAGCGGCACTGGGCGTTGTGATTGTAGTTTTGTTTGCGATTCGTCTGTTCGGTACGGCATCTCCGTTTGCCGATTATGAGCAGAAGGTGCTGGATGAATATGCGGGCTGGAAGGATGAGCTGGCGAGAAAAGAGGAAATGCTCCATACATGGGAGCAGGAGCTTTTTGAGAAGGAGGCAACCCTGTCAGAGTGGGAACAGGAGCTAAAGGAGCGCGCAGAGGCGGCAGAATAAGGAAAGTTCACAGCCCGGTACGGATTCGGACACAATATCTACATAGTTCCGTGGTAGGATAGCAGCAGAGGCTGTATGGCAGGAGGTAGGTTTGATGGAATGTACGAAGATACTGGTAGTGGATGACGAAAGCCGTATGCGCAAGCTCGTCCACGATTTCCTCTCAAAGAATAATTATGAAGTGCTGGAAGCGGAAAACGGGGAAGTGGCGGTGGATTTGTTTTTTGAACAAAAGGACATTGCATTGATTATTCTGGATGTGATGATGCCGAAAATGGACGGCTGGCAGGTATGTCGTGAAATCCGGCAGTATTCTGCCGTGCCGATTATTATGCTGACAGCAAAGAGCGACGAGCGGGACGAGTTACTTGGGTTTGAGCTGGGAGTGGACGAGTATATTTCCAAGCCGTTTAGTCCGAAAATCCTGGTGGCAAGAGTAGAGGCGATTCTGCGCAGAGCCGGGGCTTCGGCAGCAGAGGTGACGGAGCTTGGCGGGATTGTGCTGAACCGGTCGGCGCATCAGGTGTCTATTGACGGAAAGCCGATTGAGCTGAGCGTAAAGGAGTTCGAGCTTCTTGCCTATTTTATCAGCAATAAGGGAGTTGCGCTGTCGCGGGAACGGATTCTGAATAATGTCTGGAACTATGATTATTTTGGCGATGCCAGAACGATTGATACTCATGTAAAGAAGCTGCGCAGCAAAATGGGGGAAAAGGGCGATTATATTAAAACAATCTGGGGAATGGGATATAAATTCGAGGTGTAGCGTATGAAGCACGGGACCTGTTCCGTACGAGTAAAAATGATAGTGCTGACATTTGCGGCTATTTTTGGTACGGTGGCGCTTTGTCTGGTATTGAATGAGACGTTTCTTGTCCGGTATTATGAAGTGAGCAAGCAGAAAACGCTTGGTAGTGTATACGGACAAATCAGCCGTTTGCTGGCGGAGGCAGAAAAAAATGTGGCAGGACCCGCTCAGCCGGACAATACGGATGCGGAAGCGGGCGATGCGTCTGCTTCCGGGAGCAGCTCTGCGGGGATTTCGGATGAGCTCCGCCTGGAGCTTGATATTCTTTGTTCCAAATCCAATATTACAACTGTGATTATCAATGACATTCTTTCTGATACGTTCCGGCCGAAGGCGATTATCAGCTATTTTTTCGGAACCGGCGGGAAGTATGACCAGGACGAGGATGTGATACGGGATTTAATCGGAGATTATTTTTTCCCGGGCTACGGTGAAGGAGTAAAGGAAAAGCAGTTAAAGCTGGAAACGGAGAACTATAGTATTTTTTCCTTGTATGATGCCAGAATGAAGTCCCAGTACATCGAGCTGGTCGGCTTTCTGGAAAGCGGAGAGATTGTCCTGATGCGTTCCAATATGGAAAGCATGCAGGAAAGCGTGAAGGTTGCCAATAAGTTTCTGGTGTATGCCGGCATCGGGAGCGCAGTGATTATCTCTGTTATCATGTTTTTTGTAAGCCGCCGTTTTACCGACCCGGTGCTGCAGCTTGCAGATATTGCAAAGCATATGGCGGAGCTGGATTTTGATGTGAAGTATCAGGTGCGGAGCAGGGATGAAATCGGGGAGCTGGGAAACAGCATCAACGTACTTGCCGAGCGGCTGGAGCAGACAATTTCGGAATTAAAGAGCGCCAATAATGAGCTTCAGATGGATATTGAGAAAAAAACCCAGGCGGACGAGGTGCGCAAGGAGTTTCTGTCCAACGTAACCCATGAGTTGAAAACGCCGATTGCCCTGATTCAAGGCTATGCGGAGGGACTGAAGGATAATATCAGCGAGAGCATCGAGGACCGGGAGTTTTACTGTGACGTGATTATCGATGAGGCAGGAAAGATGAATACGATGGTGAAAAAGCTGCTGACGCTGAATCACCTTGAATTTGGTACGACGCCGGTCGAGTTTGCCCGGTTTGACCTTACCGAGCTGATTCAGGCAGTATTAAGTTCTACGGAGATTCTTGCAAAGCAGAAGCAGGTCACCGTTCATTTCGAGCAGGCGGAGCCGTTGTATGTCTGGGCGGATGAATATATGATAGAAGAGGTACTGACAAACTATATCAGTAATGCTTTTCACCATGTGGCGGGCGCCAACATCATCGAGGTCAAGGTGATTCCGCAGGGGAGCCATGTCCGGGTGGCGGTGTTTAATACCGGCAGTCCGATTCCGGAAGAAGAGCTTGAGAAGGTCTGGATTAAGTTTTATAAGGTGGATAAAGCAAGAACGAGGGAGTATGGCGGCAGCGGCATCGGCCTTTCAATTGTACAGGCGATTATGAAGGCACATAACCAGGCATACGGGGTCAAAAACCATCCTTCCGGTGTAGAATTTTGGTTTGAGTTGGATTATACTGCCTCGTAAGGGGCTGTCACACGAAGCGCAGCCCCCGGCTTACAAGCGGAGGGTATCTTTTCCTGTAAAGGGAATACGGTTGTCTTATTTTTGCATGCGCGGGCGTCTGCCGGACTTCCTCTAAGTACCGCTAAATCGTTTTTTATGAATTTTATGCTGATAGCAAAGCTTCCTAAGACCATGAAAGCACCTGTTATTCACAATATTCCCGTAGAAATTCCTCCTTGCCTGGTGCTTTTTTATTTTTCAGAGATTATTAATTTTGTCGAAATGTAAATTTAGGTGATTTTGCTATTGCTTTTTTGAAAAAACCATGTTATAATAAAAAAGCTGTTTTAAGTTATGAGATAAAGAGGTGAAAGACATGAAAGAAGCAATCCAGCCGAAATATTATCAGGCAAAGGTAACCTGCAACTGCGGGAATGAGTTCGTAACAGGTTCGACAAAAGAGGAAATCCATGTGGAAGTTTGTTCCAAGTGCCATTCCTTCTATACCGGTCAGCAGAAGGCAGTTGCTGCACGCGGTGCTATTGATAAGTTCAACCGTAGGTATGGTTTAAACCAGAACTAAAAAAACATAAAAGCAATGAAAATCAGGTTGAGGTTGTAAAAATCTCAACCTTTTTCCGTGTAGGCCAAGTGAGCCTCTTCCTGGGAGATACAAGTAAACTTGTATCTCCCAGGAAGAGGCGAACGCGCCCGCGACCAAGCGGCGGAACGCCGCGCGGTCACGGGGAGCACGAAGTGCGATGCCTGCACGGAAAAAAGCGAGAGGGAAAAGTAGCCCGCGACCAAGCGGCGGAACGCCGCGCGGTCACGGGAAGCACGGAGTGCGATGCCTGCACGGAAAAAAGCGGGAGGGAAAAGTAGCCCGCGACCAAGCGGTGGAACGCCGCGCGGTCACGGGGAGCACGGAGTGCGATGCCTGCACGGAAAAAAAGCGAGAGGGAAGAGCAGCCCGCGCCCAAGCGGCGGAACGCCGCGCGGTCACGGGAAGCACGGAGTGCGATGCCTGCACGGAAAAAAAGCGAGAGGGAAGAGTAGCCCGCGACCAAGCGGCGGAACGACGCGCGGTCACGGGGAGCACGGAGTGCGATGCCTGCACGGAAAAAAAGCGGGAGGGAAGGGGCTTAGTGAAAAGCAGCTTTTGGAGAAGGAGGAAAACATGAAATCATCAGGTATTGGAGGCCAGGCCGTATTAGAAGGCGTTATGATGAGAAACAAAAACCGTTATGCGGTAGCAGTCAGAAAGCCCGACGGGGAGATTGCAGTGGACAAAGGAGAGTGCAGCAGTATTATCGAGCGGCACAGGATTTTGGGCATACCGGTGGTGCGCGGTATCGTTAGTTTTGTGGAATCGCTGGTATTGGGCGTGAAGATGCTCACTTCTTCGGCTGCTTATTTTGACGGTGCAGAGGAAGAGCCGGGGAAATTTGAACTCTGGCTCCGGAAAAAGTTCGGGGAAAAGGCAGATAAAATTGTTATGGGCTTTACCGTTTTTTGTTCTGTCATTATGGCAATTGCGATATTTATGCTGCTTCCGCTTGCAGTAGTAAGCTTTATTGATGAAGACGTTATTTCCTATGAGTGGAAAACCCTGTTAGAAGGGGGGCTCCGGGTTGTTATCTTTTTAGGATATATTGTGCTGATTTCACGTATGAAGGATATCCGGCGCGTGTTTATGTATCATGGGGCAGAGCATAAGACGATTAACTGTATCGAACATGGAATGGAGCCGACCGTAGAGAATGTAAGAACGTGTTCCAGACAGCATAAGCGCTGTGGCACAAGCTTTCTGCTTTTTGTTATGTTAATCAGCGTATTGTTTTTTCTGCTTGTCCGTGTGGAAACGATATGGCTCCGTTTTGTAGTGCGCATTTTGTTTGTGCCGGTGCTTGCCGGGATTTCCTATGAGATAATCCGTTTTGCCGGTTCCAGTGATTCCAAGGTAATCAATCTGCTGAGTAAGCCGGGGCTCTGGCTGCAGGGGTTGACTACAAGAGAGCCGGATGACGATATGATCCGCGTTGCCGTTGCGTCTGTAGAGGCTGTGTTTGACTGGCAGACTTACCTGAAGGAAAATTCCGGAAAGGAAAGCCGGAAGAAGGATAGCGCTGAGAAGAAGTCTGCCCCGGTGACGGAAAAGGAAGAGTCTCTTACAGAGATAAAGACATTCAAAGAGACGAAAGAAGTAAACGAAACAAAAGAGGCAAAGGCGTCGAAGGAAACCAAGGCAGCAAAGGAGGCAAAGCCGGTTAAGGCAGCACTGGAGAAGGCAGCCGCGGTGCCAAAAGCGAAGACGCAGACGGCTCCGAAGACGAAGACCGTGGAAATCCAGTCCAAAGAAGCCGCAAAGGCAGATACTCCGGCAAAGGAAACGGGGGAGACGGAGGAGATTGCAGCCAAGTTTAATTGGAGCTTTCCTTCCACAAAGAAGCCGGAAGCAGAAGATGCGGCGGCACAGAAGAGCAGAAGCCGTCTTGCAGTAAGAGCGAGAGCAGTGGAAAAGGAAGCGTTCGGCGAAACAGCGGCAACGGTAGCGCGGTATGAAGAGGACGAAGAGGAAGAGGACGAGGTATTAAAAGCGTTAGACAAGTATTTTGTGTTTGAGGAAGAAAAGACAAAACAGGAACGTCCGTGAGAGAAGACGGACGGCAGAGGCAGGATGGTATGACATATTCCGAATTAGCGGACAGCGCAGTTTCACGTCTGAAGGCGGCGGGCTTTGAGGAAGCGCGCTCTGATGTAAGGCATCTTCTTTTACATGTGAGCGGTATGACTTTGGCAGCGCTTTTGTGCGACGGGGCAAGGGAAGTACCAAAAGAGCAGGCGCAGCGCTTTTATGAACTGTTAGAGCAGCGGATACAGCATAGGCCGGTACAATATATTACCGGCGAACAGGAATTTTGCGGACTGAAGTTTTTGGTAAGACCAGGCGTTTTGATTCCGAGACCGGAGACCGAGCTTCTGACAGAGGCAGTAATCCGGAGTTCTGCGGGAAAGCGGGTTCTGGATTTGTGTACCGGCTCCGGCTGTATTGCGGTAACAGTGGCAAAGCTTGGAGCGCCGGAGTTTACGGCAGCGTCGGATTGTTCGGAACCGGCGTTACGGACTGCAAGGGAAAATGCGGCGCTTCATGGCGTGGAGATTACCTTTTTTCAAGGAGATTTGCTGGAGCCCGTAACGGGCAAATATGATATAATTGTTTCGAATCCTCCGTATATCTGTTCCGGAGTGATTGACGGACTGATGCCGGAGGTCAGGGATTTTGAGCCGCGTCCGGCGTTGGACGGCGGGGAGGACGGGCTGTATTTTTACCGGAGAATCTGCAGGGAGGCAAAGGGACATCTCCGGAAGGACGGCAGGCTGATGTTTGAAATCGGATATGACCAAGGCAGGGCGGTGGCAGAACTGCTTCTGGCGGAAGGCTACCGGGAAATCGAAGTAAAAAAGGATTATGCCGGACTGGACCGTATGGTATTTGCGGTGCTGCCGGATCAAAATAAGGAGAACAACAATGTTTGATAAGTTAGAGGATTTGCTGCTGCGTTACGAGGAGCTGCAGAACGAGTTAGGCGACCCGAACGTAGTGAATGACCAGGCAAGATTCCGTAAGCTGATGAAGGAGCAGAACGACCTGGCGGATATTATTGCAGAGTATAAGCGCTATAAGCAGACGAAGCAGGACATTGAGGACAGTCTTGCCATGATTGAGGAGGAAAGCGACGAGGAGCTGCGCGAGATGGCAAAGGAGGAGCTTTCCGAAGCAAAGAACCGGCTGGTGGAGTGCGAGCAGAATTTAAAGATTTTGCTGCTTCCGAAGGACCCGAATGACGGGAAAAATGTCATTGTGGAAATCCGTGCAGGCGCCGGCGGGGACGAGGCAGCCTTATTTGCGGCAGAGCTTTACCGGATGTATGCGAAGTATGCGGAAACTTTCCGTTGGAAGATTGACCTGATGAATGTCAATGAGAACGGAATCGGCGGCTTTAAGGAAGCCGTGTTTATGGTAAACGGGCAGGGAGCGTATTCCAAGCTGAAATACGAGAGCGGCGTGCACCGCGTACAGCGTGTGCCGGTCACGGAGTCCGGCGGACGGATTCATACCTCCACTGCCACGGTGGCAATTATGCCGGAAGCCGAAGAGGTGGATGTTGACCTGAATATGAACGACTGCCGCTTTGATGTGTTCCGCGCCTCCGGTAACGGTGGACAGTGCGTCAATACGACTGACTCTGCCGTACGGCTGACCCATATCCCGACCGGGATTGTGATTTCCTGTCAGGATGAGAAGTCCCAGTTAAAGAACCGTGATAAGGCGTTGAAGGTGCTTCGTGCAAAGCTTTATGAGCTGGAGCTGGAAAAGGCGCACGATGCGGAGGCAGAGGCGAGAAGGAGCCAGGTCGGGACAGGAGACCGTTCCGAGAAAATCCGTACCTACAATTTCCCGGACGGACGTGTGACCGACCACCGTATCAAGCTGACGACGCACCGCTTAGCCGAGGTGCTGGACGGTGACCTGACCGAAGTCGTAGACGCCCTGACAGCGGCGGACCAGGCGGCGAAGTTAGCGAAGATGGCAGAGAGCTAGGAGTGAATAACAGAAACTTAAAGAGGGAGCCGCGCTTCGTGCAACGGCTCCCCTTTTTTAAAAGCTTAACAAGGTATCTGGGTATCTCCCTTTTTAAATGACTTGGAAAGGGGCTGTTGCAAAATAAAAAACGCGGCGGCTCCCTAAAAGCGATAGAAAAACGCGACTAGCTGTAAAGGGGGAGAAGTGCTGCCTTATTTTGCAACAGCCCCTTCAGGGAGGACTAAAAAAGGCGGAAACGAAAGCGCTGGGCAGATTGATAATTCCGGGAATTTATGATAGACTAAGCATAGGGAGAAAAGGAGCGGAGGAGAAAAGAAATGGAAGTAAAGAAGCCGAAAACAGGTATTATTGACGTGGGCGGCGGCATGCGGGATGTCTATGCGGCAGGCGTTCTGGATACCTGTATCGAAGAGGGAATTTTATTTGATTACTGTATCGGGATTTCCGCAGGCAGCGGGAATCTTCTTACTTATCTGGCAGGACAGAAGGGGCGGAATTATCAGTTTTATACGGAGTATGCGTTCCGGAAGCAATACATCAGCTTTGGAAATTTTTTATGGCGCCGCAATTACATCAATCTGGACTATGCCTATGGCGTGCTGTCCAATTCGGATGGGGAGAATCCGCTTGATTATGCCGCGTTTGAAAAGTCAGAGGCGGAGTATTATGTGGTAGCCTGCAATGCGCAGACTGGCGGGACAAGGTATTTTAGCAGGCAGGATATCCGCCAGGACTGCTATGACATTTTAAAAGCTTCTTCTACGCTCCCGTTTGTATGCAGGCCCTATGTGATTGATGGAGTTCCATATTATGACGGCGGTTTCGCGGACCCGGTGCCGGTAGCGAAGGCATTTGCGGACGGGTGCGATAAGGTTGTGCTTATTTTGTCGCGGCCGTCAGATTTTGTACGGGTGCCGGACAAGGACGTCCGTGTGGCAAAGAAAATCAGAAGGAAGTACCCGGAAGCGGCAAAGCAGCTATGCCTTCGTTATAAAAAGTATAATGACGGCGTGGCGTTGGCGAAGGAGTATGAAAAGCAGGGGAAGGTATTTATTGTGGCGCCGGACGACTGCTGTGGGGTGGATACGCTGACAAAGGACAAGGAAAATATTACGCGCCTGTTTCAAAAGGGGCTTGAGGACGGCAGACGCATCAAAGAGTTTATCAGGAGGATATGATGAGGGAGCAGCTGACAAAAAAAGATGTGGAACGGATTGAAAAGGAAATCGAGCACCGCAAGCTTGTGGTGCGGAAAGAAGCTATCGAGGCGGTCAAGGAGGCAAGAGCCCACGGCGACCTGAGTGAAAATTTTGAATATCATGCGGCGAAAAAGGATAAGAATAAGAACGAGAGCCGGATTCGGTATCTGGAGCGGATGTTAAAGACAGCGGAGATTATTTCGGAGGATTCCGCAGCAGACGAGGTGGGTCTGAATAACACGGTGACGCTGTATTTTGAAGACGAGGAGGAATGCGAGGATTTCCGGCTGGTAACGTCCATACGCGGAAATTCGTTAAAGAATCTTATCAGCATCGAGTCGCCGCTTGGCAGGGCAGTCTTCGGAAAGAAGGCGGGAGAGCGCGTTTATGTACCGGTAAATGAGAATGCCGGTTACTATGTGGAAATCCGCAGCATTGAAAAGACCGGGGATGACGGGAGCGATACCATCCGTTCCTTTTAGTGTACCGGAGCTTTGATAAAGCACCAGACATACCAGAACTTTCTAAGGTCGTTCAAAAATGCAGACTTGAATTTGCCAGTCTGCTATGGTATACTTTTACTGACTGCAAAGGAAGGAGAGACCAGCTTTGCAGTAATTGGAGGTAGGAATGGACAACAGCTATGTAATTGTGAGCGGGGCAACACTGGATTTGCCGCAGTCGGTCATTGAGGAGTACGGCTTAGAGGTAATTCCGATGAATTTCAGTATCGGAGGGAAGGAATATAATTATCATCCGGATGAGAAGGAAATCACCTGCAAGGAGTTTTATGGGAAACTGCGTGCGGGAGAGGAGTCCGTGACCAGCCAGATTACGCCGCTTGTTTTTAAAGAGGTGTTCGGCAGGTTTTTAAAAGAAGGAAAAGATATTTTATATATCGCGTTTTCTTCGGGCCTAAGTGGTACCTACAATTCGGCACGCCTGATGGCAGAGGAGCTTTCGGAAAAGTATCCGGAGCGGAACATTGTCTGTATTGATTCCTTGTGTGCCTCGGTCGGCGAGGGTCTGCTTCTTTATCTGGCAGGAAAGCTCCGGAAGGAAGGGAAGACACTGGAAGAAACCGCAGAGTGGGTCAGAGAGAACCATGCGAAGATATGCCACTGGTTTACGGTGGATGATTTGAACCACTTAAAGCGCGGCGGACGTTTAAACAGCATCGAGGCCGTTGTGGGAACTGCCCTGAGAATCAAGCCGGTGCTGAGCGTGGACCAGGAAGGAAAGCTTACGGTAGTAGCAAAGGTCCGTGGAATTAAAAAAGGGATGGATTATTTAAAGGAGCGTTTAGTTAGTGACGGAATCAACGCAAAGGAGCAGACTGTAGTAGTCGGTCATGCGGATGCGCCGGAGGTTGCGGAGCAGCTAAAGGAGCAGCTGCTTTCCGAAGGTCTCGTAAAGGAGGTCATTACTGCCAATATCGGTCCGATTATCGGTACGCATGTCGGCGCCGGGATGTTTGCGCTTACATTTCTTGGTGAGAACTATAAGTTTTAAATAAACCGAAGGGAAGGAAACAACATGTATTCATTGGAAGAAGTAATGAGAGTGGATGCTGAAACAGCAAAGGCAATGAATCTGGAGCTGGGACGCCAGAGGAGCCATATCGAGCTGATTGCATCCGAGAACTTCGTCAGCAAGGCTGTGATGGCAGCTATGGGAAGTCCGCTGACGAACAAGTATGCAGAGGGGTATCCGGGGAAGCGTTATTATGGCGGCTGTGAGTTTGTAGATATGGTGGAGACGCTTGCAATCGAGCGTGCAAAAGAGCTTTATGGCTGTACTTATGCGAATGTGCAGCCACATTCCGGTGCGCAGGCGAACATGGGAGTCTTTTTTGCCCTGTTAAAGCCGGGCGACACGGTGCTAGGTATGAACCTTGCCCACGGCGGACATCTTTCACACGGGAGCCCTGTTAATTTTTCCGGCTCTTATTTCAATATTGTACCTTACGGGGTCAATGACGAAGGCTTCATCGATTACGACGAGGTGCTCCGGATTGCAAAGGAAGCAAAGCCGAAGATGATTATTGCAGGCGCTTCTGCCTATGCGAGAAAGATTGATTTTAAGAGATTCCGCGAGATTGCAGATGAGGTAGGCGCATATCTGATGGTAGATATGGCGCATATTGCCGGTCTGATTGCCGGTGGCGTGCATGAAAGCCCGATTCCTTATGCTCATGTGACGACGACGACGACCCACAAGACCTTACGCGGTCCGCGTGGCGGTATGATTCTTTCTTCTGCGGAGTTTGCAGAGGAGCATAAGTTAAATAAGGCAATGTTCCCGGGAATCCAGGGCGGTCCGCTGATGCATGTAATTGCAGCGAAGGCAGTATGTCTGAAGGAGGCGCTTTCTCCGGAGTTTAAGCAGTATGCAAAGGATATTGTAGCGAATGCGCAGGCACTGGCAGAAGGACTGCTTGCCGAGGGATTCCGTCTGGTATCCGGCGGTACGGATAATCATCTGATGCTGGTTGACTTACAAAGCAAGGGCATTACAGGTAAGGAAGCAGAAAAGCTTCTGGATTCGGTGAATATTACCTGTAATAAGAATGCGATTCCAAACGACCCGGCTTCTCCGTTTGTAACGAGCGGTATCCGTCTTGGTACGGCAGCCGTTACGACGCGTGGTTTAAATACCGGGGATATGAAGCAGGTGGCAAAGGCAATCGCAATTACAATAGAAAAGAAGGAAGCAACAGAGGAAGCAAAGGAAATTGTGGAAGCAATTACCATGAAGTATCCGATGTATGAGTAATGCATAAACGGAGGAATCAATATGGGTTTAAGCATAATTAAAGCAGCAACAGGAGCAGCAAAGAGTGTTCTGGCAGATTCCTGGCGCGAATATTTTTCTTGTGACTCCTTATCCGATAATGTTTTGATGGTAAAAGGACAGAAGAGTACAAACGGGCGTTCTGTCAATAAAAAGGGCGAGGACAATATTATTTCCAACGGCTCCATTATTTCGGTCAACGAAGGGCAGTGTATGCTTATCGTGGAGCAGGGGGCGATTGTAGATGTCTGTGCCGAGGCAGGAGAGTTTGTGTATGATAAGTCTACTGAGCCGTCGATTTTTTACGGAGGTCTTGGTGAAGGGATTAAGGAAACCTTTAAGACAATCGGAAGACGTATTACCTTTGGCGGCGATACGGCGAAGGACCAGAGGGTCTACTACATAAATATCAAGGAAATTAAAGGAAATAAGTATGGTACGGCGCAGCCGATTTCCTTCCGTCTGGTGGATGAAAAATCCGGTATTGACTGGGATATCCCGCTTCGTTGTAACGGTATGTATTCCTACAGAATCGTCAATCCGCTTGTGTTTTACAAGGAGATTGCCGGGAATGTCACAGAGGCGTTTAGCCGGGCGGTGCTTATGGAGCCGATGCGGGAGGAGCTTGTAGACGAGCTGGCAAACGCGTTCGGTGATTTGTCGATGCAGGCAGTCCGTTACGGTAATATCAATGCCTATAAGGATGATGTCGTTGCCGAGGTAAAGGTAAGGCTGAGTGAAAGATGGACAGAGAACCGTGGTATAGAGCTGAGCGAAATTACGCTGAATCCGACGATTTCCGATGCTGACCGTGATAAGATTAACGAGATGCAGAGGCTGCAGACCATGACGGACCCGGACAGACTGAGAGCTTCTTATGTCCTGAGCCATGCAGAGGCTTTGAAGTCGGCAGCGGAGAACAAAAACGGTTCCATGATGGGCTTTATGGGCATGAATATGGCAAATCAGACAGGAGCTAATAATATGCAGGGGCTTTTGGGTGTAAGCCAGCAGGATATGTTTGGTATGGGACAGCAGGGTCAGCCGGGAGCGGCAGGCTTTGCTGCCGGAGCAGGCCTTGCTGCTGGAGCCGGCCTTGCAGCCGGAGCTTCCATGGCAGGGGCGGCTGCACCGGTAAAGGGCGGCTGGACTTGTGCCTGCGGAGCAAAGAATACCGGGAAGTTCTGTGTAGAATGCGGCGCAAAGAAGCCGGAGCCTGTGGCAGCAAAGGAATGGATTTGCGCCTGCGGAACAAAGAATACCGGGAAGTTCTGCGTGGAGTGCGGCGCAAAGAAGCCGGAGTCTGAGGAGACAAAGGAATGGACCTGCACCTGCGGAGCAAAGAACACCGGGAAATTCTGTGTGGAATGTGGAGCAAAGAAGCCGGAGGAAGGCTGGGTCTGCACGAATTGTAAGGCAGTGAACAAGGGGAAGTTCTGTGTGGAGTGCGGAACAAAGAAGCCGGCAGGAGCCCCGTTATACCGTTGTGATAAGTGCGGCTGGGAACCGGAGGACCCGATGCATCCGCCGAAGTTCTGTCCGGAATGTGCCGATCCGTTTAATGAGGATGATGTTGTAGGCGAAAAGGAATAAAAGTTTTGTGGCACATTTTGCAGCAAGTCTGACAAAGTGTGCCACTTTGTCAAAGAAAAAAGTTAAGTCATGGTTTATTTTTTCAGAGGGGGATCAGGAAAGAATGGAAAATCAGGAGTCCGAAGGACGAGACGTGTTGTTTGGTGAGTCTGTGCTTGTGGACACAAAAGAAGAGACTGACAAAAAGTGTCCATGTTGTGGAGGAATTATGGATTTTGACCCTGCCGTCGGAAACCTTCATTGTCCGTACTGCGACCACATTGAAGAAATTCTGAAAGAAGGAGAGGTGGATGCAAGCGCAGAGGAAAAAGAATTTCTGAAAGCAGAGAAGATAGGAAACTGTAACTGGGGTGTGGAAACAAAAATGGTATTGTGTAAGGCTTGTGGGGGCGAGATGGTATATGATGCACTGCAAATTGCAGGAGAGTGTCCATACTGTGGCTCTAATCAGGTCATGGAGGCAAAGGGAGAAGATACGCTGGCGCCGGATGGTGTCTGTGTATTTAAGATAGATGCCGGGGAGGCAGTGAAAAAGTTTAAATCATGGATTAAGAAACGCTGGTTCTGTCCGAAAGAAGCAAAAGAATCTGCAAAGCCCAAAGAGATAAAAGGGCTGTATCTGCCATATTGGACATTTGATACAAACACAGAAACACAATATTCTGCCGAATATGGAATCTATCGTCATAAGAAAAACTCCAAAGGAGAGACGATAACGGTAACAGACTGGCATAGCTGTAAGGGAACCTACCACGAGACGATTGATGACCAGCCGGTCTGTGCAACGACGAGACACGGACAGGATATTTTAAACGGGCTCCAGCCGTTCCATACCGAGGACAATAAAGTATACCGGCCGGAGTATATAGCAGGGTTTGTATCAGAGCGTTATTCCATAGGATTAAAGGATGCGTGGGAGACCGCGAAATCATTGATTAAAGGCCGTCTGGAAAGAAATATTAAAAGAAAGATAGAGAAAGACTATCATGCGAATACCGTGCGTTCCCTGCGTGTAAAGACAAGTTATACCAAGATTAAATATAAGTATCTTCTGCTTCCGGTCTGGATGGCACACTTTAAATATAAAGACAAGATATATCAGTTCATGGTAAACGGTCAGACCGGAAAGGTCTCAGGAAAAATACCGATATCTCCAGCCAAGGTAGCAATCTCCGTAGTCGGCGTGCTGCTTCTGCTGGCGCTTATGTGGTGGATTTCAAACCTTTAAATACAGGAACCGGAATACCGTATAGAACTGGTTAGGCGCGAGGACGCCACCGAGCGGCTTAACAGCTCTTGGAGGAAGTCCGGTGTAGTGTTGCGCATGCAAAACTAAGCCACTACACCGCCTGCGGAACACAGAAGAGCATGCAAAATGCGGAAATTTGAGAAGAACCAGAGCGGAAACGGGGCAGACCGAATACCGCTCTGGTTCTATTTTAGGCGTTGTTGTTACTCTGCCGTCATTTGTTTGATCCGGTTTAAGGCACTTTTCACCGCAGGAATGCAGAGAACCAGCAGGGTAGCGGCACCCTCGATTAAGATATAGGAGTAATTATAGACAATCGGATAAACCGCAGTAAGCGATTTTGGAAAATTATCCGGCATGTATTCCATCCAATAAAGGTATCCGCCAATGGTATGGAAAAGACCGCGCAGAAAAATACCGAGCAGATAGCCTTTAATCAGTCCATGCTTTTTTCCGGAAAATGCGCCGGAAAAGCCAAGCGCCGTAAAAGCAAAAAAGTAATCGCAGCAGACCTGGAGCGGAGTGAGAATATAAGTACCGCCGCCTTGGATAAATTGCAGAATGCTGTAAGTGAATGCGACAGTCAGGCCGGTGCGCAGCCCGTACCAGTTCCCAATCAGGCAGATAAACAGCATACTGAACAAAGTGACCGAACCGCCCCATGGCAGCTTGTACGGCTGAATATAGGAAAGCACAAAAGCAAGCGCTAAGGAAACTGCAGAAAAGACGAGCTTCTTCGCCCGCCAGTGCGGCTTTACAGTTCCCTTTGGCTGAAACAAAAGTGCGGCGATAACCATAATCAGCAGTACCAGGACAGCACAGGCAATATAGCCTGCGGTAGTCAGAACGGCATAGCCGTCCTCCTTGACAAAAAGCAACATAAAAAAACCTCCTTGCAGAATGCTTAGGAGGGGCCGTGAAAACCATAGGCATAGATAATGACTATAGTCTGCTTCCTTACGCCGGAATTATCCGGATCAAGTTATGAGGGTCGGCAATAAAATACTGCCTCTCAGCAAAGGCTCCCCTAGCGGAATATTATGATACAAATTAAGTATACTTCTTTTTTGTCATTTGTCAATCCTGAAATCCTTTGAGTTTCTGCATTTTTTAGCAATCACGGAAAGTCCCGGAGACTGTACAGCAGCATAATTTTGCATTTGTCCGAAGGACTTACGGTTCGCGGAACCGGAATCGCCTCTTAGAGCTGGTGGGGCGCGAGGACGTCATCAAGCTAGCGGTAAGAATGCCTGACCGGAAAGAGGAACGCAGCTTTCTCAGATAGGAAACATAGGAAAACTTAAAAAAATGTTTAGTTGTTTTTCTAAATGGGATATGCTAAAATGGGAAATGCCAAAGGAGGCGTGGAAATGAAACGTAGTATCGGAAGTTTAGTAATATTGGCTGTGCTTTTTTCTCTTGCAGGCTGCGGTAAAATGTCAGCGGCAGGGGATTATCAGGACGGCTGTGAGAAGTATGAAAAGGGGAACTATGCGGAGGCGCTGGCAGACTTTCAGAAAGCATTGGAAAAGGGACTTTCCGGTGAATATCTCGTATATTCTTATAGCTATATGGGACATTGTTATCTGAAGAAAGAAGAGTTCCAATCGGCAGAACAGTATTATCAGATGGCACTGGCGACAGGAAAGGAACCGGCCATGTGCTATACGAATCTTGGAATTTATTACCGTAAATGCGGGGAATATGAACAGGCGGAACGGTATTATCTTTTGGCATTGGAGGCGGATGATTCTTATCCGGAGGCTCTGACCAGTCTGGGTGTGCTTTATTCTGTGACCGGACAGGCAGAGAAGGCAGTACCTTTACTGGAAAAGGCCGTTACGATTTCCGGGGAGCCGTCGGGATTTCATTATGCGAACCTTTCCTATGCCTATGCGACGGCAGGCAGGACGGCGGAAGCAAGGGAACAGCTTCTGCTGGCAAGGGAGAAGGGCTATACATTAGAGGATTATGCAATTATTCTGAACTATATTGAAGAAAAGGAAGCGGAGGGAAACGGAAAAGAGCCGGACGACAAACAGCAGCCGGGAGCGGATGTGACGCAGACGCCGGCTTCTGTAACTCCTGTGCCGACCACTGCGCCGACAGCATCTGCGACTCCTGTGCCTACCGGATTCCCGGCAGCTTCTGCCACCCCGGAACCGATCAGGAAGCCGGCGATGTCTTCCGGCAAGGTGATTGCGATTGACCCGGGACACCAGAAAAAGAGTAACTATGAGCAGGAGCCGGTAGGGCCGGGTGCTTCGGAGCAAAAGATAAAGGTTTCTTCCGGAACGCAGGGAGTGACGACGAAGGTACCGGAGCATCAGTTTAATCTGGAGCTTTCCCTTAAGCTTAAGGATGCACTGGAAGAGGCAGGATATCAGGTAGTAATGACGCGGGAATCGGCGGAGGTTGATTTGAGCAATGCGGAGCGTGCCGGAGTTGCAAACGAAGCCAAGGCCGATATTTTTATCCGTATCCATGCTGATGGTGCGGAAAATAAGGCAGCGAACGGAATTTCCGTGCTGTATCCGTCGGAACGGAATCCATATGTGGCGGCGCTTTCGCCGGAGAGTAAAAAGCTGGCACAGAGCGTACTGGACGCTCTGTGTGATGCTACCGGCGCAAACAGACGCGGAATTGTGGAGCGGGACGACCTGACTGGAACGAACTGGGCTAAGATGCCGGTAATTGTAGTGGAGGCAGGGTTTATGACGAATGAAGCAGAGGAAAAAAAGCTGTTAAGCAAGGAATATCAGACGCTTTTGGCGCAGGGGATTGTAGAAGGGGTGCAGGAGTATTTCGGAGAGTAAGGAGAGCGGCATGCAGCAGAAGAAAACAAGAAATATTAAGCTTATGTTGGAATATGACGGTTCCCGTTATGCAGGCTGGCAGAAGCAGGCAGGGAAGCAACACATTGTAACAATTCAGGGGAAGCTTGAGGAAGTGCTGGAGAAAATGGAGGGAAGCCCCGTAGAAGTTATTGGTGCGGCACGTACCGAGCCGGGCGCGCATGCGTACGGACAGATTGCGAACTTTCATACTGCCACAGCAAAATCCGTAACCGAAATCAAGCAGTATCTGAACCGTTATCTTCCGATGGACATTGCGGTGCTGGAGGCTTGTGAGATGCCGGACCGCTTTCATGCGTCTTATCTGGCAAAAGAGTTTGTCTATGAATACAAGGTAGCAACAGGCGAGGTGCCGTCGGTGTTTGAGCGGAAGTATCATTACTATTGCTTTAAACGTCCGGATATGGAACGGATGAAAAAGGCAGCGTCGTATCTGATTGGCGGACATGATTTTAAAGCGTTTTCCGATAACCGGAAGATGAAAAAGTCAACGGTGCGGGTTATGAAGGATATTTCGATTTATGGCGATGAAAAGGAGATTTTATTTACGTTTACCGCAGATGACTTCTGGCCGCATATGGTGCGGATTTTAGTAGGAACGCTTTTAGCGGCAGGCAGAGGAGAGCTTGCGCCGGAAGAGATGGCGCGTATTCTGGCGGACGGAGAGCGCGCAGCAGCGGGAGAGACAATAGAGGCGAGAGGCCTGTTTCTTTCCGAGGTGCGCTACTGCTAAGCCGCTCAGGAGCGTCTTCGCGCCTAATCGGTACTAAGAGGCGATTACAGTTCCGCTAACCGTAAGTCCTTCGGACAAATGCAAAATTACGACACAGCACAGTCCCTGGAACATAAGGGGGTGCTAAAAAATGTGGAAATTCAAGCTATCAGTGGATTGTACACTGGATTATCAGGAAAGGAACCGGTAAAGCAAAATGAAATTATTAATTCGGAACGGATATGTGATTGACCCGGCGGGAAACCGGGAGGGATATTATGATGTGCTGACGGACGGCGAACGGATTGCGCGGGTGGCAGAGGGCATAGAGGAAGCAGAAGCAGAGCGTGTTATCGATGCGACAGGAAAGTATGTGCTTCCGGGCTTTATCGACCTGCATGTGCATTTCAGGGAGCCGGGGCTTACGCATAAGGAGACGATAGCAACCGGCTCTGCGGCGGCTGCAGCCGGAGGTTACACTACGGTCTGCCCGATGCCAAATACAAAGCCGGTGACAGACTGCGCCGAAGTCGTAAAAAAGGTACTGGAAAAGGCGGAGGAGGCAGGCCTGGTTCGTGTGCTTCCGGTCGGTGCGGTTACGCTCGGACAGCGGGGAGAGGAGCTTTCCGACATCCGGGCGCTTGCAACGGCAGGCGCGGCGGCAGTTTCGGAGGACGGAAAGTCCGTGATGAATCCGGCGCTGTATACGGAAGGCATGAAGCGGGCAAAGGAGGCTGGGCTTCCCGTATTTGCCCACTGCGAGGAGATTTCCTTGGTGCGCGGCGGCGTTATGAATGCCGGTGCGTGTGCTGACAGGCTGGGGCTTCCCGGGATTACAAATGCGGTAGAGGATATTATTACAATGCGCGATATCCTTTTAGCGGAAGAGACCGGCGCAAGGCTTCATCTGTGCCATTGCTCTACAAGGTACAGCGTGGACTTTGTCCGTTTTGCAAAGGCGAAGGGGATTGCAGTCACCGCAGAGGTATGCCCGCATCATTTTGCACTTTGCGACGAAGATATTATATCGGATGATTCGAATTATAAGATGAACCCGCCGTTACGGAACAAGGAAGATGTCAAGGCTTTGATTGCAGGGCTTTTGGACGGCACGATGGAGGTAATTTCAACGGACCACGCGCCGCACTCCGCAGAGGAAAAAAGCGGCTCCATGAAAGGCTCGCCGTTTGGAATTGTCGGTCTGGAAACGGCATATGCCCTCAGTAATACTGTGCTTGTGAAAGAGAACGGGATGACGCCGATGCAGCTTGCCGCCTGCATGAGCAGCAATCCGGCAAGGGTACTTGGCAGGGAAAAGGAACTCGGCAGCCTTTCGGAAGGGTATTATGCGGATATCGTGATTACCGCACCAAAGGAGGAGTATAGTATCCGGCCGGAGGAGTTTCTTTCCAAGGGAAGAAATACGCCCTTTGGCGGAAAGAAGGTAACGGGCAGGGTTGAGATGACAATCTGTGCAGGAAAGGTGACGTATGAGCGCGTGCAAAAATAGGATGCCGTGCAGCCTGCTCTTTTGGGACGTTTGAAGCCAGCTTTCAAAATAGGGAGATACAGGCGGGATATTACTTGCATGGGCTGCTGCTCTATGCTACAATAAAAATATGGCTTCCTCATCTGGTGCAGGAGGCGCAAAGAATACTGCCATAAGCGGCAGGGAAACGGAGATTGGTATGGTAAAAGAGCTTATTACAAAGATTCAGAAGACGAATGCGCCGATTGTCGTGGGACTGGACCCGATGCTTTCCTATATTCCGGCAGGCTTAAAGGAGAAGGCGTTTGCGGAGTTTGGAGAGACGTTAGAGGGCGCAGCAGAGGCAGTCTGGCAGTTTAATAAGGCAATCGTAGATGCCGTTTATGACCTGATTCCCGCAGTAAAGCCGCAGATTGCGATGTATGAGCAGTTTGGGATTCCGGGACTTATCGTATTTAAAAGAACGGTGGATTATTGTAAGGAGAAGGGACTGGTTGTGATTGGCGATATCAAGCGCGGCGATATCGGTTCTACCTCCGAAGCATACGCAGTCGGACATCTTGGCAGGGTTTCGGTCGGCAGTCAGAGCTATTATCCGTTTGATGAGGATTTTATTACGGTAAATCCGTATTTTGGAAGCGACGGGGTGAATCCGTTTGCTAAGGTGTGCAAAGAGGAGAATAAAGGTCTGTTCCTTTTGGTAAAGACGTCCAACCCGTCGAGCGGCGAGTTTCAGGACAGGCTGATTGATGGCAGACCGTTATATGAAATTGTGGCCCAAAAGGTAGTCGAATGGGGAGCAGATTGTATGGACGGTGATTACAGCAATATTGGTGCCGTTGTCGGCGCGACCTATCCGGAGATGGGAAAGACACTCCGTAAGCTGATGCCGAAGAGCTTTATCCTGGTGCCGGGGTATGGCGCGCAGGGAGGAAAGGCAGCGGACCTTGTACATTATTTCAATGCAGACGGGCTCGGCGCTATTGTAAACTCCTCCCGCGGAATTATTGCCGCGTATAAGCAGGAGGTATACCAGAGGTTTGGCGAAGCAAACTTTGCAGACGCGTCAAGGCAGGCGGTCATTGATATGAGAGAAGATATTGCGTCTGCACTTGCCGGGAAATAACATACTTAGGCGTTCCTTTTTTTGAGCTGCCGCAGAACGAAAAACAGAAAAACGGCGCCAAGCAGAACCGGAATCAGAAAATGCTTATAGCGTGCATAATAGCCTGAAACAGCGCTCCAGTTGTCCTGAAGGAAGTATCCGAGGGAGAGCAGGGCGCTGTTCCATATGGTAATGCCAAGGAACGAATACGGAAAATAGACGGAAGGGGACTGCCCCGCAGCACCTGCAACAAAGGCAATGTAGGTACGGCAGAGCGGAATCATCCGTCCGATACAGACTGCGCCCGCACCGTATTTTGCGAACTTTTCCCTGGAGGCGTCAATTCCTTTTTGGGTTTTCGGAAACCGTTTCACTAACTTTGCCAGAATGGTATCGCCGCCCAGTCTCCCGACCAGATAGCAGAGTCCTGTTCCAAGGGTTCCGGCAAGAACGGAAAGCGGAAGAAGCAGGAAGAAGGACAGGTTTTCCGCCCTGGCAACTGCACCGGCGAAAGGGAGGACGATTTCACTGGAAATCGGAAAGCATGCATATTCCAGGAAAATAATTAGAAACATGGCGAACATGCCATAACGGTCAAAGAGCGATAAAATGGTATCCATGAAAATCCTTTCTGAAACTTATTTACGCATCAGTTTCTTTAACATCTCAAATTTCCCACGGTCTGCGGGAGACATATCCGACATTAAAGTAGTCATTAAAAAGGCACTTTCCTCCTGGGTAAACTGAATCCCCAGCGTTTTCATGCGCGCCTGTGCCTTTAAAAGCAGCGGCAGCGTGGCGTCGCCCGAGGTGTTGTTTGCATCCCGTACAATTTCAGAAATAAAGGCCTGCTTTTCGGGGGAAAGTTTTTGATATTCGGGAGAGTTTTTTAATGCTTCTGGCTTCATGAAAACTCCTTTTGGTGTTCTTCTGCTTTCAGCTTATGCGGGCTGACTAGTCCGTATGCATGAGCTGTTCGTAAATCTCTTTTTGTTCCGGAGTCAGAAAGGAATACAGACTGTCGTACAGGTCGTACGATGTGCCGGAGGTGTTATTTTCCCCAGCCTGTACGGAAGCTTCTTTGGGAGAAGCCAGGGATTCCCCGGAGCTGTCCGGAGTGGAGGAAAATCCGTCGTCCGTGGCGGTGCTGTCCGCGGAAGCTGTCCCGTCAGAGAAGCCGTAGGAAGAAGTCCCGGAAGCAGAGGTTTCCAAAGACGTTCTGGAAGCGTCTTCAAAGGCGGTTTGGAAAGCGGCTTCCGAGGTGCTTTCAAAGGCGGTTTGGAAAGCGGCTTCCGGGGTGCTTTCGGAGGCGGTTTGGGAGGCGGCTTCCGGGGTGCTTTCCGAGGTGGTTTGAAAAGCGGTTTCCGGGGTGCTTTTAGGGGCAGTTTCGGAAGAAGGTGCTGCAGGCGCAGGCGTTTTGGTGGAAGACGATGCAAAGGAATTTCCTCCGGAGGACGAGGAAAAGCCAGAGAACAGGGAAGAAAGTAAGTCCGGAGATAGTCCGCCAAGAGAAGAGAACATATCTGGAGAAACTCCTCCCAGTCCGGAGAAAAGTCCTGCCATACTGTCTGTGGGGGCGCCGTTTCCGCCCATGGCGGAAAACAGTCCGGGCAGGATGTCTTTGTAGGCATTGTAAAACTGCATCGCCTGCAGAAGATTTGCGATGGTGGACAAAAGCGGCATATGAAAAAGATTCCCGTAAAAGGAAAGGGAACGAAGTAAGGTTTCCTTGTCCGCAATCAGGGAATCAATGTTGTTGAAACCGGATAAAGGAGGCATAGAAGAAAGATTTTTCAGTCTTGAAAGCTCTGTCATATGGAAGGCAAAGGAAGCAAGCGGCCGGTAGGTTTCGTGAATGCATGGAAGCGCTGCGAATAAGAGTGCGCCGAGTTCGCTCGAAGGAGCCAATATCGGTGGGTAGGAATTAGAATTTTGATTCATAAAGTCTCCTTTCAAGGGCATAGTCGGAGAACGCTCCGGCAGCGTTCCCGAAACGCTTCTGCAATACTATATGCAGAGAAAGGAAAAAAGAGAAGCCCGGATTTTACTTCACCAGGAGCGAAAGCAGGTACAGTACCAGCAAATGCGCCGGATAGAAAATGTAGAAGAAGTATTTGAATTTCTTCGAACGGATCAGGGTACCGTTATACATTGCAATCGGAACAAAAGCAAGGAGTGAAGCGATATTTGTCCCAAGAAAGACAATACAGCCAAGAATAATCTGCATTGTTTTTGAATTACGGCAGTAGTAAAAGACGGCTACCAGAAGGATTCCAAAATAGGAATAGTCAGTTCTGGCAAGGATGGCAACGACACAGGCGGCGAGGACGCATAAAACCTGTCCGAGCATCTGACGCATGGCGGCTTTTAGTGAAAACTCCTTTACTTCCAGACATCTCATGCCATAGAGCATAAGCAGTGCCAGAAATAAGGTAAAAACGGTATTCTGAAGCTTTGGATAGAATAGAGAGACAGTTCCGGTATCGGCTTTGGAGGCTATCAGATTAAACGGGATTTCGGAGACGAGAGCACAAAGACCGACACGAAGAAGATAGCGCCGGATATCCGAAGTGTGCATAAAACCTTCGTAAAGCAGGAAGCAAAAAATAGGGAAGGCAATTCTGCCGACCAGCCGCATGATGTTATAGGTAGAAAACAGACCCAGATAGCTGTCCGGGATGGAAGCAAGCTGTTCTGCCGTTGCGTCCTCCAAGGACAGGATATCAAGGTATTCCTTAGAGAGAATAAGTTTAGAATAAACAAGCGCAATTGCCGCATGGTCGATGAGCATCGTGAGTGCCGCGAATATCTTTAAAAAGTTTCCAGGTAATCCCTTTTGCACCGGGGAATTGTTGAATGATGATGTTTGATTGAGCATTGAAGTTTCCTCCTCTTTATGTTATGATTATATACAAGTGTGGAAAGAATTTCAAGTAGGTTAAAACAAAAGGAGGAGCGGAATGAACCGGCGTCGTTTCTTTCGTACGTTTTTTGCTGCGGCAGGTCTGGTTGTGTTGTACTGCATGCTGCAGAAGCTTTCAGTTGTGGGAGCAGGAATTGGTTGGATTCTGGGAATTTTTTCCCCGGTGTTTACCGGGTTTATGATTGCATTTGTGCTGAATCTGCCGATGCGGGGCTTAGAGAAGCTATGGGATAAGAGCGGACTCTGGCTGAAGCGTATTTTTGCAAAGCAGAAAAGGAAAAATAAAAATGGCGCGTCCGGTCCAAAGGATGTACAGCCGGGAAAGGTGAGCCGTGTGCTCCGCAGACCGATGTGTCTGTTGATTTCGATTCTGATTATCCTTGCGATTCTTTCCGGAGTAGTCGCCATTGTGCTTCCGGAAATCGGGAATGCAGTAATGCTGCTTGTGGACGGCGTACCGGTCTGGATGGAGCGCGTTAAAAAATGGGGCATGGAGTATGCAGAGGCATATCCTGTCATCAGTGAGGTGATTTCGGAGTTAAACATTGACTGGGAGACAACGGCCAAAAGTCTCCTGAATCTTATCGGGGAGGGAACCATCGGGGTAGTCGGGAGTACGTTTTCGAGTGTAATCAGTGCCTTTGGCGGTATTGTGGATTTTGTCATTGCCTTGATTTTCGGAATTTATGTACTGCTTAACAAGGAAACCCTGTCCCGGCAGATTAACAGGCTCTTCCGGGCGTTTCTGCCAGAACGGGTACGGGAGATGGTGCTGCATGTGGCACGGACCTCCCACGGGATTTTCTGTGCATTTATTGCGGGTCAGTGTACAGAAGCAGTGATTCTGGGCAGTCTTTGTTCTATCGGTATGTTAATTTTCCGTTTTCCGTATGCGGCGATGATCGGGGTGCTGGTCGGCGTGACGGCGCTGATTCCGGTGGTAGGCGCGCTAATCGGGGCAGGTGTGGGCGCTTTCCTGATTCTGATGACAGACCCGTTCCAGGCATTGATGTTTCTTGTTTACATTGTTATCTTGCAGCAGATTGAAGGAAATGTGATTTATCCGAAGGTCGTGGGAAGCTCGGTAGGACTTCCTGCAATGTGGGTATTGGCGGCAGTTACGATAGGAGGCGGAATCGGCGGCATTGTGGGTATGCTGTTTGCGGTGCCTACGGTTTCCGTTCTGTATACGCTGCTTCGTGAAGTGACAGCAAAACGGCTGGAAAAGAAACAAAAAGAAGCCGGACAGATAGAAATTTTGCAGAAGGAGAAGGAGACAAAATGAAGAAAAGATTAGAAGAAGAGTTTTCCAGATTGTTTGGGAGCAGCGAAGGGGTGCGGTTCTTTTTTGCTCCGGGCAGAGTAAATCTGATGGGAGACCATATTGATTACAGCGGCGGTTATACGCTTCCATGCGCCCTGACGATGGGGACGTACGCTGCGGCAAGGAAAAACGGAACAAGTAAGCTTCGGCTGTATTCCGCAGATTATCCGGAGGAAGGGATGATTGAGGCAGAGCTGCTGCCGAAGTGTTATCGGCCGGAATGGAACTGGGCGAATTACCCGTTCGGTGTCGTCCGGACATTAGAGGAAGAAGGATATCCGGTTACAGAAGGGGTAGATATTGTATATGCCGGAACGCTTCCTGCGTCCTCCGGACTTTCCTCCTCTGCCTCGATAGAGGTACTGACGGCTTATTTGTTGTGTGAATTGTTCGGATTTAAGATTTCGGTAACCGGACTTGCGAAGCTGACACAGAAAGCAGAGAATGAGTTTGTCGGGGTGCAGTGCGGGATTCTGGACCAGCTTTCCATTGCCGCCGGCAGGAAGGGCTGTGCGATTTTTATGGATACAGGTGCGCTTACTTATGAATATGCGCCGTTAGAGCTGGGAGAAAACGCGCTTTTGATTGTCAACAGCAACAAGAAGCGGGCGCTGAACGAGTCAAAGTACAATGAGCGCAGGCAGGAATGTGAGGAGGCGCTAAAGTGTCTGCAGACCGTCTGTGATAAAAAAGCGCTATGCGATTTTTCTCCGGAGGAGTTTGAAACGTACAAAGAAGCGTTAGACAGGGAGGTATTAAAGCGCAGGGCGCGGCATGCGGTCTATGAGAATGCCCGCACGGTACAGTCCTTTGAGGCGTTGAAGCAGGGAGACATTGTACGGTTTGGCGCACTGATGCCGGAGTCCCATTTGTCTTTGAAGGAAGATTATGAGGTGACAGGAAAGGAGCCTGACCTTCTGGCAGAGCTTTCGAACCAATTTCCGGGCGTACTTGGGGCACGGATGACAGGAGCCGGTTTTGGCGGCTGCCTGGTTGTTTTAATTAAAAAGGACAGGGTTTCTGCGTATAAAGAGAAGGTTGGTATGGAGTATCTGGAAAAGAGCGGATACCAGGCAGATTTTTACGAAGCGGAAGCGGGCGGCGGCCCTTGTGAGTTGTAGGAAATTTTCGGGGAGGAAAAGTAAGACGGATGAAGAAAGAGGAGAATACAAAAAATAATGATGCGGTCTGGAGGGAAATTATCAGCTGGCTGCTTGTATTGATTTCTGCCTTTATGATTGGGAATTGCCTTAACTGGTTTGTAATCATGAAGGCGGAGATTCCATCCGGTTCTATGGAGGATACGCTGCAGATAGGAGACAGGGTGTTAGGCTTCCGGCTTGCATATCTGTTTTCGGAGCCAGAGCGTGGAGACATTGTAATGTTTGATTTTCCTGATGACGAGAGCAAGATATATATCAAAAGAATTATCGGTCTTCCGGGAGAACTGGTTGAAGTGATAGAGGGCAAGGTGTATATTAACGGGAGTGAAGAGCCTCTGGAGGAGGAGTATTTGAAAGAGCTGCCGTCAGGCACCTTCGGAAAGTTCTGGGTACCGGAGGGACACTACTTTATGCTGGGGGATAACCGCAATAATTCCTGGGATTCAAGGAAGTGGGATAATAAATATGTAGCAAGGGAAAAAATCCGGTGCAAAGTATGGTTCCGCTACAAGCCGAAATTTAAGATTCTGAAGTAACCCTCCCTACGTCTAGTGGCGAGGGTTTTTGCTGATAATTTCATGCGCCTGTATGAGCTTGGACATAACAGACGTTTTGAACTGATTGTCAAATTCACATAAGCGGGCCATCATCTCACCCTGTGGAGTGACGACATACTTCGGCTCTAACCGGTTCAGCGCATAAGAAATCATGTCAAGCTTGCAACGCTCACACTTACAGCCGTCCAGATAGCTCATCATTTCGTCTAAGGTAAGGGTGACGTATTCTTCCATGATATTTTTCAAAATCAGTTGCATATTGTATACCCCCTAAGCTTCAATATGTTATAATAATATCATTTTTCTCCTAAAATGTAAAGAGAAACATGAAAAAACAAGTCGTTTTTCGACAGGAAAGTAAGAAAACTTAATGAATATTACCTTGCGGCGTAAGTGTGGAATTTTTCAAGATGCCCCATTCCCGGATAAGCCGCTCCAGGGACCATGCCGCGTTGGCAGGAGAGGTAGACGGAAGACAGACAGCATCCTGCCCGAGCACTTCCCGCAAGTATTTATTATAATATTTTTGCGCAGTTTTTCCATTTACGAAAATCTGTTTTATTTGTGTACAGGGAAGAATCCGGGATAAATCGTTTGGCACGACATTTTTGATGGAGCTGTCGGAGCTTCCCTCAATTTCACATGAAGCGATAACATCCCATAAAGCGATTCCGTTTTCGAGCAGAAAGGAGCGTTTTTCATCGATTGTTTTGGGCTCATCACAGGCAAATACGGCAGAGGTTACTTTCCAGAAGCGGTTCTGCGGGTGGCCGTAGAAAAAGCCCTGTTCCCGGGACTTCACGGACGGAAAGCTCCCTAAAACCAGGAGCCTGGAAGCATGGTTGTAGACAGGTTCAATCGGGTGGTGTGGCATTGGTATTCCTCCTATGTGTTTCATAACGGTTTTATTATAGCATTTTTTGCGTATACTTACAATTCCCTTAGAAGCTTGCGGAACACAAAAGAAGAATACAAAATGCGGAAATTTAAACTGTCTCCTCTGTATTGCATTTTAAGTACAGCCGTGTTACAATTTCAGTATTCTTTCAGGAGGAGGCAGTTTTATGTCAAAAGATAAACGGGCAGCTGGCTTTGCCATACTGGCGGCGGCTTTGTATGCGGTCAGCTCGCCGGTTTCCAAAGTCCTGCTGCAGAAAATACCGCCTGCTATGATGGCAGCTTTTCTTTATCTGGGTGCAGGCATCGGGATGCTTGTGTTCAGCATTATCCGGAAAAAGGCGGGACGGGGTGGAAAGGAGCAGCGCCTTACCAGACGGGAGCTTCCTTATACGGCAGGGATGGTGCTTCTGGATATTGCGGCGCCGGTTTTTCTTATGTTCGGACTCCGTATGACCTCTGCGGCAAACGCTTCATTGCTGAATAATTTTGAAATTGTGGCAACCTCGCTGATAGCCCTTCTGGTATTCAAAGAGAAAATATCCGCGCGCCTCTGGGCAGCAATCGGACTTGTAACAGCATCCAGTGTCATTTTGTCGGTGGAGGATATAAGCAGCTTTTCTTTTTCCATAGGCTCTGTTCTGATTCTTCTGGCCTGCATCTGCTGGGGCTTTGAAAATAATTGCACCCGTATGCTCTCTTGCAAAAATCCGTTGGAAATTGTAGTAATCAAGGGCTTTGGTTCCGGGCTTGGTTCTCTCTTTCTTGCATTTGCGGCGGGAGAGCGGATGACCGGCGTTTCCTATATGGCAGCTGCGTTGCTGCTGGGGTTCGCTGCATACGGGCTTAGTATCTTTTTCTACGTATATGCACAGCGGGAGCTTGGAGCGGCAAAAACCAGCACCTATTATGCGGTGGCGCCGTTTATCGGCGTTTTGCTGTCGCTTGTGATTTTCCGGGAGCTTCCCCCGTTATCCTTTTTTATCGCCCTGCTGGTTATGATTGCAGGAGTAGTGCTTACCTTAAAGGACCAGAAGATACAGAAGGAGAGGACGCAGGAGAGGGTGGATTAAACACCTGGTTTAATCATTCAACGGCAATTCAACACTGCGGTGATTGGATTCCTCCGTTCTCCCCCTATAATAAAAGCAGAACAGGTGTTTGCTACTTTGAAAAACGAGGTGGCAAAAATGGAAATCAGGATTACGGAAAAGTTAAAGGCGTTCCGGACATTTCGCTGCTGCCGTCCATCGCGGCGTATTACGGCAGGACGGTGGACGAGCTGCTTGGGTGCAGTGAAATCGAAAAGGCCGGGAGAATCGGGGAGTACCTCCGTCAGTATAAGGAAAACGGGACTGCAGGAAGGGTAGAGGAGAAGATTGCTTTGATGGTCTGGATAGTCGGAACGGGCGTAGAACGGGGATTGCTTTTCGTAATTGGCTATGGTATAATTTCTACCAATACAGACAGACAAATCGGAAGTTGCAGATGAATTTCTTGAGCTTTCCTTATTTTTCAAGGTTTTTAGAGCCTCATATAATAAATTGTTATATATTTTTCCTTGTTTTTGTCCTTATAGGCAGTTTACAAGGGCAGATTTCAGTTGTATAATAATCGAAAACGTAAAATAGGTTGTTTCCTAGCTATAATTTACATATAATATAAGTAGAAGTGAGGTGCATGTAAAATGACAATAGATACAAACACAATGATTTCAATTACAGAAGCGAATCAAAATTTTTCAAAAGTAGCCAAAGTAGTTGACGAACATGGAACAGCGGTTATTCTGAAAAATAATGTACCAAGATATCTGGTCATTGATTTCAGTAAAGCGGAAAAAGAAAAAGTTGCCAGTAATGAGGATGTATTTGCAATATCTGAACGATTAATAAAACAGAATGCGGAAGCATATGGGGTTCTTGCAAAATGATTATTTTAAGCAAGGAGCAAGTACTAAAACTTCATACAACCAAAAGGAGTTAAGCGATGTAATTCTTGCACTGGCATCCGGTAATATTGGCGAAAAGGAAATCTTACAATGGATTATCGAACATCAACAATAAGTCTTCGGCGTTTGAGAGCGAAATATCCCCATTGCACAAACTGTGTTTATGCAATGGGGATTTTGTCCTTGTAGAAAAGCATGTATGCAGCATAGAACATAGACTGGTACAGTATTAAAGAATGAGGAACAAATTTATCAGAAGAATTTTGGAAATGGGAGATGCGATATAATTATGAAAGTTGTAGTTTTCGATTTGGGTGGAACATTAATGCAGTATGTAGGAATGCCTTACTCATGGGAGGATTTTTATTATAAGGGATTTGAAGAAATTATACGGAAATTTAGGTATCCTGTTTCACAAGAGGTTGTTGAAAAATCGGTTCAGATGCTAAAAGAATTTAATCCGAGAATTCATTATAGGGAGATTGAATATTCAGCGGAATATATTTTTACAAAAATATTGGAACATTGGCATATTGATATTCCTATGCAAAGCTGTATAGAAGCTTTTTGGAGTGGATTACGATTAAAAGCGGAAATATATCCAGAGACAATTAATGTGTTACAAAAACTTAAAGAAAAAGATTATACAATAGCAGCATTGACAGATTTACCCAGTGCAATGCCTGATGAAATTTTTAGGCGGGATATCGCAGAACTTTTGAGCTATTTTGATTATTATGTTTCATCTTCTGTTGCGGGCTCTAGGAAACCGAACTATAAAGGCTTGCAAATGATTGCTGAAAGATTTTCCTTTCCTATCACAAAGCTGATTTTTATAGGGGATGAAGAAAAAGACAGGAGAACTGCAATGAATGCTAACTGTAGATTTATTTGGGTACAACATACAGAGAGGAATAAAGGAAGTATTGATGATTTATATGAATTATTACAAATATTGGAATAAAAAATGTTTCCCTTATTTTTTCCCTTATAAGGTTTCGTAATGCCTTGTGGGAAGATATAATACAAGGGAAACAATAAGGGAAATCTCACCTGCGATAAACTTAGTGTTTTCAAAGGTTAGTGAGGGTTTTGATAATAAACTATAACAGCTAATAATTCCCTTAAAAATCATCAAACCACAATCGGAATTTGAGGAGAATTGTGACTATGATAGAGTTGAATACATTCAAAAAATTATTGGAAGAAAATGAAGAATGTTTGCCATTGTTAACGCTTGATGAATTTTTCAATGGAAATACAGAGGAAGATTCTATTGCTCCGAACCAATGGGAATTTGGGCGACCGACGCTTTCTGAAATATGGGATATGCTACAAAAGATTGAGTTAATGCCTAACATAGCGTGGGTGCGTGTTGCTCTGCACGATGATACAGAAATCGTAGAAAACAATGGGGCAGAAGAATTAGCTCTTGCAGGAGATACCATCGTGATTTGCACAACCATTTTACCTACGGAATTAGAAAAATTAGTAAATTGCGAATGGCTATGCTCTGACGGAGTAATTACAATAGAGGCATCTGAATTAAATATGTATTCGTGTGTACCACCAATTCCAGAAAACTTTAATTGTTTGGAAATCGTGTGGGACTAATCTGCAACTTTCAGTTTGTAGGGCAAAAAAACATGGGTGGCGGGGTAGTCTTTAATTATCCCGCCGCCCTGTCTGTTATCGCTCCATATCTTGTGTCCTGCGAGGCGCGTGTTCCCGCTGTTCCTGCCGCAAGATACTGTAAACGCTCTTTCGGATTTTCTCGGCTTCGGTCAGCGGTTTCTTTCCCTTGGACTTGAAATAAATGTCGGCTTGCTCGATATGCTTTAATAATAACTCCGGCAGTAAGGAGGCAGAATATTTCTTATCGCCCTGCTTCTTATGAAATAAAAGTAAAACGCCACTGGGAACTGCCTGGTAAGAAGCCCGGCCCCTGGTGGCGTTTTTCCATGTCGGAACACTTAAAAATCAATCCGTATCAGAAATGTCATTTGCAAACACCTTTAATAATTCTGGATAGAAGCTTTCAAAGTTGGTATAGCGATTACGGTTGTTATCATAAAACGCATAGCGTTCAAGAATCAGCGGAATATACTTGTAACCGCGGTACAGGTCATTATTTCGTAGTTGGTCTGCTAATTCGGTAAGATTGCATTTTGAGGTCAGATGAATTGCCATAGCCCTGACAAGATGTTCGTTGATGCATTCCTGCCAATCTCCATAACCGGATTGGAAATCGGGGAGCTTATATTTTTTTAATGATTCGTAAGCATCTTGGTACTGATTGGCAATATCCGAATATTTTTCCGTCAAAGGGTTGATGAAAGGGTGGGAATATTCGTGGAATAAAATTGCCGGGGAAAGGCTGAAATTGTCTGTTGAAAATACGGAAAATAAATCGGATTTCTGTGTCGCAGCGTCAGTAAATTCTATTCCAAAACTGCCTATCATCAAGGAAGAGATGATATAATTGTAGGAATTTTGTTCTTTCCCATATTCGTTTTCCAATAGGGATATAAACGGATAAGCCAGGATATTCTTTTCTATTTCTGCTAAAATGGGATGATAAAATTTAACGGCTTTATCAAAAAAAGAAAAGTAGTCTGTCTCGTTTGCAAACTGCTGCAATGCCGCAAGGAATGTAGTAATCGTTTCCATTCCGCCACAATACCTGATACATAAATCAGACGGTTGGAACTTAAATGAAAAGTTATTTTGTCCATTTAAACATAATGCGAGTTCAACCGGGCGTGAAAATGTAAAGCCATTCGGAATCATAGCTTCTACCATCCTATAAATTTCATGGCAATGATAAGGCTGTAGGAATGATTTAATGGCTGTGGTATATTCATTTTGTTCCTCTGACATAAGTCCATAACCGATAAATTCTTTCGTGATTTCGTTATACCGGCTTGTCAATAAAATACTGTTAATCAATTCCAGGCAGGGATGAATGTTAATGTTAAATTGTTTCATATCCGTACCACTCCTCTCATGTAAGTTTGTTTTGTATCATATCTTTTTCATAGCAAAAGATATAAAAAACGGCGCAAAACCTGACTCAATGCAGTTCGGTTTTGCGCCATAAAATGCGGATGGTGGGACTCGAACCCACACGAGCGTGAACCCGGCAGATTTTGAGTCTGCTGCGTCTGCCATTCCGCCACATCCGCGTGCCGGCAAAAAGGAATCGCCGAACAGAACATAGTTTACCACAATTTTTCCTATTTGGCAAGATGTATTTTTGAATTTCTACCGTGTCGTATGCTGCGTCAGGTTGACATGGAAAAATTCCTCGAGGTAGCCAAGCATGTAGACAGGGCGCTCTCTGGCAAAGGAACGGATTAAGGCGAGGTTTCGTTCCAGCGTGCGGACGGAGGCATAAAGGGTGTCATATTTGCTTTTTAAAGAATCGAGGTGCTGATAGTAATAGGCGAGCTCGGTATCACGTTCTGCGCACATTTCGTTCAATACCTTACAGACATTGTCATAGGAGAGGGCGCCGTTCATGTAGTCTAACATTTTGGAAATAAAATATTGCTTACAGTCCTCCCGCTTCAACAATGCGGCAAGCAGCGGGGCATAGCGTTCTCCCGACGGGATACCGAGCACTGCCTCCAGGTCGTTTCTGGAGGCGGCGGTATCCGCGTCTGCCCGGTAGAGGGCAAAGGAGTCGTCGCAGTCGTGGAGGAGGTAGCGGAACCGGCCGTCCTTTTCCCCGGTGCCGTAGGACTCGCCCGGAGCGGCGTAGTAGCGGAAGCACCGGTAGTTTCCTTGCGGCCAGTCAGAATTTGCAATATAAATATTATATGCCATATAGTCCATGTAATTTTCCACGTCGATTTTTTCACAGAGCGCGTCAAACGTCTCGTCGATGGTCAGGTCCGCATACGCATATTGCTTATAAAGAGCGTTGTACTCCTTTGCAGCAGCGGATTCTGCGGCATTTCCCGAAATGGACTTGTAGGAGTCGGAGCCTTCAAGGATAATGTATTCTCCGTCGCTTTTCCCGTTGCGGTACTGGAAGTATTTGTCGCAGTAGGACTCATGCAGCCAGTAAAAGCCGTAATACGAGCCGTTGATGTAAGCCACGGCAGGGACGACAGCCTCGTAGGCGGAGAATCCGGCGTCGATTGCCAGACGCTGGACCAGTTCATCACGTAAAAAGGCGAGCTGGAAATCGTCGCCGCCATTGCGCAGCACCAGCTTGTCATATTTCGTAATCGGAGAGGAGCCGTCAATGGTACGGGAGCCAAAGAGCGTAGTGGGAAACGTCCCCTTTCCCTTTTCGTATTCCTTTCTTGCAAACAGCTTTAACGACTTTATTTCATGTTTTCTTGAGGAGCCGCCGAAAACGCGTGCTCCGGCGAACTGGGAAAACAAAAGCGTACCGTCCTGGGAGATAGCCTCCACATAGACCTTGCGTTCCGAATCACGTCCGCGTGCTTCGTAGTTTGTGCCGTACAAAATGCCGTCCGGGGCGTCGGTCAGCTCGTCTGGGTTCCCGTTAATGGAGAAAATGGCAGTTGTGTAACGGCTGTCAATCCCGGTATTTACAAAGTAAGTATGCACATAGGTATCAGAGGCGGAGCCGTCGTCATACCATGCCTTGGCACGAATAGAGTAAGCGTTTGGGAAAGCGCCTGAATTTGCTTTCAGTAAGAGCGGCTCCGTATAGCGGGCAGAGGCTTTGGAAGGCTCCCTGCCGTTCATGGTATAGGTAATATAACCGGATTTTTTTGAGACAAGGGAAAGAGTCAGAAGGGTATCTCCGGCAAGGAAATACTCTGATTCGGAAAAACAGACCTCGCCCGGCGTGCCGGTCGGCGTTATGGACGGGGCAGGCTCTGTGACTTCCGGGTCGTTTTCCGGCAGGGGAGTCGGAGTAAGGGGCGGCACAGAAGGGGATGGCATGGGCGTTCTTTCTGCCGGGGGAGTTGCCGTGGGCGCCTGCGGCGGCTCTGTGGGAGCAAGGCATCCGCAGACAGCGAAAAGGCAACAGAGGATAAGGAAAAATAAAATGCGGTTTTTCCCTGTTTTTCTTAAGTGAGGTAACATGTTCATTGCAAAACTTCCCTTCGTAGCGGACTTATTTCTTCCAGGTTGCCGGGTGGAACAGAACCATCATCGGAATAATTTCCAGGCGCCCTGCCAGCATGTCAAACATCAGGACGAACTTGGAAAGCGTGGAGAACTCCGAAAAGTTTCCAGTCGGACCCACGAGATTCAGTCCGGGGCCGATGTTATTTAGCGTCGCGGTCACGGCGGTAAAGTTGGTCGTCAGGTCAAAGCCGTCCGGGCAAAGCAGCAAAAGCGATACAATAAAAATGACAATGTAGGTCATAAGAAGCGTGTTACAGGAATGCACAACGGAATGGGAGAGCGCCTTTCCGTCCATTTTCAGTACCCGGATCCGTTTCGGGTGAATCTGCTGCATCAGCTCCTTTTTTACCTGCTTCAGATAAATCATAATGCGCGATACCTTAATGCCGCCGCCAGTCGAACCGGCACAGGCGCCGATAAACATCAGGCAGACCATCAGGGCACGGGCAAATCCCGGCCAGAGGTTGAAGTCCGTAGTGGCAAAGCCGGTCGTCGTCATAATCGAGGAAACCTGGAATGCAACCGTCTGCAGGCTTTCTCCAAAGCCGCCGCCGTTTTTGACAAGGCTTGCAGTCAGAAGTACGACAGCCCCGAGGTAAATCAGGAAGTACCAGCGCACTTCGTCCATCCGGAACGCATCCTTTACCTTCCGGATTAAAATGTAATAGTAGAAAGTAAAGTTCACGCCGAACAGAAACATGAATATGGTAATGACATTCTGCAAATACAGGGAGTAGCCGGCGATGCTGTCATTTTTAATACCGAAGCCGCCGGTACCTGCGGTGCCGAACGCATGGCAGAGGGAATCGAACAGCGGCATACCGCCCACTAGCAGAAGGATAATTTCAATGACGGTCATTACCAGATAAATTGCGTAAAGCAAAAAGGCAGTCTGCTGCATCTTCGGAACGAGCTTGCCGACGGAAGGCCCCGGGCTTTCTGCCTTCATCAGATTCATAGTTGAGCCGCCGGTCATCGGAAGGATGGCAAGAATAAAGACAAGCACGCCCATGCCGCCAATCCAGTGGCTGAAGCTCCGCCAAAGAAGATTAGCATGGGAAAGTGCCTCCACATTTGTTAAAATACTGGAGCCGGTTGTAGTAAAGCCGGAAATAATCTCAAACAGGGCGTCAGGGTAGTGCGGGATATCCTTTGTTAAAACAAACGGAAGCGCGCCGATGACACTGATGACAATCCAGCTGAGCGCCACAACGACAAAGCCCTCCTTGGCATAGAAGGTGGAGTTGGAATTTTTGCGAAGACGTAACAGGCGGCCAAAGGCGGCACAAAGTAACCCGAGCAGCAGATATACGATAGCGTCGTTCAGCTCCCCGTAAAGAAAGCCGGTAATGGCGGGCGGCAGAAAGAAAATGCCTTCTAACTGGATTACCCAGCCTAAGATATGAAAAATCAGTAAATAGTTCATTCCGGGCCTCCTATTTTGCGGAAGTATTCAGGATATCAGAGATATCCTGCAGTCCTTTGTGCGTTGTAACAACGATAACAATATCATCCTTCTGGATAAAATCGCGTCCTGACGGGGTAATGATACGGTTTCCGCGTACAATACAGCAAATCAGAAGATTCTTTTTCAAGTTCAGGTTTAAGAACGGAATATCCGTAACGGCGCTACTTTCCTTTACATGAAACTCGAGCGCCTCTACCTGGTTATCCATCAGGCGGTAAAGCGCCTCGACATTGCTGCCGTAGGAATTGTTCTGGGAGCGCACATACTGTAAAATATATTCGGTCGTAATATTTTTCGGCGAGATAATGCTTCCAATCGGCAGGCTGCTGATAATCTCGTCAATCGCAAGGCGGTTAATTTTCGTAATCTTTTTGCAGTGTGAGGAAACCTTATTTGCATAAAGGGAGAGGAAGATGTTTTCCTCGTCTACCGTGGTAAGCGAAACAAAGGCGTCGGTTTTGGAAATCCCCTCTTCTAACAGCAGGTCATGGTCGGTTGCGTCCGAGTGGATGACGACTGCCTTTGGAAGTGCGTCGCTTAAAAAGTCGCAGCGTTCCCTGTTCCGTTCGATGATTTTTACCTGGATGCCGGAGCGCATCAGCGCCTGTGCCAGATAATAGGAAATCATGCCGCCGCCTGCAATCATAACGTCGTGGATTTCACGGATGGAGGAGAGCTTGCTCATGCGGTAAAAGCCGTTGATTTTTTCCCGTGGAAGGACGACCGAAATCGTATCGCCTGCCATTAAAACCGTATTACCGTCCGGGATGCAGACCTGATGATTGTGTACCAGGATACAAATCAGCACCTCGTGGTTAAACTTTCTGGAAAACTCCTGTACCTTCATGTTATGGAGAGGGGAGTTTTCGGAGATAGCGACGCGCAGCAAATCGACCTTGCCCTTGGCAAAGGAGTCGATTTCCATAGCATCCGGTATCTGGATGAGTTGTGCGATTTCGCTTGCAGCGGCAAACTCCGGATTGATAATCATGGAAATGTCCATACAGTATTTTAAGTAATTGATTTCACGGGAATATTCGGGATTCCGGACCCTTGCAATCGTACGGCACTTGCTTGCCTTTTTGGCAATCAGACAGGAAATCAGGTTGATTTCGTCCTGATTGGTAACGGCAATCAGCAGGTCGGCCTGGGTAATGCCGGCTTCCTGCAGCGTCAGAAAGCTGGAGGCGTTTCCGACCACGCCCTGCAAATCAAGGTTGGAGAGTGCCGGTTGTAAGCGCTCCACAGAATTGTCAATTAAGGTAATTTCGTGTCCCTCGTCGTTTAGCTGCTGCGCGAGGGCATAGCCTACTTTACCGCAGCCTGCAATAATGATTTTCATAGGAAAACTCCTTCCGCTTTCAAAAATTGCTCATTATCTAGTGTACCACCAGAATGGGAAAAAGTCACTAGGTATCTTTGTGTACTTTTGATTTTACGGTACGCTCCAGCCGGTGCCTTTGCGGTTGTATGGTGAGCTCCGTCAGATTGGCGCCGTATCTGGAGGTCAGCGCAAACAGGGCGTATTCCGCAACCTCCTCTGGGGAGAGCGAGGCGTCCTCTTCTTTGGCGGCGTCAAAGGGCGCGTTCCGGTAAAGGGCAGTGCGCGTCATATCCGGCGCAAGCACGGTAACGCGTACCCCGTATTTCCGGACCTCTTCAAACAGGCTTTTGGCAAAACTGGAGATTCCTGCTTTGGTCGCGCCGTAGGCGCAGCCGTGGGTGTTATTCGTCTTTGCCGCGGTAACTGAGGAAAGAAACAAAATATGTCCGGCTGCCGCTTTGATATCGCGTAAAAACAGGTTTGTCAGCAGCAGCGGGGCGGTAAAATTAACGGCGGAAAGCTCCGAAAGTCCTGCCACGGAAAGTTCCTCGTGGGGACCGTACAGACCGACTCCGGCGTTTAAAATCAGAATATCCGGACGTATGTTTTTTGTGTGCAGGCTGTGGGCGAGCGTTTCTATGGCGCCGGTATTCCGCAGGTCACAGACATGCAGGAAGCATCGTTTTGCTCTGTCTGGCGGAAGCAGTGCGGAAAGCTCCGCGTCCAGTTTTTCTTTGCTTTGTTCCGTTTTTACTATGCCATGGACCTGGCATCCGTGTTCCAAAAGTAGAAGCAGGATGCTTCTGCCGATGCCGGAGGAAACGCCGGTTACAAGCGAGGTGCGGTTCGTCAGCATGAGGTGGCTCCTTTCCCGGACCCGTCGGGGGTCCAGATAAAAATTTTTTCATCCGTTACACCATGAAGGTACAATGCTTTTTTCACTGTTTCAAGAAGGACCTGACAGCGTTCCGGCCGGTAGTGGCAGATGCCGTCCGTCAGCTCATACGGGTAAAAAGAGAAGGCGCAGGACGGCTTTGCCTTCCGGAGCTGTTTCAAATAGCTGCCGGAAATCCGGAATACGCCGAGACTGACGTCGGCAATTTCCTCCGGGGAAAGGACGGAAAAGACCTGCTCTATCATTTCGGGATACAGACGCTCTGCCTCCGGCACATCCAGGAGCGGGTCGAAGCAGAGGCGCAGGGAAAAGCCGCGTTTTGCGGCTTCCTTTGCCGCGGCAAGCCGTGCCAAAAGCGATGGCGTATAATGTTCATACCGTGTAATCAGCTCCTGTGGGGAAAGCGTAAAGGCAAGGATAACATTTTTTACGGGCGGGAGCTTCTGAATCAAAGGAAGCGGCGCACATTTGGTACGCAGTTCTAACCGGAGCCCCGGGTGCTCTGCGGCATAGCGGCAGAACGCCTCCGCATGCGGAAAAATGCCGTTTAAGGCGGCAAGGTCCGCGTCATAGGAGCAGCAAAGATAAACAGGGTGTTCGGAAAGCAGGCGCGTAAGCTCTGTAAAGTAGTCCTCCAGATTGACGAAAACTACGATATTCCCGGAAGGATACATTCCCTGCAGATAGCAGTAATCGCAATCATACAGGCAGTTCATAACGCAGGATGTGTAAAGGAAATGCTCCGCGCCGAAGCTCTGGCAGACCGGCGCGCCCGGATAAAACAGTCTGCCGTGGTTTACGGCAAGAATCAGGGACGGTTCGGTTTCCTGCTGCAAAAGATTCTGCCGGCTCCGGTTGAAAACGTCCTTGTAGTGGTCGATTGGAATAAACGACGCGTCAGGAAAACGCTCATACAGATGCAAGGCAGCCGGGGAATGCTCCGCTTCACGCTCCACATAGATGTGACGGAAGGGCTGTAAAAGCTTTTTCCCGGCAGGAGAGAGCACAGGAGACGGAACAGAACCACAGGCGCCGGGGCTCTGCAAAAACTCCTCCAAATCATTTAAGAGGGTCAGCGCTGTCTTTTTAGAAGGCGGTTTTTCAGCGTCCGTATAAGCGGAAAGCATATCTTCTGTTTCTATGCCCGCAAGCTTTGCATAGGTCAGAAGCTGGAAAAGCCGGTGCTTCATCGTGGCGGAAAAGGGATAGCGGCAGGACAAAGCCTCTGCCGTTTCCGTCGTCTGGGAAGGGTGGTGCACCGCCTGTCCGGAAAGCTGTTCTGCGGTTTCCTGCAAAAAGGAAGAAAGCACAGGGAGGTGCGGCTGCAAAAGCGCCGTGACTTCCTCCGCGGACGGGAAGGCACTGTCGCAGAAATCGGAAACTACCTTGTAAAAGAAACAGTGCGACGGCGGAACAAGACGGAACAGTGCTACCGCAACGCCGTAAGCCTCCATATCGAAGAGCTGCGGCAGGCGGGCGGAGACCTCCGGTACGAAAGTCTTCGTCTGTCCCGTAACCGGGGTATCGGAGGTAGCAAGAAGCGCTTCGCGGAACGGATGTCCGTACACCTCCGGATAGATGGTTTTATGGGAAGCAAGGTCGGTAATCGAAACGCAAAGAAACCCGGAGCCCTTTGGCAGAGCGGCGGTTGTCCCGCAAATACCGAGATTGCAGAAGATATCAGTATCAGAAAAGGAGGAAAGAGAAAGATATTCCGTTACCGCAATAGCGGCATTCAGCTTACCTGCGCCTGTGACAAGCAGGCAGAAGGAACGGTCGTCTCTCTCATAAAGGGTAAAGCTCCCCCGGGAGACAGACTTTTTCAGGGAAAATGCCGAAGCTACAGCGGCTGCCTCCGGGGCAATCGCAGTAATCAATACAACCATGGAACCTCCTCCTTTCCGCCTATATTATAGCGGACAGAAGGAAAATTGACAAGGAGAAATCTGTTTTCCACTTTTTTGTAAAACAGGCTTGAAAAAATGCGCAAAGTGTGAGAAACTAGGGTAGGATTTAAAATCTGAATATGGATTAAACTATGTATGGAAAAGGAGATAGAACTGCAATGAGCAAAAAGACAACAGTGCTGATGATTCTGGACGGATACGGAATGGGAGAGAAGAACGAGGGAAACGCAATTTCGCTGGCAAAGAAGCCGGTGATGGATAAGTTAATGTCGATGTATCCGGTCGTAAGCGGCGAGGCAAGCGGTCTGGCAGTCGGGCTTCCGGACGGACAGATGGGAAACTCGGAGGTAGGCCATACGAATATCGGTGCGGGCAGAATTGTGTACCAGATGTTAGTAAAGATTTCAAAGTCCATCCAGGACGGGGATTTCTTTTCGAACACCGCGCTGGTGGCAGCGATGGAGAACTGTAAAAAGAACCAGTCGGCGCTTCATCTGATGGGACTGTTGTCTCCGGGCGGCGTACACAGCCATATGGAGCATCTGTATGGTCTTGTGGAAATGGCAAAGCGCAATGGTCTGGAGAAGGTGTATGTACATTGTTTCCTGGACGGACGTGACGTTCCGCCGTCTTCCGCAGCGGAATATATGGAAGAGGCAGCTGCAAAGCTGAAAGAAATCGGCGTCGGAAAGATTGCGACGATTGCAGGACGTTTCTATGCCATGGACCGTGACAATGCATGGGACAGAGTGGAGAAGGCATATCAGGCGTTAGTATACGGCGAAGGCGTAGAAGAGAGCTGTCCGGTACAGGCAGTGAAAAATTCCTATGCAAATGGAGTAACTGACGAGTTTATGCTGCCGACCGTGATTGAAAAGGACGGAACGGTGAAGGAAAATGACAGCGTGATTTTCTTTAATTTCCGTCCGGACCGTGCAAGACAGCTGACGAGAGCGTTTGTTGACCCTGATTTTAAGGGCTTTGAAAGAAGGAACGGCTTCTTTACGACCACGTTTGTCTGCATGGCACAGTATGATGCGGAGATGCCGAACGTCCTTGTCGCATTCCCGCCGGAAGAGCTTACCATGACTTTTGGCGAGTATCTGGCAAAGCACGGAAAGACGCAGCTTCGTCTGGCAGAGACCCAGAAGTATGCCCACGTTACCTTCTTTTTTAACGGCGGCGAGGAAAAGCAGTTTGACGGAGAAGAGCGGATTCTTGTTAATTCCCCGAAGGTAGCGACCTTTGATATGCAGCCGGAGATGAGCGCCTATGAAGTGGCGGATAATTTAGTGGAGGCCATTCGTTCCGAAAAGTATGACGTCATTGTCGTAAACTTTGCAAATCCGGATATGGTAGGACATACCGGCATTATCGAGGCGGCAGTCAAGGCAATCGAGGCAGTGGACGAGTGTGTCGGAAAGGCATACGATGCGCTGTTAGAAAAGAATGGACAGATGTTTATCTGCGCGGATCACGGAAATGCAGAGAAGCTGATTGATGCAGATGGCACTCCGTTTACGGCACATACCACAAATCCGGTTCCGTTTATCCTTGTAAACTATGATTCTGCTTATACGCTCCGGGAGGGCGGATGCCTTGCGGATATCGTACCTACCATGATTGAGATGATGGGCATGGAGCAGCCGGCAGAAATGACCGGAAAGTCCCTGTTAGTCAGAAAATAAGCAAAAGTGGCAAAAAGGGAAAAATTGCGATAATTTTAAAATAAGTCTTTACAAAGCAGATAAAATATTTTATAATGAGATTTGCGTTATTCTTTGGAAAAAAGGAAATACTCGGTACTGGAGGTGTAGTAAGTGGAGGCGTTAAGAATCGTCGTAACAGTTTTATATGTAGTGATTTGTATCGCGCTGGTAGCAGTTGTTATCATGCAGGAAGGCAAATCGGCAGGACTTGGTGCAATCAGCGGTATGGCGGAAACCTACTGGGGTAAAAATAAGGGGCGTTCGATAGAAGGCAAGTTAGAGCTGATAACAAAGATTCTTGCTGCATTATTTATTGTGATTTCAGTTGTATTGAACATGGAATGGTAATGCAAATAGAAGAAAACCCGAGGGACACTGCAAAAGCGTTGTTCCCCGGGTTTTTTCCGTTTATTGCATTCTGTGGAGAAACGGATGTGCAAAAGGAGTTTTATGGCAGAAAAGAGTTTGAGAAAGAGAAAAGAACAGATTTTAAGGTTTATGAAGGAGCCGGAGTATGTGCCGATGCGCAGGCGTGAGATTGCGGCAGTGCTTCAGGTGCCGCAGGCGGCAAGGCAGGAGTTAGAGCAGGTGTTGGAGACGCTTTTACAGGAGGGAAGCGTCGTCATGGATACCAGAGGGCGCTACCATGTGGAAAAGGCAGAATTGAAAACCGGTATCTACCGCGGCACCTCCAGGGAGTTCGGCTTTTTATCACCGGAGGACGGCGGAGAGGATATTTATATCGAGGCAGGCTCTACGCTTGGCGCGTTGAACGGGGACGTTGTGCAGGCAGCGGTATTTGAGTCGGATTCCGGCGGAAGGCTTTATACCGGACGTATTATAAAGATTTTGGAGCGCGCTAACGAAACGGTAGTCGGTACTTTTTTTAAAGAAAAGGGTTACGGCTTTGTCATTGCGGAGGACAAGAGGCTCGGAAGAGATATTTTTATTGAAAAGGCGGATACAATGGGAGCCGTAAGCGGCCATAAGGTAGAGGTACGGCTGACGGACTTTGGCGACGGCAGGCAGAATCCCGTGGGTAAGGTGACGGAAATTCTCGGCCATATCAATGACCCGGGGAGCGATTTGCTAACCGTACTGCGTGCGTTCCGGATTCCGACCGAGTTTCCGGCGGAGGTGATGGAGGCAGCCGGACGGGTGCCGGAGAAGATTTCAGAGAAAGAATGTGCCGGGCGGCTGGACCTGCGCGATGAAGTAATGATTACAATAGACGGAGAGGATGCAAAGGACCTGGATGACGCGGTTTCTTTGCGAAGGACGGATGAGGGCTATCTTCTCGGCGTCCATATTGCAGATGTAACAGAGTATGTCAAGGAGAATGCGCCGTTAGATGCGGAAGCAAGAAAGCGCGGGACAAGCGTATATCTGATTGACCGGGTCGTGCCGATGCTCCCGCACCGGCTTTCCAACGGAATCTGCTCGTTAAATGCCGGGGAGGACCGGCTTGCGTTAAGCTGCCTGATGGAGTTAAAGGAGGACGGGACGATTTACGGACACCGGCTGGCGGAGAGCGTGATTCATGTCAACCGGAGAACCTCCTATACAGAAGTAGCAAAGGTGCTCGCTGCCGGGGAAGAACAGCGAGAGGAGCTGGAACAGGAATACGGCGAGGTGTATCCGATGCTTCTTCTGATGGAAAAGGTGTCCGGACTTCTGCGCCAGAAAAGAAAGGAACGCGGGGCGATTGATTTTGATTTCCCGGAGAGTAAGATTATTGTGGATGAGAAAGGAATGCCGGTTGAAATCAAGCCCTATGAGCGGAATACGGCAACCCGTATGATTGAGGATTTTATGCTTGCGGCAAACGAGACTGTGGCAGAGGATTTTTTCTGGCAGGAGGTGCCGTTTGTTTACCGTGTGCATGAGAGTCCGGATGAGGATAAAATCCGCAGACTCGGCGTTCTGATTCAGAATTTCGGCTATAATCTGCGGGGCTCAAAAAGTGCGCCGCATCCGAAGGTACTGCAGAATCTGCTGGAGAAGTCGGACGGGAGTCCGGAGGAGGCGCTGATTGCAAGGCTGACCCTGCGTTCCATGAAGCAGGCGAAATATATGGTAGACTGCGAAGGGCATTTCGGTCTGGCAACAAAGTATTACTGCCATTTTACTTCGCCGATACGACGTTATCCGGATTTACAGATACACCGTATTATCAAGGAAAACCTGCGGGGAACTTTAAACGGGGACAGACGCGCCCATTACCGCGGCATTCTGCCGGAGGTGGCCACACATTCGTCAAAGACGGAGCGGACTGCGGAAGAGGCAGAGCGTGAGTTAGAGAAGATGAAAAAGTGCGAATATGCGCAGGAACACATCGGTCTTACAGCAGAAGGCATTATTTCCGGAATTACCAATTACGGGATGTATGTCGAGCTTCCGAATACGATAGAAGGCATGATACGCTTATCGAGTCTGACTGACGATTATTATTTTTTTGATGAAGAAAACTACTGTCTGACAGGGGAAAGCACACATCAGGTTTACCGGCTCGGGCAGAAGCTTACAGTCAGGATAAACAGCGTGGATAAAATGCTAAAGACTATTGATTTTTTGCCTGTTTCGCGGTAAACTGGAAGTAGGAATAACAGAGAGGAAGCATATGGCAGGTTCAAAGCAGGCAGTCAAGCTGATTGCCAATAATAAAAAGGCGTATTTTGATTATTTTATTGAGGATAAATATGAAGCAGGCATTGAACTGTGCGGGACCGAAGTAAAGTCGCTCCGCATGGGGAAGTGCAGTATCAAGGAGTCTTTTATCCGTATCGAGCGGGGAGAGGTTTATGTATACGGCATGCATATTAGTCCTTATGAGAAAGGCAATATTTTTAATAAAGACCCTCTGCGGGTGCGGAGACTTCTGCTGCATAAGCATGAGATAAATAAAATGTCCGGAGCGCTGGCACAAAAAGGGTATACCCTGGTGCCGCTTTCCGTCTATCTGAAGGGCAGTCTTGTAAAGATAGAGGTCGGACTTGCAAAGGGAAAAAAGCTGTACGATAAGCGTGAAACGATAGCGAAAAAAGACCAGCGCCGGGAGGCAGAAAAGGAGTTTAAGGTAAAGAACCTCTACTGACGCTGTGGATAAAAAGACTGTGAAAGGAAGCAGAGCCATGAAAAGAATAAAAACAGCGGAATTAGTACCTGGAATGAAAGTGGCAAGGGACGTCCATAGTGCAAACAATAGTTTAGTCGTGAGCAGAAACACAGTGTTGACCGAAGAGAGTATTGTTAAGCTCGAGTTTCATGGTATTTATTCCATTTTTATCAAGGAAAAGGCAGAAGAGCTGGACAGGTCTTACGAAAGGGTTTATACCCACTCCGTGGTAAAGGAATCAGAAGAGTTCCATGCGTTTAAGGAAAATTATGAAAAAGGGGTCAAGGGACTGGAAGGCACCTTCCGGGATATTATTGCAACGCAGTCCGAGAAGCTTGGGATATCAGAGCTTTGCAATAAAGCATCCAGCATGATAGACGATGCGCGCAGCGGCATCTATGTGTTTGATATTATGCACAATATGCGGGATTATGATGACAGCACCTTTAACCATTGCATGAATGTTGCCCTGATTTGTAACGTATTTGCAGACTGGATGAATATGTCGGAAATGGAGAAGGAGACTGCGACCGTCTGTGGCTTGCTGCATGATATCGGGAAGCTGAGAATCCCGGAAAAGATTGTAAAGAAGCCGGCAAAGCTGACAAATGAAGAGTACAACATAATGAAGACACATCCGATGGAAGGCTATAATATTTTGTTTGAAGCAAGGTTTAACGCCAATATCCAGAATGCGGCGTTAATGCATCACGAGCGCTATGACGGTTCCGGCTATCCGTTAGGCCTGCGGGGCAATCAGATTGACAAGTATGCGAAGATGGTAGCGATTGCGGATGTTTATGATGCTATGACGGCGGCGCGTGTTTACCGTGAGGCGCTCTGCCCGCTCAGGGTAATCGAGATGTTTGAACGGGAGGGCTTAAGCGCGTTTGACCCGGAATACTTACTGGTATTTGTTGAGAACATAGTACAGACCTATCTTAAGAACTGGGTACGGTTAAACGACGGACGCAAGGGAGAGATTATCATGTTGAATAAGCAAAAGCTTTCCAGACCGGTTATTTTATGCGGAACCGAGTTTGTTAACCTGTTAGAGTATCCGGAGCTTACAATAGAGGAATTGTTGGTATAGTACATATGAGATATATTGATAGAATTACCGAAAAAGAAAAGAGCTCTGACGGAATGTCTCCGGCAGAGGTATACAGATGCCGGATTGACGGAACTACATATTATCTTAAAATGATAGATAAGCTATTTTCCAATACAACATACAGTGTCCGGAGAGAAGCGGAGGTAATGCAGTGGCTGTCGGATAGGCTGCATGTTCCTGCTCTTTTGGAATATGGCCAGGCAGAAGAGAAAGAATACTTAATCATGGGTGAGATAAAGGGACGGCATATCGATGATTTTGCCGGGACTCCTTTGTTGTATCTTACCTATTTAGTTAAGGCGCTCCGGCAGCTTTGGTCCGTTGACATATCCCGGTGTGGGTTTTCGTCAAGGTTAGATATCCGCTTACAGGAGTTAAACTATTTGCTGGAGCATCATCTGGCTGATGTGAACATGACAAATTGGCAGGACACAACAGATTTTGCCGGACCGGAGGAGCTGTATTCGTGGCTTTGCAATAACAGGCCGCCGGAGGAGCTTGCTTTTTCCCACGGCGATATCGGAGCTAATTTTTTTATAGTAGAGGAAGAGCCGTATTTCTATGATCTGGCAAGATGCGGAGTTGCCGATAAATGGCTTGATATTGCATTTTGTGTCCGGGATATCAGAGATTACTATCCAGACACGGAATATGAGAGGATATTTTTTGAAATGTTAGGAATCGAGCCGGATTACCGGAAGATAGAATACTACATCTTATTGGATGAAATGTTTTAAACAGAGAGGGAAAACGCAAGAAGGAAAAAAAGGCTTTACTTTTTCTTTCAGGTGTGCTACAATAATAACGCTTTCAGGCAAGCCGCCGCTCAGAGGACGGATACTCCAACCGCTTCCTAGTGGCAGGCGATTTTATAAATCAGGAGGTCACGATTATGATTAGCAAAGAGAAAAAGGCAGAAATTATTGCAACGTATGGAAGAAATGCAAACGATACCGGTTCGCCGGAGGTTCAGATTGCACTTCTTACTGCAAGAATCAATGAGCTTACCGAGCATTTGAAGGTTAACCAGAAGGACCATCACTCCAGACGCGGTCTGTTGAAGATGGTTGGTCAGAGACGTGGTATGTTAGAGTACTTAAAGAAGAACGATCTCGAAGGATACCGTTCTTTGATTGAGCGTCTTGGTCTGAGAAAGTAATCGGACGAAAGAAATGGTTGTGTGAGGGGCGTTTCCGGTATGGAAGCGTCCCTTTTTCTGTTCTTTTTGTATTTATTTTCAAAATCTCTTATTTCTTTTCTTGTTTCAATGCTTCATTCCCCATACAAGTATTTTTTAAGATAGTAAAATGTTTTTTATGGTTTTACCAACAGTTAAAAATGTTAAACAATAATTAACAACGATTCAATGGTATGATATCTGTTTTTTTGTTACAATTTAGTTACAAAAGCTTTTGAATTTTTTTGGAGGTTTGTAAATGAATATTGGCAGCGTTATTCGAAACTATAGAAAAGAAGCAGGTCTGACGCAGGAAGAGATGGCAAACAGATTAGGTGTAACGACTCCGGCAGTGAATAAATGGGAAAATGGGAATTCTAATCCGGATATTGAGTTATTGGCTCCAATTGCCAGGTTACTTCGCATTTCACTTGATACGTTGATGTCGTTTCACGAGGAGCTGACAGCAGTTGAAATCAACGGGATTATCCGGCAAATGGATGAAATGTTTGAAACAGAAAGCTTTGAAACGGTGTATGAGTGGGCTTTGGAAAGAGTAAAGGAATATCCAAATTGCAATATGCTTATCTGGCAAATCGCGGTAAGCCTGGATGCCAGGAGACTGACAGGCGCATGCACTGAGCCGGAGAACTATGACAAGCAGATAAATGCATGGTATGAAATGGCATTAGGTGATGAGAAGGAAGAGATAAAACACCACGCCGCCGATTCCCTGATTGGTTTTTATTTAAGAAAGAAGGAATATACAAAGGCTGAGGAGTACTTACAATATTTCTCTGACTATGATCCTATGAAAGTGGTAATTCAAGGAAGATTATATAAGGAACAGGGAAAAACAGAAGAGGCATATGAGATGTTTGAAACGATGTTGTTTTTTGGGTATCAGACGTTGCTTTCTGCCTTTTCATGTATGATAGAATTAGCCCAGGAAGAAGGCGATATTGAGAAAGTATATTTCCTGGCAGGGAAGATAGGAGCGGTTACCAGTATATTTGAAATAGGGAAATATGAGGAATGCTCACGGATACTTGAGGCTGTTTGTGCGGAGAAAAATATGGAAGATATGTATCGGGCAGTAGACCAGCTGTTGAAAAATGCCACTTCTCCATGTGATTTTCAAACATCAAAGTTGTTTGCGCATATGAAATTCAGACATCCGGACAGTTCCTCTGCCGGGGCTTTGGAATCAGATATTCTTCGTCAGGCAGCAATTGTTAGTGCAAGAAGCGTCTGGAGTAAGACCAACGGCAAAAAATAGCCGTCAGAATAGAAAGGAGAAGAGTTCTATGAACGATAAAATAAAGCTTATGCAGATAGTAAAAAAGAAGCCAAAAGCGGAGGGGCTGGCAAGCTGGTCAAAAACTGCAGAGAGGTATGCTCCGGGCAGGTATGAGTTACTCACGGGTGTCGGTGAGAAGGATTCTTTAAAAAAAGTGGAGGAGTTTCAGCCTGAAATCGTATTATTATTATCCATTGCGGAGGATGGTAACTTAAAGAATGGTTTACGGCTGGTAAAAGAAATAAAGCGGCTGAGTTCCCGGACAATGATATTTGTTATTTTTGATATGCTTGACGATGAAGAGGAGGTATTCGATGAATACATCGGCGGTGGAGCATATAAATGTTATACGTCGCCAGCGAGCATGGACGCATTATTCCATGATATGTATGTAGCATTGAACAAGGAATGATGGAAGGGAACGGAAGGTATATGGGAAGAATAAAAAATAAGCAATTTGATAATTTGTCGTTATCCTTTCGGGAGATATGGAATTTTGATAAGAGATTAATCTTCCTTTTGATTGCCAATGTTTTTGTCAGTGCCTTGCGCCCTTTTCCGAACATCATACTGGCTGGACGGATTGTGGATTGCATCATGGAAGGGAAAGTGTTTCTACAGGTAGTTTGTTATGTGGCTATGATGTACGGAATGGATTATAGTTTAACGGCTGTCGCCACATATCTGACAAAGGCAAGGGAGTATCTGTTTAACCGGATTATCAATAAGCTGGATAATGATGTAAATAAGAAATGTATGAATATGGATCTTGAAAAATTTAACGATTCGTCTGTTCAGGAGCGTATTCTGATGGTCAATCAGGCGGTGCGCGGAAAGAACTTTTTTACCAGCCTTACCATTTTCTTCGATACCATTTCACAGATGATAACCCTGGCCGGTATTGTAGGTGTAATGACTATATTGAACGTATGGTTATTAGCAATCGCATTGATTGTGATTGTATTACAGGCTGTGCTGCATTATATACGCTTACGGCATGACAGAAAGTATACACAGGATTCCATCGAAGATAGCAGAAGGGTTTCCTATGCGTCACAACTGGCAAAGGATATATCGAATAAAAAGGATATTGTTACATTTGGTATGAGCAGCTATATTTTGAAAAAGGTAGAATTATTCCAGCAGGCGATGCTGGCGGTCGAGAAACGAAAGATAAAGGAAGGCGGCTTTATTGAAATGGCGACGTATTCCTTAAGCGTAGCATTTCAGATATTGGCCTATCTGCTGATTGGACAAAAAGCGTTTTATGGTGAGATCAGCATCGGTGAGTTTACGATGGGAATTGCTTCATTAATTAACTTTATGTCTGCATCTTCTTTTGTTACGACTAATATCATTAGCTTTCAGGATAATTTCTTTTATATCAGGCAGTATAAGTCCTTTCTTAAACTGAGAACTAAGTTTGATCAGGTGCCCGAAACTGTTACATTGGAAGAGGCTGACAGGAATCATATTGAAATAGAGTTCCGGAATGTCTGGTTCCGTTATCCCAACAGCACTACATATGTATTGAAAAATATTAACCTGACCATAAAAAATATGGAACGTCTTGGAATTGTAGGATACAATGGAGCAGGGAAAACTTCATTTACTCTTTTGTTAATGCGTATGTATGATCCGACAGAAGGTGCGATTTTTTTAAATGGCATCGATATCCGGAAAATCGATTATAAGGAATATCAGAAAATTATTTCGTCAGTGAATCAGGACTTCTCGCTTCTGGCGTTTTCGTTGTTAGAAAATATAGCGATTTCAGAGGAAGTAATTCCGGAAGAAAGAGAAAAGATTACGGAGCTTTTTAATGAAAACGGTCTGGGGGAAAGAGTGAAAAAAATGTACCGCGGATTGGATACCCCTGTTACAAAAAAATTATTTGCATCGGGTGTGGATTTATCGGGCGGTGAGAGCCAGAAGGTTGCTGTTGTCCGCGCACTGTATAAGAATGCGCCGTTGCTGATATTGGATGAGCCTACTTCTGCATTAGACCCTGCTGCCGAACATGAAATATTTCAGAAGTTTGCCGAAATGTCCGAGGGAAAAACGACGGTTCTGGTTTCTCATCGGATATACAGTACCCGGTTTTGTGATAGTATTGCTGTTTTTGATAAAGGGGAGATTGTGGAATATGGAAGCTTTGAAGAGCTGATGGAGCGAAAAGGGCTGTATTATGAGTTCTTTGAAAAGCAAGCGGAATATTTCAAAGATACGTTGTAAGATGAGGGAAACAGAAAGGGACTGTGCTTGTTTCTGCAACAGTCCCCTTTTTCTTTCAATCAGTCTGCTTTTTTGAATTTTTGTTCACAGTATTCGCAGCGGTACAAGGCATGCGCCCGGTCCGTCAGCTTAAACCGGTGCGGAAGCTCCTGCTCGATGGAGGTAATGCAGCGCGGGTTTTTGCAACGGATAATATTTGTGACACGTTCCGGCAGATTTGGTCTTCTTTTTTCGACAATCTTGCCGTTCTTGATAATGTTGATTGTAATATTCGGGTCGAGCACCCCTAAAATATCAAAGTCAAAATCAACCTTTCCTTCGATTTTAATAATGTCTTTCCTGCCCATGGCGTTACTTTTGGCATTTTTGATAATGGCGACGCAGGCATCGCTTTTTTCCAGTTCCAGGTAGCGGTAAATGTCCATGGAGCCTCCGGCAACAATGTGGTCCATGACGACGCCTTCCTGTATTCCTCCGATATTCAGCATAGCAATCTCCTTTCAGGCTGTGGAACTATTCGGTAACGGTAATTCCGAGCAGGGTCATAATCAGTGCCATCCGTACATAGACGCCGTAGTTTGCCTGCTTGAAATAAACGGCGCGCGGGTCGTCGTCTACCTCCGTAGAGATTTCGTTGACGCGCGGAAGCGGGTGGAGAATCAGCATATCCTCTCTGGCATTCTGCAGCTTGGCCTTATCCAGAATAAAGGTATCCTTTAAGCGGATATAGTCTTCCTCGTTAAAGAAGCGTTCTTTTTGTACGCGGGTCATGTAAAGGATATCAAGCTCTGGCAGAACGGCCTCTAAGTTATTGGTCTCCTGATAAGGAATTCCGTGCGCATCCAGGGTTTCTTCTCTTAAATAGGCGGGAATTTTAAGCTCCTCCGGTGAAATCAGGACAAAGCGTGTATTCGGATAGCGGACCATGGCGTTAATCAGGGAGTGTACGGTCCTGCCGAACTTTAAGTCTCCGCAGAAGCCGATGGTCAGCCCGTCCAGCCGTCCTTTCAGACTTTTGATGGTAAGCAGGTCGGTCAGTGTTTGTGTCGGGTGGTTATGACCACCGTCGCCTGCGTTGATGACCGGGATGGAAGAGTGCAGGGAAGCAACGAGCGGCGCGCCTTCCTTGGGATGGCGCATAGCGCAGATGTCGGCATAAAAAGAGATGACACGGATGGTGTCTGCGACGCTTTCGCCCTTTGCGGCAGACGAAGAATCGGCAGAAGAAAAACCAAGGACACTGCCGCCGAGATTCAGCATTGCAGCTTCAAAGCTGAGACGGGTGCGTGTACTTGGTTCATAAAATAAGGTTGCCAGTTTTTTGCCTTGACAGCAATGGGAATATTTCTCTGGTGAGGAATAAATGTCCCCGGCAAGGGTGAGCAAATCGGAAAGCTCGTCCGGTGATAAATCCTGCGGGCTGATCAGATGTTTCATAGTTACCTCCATAAAGATTCTGCTGATAGAAAAGCGGTATTTTCAAATATTATACAGTATTGCTTATGCTTTGACAAGTAGTAATTTCTTTAAGGTTCCGCATTTTGCGTACCCCCCTTATGTTGCAAAGTCTCCGGGACTTTACGGGGTTACGAAAAATTGCAGAAACTCAAGAATTGGAATAGATTGACAAAAATCGGGAGCTATGTTATAGTGTAGCTAGGGTATTCACTATCTGCGTTGTATAGTATAGGAGGTTAAACGTATGAAAAGGATTAAAAAAATCTTAGCAATGGCAGCAGCTGCTGCAGTTCTTACATCTTTTGGAGGTACAGCCACCGCAAAAGCGGCAACATCTTCCTGTCCGCCTCATGGAAGCTATATAGAACGGGCTATTTCGGTATCAAATCCATGGACAACAACACATAAAATTACAATTACCAGTTCCTCCGGAGTCAGTGAGGTAATTACTTGTACGGTCACCCATCAGGCTTATACAATTGGAATTTACTGTAAGAAATGTAATGAACAGATGAGTACATATTCTTACGAGGATGCAAGACATTCGTGTACATACTGTCCGGATAAATAGAAACAAGTAGAAAATAGAACAGCATAAATAATAAGCGATACGTGGATAGTGGATACTCATAGCAATGAACCAGGGAATGCCGTCGGCATTCCTGATGTAAATGTAGTTCTTGATATTAGAAGAAAAGATAAAAGAAAAAGATAATAAGAGGAAAAATAAATGAAATATATACGAAATGGAAGCATAAGACTTGTTGGAACAGCGCTGGCAGCGATGCTGTTATCCGGGTTTATTTCTTGTGCCAAGGCGCAGGAGACGGAGCGAAGCGAGGAGACTCCTTTCCTTTCACCTACGGTGTCATCCGGAGTGACAGGAGGCGGTTTAAGCGGACCGGCTGTGGATACTATCCAGCCGTTGCAACAGGGAAAGGCACTTGCCGGGCTTCAGGCAGTCGGGGAAGATGCGGCGTATTACTGCAATTTGGAAGGCAATATGATGCGGGGCGGAAATTCTGCCGATTATCCGGTGCTGCTTTGCAAGGACCCGGTCTATGATATTACATATTATGTAAACTATGGACAGGATTATTTCATATATGTATTGCGGAACGGGAAATCCGAGCTGGTAGCGGAGGTTCCGGCAAGAGAGCTGTACTGTAAGAATGGAGAGCTTTATTTTTTGGCAGAATCCTATGGTCTTTATAAGTTTGAAGGAGCGGGGCAGGGAAATATTTTAAAGTACAATCCTGTGGACGGCAGCGTGGAGCTTATCATTGCAGAACCTGCAGTATCGATGCGTGTCTATGAAGATGGCATTTACTATGAAACACATGAGATGCTTGATGAAAACAAATTTAAGCATCACCGTTATTGTTTCTCCTTTGCAGAGAAAAAAAGTGATGAATTGGATTTTAATACGTTACTGGAGTGCTGGAGGGGGAACCGTTTTGTAACGGTATACCCGGAAGCTTCTCAAGAGATGGAAAGCTATCAGGACGTTTATCTGGAAAACAGGGAAGGAGAACGGGTCATTACCTTAGGAGATACGTTTCCTTATGGTTTCCAGGTTTATGAAGAGTATATGTATTATATTATCTGGGACTCAAGTTCCTTGATGCGGCGTCATCTGGAAACAGGAGAAATTGAGCTGGTAGCGGAATTAGCGGTAAAGGCAGGCTTCCCGGCATGCTTTATAATACAGAATGATATCGTATACTTTAACAACCACCTCCGGCTTTCCCTGACAGACGGGAAACAGTATTATGTGCCGGTTCAGGGCAGGTCAATAGGACAGGAAAGCAGTCTGGATGGTTTTTTTACAGACGGGAAAAATCTGTACTGTGTCAATAGCGGAAGGCTCTGGCGTATGAGCGAACACAGAATCGCGGAGCAGGGTTTGAAAAAAGGTACCATCCCAGGGCGGGAGGCAGAGTATCATTGTTATGAATACCAGCTGCATCCGGTGGGGGAAGAGTAAGAAAGCAGCCGCTAGGAAAGGAAAAAATTTATGAGAAAAAGGGTCTTATGGAGTGCACTGATTTTTTGTATGTTGTCAGCAATGTCTGCCATCTGTTGCAAAAAAGCAGAGAAAGAGCCGGACAAACCGGTTTGGGAGGCGCGGACGCTGTATCATACGGAAAATCTCCAGGCATATGCACTGGATGAGGAAGGAAGCCTGTATACCTTTGAATTAGCGGGCGCGGAGGGGGAAGGAACATTTTCCCTGAATCAGTATGACAAGGAAGGAAACCGGGTGCTTTCCAAGACTCTGGACAGCAGCCTGTGTTCCTATACCGGAGCAATGGCAGTAAAGGATGGTGTTCTTTACTTTGCGCCAGTCGGTTATTCAGAAACAGAGCGCAAAAGCTGTGCCGTGTTGTACGCCTATAATTTGGACACAGAGGAATTGACAATGCTGAAGGAGTTTCCTTACTTTGAAAAAGGGGTGAAGCGTATACTGACCGGGGAGGACCGGATTTACCTGATTGGCAGCAATACCAGAAGCAGTGTGGGAGGAACTGATACCTATGTCTATGCCGGGGAACGGGTAATGTACTACATTCCATCCACAGGGGAAATGTTTGCACTCGGGATTCCGGAGCCGATTGACATTGCATTGGATGAGGAGGAGAATCTGATTTTGTATGCCCATACCGAAGAGGGGTTCAGTTTTCTCCGTTATGATGCGGGGCAGGATGCGGTAGTGACGATAGCAGAGACAGCTAGCTATAAACGGGGCAGTGTAGCTCTTTGCAATCAGGGACAGGATGTGCTGTATCAGACGGAGAGAGGGCTGGTGCTTTCTTCGCTTTCTGAGTTAGAGGTACAAAGTGAGATTTATCCGGACAGCTTGAAATTTTCGACTGATAACGGTCTGTGCTGTGTCGGCGACAGGGTTGCCTGTATGACGGGAAACAGGGAGGTAATACAGTTTTCCCTGGCGGAAGTAAAGAAGGAAAATAAAAGTATCCGCTATATTTCTCTTGGGTATGAGATGGCGGAGCCATATGGCTGCGGCTATAAAATGAAGCGGACCAAGTTTGACGAGAAAGACATGGAGAAGTTTGCCATAAAGATAATGGCGTTAGATAAAGACTTTGACTTGTGCCTTGTTAATACACAAGATTCGTTCAGTTACAATTTAAAAAAGAACGGTATGTTTTATCCGTTAAACGATGTTCCGGGAGTACAGGAATATCTGGACGCCTGTTTCCCCTATGTACGGGAGGCGGCGACCGACGAGAACGGAACTATCTGGATGCTTCCGATTGCCGTGAAGATTCCGGGTTTTGTCGTAAACGAGGAAAAGATGAGCGGAAAACAGCCCGGATTTCAGGATGATATGACTTGGCAGGATTATTTTGCCATGCAGGCATCCCTGACGGAGGAGGAGCGGAAGATGACCGGCAGGCCATATGTAGCATATATCAGGCAGTTTTTCCGCCAGTACTTTGCAGAGAATACTTCCGTGGATACGGAGCAGTTCCGGGAGATGTTACGTCTGTTTTCAACCTGTTGGAAGTATATGACCGAGGAAGAGGCAGATGATACCATATCTTTTTTATATCAATATACGATAGGGGATGACTACCATATGCAGTATCTGATGCAGATGGGAGAAGACCTGCGGGTCTATGGAGCTCCGAAGCTTTCTGCCGGAGGCGCAAAGAATAACGGAACGTGTCTGTTTCTTGCAGTAAATCCTTATTCTGATAATCTGGAGGCAACGTTAGACTATATTTCGGAGTGGAGTATTTATACGAAAAACCAGAAGGATACCCCGTTGTTTTTTGCAGAAAGAGCTATAGGAGAAGACCCTTATGAGAGGTCTGTGTATGAGCTGTACCGGAACGCAGAAATCGGCTTTGCCATGAGTGAAGAGATTTATGGCGGTTATTTGGAAGTATTGGAAGATATCACAAAGTTAGAGAAGTATATTACGGAAACGGAACGTAAGCTTAAGATGTATTTGTATGAGTAAGAAAGAGGACTGTCATACGAAGCGCAGCGGCGCCGGGGTGGAGGTTCCTTTTCCAATATAAAGATTTTCTTTGCTTGTAAGAAGGGGCTGCGCTTCGTGCGACAGCCCCTTCTTATGAAAAGGCGATAGAATCAGAAGCCGAAATAGCGGACACAGTTGTGATAGGAAATGTCCTCTATCATTTTTCCAAGAAACTTCATGTCTGCCGGATATTCCCCGTTTTCTACCCAGGTGCCGACAAGGTTACAGAGGATTCTGCGGAAATACTCGTGTCTGGTGTAGGAGAGGAAGCTTCTCGAATCGGTCAGCATGCCGATGAAGTTGGAGAGAAGCCCCAGGTTTGCAAGCGAGGTCATCTGCTCGGTCATTCCGGTTTTGTTGTCGTTGAACCACCAGGCGGAGCCGTGCTGGATTTTTCCGATAGCCGAGGAATCCTGGAAGCAGCCGATAATCGTACCGATAGCAGCATTGTCAATCGGATTTAAGGAATACAGGATGGTACGCGGCAGCTCGTCGGTTTCGTTTAAGGCGTTTAAGAACGCGGCAAGCTCTGCGGCGCAGTTGATGGAATTGATGCAGTCAAAGCCGGTATCCGGACCGATGGCGCGAAACAGTCTGGTGTTGTTGTCGCGCCGTGTGCCGTAATGAAGCTGCATTGCCCAGTTCAGACGATGATATTCTTTTCCCATAAACAGAAGAAAAGCGGACTTGAAACGGAGCTGTTCCTCCAAAGTAGGCATTTCACCAGAAAGACGCTTTTCGAAAATGGCAGCGACGTTGCTTTCGTCTGCCGGTGCATACATGACAAACTCCAGTCCGTGGTCGGATACCTTACAGCCCATCGAGGCAAAGAATGCAAGGCGTACCCGCAGGGCTTCCTTTAAGTCTGCATAGGAGGTAATCTTTATGCCGCTGACCGCAGACAGCTTTGTCAGGTAGTTTAGGTAATCCGGCTTTTCCAGATTCATCGCCTTGTCCGGGCGCCATGCAGGAAGAACCTGCACATCAAAGGAAGCGTCCTCGGCAATCTGCTTATGCCATGCGAGGGAATCAATCGGGTCGTCAGTGGTGCAGATAACGGTAACATTGGAGCGACGTATCAGGTTTCTTGCGCTGAACTCTTTTGTTGCAAGCTTCTGGTTGCAGAGATTCCAGACCTCATCCGCCGTTTCCGGGGAAAGGGTGCCTTCATAGCCGAAGTAGGTCTTTAACTCTAAGTGGCTCCAGTGATACAAAGGGTTGCCGATTGCCTTTTGTAAGGTAGCCGCCCATGCAAGGAACTTTTCGTAGTCGGAAGCATCGCCGGTAATCAATCGCTCGTCTATCCCGTTGCTGCGCATCTGGCGCCATTTATAGTGGTCGCCGCCAAGCCAGACCTGCGTAATATTTTCGAATTTCCGGTCCTCGGCAATTTCCTGTGGATTGATGTGACAGTGGTAGTCGATAATGGGCATTTTTGCCGCATAATCATGGTAGAGCGTGGCAGCAGTGTCGTTGGAGAGCAAAAAGTCGTTTCCCATAAATGGTTTCATAGCGGTATCCTTCTTTCTTTGATTAGTTTGTAACAAAAATCAATACGCAGTTCCGCGGACAATAAAGTCGTTGGAAATGGTAGTTTTGTTCGGAACGTCGGCACCCTGCAAAATCCGCATCAGGGCGGCCACGGTCGTAATGCTGAGTGTTTCGACATGGTTATCCAGGGTGGAAAGCTCCGGCTCGGTGCAGACGCAGAGAAGCGAATTGTTGTAGCCGACGATTTCCAGCTCCTTTGGGACACAAAGCCCGGCGGCGCCGGCAAACTTTACGGCAGCAACTGCAAGGCTGTCTTCGGCGGTTAAAATGGCATCGTATGTGCAGCCTTCTTCGTATAAGGAAAGCAGGAGGTCCCTTACGGACAGGATGTCATCCGGGCAGAGCCGCACGGAAGCTCCGGAACAGGGAAGCCCCGTGTGTGCAAGTCCGTCGCAGAAGCCCCTGCGCTTGTTACGGCTGCTGTTGCTGTCGGAGCGGTAAAGGAACAGGAAGCGTTTCCTGCCGTGTCCCGCAAGGCGGCATACAGCATCAAACATTGCCTGATAGTCGTCACAGAGGGTACAATAAATATTCGGATGGGACAAATAGCCGTTAATCATCATAACCGGCATTTCGTCTGCGGCTTCCATGATATAGTCATTATCCTGCTTTGCGGATTCTAAATAATGCGAGCCGACCATAATAACGGCATCGACGCGCTTGGAGAGCAGGAGGCGGAGATACTTTCGTTTATTTTCGAGCTCATACCCGGTACAGCACAAAAAGGCCTCGTAGCCGTTCTTCCGGAGCGCCTGTTCCAGATAATATACTGCGTTTGCCAGAAAAATATCAGAGGAATCCGAGCACATAATACCGATGGTGTGCATTGTGTTTAAGCCAAGTCCTCTTGCAAACACATTCGGCGTATAGCCGAGCTCTTCCATGACCGTCAGGACCTTCTGTTTGGTTTTGTCGCTGACGTTCTGGTTCCCGTTTAGTACACGGGAGATGGTGGCGATGGAAACGCCAGCCTTTTTTGAAACATCATAAATATTCATAATGAAAGCCCTTACAAAATGGAATAAAAAAATAAAACAATGCGCATCTGCCGGAGGCTCTGGAGAAGCGATGATTTCATCGGCACTTTATTAGTATTATACACCAGGAAGGAATTGACTGCAAGCAAATTATACCTTTCCGGGCAGCCGCATTTTTTGAACGACTTGGGAAAGTTCAAAAAAAAGGTATGCAAAATGCGGAAACGCAAGAAAAGCAATTGACATTGCTGCGGAAAATGTGTACAATCAAGCTGTAAATGCTTACAAAATTTTGGTAAAAGAATATTTTCTGCGATACAGGCAGACAATGCAAGAAACCCTTTTACGGAGGCATAGCATAGCGGCGGTGCAGCTATGCCGTGCCGTCCGCGTAACAGAGTGATAGAAAATGAATAAAAGGAGAAAAGACAATGGCAAAGGTAGTGACAATGGGAGAAATCATGTTAAGGCTTTCTACCCCGGGAAATGAGAAGTTTATTCAGGCAGATGAGTTTGACGTATGCTATGGCGGCGGCGAGGCAAACGTAGCGGTTTCCCTGGCAAATTACGGACACGACGCGCACTATGTAACGAAGGTGCCGAAGAACCCGATTGGAGAATGTGCGGTAGCTGCGCTTCGTAAGATGAATGTCGGGACGGAGCATATTGCATACGGCGGAGAGCGTCTTGGCATTTATTTCCTTGAGACCGGCGCGGCAATGCGTGCTTCCAATGTCGTTTATGACAGGGCGCATTCTTCCATTTCCACGGCTACGGCAGCGGACTTTGACTTTGATAAGATTTTTGAAGGCGCGGAGTGGTTTCACTTTACCGGGATTACCCCGGCGGTATCTGATGCGGCGGCTGCGCTTACGGAGGCTGCCTGCAAGGCGGCAAAGAAGGCGGGTGTCAAGGTTTCCTGTGACCTGAATTTCCGGAAAAAGCTCTGGTCCTCCGAGAAGGCGCAGAAGGTAATGAGCGGTCTGATGCAGTATGTAGATGTATGTATCGGAAACGAAGAGGATGCAGAAAAGGTTCTCGGCTTTAAGCCGGGCAGTACGGATGTTACGAGCGGCGAGCTGGAGCTGGCAGGCTATAAGAGCATTTTTGAGCAGATGGTGGCAAAGTTTAATTTCGAATATGTTATCAGTTCCCTGCGCGTCAGCCATTCCGCTTCCGATAACGGCTGGTCAGCCTGCATTTATTCCAGGGATACGAAGGAGTTCTATCATTCCAGGGAATACAGAATTACGCCGATTGTTGACCGCGTCGGCGGCGGCGATTCCTTTGCGGGCGGCGTTATCTGCGGCTTCCTTGACGGCAAGGGCTTCAAGGAGGCGCTGGAATTCGGCGTTGCAGCTTCTGCACTTAAGCACACGATTCCGGGAGACTTTAACCTTGTATCCAGAGCAGACGTTGACGCGCTGGTCGGCGGCGACGGTTCCGGACGGGTACAGAGATAAGACAGAGGGAAAATAATAGTTGACAGATAGAAGCCTTCGTTGTATCATTGTATTAAGAGATTAGTACAAAATACAACGGAGGTTTTTTATGCTGAACATTGAAGGCTTTACAAAGCGCTATGGCTGCAAGATTGCAGTCAACAATTTGAATCTGCATATTGCGCCGGGTGAGATTTACGGCTTTATCGGACATAACGGAGCAGGGAAAACCACGACCTTAAAGGCATGCTGTGGTCTGCTTGATTTTTCCGAGGGAACGATTTTGATTGACGGGAAGTCCATCCAGGAGGAGCCGCTTGCCTGTAAAAGAGAGCTTGCCTATATCCCGGACAATCCGGATTTGTATGATTTCCTAACCGGCTATGACTTTCTGAACTTTGTCGCAGATGTATATGGCGTACCGAAAAAGGAGAGGAATGAGCGCGTGGATACTTACGGGGAACTGTTAGGGATTACCGATGCACTGGGACTGCAGATTTCGGAATATTCCCACGGTATGAAGCAGAAGGTGGCAATTATAGCGGCACTAGTACATGCGCCGAAGCTGATTCTGATGGACGAGCCGTTTGTCGGTCTTGACCCGCTTGCTTCTCATCAGCTGAAGCAGCTGATGGCAAAGCACTGTGCGGAGGGCGGCGCAATTTTCTTTTCGACCCATGTGCTTGAGGTGGCGGAGAAGCTTTGCCATAAGGTAGCGATTATTAAGGGGGGTAATTTAGCGGCTTCCGGTACGATGGATGAGGTACGCGGGGATTCCTCCCTTGAGGATGTATTTCTGGAACTGGAGGAGAAGAAAGCATGAGAATATTAATCCGGATTCGTCTGAAGTCTATGTTTTCCAATCTGAAAAAGTCGTTTGGCGGAAAGAAGAAAGGGATAGCGGTAGTTGTCTTTCTGGTGGTCGGCATTTGTCTCTTTTCGCTGGAAGGGCTGATGTTTGGGGCGTGGAAGATGCTTTCCGTCTATCTTGAAACGGAGTTTGCATGGCTGTATTTTGCCATGGCAGGGGTGTTTGCGTTTGCGCTTGGTATTTTCGGTACGGTGTTTACGACACAGAACCAGCTGTATCAGGCAAAGGACAATGAGCTTTTGCTTGCAATGCCATTAAAGCCCTCGGCGATTATTGGCAGCCGGGTGTTGGCGCTATACCTCCTGACCCTTGCATTTACTGCGGTTGTCATGCTTCCGGCAGGGCTTGTGTATTTTATCAGCTTCGGATTTTCGGGAAAGATTGCCGTCCTGCTGCTTTTGAGTATGGTGTTGGTTTCTATGCTGACGCAGGCGGTGACCTGTCTGCTTGGGTGGCTTTTGCACTTTCTGCTGGCAGGCTTCCGGCACAAGGCGGTTGTCGCTACTGTTTTTATGACAGCGGTGATGATTGTATATTTTGCCGGAATCAATCAGCTTGAAAATATCATGCTGCTACTTGTGGAAAACGGAGGAAAAATAGCGTCCGCCATCCAGACCTTTGCCTGGCCGTTTTATGCGCTGGGAAATGCCTGTCTCGGAAGTGTAAGTGATTTTCTTTTGTTTGCAGTGTTCGTCTTTATTATTTTCGGCGCAGTTACGCTTGTGCTGAAGCTGACTTTTGTTAAGGCGATGTTAGCGGGCGGTAAAACGAAGCAGAGTGGAAAAAAGAAGAGGGACGGGAAAATACGTTCTGCGGAAGGGGCAATCTGCCGGAAGGAGTCAAAGTATTTCTTTTTCAGCACGACTTATCTGGTCAACATCGGAATGGGGCTGTTTATGGTGGCAGCATTTGTCGGCGCAGGGCTTCTGTTAAAGGATAAGCTTGATGTGGAGCTTGCAAAAATGTTTGAAGGAAAGGAACAGAGTGCCCTGCCTATTATTTTTTCCGGCGCAATGGGGCTTCTTTCCGCAATGACGCCGATTTCAGCGCCGTCCGTGTCGCTTGAGGGGAAGCATATCTGGATTCTGCGTTCCATGCCGGTAAGCGGCGCGCAGGTTCTGCGGGCAAAGCTACGTTTTCACTGTATTGCCACACTCCCGTTGGCGGCAGCCGGTACGCTTTTGCTTGGTTTTGTCTATGGGTGCAGTCCGATGGAGACGGTGCTTGCCGCGCTCAATGCCGCACAGCTCTTTCTCCTGTGCGGGAGCCTTGGTCTTGTGCTGAATATGTGCTTCCCGCGTCTGGACTGGCCGAACGAGGCAACGGCATGTAAGCAGTCCATAGCAGTGTTTCTTGTGATATTTTTGATGTTCTTTATCAGCGCGGCTTATGCCGGACTCTGCTTTGCCGGAAATAAGCTGCTCGGTCCGGGCAACAGCGTGTGGGCGCTGCTTCTTGTGACCGTGCTTTTTGCGGCAGTAAATTGCCTGTGTTATCTTGTGATGGTGAAATGGGGCGGCAAAAGGTTTGAGACGTTGTAGGCGTCCCGGAGGAGAAGGCGAAAGGCAAATACTGATAAAGACTTATTGAAAACAAACGTAACGTCTGACAGGCAGCTTGATTACAAAACAGCAAAGGGGTGTCTTTGCTATAGGATGGTTGCTCGGACGCTGTTTCGCTAAATTGACAATAAGTCTGAAAAATGTAGAGTTGTTCATAGTCTTGCGGTATGCTTTTGGAAAATAATAAAGTGACAAACCGGAAGTTTCGGAGGCAGAGATATGAATACAAAAGGACTAAAGAGAATAATTTTAGCAGGATACTTTATTTTAATTTTGTTTTTTATGTTTTTGGGATTTGGAAGAACGACAAGATTTGATTCTTTTCGGTTTTCTTTTAGGATTACAGGTATTCCTCTGTGGATTCCTAAGAAAAAGTTTTCCTGGGATATTCTTCAAATCTGGATATTTGCTATGGGGAATTTGGTAGCGTTTATTCCGTTCGGGGTTCTAATCCCACTCAATTTTCAGAAGACACAAAAATTGTTTCTGAAATCACTGCTAACCTTTTTGATAAGCATTACAGCTTTGGAAATTTTACAAATGCTTAGTTTACTTGGCAGTTTTGACGTAGAAGATATTCTTGTAAATACATTTGGTTTTTTGATTGGTTATATATCATGGAAATTTAGCAGACGGGGGCATCCGCTGTTTAATCAAATAGCAAGGGGCTGGCGCTTCACGCGACGGCCCCTTTCCCTTCATCGGGGGAGTTATTTTCTTACCCTTACTGCCAGGGCATGGGCGCGCATTCCCTCTGCTTCTGCAAGCGTAATAATAGAATCGGCGTTGCTTTTTAATGCAGCTTCCGGGTATTTGATGACGCTGTAGCCTCTTACAAACTCCTGTACGGACATACCAGAGGAAAACCGTGCAGTACCGCAGGTCGGAAGAATCTGGTTTGAGCCGCAGAAGTAATCGCCTACCGGTTCGGTACTATAACTGCCGATAAATACAGCGCCGGCATTTGTCAATCCGGCAAGTGCAGCTTCATAGTCCTCCAATAATAATTCGACATGCTCCGGTGCTATTTCGTTTACTGCGGATACCGCCTCTTCAATAGAATCGACGATAAAAATATCACCATAGTTTTCAAAGGTTTTTTGTGTTGCAGCGACAAGGTTATTTTCCTCACATAAGCGGATAATTTCCTTCTTGATTTCTTCTGCCTGTGCTTCGGACAGGCAGAAAGCAGTGCTGGCTTCAAATCCTGTTCCGTGCTCTGCCTGGGACATCATATCGGCAGCAATAAAGGTCGGGTTGGCAGCTTCGTCAGCAATGATAGCGATTTCGGAAGGACCTGCAAGGAAATCAATTTTTACCTCTCCGAACAGCAGCTTTTTTGCCATCTGGGTATAATGATTTCCAGGTCCCGTAATTCCGTCCACCTTTTTGACGGTTTCCGTTCCATAGGCTACCGCCGCTATGCCTTGGGAACCTGAGAGTTTGTAGTATTTCTTTACATTCAAATAGTCAGCGGTATATAATAAATGCTCGTCAATCGTCCCGTCGGCTCTCGGTTTTGTCAGGATGCAGAGGTCTGGTACGCCCGCCACAATGGCAGGAATCAGATTCATATACAGGGTGGAAACGAGCGGAGCCGCATTCCCCGGAACAATAACCGCTACACTTGGAAGAGGGGTATATCTGCGTTCCAGCACGGCACCGTTTTCATATTTTTCCAGATACCCTGTGGGTAATTGCCTTTTGTGGAACTGGAACAGGTTATCACACGCCTTTTTCACTGCTTCCTTAAATTCTTCGGATACCTTTTCCCTTGCCTGATGAAACTCTTCTTCTGATACGAGCAATCCGATTTTATTGAGGTCAGCATTATCAAACGCTTTCATATAGGCGTATAATGCTTCGTCTCCTTTTTCCCTGACGTTTTTCAGCACGTCCCTGACGGTAGCTTCTACCTCCTTGGGAATACCGCTTCTTCGTTTCAGAAGATTGCGATATCTCGGGTTGTCATAACAAAATCTGCTGATTGTAACCATGTGATTCTCTCCTTTATGATATGTTATCAGAAACAGTTTCCCTTCACCGGGTGCGCATCCCGCAGAGAGCTTTTATCGTATCGGGATAAAGGTTCCCATACAATAAAAAAAGCCTGCCGGGGAAATTTTCCCTGACAAGCGTGGATCAAGCAATTGCTTAATATCAATAAAAAGAGTAACACGATAAGCAGGATTTGTCAAGCAGAAATAACCATTTTTAAATTTTTGTTTGTTTTCGTATGAGATTAATATTTTAATATGGAAAAATTTGGACACTTATTGTATAATGAGTACATAACAAACGACGTATAAAAGCTCTGAAGGTTCAGTTGAGTCATTTCATCTATTACATCGGTATGAGAGAAGACCGGTGGTACGACAGCATTACTTCCCGCTACTAAAAAGCACAAGAAATTGAAAAAGGATGTTCTTAAAAAATAAAAGTTGCCGACAGGATGTATAAATCCCGGGACTATCTTCAGAAACCACGCAGAGAGAATAAGAGTACGTTGTTTATAGGCGTTATGTTTGTAATGGGTTTTTGGTAAATAAGGAATGGGGGTGTTTCCAATGGAGATAAAAATATAAAATATAATAAGTAAGGCTGCTGGAAAATAGTACAAATTAATGAAAAGATTGATTTCTATGTCTATTCTTGAGAAAGCGAGGGAAATAAAATGAAATACGTTAAAAGATTGTCTGTTATACTAATCCTGGTGGTTCTGTGCCTGGCGAACAGTCGGGAAGCAAAGGCTGCAGATGTGGAAGGTTTAAAGGAAGTGTGGTATGAGACCCGGTACTATCCTGTGAATCCGGAAAGCGATGAATGGATGGAATATGGGCTTGAGGATACACTGGATATCCTGAACCCGCCAGAAGAACTGCTTCATAGTTTTTCCACGGAGGAATTGGCCGAATTAATGATGGATTATCCGTTTTTGTGGATGCTCACATCGTATGAGTATGATAAAATGGATTATTTTTTTGATTTTATAGAATACAATTGCGATATTTACAATGAGCTGATGAGCAGGGAGGATGGGGTGTCATGTCTTTTGAAAGAATATCAGAAAAGTGACTTTAATGTCAAGCTCTACAATGAAGATCCATATATGGTATGGGGGTACCATCCGATGGCGAATGCAGAAGTGTTCGGCTGTCAATTTATCGTGTATATGAATAATAGTAGTGACATTGATGAAGAGGAAGCGGAATTGTATTCTCAGGTTATGCGCGACAAGACTGAGTCGTATTTAGCGTTGCATGACAATATCGCAAAAGAGTATTTATCCTTTGGAAAAAAGCAATCAAACAGCTATTCTGTTGCAGAATCGATGCTATCAAATGAGGCAGAAAATTTGGCAATGAGGGCTTCGGATGGTTTTACAGCGACGGGGGAAGCTTACAGTAGGAAGACAGAAGGAGTCGATATTTATTATGTTCCGGGGACATATCAGAAATATGGGGTAAGTGCGAGTTGCTTACAATGGTATTCCGGTGATTATGATGAGGAAACAAAAAAGAAATTGGATAATAAAATAGCATATGAGTGGGATCGTATATCCAGATCTTCACCGAAATACAATTGTCATTCGTATGCCTGGTTAAACGCGAATGTATCAAATGGTTATTGGTTAGCGTCACCGGCGGAATATATGAATAGTTCCGAGGTAACACATGTTGGATATAATGTAACACCTCAGGTGGGGGATATAATCGTTATGTATAATAGAAAGAGTGGTGCTATAGCACATTCGGCAGTAATAAGGCAAACGCCGAGTGGTTCCACAGGGACTTATACAGTTTCAAAAATTGGTGGATGCGGATTATATATCGCACCGCTTTCGGAGTTAAAGTCATATTATAGCTGTGACAATTATGATGTATACCGGAAGAATTAGTTATGTTTGAACAATGAGAATCGGAGGTGTTACAAAGAAAAAAGTAAATGCCATGGTAGTGAATGCTGCAACCGTGGAGGAAGTGAAAAAATGGTAGCATGATGCCCATTACAATTTTGTGTAGCAGGAAAGTAAAGACTGAGAAGCTTGGAAGAGACGGATTTCCAAGCTTCTCTTTTACGATATCTGCATTTTTATGTGACCTTAAAAAGTTCCAGAGGGGAGCGGCTGTGCAATTTGTCTATTCCTTCATCTGCTTTACCGCAGTGGCAAGCATCAGTTTGATGCGGTTGAGCTGGTTTACCTCCGAAGCGCCCGGGTCGTAGTCTACGGCAACAATATTGCTTTCCGGATGACGGCGGCGCAGTTCCTTGATAACGCCTTTCCCGACGACGTGGTTCGGAAGGCAGGCAAACGGCTGTGTGCAGACGATATTCGGCACGCCGCTGTGAATCAGCTCCACCATCTCAGCGGTCAGGAACCACCCTTCGCCGGTCTGGTTGCCGCAGGAAACGATATCCTCCGCATAGCCCGCAAGGGTAGTGATTTTTGCCGGGGCGTCGAAGTGGCGGCTTGCCGTAAGCTCTTTTCTTGCCGTACCGCGGTAGTGCTCAAGAAAGGAATAAACAAGATTGTTAATATTCTTGCTTTTCTTCGATTTTCCGAGGTAATCTGCTTTAAAATTGGCATTATACATCGTGTAGTGCAGAAAGTCCAGCAAATCCGGCACGACGGCCTCGGCACCTTCGGCCTCTAACAGCTCGACAAGGTAGTTGTTGGCTGCCGGAAGGAACTTTACCAGAATCTCACCGACAATACCGACCCGCGGCTTTTTCAAGGATTCATCGACCGGAAGGGCATCAAATTCCCGGATCATGGAACGAAGGTTCTTCTTAAATACGGAGTATTTCGGAGTAGTAACTGCCTTCTCGCAGATTCCGTTCCATCTTTCGTAGAGGCGGTTAGCAGAGCCCTTTTCCAGTTCGTACGGGCGCATCCGGTACAAAACGCGCATTAAAACGTCGCCGTAAATAATCGCCTGCAATACGCCCTGCAACATTTTTGGCGTATAGGTCAGCCCTGGATTTTTTTCGATTCCGGAGGTACTGATGGAAACGACCGGAATATGCTCCATTCCCGCTTTCTGCAGGGCACGGCGGATAAAGCCGATATAGTTGGTTGCTCGGCACCCGCCGCCGGTCTGGGTAATCATAACCGCCACTTTATTGAGGTCGTAGTTCCCGGAGAGCAGCGCCTCCATAATCTGTCCGACGACCATCAGGGAAGGGTAGCAGGCATCGTTATTGACATATTTTAAGCCGACATCGACCGCTTTCTTTCCATCATTGCCGAGCACGACAACCTGATAGCCGTTCGCACGGAGCGCAGGCTCTAAGAGGCGGAAGTGAATCGGGGACATCTGAGGCGCCAGAAGCGTGTAGGTTTCACGCATTTCTTTTGTAAAAACGACACGGTGGTGTGCTGCGTCCGCAGGATGCGGTACAATGCCCTTGCGCTTGCGGTCGGCAACCGCGGAGAGCAGGGAGCGGATACGGATACGTGCCGCGCCAAGGTTATTTACTTCATCAATTTTCAGAGCGGTGTAAATCTTGCCGGAGGCAGTCAAAATGTCGCTTACCTGGTCCGTCGTCACGGCATCAAGGCCACATCCGAAGGAGTTTAACTGAATCAGCTCCAGATTGTTCTGGGTACGGACAAAGGAAGCGGCTGCATACAGTCTGGAATGGTACATCCATTGGTCTACGACGATGGTAGGGCGGTCTACCGTTCCTAAGTGGGAGACGGAGTCCTCTGTCAGTACCGCAACGCCGTAAGAGGTAATCAGCTCCGGAATACCGTGGTTGATTTCCGGGTCGATATGGTACGGCCTGCCTGCAAGGACAATGCCGGACTTCCCGGTCTTTTTTAAATAGTCTAACGCCTGCTCCCCGGCACGCTGCATATCCTGCCTTGCAGCGGCAAGCTCGTTCCATGCCTTTTCTGCGGCGGCGGTTACTTCGTCTGCCGGGACATCCCGTTCCTTCATAATCTGAATCAGACGCTTCGTGATAATTTCCTTACTTTCAAACGACAGGAACGGATTGGCAAAGTCAATCTGTTCACTGCGGAGCTCCTCCACGTTATTCTTGATGTTTTCGCCGTAAGAGGTAACAATCGGACAGTTATAATGGTTTCCGGCGTCGGAAAACTCCTTGCGCTCATAAGGGATACAAGGATAGAAGATGAACTTTACGCCCTGCCGGATCAGCCAGGAAATATGCCCGTGGGCGAGCTTTGCCGGATAGCATTCGGATTCGCTCGGAATGGACTCGATGCCCATTTCATAAATCTTGCGGCTGGAGCCCGGAGAGAGTACCACGCGGTAGCCAAGCTCTGTAAAGAAGGTATGCCAGAACGGGTAGTTTTCGTAAAAGTTTAAGACGCGCGGAATACCGACGCTGCCGCGTTTTGCCTGGGTCTCGGTCAGCGGCGCGTAGTCAAAATAGCGCTTCAGCTTATAAGCAAACAGGTTTGGAATGTCTTCGCTGCTTTTTTCCTTTCCGAGTCCCTTTTCACAGCGGTTGCCGGAGATAAAGCGGCGGTCGCCGGAAAAACGGTTCACGGTCAGCAGACAGCTGTTGGTGCAGCCCTTACAGCGCGTCATAGTCGTTTCAAACTTTAATTCGTTGAGCGCCTCCGAAGAAAGCAGCGTGGTTTCCTGTCCGGTGTAGTGCTCGCGGGCAAGGAGGGCAGCGCCAAAAGCGCCCATAATACCGGCGATGTCCGGGCGTACCGCTTCGCAGCCGGAGATTTTTTCAAAGCTGCGGAGTACGGCATTGTTATAGAATGTACCGCCCTGTACCACAACCTTTTTCCCTAAATCCTTCGGGTCGGAAAGCTTGATTACTTTATAAAGGGCATTTTTGATAACGGAATAGGCAAGACCGGCGGAAATGTCCGCAACGGTAGCTCCTTCTTTCTGCGCCTGCTTTACCTTTGAATTCATAAATACGGTACAACGTGTACCGAGGTCAATCGGGTTTTTGGCAAACAGCGCAATCTTTGCAAAGTCCGCAACCTCGTAGTTTAAAGACTTTGCAAACGTCTCGATGAAGGAACCGCAGCCCGAAGAGCATGCCTCGTTTAACTGGACGCTGTCTACCGAAGCGTTTTTGATTTTAATGCATTTCATGTCCTGTCCGCCGATGTCGAGAATACAGTCTACATCTGGTGCGAAAAATGCTGCGGCGTGGTAGTGCGCCACGGTTTCTACCTCTCCCTCGTCTAACATCAGGGCAGCCTTAATCAGTGCCTCGCCGTAGCCGGTGGAGCAGGAGCGTACAATCTGCGCATGCTCCGGGAGCAGGGAGTAAATCTCCTTGACTGCTTTGATGGTAGTCTTTAGAGGACTGCCGTTGTTGTTGCTGTAAAAGGAGTAGAGAAGTGTCCCGTCCTCGCCGACCAGTGCCGCCTTGGTTGTGGTGGAGCCTGCGTCGATGCCGAGGAAGCATTTTCCACGGTAAGAGGAGAGCGCAGCTTTTTTAACAGTGTGGGCAGCATGGCAGTTTAAGAAAGCCTGATAGCTTTCTTCGTCGGAAAACAGAGGCTCCATACGGGTAACCTCAAACTCCATTTTGATTCCGGTGCGCAGACGTGCCGTCATGTCGGTCAGGGAAACAGACTCGTCTTCCGTTGCGTTCATGGCGGAGCCGATTGCTGCAAATAGATGGGAATGCTCCGGCGCAATGACCTGAGCCGGAGTTAAGCCTAAGGTACGGATAAAGGCCGCCTTCAGCTCGGTCAGGAAGTGGAGCGGACCGCCGAGAAATGCTACGTTTCCGCGAATCGGCTTACCGCAGGCAAGACCGCTGATGGTCTGGTTGACAACTGCCTGGAAAATAGAAGCTGCCAGGTCCTGCTTGGTAGCCCCTTCGTTAATTAACGGCTGGATATCGGATTTTGCGAAAACGCCGCAGCGCGCCGCAATCGGATAAAGCGCCTGATAGTCCTTTGCATATTCATTTAAGCCGGCGGCATCGGTCTTTAATAAGGATGCCATCTGGTCGATAAACGAGCCTGTACCTCCCGCGCAGATGCCGTTCATACGCTGTTCTACGCCGCCGGTAAAGTAAATGATTTTGGCGTCCTCGCCGCCAAGCTCAATCGCCACATCGGTCTGCGGGGCATAGTCTCCAAGAGAGGCGGCTACCGCAACGACCTCCTGTACGAAGGAAACACCAAGATGCTTTGCGATGGTTAAGCCGCCGGAGCCTGTAATGACAGGGTGGAGGGTAAGCTCGCCGAGCGAGTCCTTTGCCTTCTCCAAAAGGGCTGCAAGCGTACCCTGAATATCGGCAAAGTGTCTTGTGTAATCGGAAAAAACTACAAGACCGGAAGGGTCTAAAATCGCAACCTTTACGGTAGTAGAACCAATATCAATACCAAGGGAGTAAAAGTTCTTTTTCTCAGCCATAATACGATCCTTTCTAAATCGGGTATATTCAAAAATGGAAGCTGCCGTTCCTGCGCTTCCGCATTTCTTCGATAGCCTTGGGATATAGAGCAGCATGTAAAATGCGGAAGTACGGAAACTGCTGTCCGGTAGTATTCAAGTAAAGCATACCTATTTATTATACGACACCGTTCGCCAGGTTGCAAGAAATTTTCTTGAATAGAATTCTAAAAAAAGTGTAATGAATTGAACAGGACGTGATAATATGGCATATTTTGTAGGTAAAAAAGCGTACAGGAGAGCATTATGGCAATGTTTGATTCTTGTAACGGCATCATTTATACGATAAAGCAGGGGGATACGCTGTATTCCTTAAGCGGGCGCTTCCGCGTGCCGCTTGCCAGAATACTGCGTGCAAATCCGTATATTGACATTTACAATTTGCAGATTGGAGAGCAAATCTGTATTCCGAAATGTCCGAACTGCAATCCGTTTTATCTCATGTCTTACATGGTAAAAGAAGAAGAGACCATGCTCGATATTTTGAACCGTTTCGGGATTGAGTTAGAAGATTTGTTAAAATACAATAACTTAAACGGTATCGTGCTGCAGGCAGGCTCGAAATTACAGATACCGGTGAAGCGTGAGCGGAGCGAAGAGGATGATGAGGATTAGTTTACTGACCTGTTCATATTTCGCCAAATGGCTTGCCTGAATTTCCATCTGCCGCGTTGGCTTCACTCAATGATGCCACCGCATCGCCTCGTTCAGCCGTCTTGCAGACTGAAAATTCATTCTGCGTCATTTGGCTGAAAATGAACGGGTCAGCACACTAGGCGCGGCGGAAAAAAGGCAGGACCGCAGATAAGGAAAACGGGGGCAGGGTGCCGCAAAAGCTCCGGGAGGCTTTAAAAAATGCGGAAATTCCGCAAAGCGGGATTGAAGCCCCCGCCGAAATATGGTACACTAAAACAGAAGAAGCCGGAGTACCGGAGGAAAGCAGAGGATAGTCATGTGTGAAAAAGCGAAGAAGGGGTGGCTTGCCGTAAGGACGGGATTTTTTTTCTTTGTCCTGCTGTTTTTTATCAGACCTTATCCGGCATGGGGAGCAGAGAGCGACACAAGAGAGGATATCCGCGTAGGCTTAAAAAGCAGATATGAGCAAAAGGAAAGCATTACCCTTTACAATACGCGTCTGAGTCTTGGTTTTGCAACGGACAGGGAATACAGGGCTGAAATAACGATATCATGTGAGGAAGGCCTGACGGTCCGTGCAGAACGGGGAGCCTTTTTTGAGCTACAGGGAGGACGTATGACGGCAGAGCGCACGGAGTCGCTTGCAAAGCGTCTGCGGGAGGCAGGAGCGGTGGCATATCCGGTCTTGTTTTCCGCAGAAGGCGCAGGGGTATATCTGCCGATAGCAGAAAACGGCGGCACGGAAGAGGGGGCGCGTCTGCGCTGCGAACAGGCGGCCACGGCGTGCGGCGTTATGTTAAAGGCAGGAAAAAGGGAAAGCGGCTATTTAATCCGGCTTACCGCAGGAGACCGTATTTTGCTTGCGGACGGCGCGGAGGGAGAGTACCCGCAGTTTGCTTCTTTAGAAAAGGATGAAAAGGGGATTTTTACGGTAGACCTCGGCGACAGGCGCTACCGTGGACGGATAGAAATCGGAAGATATGGTGGAAGAACGGCAGTGACGGCAGTTAATGTTGTGCCGTTAGAGGAGTATTTGTACGGCGTTGTGCCCTGTGAGATGCCGGCTTCCTGGCATCAGGAGGCATTAAAGGCGCAGGCGGTCTGTGCAAGGAGTTATGCGCTGGTTAAGGCAGGCTACCATGCCCGGACGGACAGCATGCGCGGCTACCGGATGGTGGATACGGAGCAGAGCCAGGTATATGGAGGAGCGGCATTTGAAAATGAGCGTAGTACGGCGGCAGTAAACGGGACCCGTGGCGAAACGCTTTGTTACGGGAACCGGACGATTGCGGGCTACTATTTTGCGGCAAGCGGGGGACACACCGAAAATTCTGAGGATGTCTGGAGCTTTTCCCTGCCGTATCTGCGTGGTGTACCGGATATCTACGAGAGCAATCCCTCAAAAAAACCGTGGAGCGGTACTTTAAGCAGGGAAGCGCTTGCCAATGCGCTGCTTACGGGCGGGAAAAGGGTCGGAACGGTGCAGAGGGTAACGCAGGAAATTACGACGGCATCCGGCAGGGTCTATTCCCTGAAGGTAACGGGAAGCCTTATGACGGCAGGGTTGAATACCGATATTTTGCGGAACCTGCTGCAGCTTCCGTCAACAAAGTTTAAAATGGTCTCCCATACGGATGTGCCGGACCAGGTGGCAGTACAGGGGGCGAAGTCCTCGGAGCAGCGGGCAATCCATGACTGCTTTGTCTTGGACGGCTCGGGAGAGGTACGGAGCGCAGAGGGGCTGGCAGAGCAGTATGTGGTGCTGAGCGCCGGGAATCTTACGAATTTTCCTCGCTTTGCACCGGAGGAGGGAGAGTACCTGTTTGCCGGGATGGGCTCGGGACACGGTGTTGGCATGAGCCAGTCCGGCGCCAGAGGAATGGCAGAATACGGCTTTACCTACCGGGAAATTTTAGAGCATTATTTTACCGGGATTTCGATACGTTAGGAAACTTAAGCAGGAACAGGAAGGATAGCGAGATGGAAGAACTGAAACGGAGCGATTATTATTTTGAATTGCCGGAGGAGCTGATTGCGCAGGACCCGTTAGAGGACCGTGCCTCCTCCAGACTTCTGGCGGTGGACAGGCATACGGGAAGGTTTTATCACCGTCATTTCCGGGATATTACACAGTATCTGCGTCCGGGAGACTGTCTGGTGCTTAATAATACCAAGGTAATCCCGGCGCGGCTTATCGGCGAGCGGCTGATTGATACTTCCGCTGTAAGGCCGGGCTTTGCTCCGGGGGCAGAAGGGGCTCAAATTGAGGTTCTTTTGTTAAAGCGGCGGGAAAATGATGTCTGGGAGACGCTTGTAAAGCCCGGAAGGAAGGCAAAGGAAGGAACGAGGATTTCGTTTGGAGACGGAAAGCTGAATGCCGTCGTGACCGGTGTGCTGCCGGACGGGAACCGTCTGGTGCAGTTCTCTTACCGGGGGATTTTTGAAGAAATTCTGGACGAGCTTGGGCAGATGCCGCTGCCGCCTTATATTACGCATAAGCTCGAGGATAAGAACCGGTATCAGACAGTCTATGCAAAATACGAAGGTTCGGCTGCCGCGCCGACGGCGGGGCTGCATTTTACGCCGGAGCTTTTGCAGGAAATTAAGGAAATGGGCGTTACGATTGCCAGTGTCACACTGCATGTCGGTCTTGGGACCTTCCGGCCGGTCAAGGAGGAAAATATATTGGAGCACCACATGCATACAGAGGCTTATCAGGTGCTGCCGGAGGAGGCGGAAAAAATAAACCGCACGAAACGGGAGGGAGGCAGGGTCATCTGCGTCGGTACGACGAGCTGCCGCACGGTAGAGTCCGCTTCGGATGAAAACGGAGTGCTGCATGCGGGCGCAGGGGATACGGATATTTTCATTTATCCGGGTTACCGCTTCAAGGTGATGGACGGGCTGATTACGAACTTCCATCTGCCGGAGTCCACGCTTTTAATGTTAGTGTCGGCGCTTGCCGGGCGTAAAAACGTGCTCCGCGCCTATGAGGAGGCGGTAAAGGAGCGCTACCGGTTTTTCTCCTTCGGGGATGCCTGCTATTTCGGGGAGCTTGCCGGGGAGACAGAAGAAGGACGGCATACCGGGAAAGTAACGGGGAATAGGCAGGAAGTCATGTCAGGGAAGGAAGAGAGGCTGTGCTGTAACGAGCGGGAAAGAGACGGAGGCGGAGAAGCAGAATGAAAAAAGAGCAGTGGACGGAGATGACGGAGGGCATGACAGAAGAGCCGTCGGTCGTAACCGATTATCTGGAAACAATGTATGATGAGCTTGCGGAGAGCGACATTGCCGGTTTTTATGAGGCAGTGTTCCGGAAGCGCCCGGAGGAGGACAGGGAGGCAGCGTTTGAGCGGCTGTTATCCGAGCTGTATGAGCTGGCGGAGGAGCGCCAAAAGGAGTTCTTTGCAGTCATGCAGAGGGCAAAAAAGCTACTGGTAAAGGGCTGATGAACTGAGAAATATGGAGGAGACAGAATATGAAGTGGATGGTGGCGTCGGACCTGCACGGTTCGGCATATTATTGCAGGAAGCTGTTGGAGGCGTACCGGAGAGAAGGAGCGGAGCGGCTCGTGCTTTTAGGGGATTTGCTGTACCATGGACCCCGGAATGATTTGCCGCGGGAGTATGCGCCCAAAGAGGTTGCTGCCATGCTGAATGCGGTGGCGGACGAGCTTTTGTGTGTCCGCGGGAACTGTGAAGCAGAGGTGGACCAGCTTATGCTGCAGTTTCCGGTGATGGCGGAGTATGCAGTGTTTTATCTGGGAGGGACGATGTATTTTGCGACCCACGGGCATAAGTTCAACAAGGAAACGCCGCCCTGCTTAAAGGAGGGCGACGTTCTGCTGCACGGGCATACGCATGTCACGGCGGATGAGCTTTGCATTGCAGAAGGCCCGCACGGGAGCTATACGTACCGGTATCTGAATCCGGGCTCCGTCTCTATCCCGAAGGAGAATACGGCGCGAGGCTATCTGCTGCTGACGGAGGCGGGAGTGGAGTTTAAGGGGCTTTGAGAAGCCCCTCTTTCCTACTTTCCTACATTTCCTCAGGGCATTCCATACCTAACAGGCCACAGGCATCCTTTAACACGGATTGTACGAAATCCGTAAGATACAGCCTTGCCTGTTTTGTGCCTTCCTCTGCCCGCAAAATCGGACATTCATGGTAAAATTTATTAAATTCGGTTGCCAGGGAGATAATATACCGTGCAATGAAGGACGGCTCATATTTTTCAGCGGCATTCAGGACAGCTTCTCTATACCCGTCCAGGGTTTTTATCAGCGAATAGGTTATATCATCGGTGAATGCATGATAATCGATAGCATATCCGCTCACCGCTTCCCCTGCTTTACGTAAAACGCTTTTGGCACGGGCATAGGTGTATTGTACATAGGGACCGGTTGTCCCGTCAAAGCTGAGGACGTCGTTCCATGAAAAATTGACGTTCTTAATCCGCTGGTTGAATAAATCATGGAAAATAATAGCTCCTACGCCGACCATTTTTGCGGTGCCCTCTTTGTCCTTCAGGGCAGGATTTTTTTCCTGGATGGCTGCCCTGGCGCGTTCCACTGCTTCCTTTAAAATGTCCTCTGCATAAATAATATTACCGTTTCTTGTAGAAAGCCTGGCTCCGGCAAGACTGACCAGCCCATAAGGAATATGGACCAGACCCTCCGCCCAGTCATAGCCCATTACCTCAATCGCTTTGAATACCTGTTTAAAGTGCAGCGTCTGCTCCAAACCTGTTACATAAAGACATTTTTCAAAATTATAGGTTTCCTTGCGGTACAAGACCGCCGCAATATCCCTGGAATGATAAATGGAGGTGCCGTCGCTTTTCGTGATTAAGCAGGGAGGCATGTCATATTCCGTTAAATCAATTACCTTTGCGCCCCGGCTTTCCGTCAGCAGATGCTTGTTTTCTAACTCTTTTACAAGTGCCGGGATCCGGTTCCGGTAGAAGCTTTCTCCCAGATAAGAATCAAATGTTACGCCGAGCAAATGATAGACCCGCTCAAATTCAACCATACTGATTTCTTTAAACCAGTTCCATAGCTCTAGTGCCCCGGCATCGTCGTGTTCCATTTTAACGAACCAGTTCCTTGCCTCGTCAACCAGCTCCGGGCTTTGCTTTGCCTCCTGATTGAATTTAATGTAAATCCGCAGTAATTCTTTTATTCCCTCTGCCTCTACCTGTTCCTTAGAGCTAAAATGCTGATACGCAGCAATAAGCTTACCAAACTGTGTTCCCCAGTCTCCTAAATGATTGATGCGTACGACCGTATAACCCAGTTTTTCATAAATTTTATATAAAGAGTTTCCGATGATAGTCGTGCGCAGATGTCCGACGTGAAAGTTCTTGGCAATATTGGGAGAAGAATAGTCCATGCAGATGGTTTTCCCTTTGCCTGTCTGTGCCATGCCGGACTGCTCCCTTGTTAAAGCCTGCAGACATCCGGCGGCGTACACTGCCCGGTTCATAAAAATGTTACAATAGGCTCCGACCTGTTCCGCCTTGTCAATTCCAAGGGCAGCTTTCCCGTCATTTAATGCCCGGGCCATTTCTTCTGCTATCAGGGCAGGATTTTTGCGCAGCTTCCCTGCCAGGGCAAAGCAGGGGAGGGCGTAATCTCCTAATTTTTCCTCCGGCGGAAGCTCTAGTAAGTCATAAAATTCTTCTGCCGGAACAGCTTCGATGACGTTTGATAAATACATACAGATTTCCTTTTTCATTTTGACCTCCATTTTGTTTTACTTAACAATCCGGATAAAAAAAGAACCGCAACGGAATCGGCAAGCTGCCAGATCTATTACGGTTCTGCATCTATGATTTTCAACAGCAACCGCACGGAAACAAGACGTACACTCCTGTAACCATGCGGAAAACAATGGCTACAAGAGCTTACGTCTTACTTCTCTGCGTCTTAAGCTGTTTATGAAAAATGTGCTCATAGAAAGTATCCCTTCAATTGTTATGGAAGGAGTATATCATAAAATGAATTTATTTGCAAGGGTGTAACGAAGACACTTGAGTTTCCGTATTTTGCATGTAGCTTTGTGTCCCGGCGGTTCTGCAATGGCTTTATTTTGCATGACGCAACGCTCCGCCGGACTTCCTCCAAGAGCTGTTAAGCCGCTCGGTGGCGTCCTCGCGGGAAAGCATCTAAGAGGTGATTCCGGCTACGCTAAGCCTGAGTCCTTCGGACAAATGCAAAATAAAACTACCGTACAGCCGCCGGGACGTTCAGGGTTGCTAAAAAATGCGGAAATTCAAGTGAAAGACGGGGTTGTCTTAAAATCCAAAATAGTGTATAGTAGAGACAGGAATGTAAGAAGGCGGCGGGATGTATGGAAGTAACGCAGGGGACAGGGTGAGGCTGATGAAGATAAAAGGGTTTTTGAGAAAAGCTGCAGGAGGGAAGCAGCAAGGAGGAGGTGCCGGGCGCGATGCTGATTATTCCCGGCGGCATTGAATCGTCATAATGGATAAGAAGAGAGTAATGTTCAAGAACAAAAAACAAGGAGGAATGAGCTATGGCAGGTGCAGTAAGCACGGGAAGGTACCGCAATTTGTTTGCGGAGTGCGGGATTCCGGAGGAGGAAATTAACAGGAAGCTGGAGGAGACGTTCCAGACGATGTTTTATGGCAGCGAGGAGGAACGGATTTATCATCCGGCGGGTGAGGACATGGGGTATATGGAGGACACCGGCAATCACGATGTCAGGACCGAGGGAATGTCCTACGGGATGATGATGTGCGTGCAGTTAAACAAAAAAGAAGAGTTTGACCGTCTCTGGAAGTGGGCAAAGACCTATATGTATCTGGATTCCGGCTGGAACCAGGGATATTTTGCGTGGTCCTGCCGCACGGACGGGACAAAGAATGCCAACGGTCCGGCGCCGGACGGTGAGGAGTTTTTTGCGATGGCGCTGTTTTTTGCGTCAAAGCGCTGGGGGGACGGCGAAGGAATTTTCTGTTATTCAGAGCAGGCAAGGCAGATTCTTTCGGATTGTGTACATAAGGGAGAGGAAGGAAAGCAGGGGGGACCGATGTGGAATCCGGCGAATAAGCTGATTGACTTTGTTGTCGGCTGCGGCTACTCAGACCCGTCCTACCATTGTCCGCATTTTTATGAGCTGTTTGCGGAGTATGCAAACGAGGAGGACAGGCAGTTCTGGAGGGAGGCGGCAGCGGCGTCCAGAGCGTATCTGGTAAAGGCATGTCATCCGGTTACGGGGCTTTCCGCGGAGTATGCGGAGTATGATGGCTCACCGAAGGTATTGAGCGAGAAGGAGTTAAAGATATTCGGGAACAGACACGACTGGTTCTACAGCGATGCCTACCGCACGATTGCCAACATTGCACTGGACTATGAATGGTATGGAAAAAGCGAGGAATTGCGCGCAGTCGCAGATAAGATACAGAAGTTTTTTGCAGAGACCGTAAAGGACCGTCCGGAGCAGACGTACCTTGTCGATGGTACGGTATTAGACCAGCCGGCGCTTCATCCGGTCGGACTGTTTGCTACTAATGCGCAGGCATCTCTGGCGGCAGAAGGGCCGTATGCAAAGGACTTTGTAATGAAGTTCTGGAACATGCCGCTGCGTACCGGGGACAGACGGTATTACGATAACTGCCTGTATCTTTTTGCAATGCTTGCCTTGTCCGGGAATTACAGGGCATGGTAGCTACAGCACTGCTTTTTTACGAAAGGCACCGGGGGTCATTCCGGTGCTTTTCTTGAACTGCCGGATGAAGTGGTAGACCTCGTTGTATCCGGTTTTCAGGGCGATAGTGCCGACCGGGAGCTCCGTGGAAGTAAGTAAGAGCTTTGCTTCCTCTATTTTGGCGTTGATTACCTCGGTCATGCAGGTAATGCCGAATGCTCTTTTATAAATTACCTGGAAATAGGAAGGCGACAGATGCGCAAGGTCGGCAAGCTCTTCTATCTTCCAGGGGCGTTCCGGAGAGGCAAGGATGGCGCTGCGGACCTGAAGCAGCTCGGAGTAATGGGGCACCGAAAGATTGGGCTGCTGCCCCTGCATCCATTCTTCCGCAACTTTGACAAAAAGGCAGCGGATCAGCAGGTCAATAGAGCGTGCTGCCAGCTGGTTTTTGGACTGGTGCTCGGTCTGAATCAGCTCTAGCAGCTTTGTGATTGCAGTATTATTCGATGTCCTGATCGGGGTATTCAAAGGAAAAGTCAATTCGCTCAGAAACTGCGTGCGGTTTTCTACCGCAAAATGCAGGTAGTCGTCCCGGTAGTCGCTGCTGTTTGAGAAGTACCGGTAGGGGGTGCCGGAGTCGATAAGAAGCATGCAGGGCCTTGTCAGAGTGTAGGTCTTTTCGCCTAATATCAGGGTAGTCCTTGAGTGGAAGCGCAGAAAAAGGAAGTCCACAAGACCATGCCTGCGCTCTTCAACAAAGCCGGGCTTCTGTTCGCAGTCCAGGGCAACGTAATGAATATACATGGCAGCACCTCCGGCAAAATAATAAATCAATTTATTGCAATTATACAGCATTGCGGAAAAAAAAGCAAGGTGCTAAACTGGACATAGATATATGAATTTCCGCAGCTGGCATGCAGCCATAGGTTCCGCGTCAGGACGCGCTCCTTCGGATAAATGCAAAAATCAGCTGGCACGCGGCTTCCGGAGCTTTCCGGGACTGCTGAAAATGCGAAAACTCAATATAGCGTTTATAAGGGGGTTACAGCTGGCACAGGATTGAAAGGAGAAGGCAGATGAAACAAGTGACAGGTGAAAATCCGGTGATTTATTCGGATTATCCGGATCTGGATATTATCCGGGTAGAGGATACCTACTATATGGTGAGTACCACCATGCATTTTATGCCGGGCGGCGTGATTTTGCGTTCGTATGATTTGCTTCACTGGGAGATTGCGTCCTATGTGTATGAAACTCTGGACGATACGCCGGGGCAGTGTCTTACGGATGGAAAGGGCGTTTACGGAAAGGGGATGTGGGCAGCCTCCCTCCGGTATCACAACGGACGTTTTTATGTCTGTTTCGTGGCAAACGATACCGGGAAGACGTATCTTTATACGGCAGAGGATGTTGCCGGGCCTTGGAAAAAGAATCTGATCGAGGGCTTTTACCATGACAGTTCCCTTTTGTTCGATGATGACGGCAGGGTTTACATTGCATACGGCAACCGTGAGATTTACATAACAGAGCTGAATGAGAGCCTGACTGCGCCGAAAGAGGGCGGTCTTCACCGGATGGCATTAAAGGATACCGAGAATGTATGGCTCGGATACGAGGGGGCACATTTTTACAAAATTAACGGAATCTATTATTTGTTCTTTATCCACTGGCCGAAGGACTGCCCGCGGACCGAAGCATGCTTTTGCTCGGATTCGTTGCTTGGGGAGTTTACCGGCGGGGATGTTTTATCCTCCGATTTGGACGGAAGAAACAGCGGTGTGGCGCAGGGCGGCATTGTAGATACGCCGGACGGCGACTGGTATGCGATGCTGTTTCAGGACCATGGCGCAGTCGGACGGATTCCGGTGCTGGTGCCGGTGACATGGCAGAACAATTTCCCAGTGTTCGGGGAAGACGGTAAGGCGCCGAAGAAGATTACGGTGAAGACGGAAAAGGCAGACTATGCTTATGAGCCGCTCTGGTGCAGTGATGATTTCAATTACACACCGGATGCCGATGGCAGGGTACATCTGAAAAAGCAGTGGCAGTGGAACCATACGCCGGATGCGTCGCTCTGGTCGGTGACGGAAAAGCCGGGGACGTTGCGCATTACCTCCGGGAAGCTGAGTGTTAATGTATGTCAGGCAGTCAACACGCTGACGCAGCGTACGATTGGAGAGCGCTGTGCGGCAGAGATTACGTTAGACGGCAGCAGCCTGTTGGAAGGCGATTATGCGGGACTCTGCGCACTGCAGGGAGATTACGGACTGATTGCCCTGACGAAAGAGGCAGGGGAGTATCGCCTGGTGATGATGGAAAAGAAAGCAACAGAAAAGCCTGCGGGTATGGGAAGCTTTGACGTGGAACCGGGAGAAATCAAGGAAAGCATCCCGGTAAATGGTCCGGTTGTGAACCTGCGGGCAGAGTGCGACTTTGCTCCGGGAAAGGATACGGCAGAGTTTTTCTGGAAAACAGAGGAAGGGTTCCAAAAGCTTGGCACTACAAGGCAGCTTAGGTTTAAGCTGGACCACTTTGTGGGCTGCCGCTTCGGCCTGTTTTTGTTCTCGACAAAGGAGACAGGCGGCGTAGCAGAGTTTTCCGGTTTCGAGTACCAGATAAAATAGCGGAAAGCAGACGGAACGGCAGGAGGTTAATATGAGAAGAAAAAAGTTTTTGATTGCGGGAACAGTGCTTATGGCGGCATCGTTTGCAGCGTGCGGAGGAAACGGGGAGAGTAAGGCAACGCCAACTCCTCCGGCAGCGACGGTCACGGATACGCCAAAGGTTACGGAGCCTGGAAAAAACAACGACAAGGAACAAGAAACGGAGGACAGGAAAATGACAAGTCAGGAACTGGAAGCAAAGTGGAAGGAGACGTTTGCCGGGCTGACACTGGCAGAGACCTTAAAGGAAATCGGCTACGACACGCCGGTGATGACGCAGCGTCTGGGCGCGGACCCGTATGCGATTGTGTATGAGGGAAGAGTATACCTTTATATGACCGGGGATGTTGTAGAGTACGAGGCAGACGGCGTTACGTCAAAGAGTAACAGCTATAGTCAGATTAACAAGTTAAATGTTATCTCGTCCGACGACCTTGTGAACTGGACGGATCACGGAACGATTTATGCTGCAGGAAGAACCGGTGCGGCTACCTGGGGAAACAATTCCTGGGCGCCGGCAGTTGCCTACAAGGAAATTGACGGGAAAATGAAGTTCTTTGTTTATTTTGCAAACGGCGGCAACGGAATCGGTGTGCTGACGGCAGACAGCCCGACAGGACCGTTTACGGATCCGATTAAGAAGGCGCTCATTTCCCGTTCGACGCCGAACTGTGCCAATGTAGACTGGCTGTTTGACCCGGCGGTATTAGTGGATGACGACGGCAGCGCCTATATCTATTTTGGCGGCGGCGTTCCAAAAGGCAAGGAAGAGAACCCGGGAACCGGACGTGTGGCAAAGCTTGGCGCCGATATGATCAGTATTGACGGCGAGCCGGTAGCAATGGAAATTCCGTATCTGTTTGAGGATTCCGGTATTAATAAAATTAACGGAAAGTATTATTATTCCTACTGCACCAATTGGAACGTATCAGAGGAAGGAACGAAAAAGTACGGCTTTACGAATGCACAGATTGCCTATATGGTTTCCGACAATCCGATGGGACCGTTTACCTTAGGCGGCGTGGTGTTAAAGAACCCGGGAACCTATTACGGATGCTACGGCAATAATCATCACTGCATGTTTGAGTTTAACGGGGAATGGTATATCGCTTACCATACGCAGATTTTAGAAAGGCCGATGGGAATTTCCGGCGGCTACCGCTGCACCAGCATTACGAAGGTTACGGTAAACGAGGACGGAACGCTTCCGACGATTCCTTCGGTTGACCGTAAGTCCTTAGTACAGGCGAAGTACGTGAATCCGTATGAAAAGGTAGAGGCGGAAACGATGGCGACGATGGGAGGTCTTAGCACCACCCAGGAGGGAATGAAGAGTAAGTACTGCGGTTCCGGAAACATGGCGTTATCGGAAATCAATTCCGGCGACTGGCTTGCCCTGTACGGAGTGGATTTCGGGGAAGCCGGCGCAAAGCAGTTTATGGCGGCAGTAAAGGCAGAAGCAGGGCAGTCCGGTGCCATTCAGATTCGTCTGGACGGACTGGACGGAGAGGTAGTCGGTTATCTTGATATTCCGGAAGCAGACGAGGAGTATCACGAGCTTACGGCAGAGCTGTTAAAGACCGTGACCGGCGTACATAATCTGGTGTTTGTATTCTGCGGCGAGGGATATCAGGTGGATTACTGGCAGTTTTCAAAATAAGAAACAGGACAGTAAACATAAAGCAGTAAAAAGAGAATGGAGGTAGGCTTATGGCAAAACTGTATGTCAATCCGGCAATGAAGCTCGGAAAAATCAACAAGGAGGTGTACGGAAACTTTTCTGAGCATCTGGGGCGCTGTATCTATGAAGGGCTTTACGTGGGGGAGGATTCCCCGATTCCGAACACAAAGGGAATGCGTAACGACGTAGTCAACGCCTTGCGGGAGATGAAGCTTCCGGTGCTGCGCTGGCCGGGCGGCTGCTTTGCGGACGAATACCACTGGGAAGACGGGATTGGTCCGAAGGAGAGCCGGAAGAAGATGATTAACACGCACTGGGGAGGTGTTTTAGAGGACAACAGCTTCGGAACGCATGAGTTTATGGAGCTTTGCCGTCAGATTGGCTGCGAGACTTATGTGAATGCGAATGTCGGCAGCGGAACCGTGCGGGAAATGTCCGAGTGGGTAGAATATATGACCTTTGACGGCATATCCCCGATGGCAGATTTACGTCGGAAGAACGGGGACGAGGAGCCGTTTACGGTGAATTACCTTGGCGTCGGCAATGAGAACTGGGGCTGCGGCGGCAATATGACACCGGAGCATTATGCAAACGAGTACCGCCGTTACCAGACCTATGTGCGCCACTACCCGAACGAGAAGAATCCGGATAAGAAGCCGATTTACAAAATTGCCTGCGGACCGAATGCAGATGACTATAACTGGACCGAGCAGGTGATGAAGATTGCGGGAAGGCATATGAATGGTCTTTCGCTGCATTATTATACGATTACGGATACCTGGTCGCATAAGGGTTCCGCAACGGAGTTTGACATGCCGACCTATTACCGCACACTTGGGCGGGCTTCGCATATGGAGACGCTGCTTGACCGTCATTCTGCGATTATGGACCAGTATGATGCGGAAAAGAGGGTAGGACTGATTGTCGATGAGTGGGGCACCTGGTTTGACTGTGAGCCGGGCACCAATCCGGGCTTTTTGTATCAGCAGAATACGATGCGTGACGCTATGGTAGCGGCGCTTACGCTGAATATTTTTAACAAGCATTGCAGCCGCGTAAAGATGGCGAACATTGCGCAGCTGGTAAATGTCCTGCAGGCAGTCATCCTGACGGAAGGGGAGAAGATGCTTCTTACGCCGACCTACCATGTATTTAAGATGTATGCGCCGCATCAGGAAGCGCAGCTTCTGGACAGCCATATGGAGGCACAGTGGATTGGAAATGAAGATGGAAAGGTGCGGAAGATTTATGAATCTGCATCCGTCAATGATGCAGGAGAGATTACGGTAACGCTGGCAAACCTTTCTGCCGAGGAAGCGGAAGCAATGGATATCGTACTTGCAGAAGGAAGCGCAGCTTCTGTGACAGGCGAGCTTCTGACCGGTGCAATCACGGCGTACAATACGTTTGAGGCGCCGGAGACGGTAAAGGCAGAGCAGTTTACCGGGGCAAAGGTGACGGAGCAGGGCGTTTCCCTGGAACTTCCGCCGTGCAGCGTTGTTTCTTTGTGCATCAAAATGAAGTAGTATGAAAGTGAAAGGAGAGCTTATGAAAAAGTTACGTTCTTATTTTTTCTTACTTGCAGCGGGAGCAGTTCTTTTTGCTGCCTGTAATACGAAAGAGACAGGAACAACACCAACAGATACCCCGGATGTAACTATAACGGAGGAACCGACGAAAGAGCCGGACGCAGAGCCGACGGCGGAACCAACAAAGGAACCGGATGTAAAGCCGGATACAGAGCCAACCAAGGAACCGACAGCAGAGCCGACCAAGGTACCGACGGCGGAACCAACGAAGGAGCCGGATGTAAAGCCGACGACCGAGCCAACCAAGGAACCGACAACAGAGCCGACCAAGGTATTGGCAGTGGAGCCAAAGTCAAACGAGCTTGTATATGATTTTAACGCACTTACCTATATGGGCTCCTATGGCACGAACTATGAGGTAAAGTCCGACGGTTCTATCCAGTTGCAGTACGAGGGACAGTATCAGGAGATTAAGCTTGCCCTTCCGAAAGATATTGACATGTCCTATTGCCATCAGGTGACGGTGAAAGCATTGAGTTCCTATGCGCCGCTTTCCGTAAAGCTTTATGATGAAGCAGGGACGCAGGTGTTTGTGGAATATTATTGTAAGGCAGATACCGTGACAGAGTTCCAGCTGACGCCGGATATTGCGGATACCGTAACCGGAATCGGTCTGATGGCGCTGGAAACAGTAGATGATTACAGCCAGTATAAGGTGACCGTTTACAGCATTACCTTCCATATGGATGACGACTATACTTCCGGCGGACAGCCGACGCCTCCGGTCGAGGAGACCTATTCCCCGATTGTGACCGACGGAACGAATCTGGAGCTGGAAGCAAGGTGGAAGGAGAAGTTTGAGGGTCTTAAGTTAGCGGATACGTTAAAGAAAATCGGCTATGATGCGCCGGTAATGACGCAGCGTCTCGGCGCTGACCCTTATGCTATCGTATACGAGGGCAGGGTATATCTGTATATGACCGGCGATGTGATAGAGTATGAGTCGGACGGCGTTACAGTAAAGAATAACAGCTACAGCAAAATCAATAAGTTAAATGTGATTTCCTCTGCTGACCTTGTGAACTGGACAGACCACGGAACGATTTATGCAGCAGGCAGAAAGGGCGCGGCAACCTGGGGAAACAATTCCTGGGCACCGGCAGTTGCGTATAAGGAAATTGACGGAAAGACAAAGTTCTTTATCTACTTTGCGAACGGCGGCAATGGAATCGGTGTGCTGACAGCAGACAGTCCGACCGGACCGTTCACCGACCCGCTTGGAAAGGCACTGATTTCCCGTTCCACACCGAACTGTGCAAATGTAGACTGGCTGTTTGACCCGGCAGTTATGGTCGATGATGACGGCAATGCGTACATTTACTTCGGAGGCGGCGTACCGGCAGGAAAGGTAGCAAATCCGGGGACGGGTCGTGTAGCAAAGCTTGGTGCTGATATGATCAGCATTGAAGGAACCCCGGTTTCCATGGATACGCCATATCTGTTTGAGGACTCCGGAATCAATAAAATTAACGGGAAATATTATTATTCCTACTGCTCCAACTGGCAGGTGCCGCAGGAGGCAACCGCAGAGCTTGGCTTCCGCAGCGCAGAAATCGTGTATATGATTTCTGATAATCCGATGGGTCCGTTTAAGCTTGGCGGAGTTATTTTGAAGAATCCGGGCAATTATTTCGGGTGCTACGGCAATAACCATCACTGTCTCTTTGAGTTTAACGGAGACTGGTACATTACCTATCATACGCAGATTTTAGAAAAGTCGCTTGGCATTGAGGGAGGTTACCGCTGTACGCATATTGCGAAGCTGAATGTAAATGAGGACGGTTCGATTGATTTAATCCAGCGTACGGACAGAGAATCCCTTGAGCAGGTAAAGAGCCTGAATCCGTATGAGAAGGTAGAAGCTGAAACAATGGCAACGATGGGCGGCCTGAATACGGTGCAGGAAGGTGCGGAAAGCAGGGAATGCGGCTCCGGCAATATGACACTGACGGAGATTCATTCCGGAGACTGGCTTGCCTTGTACGGAGTTGACTTCGGTACGTCCGGTGCAGAGAAGTTCATGGCAGCGGTAAAGACTCCGGCAGGAAAGACCGGCGCAATCCAGATTCGTCTGGATAGCTTGAATGGAGAGGTAGTCGGTTATCTTGATGTCGGAGAGGGTGCAGACGGAATGTATCACGAAGTAACGGTTGATTTGCTGAAAAAAGTAACCGGAGAACACAATCTGATTTTTGTATTCTATGGAGAGGACTATCAGGTTGACTACTGGCAGTTCAAGTAAAGCTAAAACTGCATAATGAAAAGGTAGTAGGAAAGTAAAGGGTGGGAGTTTATTTTAAGAAAAGAAAGGAAATCTTATGAGAAAACTGCGTTCTTATTTTGCAATGCTTTCTATGGCAGCCGTTTTATTTGCTGCCTGTGGCACAAAGCCTGCGGTAACGGGAACGACCGGGACGCCGGAACCGACGAAGCCATCGGAGTTAAGTGCTACGCCAGAACTGACAACGGAACCTGCAGCTACGACAGAGCCGACGAAGGAACCGACAGCGACGACAGAGCCGACGAAGGAACCAACAGCAGAGCCAACCAAAGAACCAACCGAGGCGCCAACGGAAACACCAGAGCCGACCAAGGAGCTGGAAGCAACGCCGGAGCCGACCAAAGCGGAGACGCCGACCGAGACACCGGGAAAGCCGGAACTGACGGTGGCGCCTGCAGCAACGGCAACACCGAAGCCAACGGCTACTCCGGCTCCGACAAAGGAACCAGAGGGTGGAGCTTCCATTACCTATGATTTTAACGACCTTGCCTATCTTGGTTCTTATGGAACCGTGTATGAGGTAAAGGCAGACGGTTCCATTGAGCTGCAGTTTGAAAACCAGTATCAGGAAATCCAGCTGACGCTTCCGGAAAGTATCGATATGTCCAAGTGCCATAAAGTAACCGTAAAGGCAGTAAGCTCCTATGCTCCGTTTTCGGTGAAGCTTTATGACAAAGGGGTAAATCAGGTTTTTGTAGAATATTACTGCAAGAGTGATACGGTTACGGAGTTTACGCTTTCACCGGATATTCAGGATATAGTAACCGGAATCGGTCTGATGGCACTGGATGAATCGGACGATTACAGCAAGTATAAGACAACCGTTTACAGTATTACGTTCCATATGGATGCCGGTTTTAAGCCGTCTCCGACACCGACGCCGTTTGTACCGGAGTCTACAGAGGGCGCAACGCTTTTAAATACCTACGGGAGCGAGTTTGGTCATATCGGAACCTGTATCAATTATTCCCAGCTGCAGAATTCTACGACGCTTGCACAGCTCAAGGCGCAGTATAACAGCATTACGCTGGAAAATGAAATGAAGCCGGATTCCATTCTCCGTAACTGGTCGCAGACAATGATTTCGGTGGAGGAGGCTAAGGCGCTTGGCTATGTGATTCCGGACAGCTACAAGGAAAGTATGGTTCCGAAACTGGAATTTAACACAATTGATAATGTGCTCCGTATTTGTGCAAAGAACGGGCTCGGACTCCGTGGTCATACCCTTGTATGGCACGCCCAGACACCGACGTGGTTTTTCCGGGAGGACTATAAGGCTTCCGGCGACTTTGTCAGCAAGGCAGTCATGGATGCGCGTCTGGAGTTTTATATCCGTACTGTAATGGGACATGTGTATGATAGCGAGTATGGTTCCGTTGTGTATTCCTGGGATGTCGTAAATGAGTATGTCCATGCGGTAGACTCGGGCTTGGAAGCAGTGTATGGCAAGGAAGGCCTGACGCCGTCTTTCGTAAAGAAGGCATATGAGATTGCGGATGAGGTTTTGCGCGATTATGGCATCCGTGACCAGGTTTCCCTGATTTTCAATGATTTTAATACTTACATGGATACTGCAAAAATTAAGTCCGTGATGGAGTTTATCAATTCAGAGAAAATGATTTGCGACGGTGTCGGCATGCAGGCACACCTGTCCACGAACTATCCGTCTACGATTCAGTTCAAGGCTACGCTTCAGGCATTTCTGGATGAGGGCTATGAGGTGCAGATTACGGAGCTTGATATCGGCAACAGCGGAGAGGGAGCGCAGGCACTGTATGTGTATGAACTGATGAAGTATATCCTGGATATCAAAAAGGAAGGTGGAAAGATTACCGGAATTACCTACTGGGGTCTTTCTGACGATGTGTCCTGGAGAAAGACGGAAACCCCGTTACTGTTCTCTACGCTGACAAAGCCGAAGAAGTCCTACTATGAGGTGCTGAAGGCTTACGTGGATGCCGGGTTCCAGGTAGAAAAATAACAGAAATAAAATCTTTTGCAACGGAAATACTACCTCTGACGGAGCATTACATTCAATTCCGGTATTTGTTTCAGGAGGACATGGTATGGAAATTAATTTGACAGAGGCAGAGTATGCGTTGGTAAAGGAAGAGCTGGAAAGCAGAAAGGTATTCGTTTCCAAAGAGCGGGCGGCGATGCTCGCAGACGGGCATATCGATTCCCAGGCGTTTGTTTATGAAATGGAAGTAATTATGGGACAGATTAAGGCTGCTGCAGAAGCCTCCCGGAATGGAACGAAGGCTGTCTTAACAGAAAGTGCAGTCCGCTTTTTACAGATGAGCGGCTATACGGTTTCTCCGGTCAGCGCCGTGGAGTATCAGGTAGAATGGTAGGCAGCAGAGAAACCAAAGAAAAGAAATGCTTTACAAATGCCTGCCGATGTGCTAAAATTGGAACGTCAAAAATCAAAAGAGAAGCAGAGTAGGAATTTGCGCGTTAAGTGTCTGTCGGACGGGGAGTTGCCGGTGGAACGAAAAGAGAAATCTTGCGGTGCAAATTCCGCATCCCGCTGCTACAAATAGGTTTCCCCTATTGTTGTAGCTAGTTGCAAGGGACGGCATGGGACTGCCGCATAAATAAGCGCGGCAGTCCCCATGTGGTGTTCTTTTCTGCGATTACGACAAATACAACGAAAGGGGATTTTTTTATGCGTTTAAAAGAATCTGCAAAGGAATTTGGAAGTTTGAAGTCACTGGTTGCCATGGCAATGCTGTTAGCGCTCCGGCTGGCGCTGGGGTTTGTGACGACAGTTCAGGTGACAGAGAACCTGAAAATCGGGTTTACAATTTTTCCGACAACCGTTGCCTGTATGCTGTTTGGCCCGGTGGCGGGCGCAGTCATGGGAGGGACGGCGGATATTCTCGGTCTTATGCTGAAGCCGACCGGCCCGTTTTTCCCGGGTTATACCCTGGATTCCATGGTGGCGGGCTTCATTTACGGATACAGCTTTTATAAGAGGGAAAAGCTGACGGTAGTACGGGTAGCGTTGACGCTTGCGACGGTAACGGTGTTAGTGAATCTTTGTATGACGACAAGCTGGATTTGTATCCAGTACGGTGTAAAGGATTTCAGCCTGTTTTTCAGCGACAGCGCCGCGGCATGGCAGAGCTTTTTTGCAAAGTTCCGGGCTATTTTTTGGGGAAGGGCAATTAAGAATGCGTGTCTGTATCCAGTGAATACAATAGGCGTTTATTTTCTTCTGAATGCAGTACGCCGGGTACCGGTGCTGCGGGAGTATATGAAGCGGAGCGGAACAAAAGCATGACTTACGAAGAAGCGTTAGACTATATTCACGGACTTTACTGGCGGGGAAAGAAGAGTGGTCTGGAAAAGACAAAGGAGCTTTCGGCACTCTGCGGGAATCCGGAAAAGGAGCTGCAATTTATACATATTGCAGGAACAAACGGAAAAGGGAGCACTGCCGCAATGCTGGCCTCCGTCTGCCGGAGCGCGGGCTTAAAGACAGGACTGTATACCTCGCCGTATATTGTCCGCTACAATGAGCGGATTCAGGTGGACGGTGAGGAAATACCAGATGAGCGTCTGGCGGCGCTGACCGGGGAGCTTGCGCAGGCGGCGGAATCCATGGAGACGCCGCCGAGCGAGTTTGAGTTCGGTACAGTATTAGCGTTTCTTTATTTCCGGGAATGTCATTGCGATATTGTGATTTTGGAAACGGGGCTCGGAGGGACATTTGATTCAACGAATGTAATCAGCAGCCCGTTGCTCTGCATCATAACCGCACTCGGCTTTGACCATACCGGACAGCTCGGCAGCACCATGCGGGAAATTGCGCTGGCGAAGGCAGGAATTATAAAAGAAGGAACTGCGGTTTTGTTTTACGGGGAAAATGAAGAAGGGGAAGAAGTGCTGCGGGAGCGTTGCAGGGAGCTTTCGGTGCCTCTTTTCCTGCCGGATTTTAAAGAACTCGTACCGGAGCGTCCGGGGAAGCTGACACTGTCCGGCAGGGACAGAGAGGAGAACTGCCAGTGCTTTTCCTACCGGCAGTGGAAGCATATGACGTTAGCATTGCCGGGACTGTATCAGCAGAAAAATGCGGCGCTTGTCCTTCTGGCGGTCGAGCAGCTCCGCCAAAAGGGGCTTTCTCTCCCCGAAGAAGTAGTGCGGAAGGGGCTTCGAACGGTTCGCTGGCAGGCAAGGTTAGAGGCAGTAAGCGACAGACCGCTGCTTCTGGTGGACGGTTCCCATAACCCGCAGGGGATGAAGGCAACGGTAGAAAGCCTGCGGCAGTATTTCCCGGGAAGGAAGCTGCAATTTATTTTCGGAGTTATGGCGGATAAGGAGGCAGAGGCTATAGCGTCCATTTTTCTTCCGTTTGCAAAAAAGGTCTATGTGACGGCGCCGGACATGCCGCGCGCCATGAAAGCGGAGGAACTGCTTTCGCTCTGCAAAAGACTTTCAGGAGAGGAAGGGGGTCCAAAGCTCGTGCTTTGCCCTACGACGGAGGAGGCGCTGAAGGCGGCGGCAAAAGAAAAGGAAGACGAAGTAATTGCTGCGGTCGGTTCGCTGTACCTTGCCGGAGAAATAAAGAAAAGGCTGTCGCACGAAGCGCAGCCCTTTTGAACAATAGAGAAGAAAGAAGGAGGCAGTCAGACCAAAGTCAGTCTGCCTCCGGCGCAAATACAGTGATGCTGCCGGTGTTGATATCATAGCAGTAACAGATGGTTTCTGCAAAGTCGGTAAAAAACAGATAGTGAAATACCGTGTTCAGGTTTTTATAGTCCCCTTCCATCAGCGTAGTTTCTGTTTTGGTGGAGATATCATAGCGGCAGAGACGGTTGTGCTTGCCGTTGTCAACCTGATAAAACAGGGTTCTGCCGTCAGTGGACAGATTGTAGGAGCAGAGTCTTTGATTGGTAATCAGGGTCGCCGTGTCGCTTGTATAAGGCAGATGGAACAGAGAATAGTTGTGCTTTTGGGAGAGAAAATAAATGCCGGTGTCAGCAGCTATCGGAAGATAGCAGTCGATGTCCGCGGCAAGGGAGGACGCCCAGGTTTCCGGCCGGTAGGTATAAAGGCAGTGGTCCTTTGTGACGCCGGAGTAATAAAGCAGTCCGCCGGAATAACATGCCGGGGTAATGTGGTCGGTGGTGATAAGCAAAGCCTCTGCGCCTTTTTTATTCACCGGAAGCGCATACAAATCAAAGGAGCCGTCCTCCCCGTGTGCCTGGTAGAGGAGCTGGTTCCCGGCAAGCAGCAAGGCACCACAACTGTTCTGGTAAAGACGCTTTAATGCGTCTTTTTTTAAATTATAGCGGTAAATTCCGGCGCTTGAGATATCAAATACAGAGGTGCCCGGAGTATTCTTGCGGTAATTGGTTCTGGAATAGTATAAAGTGCTCGAGGAAGAATCCAGATTGAGGTATTCCACAGAGTCGCTGCCGATGCGGGTAACATTTTCTAAGGAGCTGTCTATGCGGTACAGACGGAAATTGTCTGAGAGGTTCGCAAAGTAAATATAAGTATCGTCCTGCACGAAAAGACCGCGGTTATAAAGGTTCCCCGGGGTATTCCCGGCATAGTCCGAAGGGTTTTCCGGCAGTCGGGAGCTGATTTTAGTTAATAAGACAAAGATAGCAATCAAAGAAATTACAATGATAAAAATCAGGATGGATTTTATTTTCCGGTTCATAAAAAGCTCCTTTATTCTGTGATAATTTTATTTTAACATGATGTAGAAGAATGTCAAGAAATACATTGCATTTTTCAGGGCAACCAAGTATAATCAGTTTGATACCTTTGCCAGCGGAAGGTAGGAAAGGAGAAGCAGGATGAAGGATTTGGTGCAGTGCAGAGAAGAAATTGACGAAATTGACCGGAAAATTACCGCGCTGTTTGAGGAAAGAATGGAAGTGGCAGCAGAGGTTGCAGAATATAAAAGAGCGATAGGAAAGAAGGTATTTGATAAGGAGCGGGAGGAGCAGAAGCTTGCGGTCATTGAAGGAATGGCTTCTAATGTCTATTTTGCAAGGGGACTGCGGGAGCTGTTTACGCAGATTATGTCGTTAAGCCGGAAGTACCAGTATACGATGTTAGCAGAGGAAGGTCAGAGCGGTTTTTCGGTCACGGAAGCGTTAAGCTGTGGCAAAGGAGAAGCCGCGGCCTATTTTGGCGAGCCTGGTTCCTATACGGAGCAGGCGTTGTTACAGTCTCTCGGAGAAGCGTGTGAACGGATTTCCTGTAAGAGCTTCCCGGCAGTGGTAGAAGCGGTGGAGAACGGGACGGCAAAGTACGGCGTGGTTCCGATTGAGAATACGACTACGGGCGATATTTCGGATTTGTATGATTTGCTGGCAGTGCATCCGGTCTATCCGGTGGCAGAACAGGTCATTAAGATTGAACATATGCTGGTGGCGCCTGCAGGGGCAACGGAAGAGGGAATCAAAGAGGTATATTCGCATCCGCAGGCCCTGCTCCAGTGCAGCAGCTATTTTGAGCAGCACCCGGGACTGATGCAGAGGGCGTGCTCCAGTACATCGGGCTGTGCAATGGAGGTGGCAGAGACCGGAGATAGGACAAAGGCTGCGATTGCCTCGGAGCAGGCTGCGAAGCATTATGGTCTGACGATACTCCGCCGCGGTCTGAACAATGAAAATATAAATTCCACACGGTTCCTGGTGCTCTCTAAGGAGGCTGTGTTTACAAAGACGGCAGATAAGGTAAGCATCTGTTTTGAAATTATGCATGAAGCAGGCTCATTGTACCGGATTTTAAGCCATCTTATCTATAACAACCTGAACATGACGAAAATCGAGTCCAGACCGATTCCGGGCAAGCAGTTTGAGTACCGCTTTTTTATCGATTTTGATGGGAAGCTTTCCGAGCCTGCAGTGCAAAATGCGCTGACGGGAATCAGAGAGGAGGTCTCCCGCCTGAAGGTGCTTGGCTGCTATAAAGCATTTGTATAAATCAATGTTTTTTAAAGGAATCATCACAAATTAGACAAACTTTACAGGTAAACTGAATTACAGATAGGAAAGAACCGGCTGACAGGAGGTTTGTCATGGAAAAGAAGAAAAAACATTTTTGGAAGAAAGCAGCAGTTGTATTGTTTGGCGGTCTGCTCTGCGGCGGAGTGGCATCGGGTACTTTGGCAGCGTATTCTTATGTACAGTATCATAAAGAAGAGAAGGCGGAGGATGTTTCGCAGAAGCCGGGAGGAAAGCCGCTTTCCGGACAGCAGGGAAACGGCACGCTGCAGTATACGGGAGATAAGGACGCAGAGGCAAGGGTTTCCTCAGTGTATGATGTTTCGGTTGTCTGGGATAATGTGATACCGTCGATTGTGGAGATACAGACAAGGAGCGTGCAGTCTTACCGCTTTTTCGGACGCGATTACGAACAGGAGCGGAGCGGGAGCGGCTCAGGAGTCATTATTGCACAGGCGGAGGAGCTTTTGATTGCCACAAACAATCATGTGGTGGACGGTGCGACTGCCATTGAGGTTACTTTTGTAGACGGAACGAAGGCAGAGGCAGAGGTCAGAGGCTGTGACGCAGAGGAGGACATCGCGGTGCTTGCCGTGGATTTTGCCGACTTGTCCGAGGAGACGATAAAGAATATCAGAATTGCGACAATCGGAGATTCAAAGGAACTTTCCTGCGGCGACATGGTAATTGCAATCGGGAATGCGGCAGGAAAAGGTCAGTCGCTTACCGTAGGATATATCAGCGCAGTAGACCGCGAGGTGGAGATTGAAGGCGTCAGGATGAGACTAATCCAGACGGATGCGGCAATTAACCCGGGAAACAGCGGCGGCGCACTTTTGGATGCGAGCGGGGCATTAATCGGAATCAATAATGCAAAACTGGTCGCAAGCGATGTGGAGGGTATCGGCTATGCCATACCGATTTCGGAAGCGGTTTCTGTCATTAACCGGATGCTGAACCGGGAAGAAATTGCTTACGAGGATTCCGCATTTCTCGGAATCGACGGACAGGACGTGACGGAAAATCTTTCGGAGGTTTTAAACATTCCGATAGGGATTTATATTTCAACAATAGAGAAGGATTCTCCGGCAGAAAAGGCAGGGATTCCGTTATATTCGGTAATTACCGGGGTAAACGGCGTTACGGTCAAGACGGAAGAGCAGTTAAAGGAGGCCCTGGGCTATATCCGCGGCGGCACCGAGGGTACGGTAACCTTGCAGGAGCGCGTACGGGGGGAATATGTTGAAAGAGAGTACCAGGTAGTGTTCGGAGTGCGTGGAAAGTAAGTTCCATACACCAAGGCAGAAGGAAGAGGTGATGCTGGTATCGCGAAAGCGGCGGTTCCGGAATCACCTCCTCTTTGTATATCATACCTGCTAACGAGATTGGCATGTATACGATATGGGTCAAACAGGGAGACTGGAAAGATGTGTGCCCAAGGAACGAAGCGGAGCAGCCGGATATGACGGTGAAAAGTCTGAGCGAGCTTTGCTGGAAGGTTGTGCAGATAGCGGAACGCAGGAAGTATTGCGACGGCATGCGAGGAGGAAGGGAAATGCACTTTGTGACAGCAAAAGGAATTTTATCGTCAAAGAACGGCATGAATTTATACCGTGGCTGCTCCCATGGGTGCATTTATTGCGATTCCAGAAGCAGATGCTATCATATGGAGCATGCGTTTGAGGACATTGAAGTCAAGGAAAATGCAATTGATTTATTAGAGCATGCCCTCAGACATAAACGGAAAAAATGCATGATTGGAACAGGCTCTATGACAGACCCTTATATCCCGTTGGAGCTGGAAATCGGAAATGTCCGGAAAGCGCTTTCCCTGATTTATGAATATGGATTTGGATTTACCGTTATCACAAAGTCGGACCGTATCCTGCGGGATTTGGACCTTTTGCAGAAAATAAATGAAAAAACTAAATGCGTCGTGCAAATGACGTTGACAACCTATGATGAGGAGCTGTGCAGAAAAATTGAGCCGAACGTGAGTACAACGAAGGAACGCTTCGAGGTTTTGAAGGAACTGCATAAGGCGGGGATACCGACGGTTGTGTGGCTGTCTCCGATTTTGCCGTTTATTAACGATACGGAGGAGAACATAGCCGGTATTTTAGAGCTTTGCATGGAAGCAAAGGTGTATGGCATTCTCTGCTTTGGCATGGGACTGACGCTCCGGGAAGGAAACAGGGAATATTTCTATGAACAGTTAGAGCGCCTGTTTCCCCGGTTAAAAGAAAAGTATATCCGCACCTTCGGAAATCAGTATGTGGTGGAAAGTCCGGACAGCAGACGTTTAATGAAGCTGTTTCATCAGAAATGCAGCAAGGGCGGAATTGTCCATAATAATGAGCAGATATTCCAGTATCTGCATACCTTTGAGGAAAAGGAGATGCCCGGGCAATTAAGTCTTTGGAATCTGGAGTAAGGATTTCTTTATGTAATAAGTAAATTAGATTTCAAATTAATTATTGAATCTCTGCCGGAAATGTGGTAAAATATTCTCAAAGACAAAGGAAAAAGGAGGTATTTGTTTTGGGAATGATGGAAAGACCGGCGGTCGGTAAGCTTACTGACGGCGGAAAGTATTGGGAACATGAATATGAGAAGTTTTATTTGAAGGTATATGTGCCGGCAACCGAGATTGACGGGCAGGTGAACAATTATACGTTCCGGGCTCCCCTGTTGTTAGTGTTTGAAGAGACCAGAAAGAGCATGGACGAGGCAATTGCGTTTGCCAATGAGAGCGGTCTGGCGGAGATTGCGTCTTCTGTGGACAGCAGCGTACTGTTTGTCTATCCGACCTGCGAGGGAGGCTGGGCAAATGCAACAGAAGAGCTGTACGCTTCCCTGATTGCAGAAGTAAAGATGGACCCGCGCTATGAAGACGGCATCGTGGAGCAGATTGATTTCTTTAAACAGGAGTTCAAGGGCTTTTTTATCCGTGGCGCGATTTTCAGAGCGGATGTTTACAGCTTCGGCGCATCTGCGGATTATGTGGCAAAGCATTTATTGAAGACGCTGCAGGGCGAGTATTTGTGGGGACCGGGCGAGATTACCCCGGCGATGTGTTCCATGGAAAATCTTTCGGTGGTTCCGGTCGTGGAGCGTACGGATATTGGTATCCTCAGCGTGGGAAATTCAGAGGAAGTAAACGCTGCGTTCCAGGAGTGTAAGAATCTTTTGATAAAGGATAAGGCAGATTACAAGGCTGACTTTAAGTCTTTTGTCCGCAAGTTTAAGATGTGGTGCGGCAATATGGAAATCGAGCCGGATTTCGAGGCGCTGGATATGACCGAGGAAGCGGGAGGTGTGCTTGTAACAACCTCGCCGGATAACCGTGGTGCGTTTAAGGATACAAAGGAGCATAAGGTAGGTTATTTTGCTTATTACAATAATGACTTGTTCGAGAAGGGACCGGTTCCGCTCTTGATGGGCTTCCATGGCGGCGGAGATACGTCTATGTACTTAACCTTTGTGTCAGGCTGGTATGAAATCGCCCATCGGTACGGTTTCTTGTTTGTCTCTTTGGAGAATCACCAGAATGTAACTGCAACGGAAGTAATGGAAGTAATTGAGGACTTAAAGAAGCGTTACAATATTGATGAGCATCGTATTTATGCTACGGGATTTTCCATGGGCAGCGGTAAGACCTGGGATATGTTCCAGGAGTATCCGGAGGTTTTTGCAGGGGTTGCGCCGGCAAGCGCATTGTTTCCAATGAAGAACAATCCGTTCGGAAAGTCTTTGGAGGATGGCGGCTTAAATATGTCGGTTCCGGTGCCGTTGTTCTATTCGGGCGGCGAACGCTCTCATCTGCCGGAACTGCCGTTTCAGGCGGAGTCCTGCGTTGACCGGGTACGGTATGCGGCGAAGGTCAACAAATGTAAGGTGAAATTTGACATTTCCTACGCCGATAAGGACAAATGGGCAGACCCGGTCTGGGGCATTTCCGGTGACCGTGTCGAGAAAATACACGACGATTCCAGAGGAAGTGATTTGACGATTCACTATTTTGACAGTGAGGATGGCGTATGCCGTACTGCGTTCGCCAATGTCAGCGGTCAGGTGCATGAGTGCAGACATCATACGAATGAGAATGCCTGGAAGTTTATTTCGCAGTTTACGAGATAAGGGGAACCTTGGACAACTGCCGGAATAGAAAAAGGGTTACAAAATGTGGAGGTACAGGGAAAAAACGGTTGACTTATCCATGGAAATATGTTATATATAAAGCATAGGTAGGATAGTGGATAGGAAGCAGGACCGGGAGTTAAAAATAAATTTATGAGGGGTTGTCTGATAGTTTCAAATTTAAAAGTTTCCGGTTGCAAATGGTTTATTTGCAGCCGGTTTTTTATGTGCAGGGGCATAAGAGGAGAATCAGCGGCTGTGCGGCATGTGCCCCGCACAGCGAATAAGGGGAAATAAAATTTCCTTGCTCGATTAAGATAGGGAGGGAGTAATAAAAATGAAGCATACAATTATAAGAGGGATGAAAAGACTTCTGTCAGGCTTTGTAGTGACGGCACTGCTTATAACGACGGTAGCCGTTAGGCCGGCATCCGCCGCGGCTGGTTCCGGCAGGGAGTCCGCAGCCTATAAGGAAGAACAGTCCAGGCAGAATGAGATAGAAGCAATATTTGAAGAGCTGAATGAGCGCGCGTCAAGAGAGACACATTGTAAGGCTCTTAAAGTGGACGGGGTTGCCCTGTCCGGAACTGGGCAGGAGCGGAAAGCCGCCGCTCTGTCAGAAGGAGAGCTGGAACTGCGTCTGGAGGCTCTGGGCGTAAAGAAGATAAATCCGGAGGAGGCGGAGGATCTTTCGTTATTGTATGAACTGACGCCAGCCTTTGGAAATGCGGATGTGTTAAGAAGTGGACCAACCGATACTGCGCCGGATTTTGCATTTCTGGCAAAAGCTTTTACCATATACGTTTATGACGGTACATATTCTTACAAGGGAGAAAGCCATATTTACCGTTACATTCGTGTCATAGACAATAAGGGACATGGAGGTTTGTGCCGGATTTTAAAATATGCTGCTGTTGACAATATTGTCTTGCCGTCTGCAATGGGAAGTGTTTTGTCGTATAACTTTGGCTTTGTTCTTTCCCATTTTCTTGGGAAAGTTCCGCATGGACTTGTGATAGACTGGACACTAGGCAATATATTTAGTCTCCTTAATGGAATAGCTAGCGATAGTGCAAGTAATATTACGGTATATGGGAGAGAAAATTTGTATGAAATCACATGTAATTCAGTGACGGAAATGGTGTATTATTTTTATTATGACGATCCTGTCTGGAGCTTTATTGGTACATCGGCAAGTGTTGCAATCACATATTCGAATCTTTTTGTCGGATTTATGGGAGGAGTTCCAGTACAAGAAAATACGAAACCTGTCACTTGGACTAGTACATCAGGCGGCGTCTGGTATGATTATGTGGAGGAATATGTAGACAGTAAGTCATATCATCCGGGATATTGCCGAATTGATGAATTAGGATCATATGATATAAAGGGGTATGAGGATACAAGTGTGAAATTTGCTCCTAAATTTGCCGCACTTCCGGGAGATATCTAAGTAGTTCAGAAATGTGGAGGAAACAGTGGATGAAAAAGAGAGTTAAAAAAATAGTAATAGCTGTACTGCTTTTCCTCTTGGGGACGTGCCTGGTGTATCACTTTCCGGTAAAAAAGAAGCTCCGGGTAACGGTGTGTACGGTAGAAGGAGAGACAGCAGAGGCAGCGTTTGAAGTCTGGTTTCAAAGGAGCCTGATTTATCCGACCGTAATGAATGGTAAGGTTACCTTTGGCGGCAGGGAGTATGAGAAAATTCCTGAGGTCTGGGGAAGCGTTTTTGGAAGGATATGCTGGAAGATGAAAAACTGGGGGGAGGTGCGGTCAAGTTCGTTTCAATTAAAAAGTAATGATTTTAATGAGAGAGCCGGGAACCAGATTCGTTTTAATTCACCTGATAGAGGGATTGGAAAACAGTTTAAAGCTTTTTCGTTTACTGTAATTAAAGGTTCTACAATCGTAGAATATTATGGTCCCGCCGAAACGGCAGAGGAGGCGGAAAAAATCAGGGCACATGTTTACCAGCTTCCGCAGGAGGGCGAGGAAAATTAGAAAAGGAAAGAGATGTGTATCGTCTGACCAGGGATTGGAGGGAACGGTGGATGAAAAAGAGAGCTAAAAAAATAGTAATAGCTGTACTGCTTTTCCTCTTGGGGGCGTGTCTGGTGTATCACTTTCCGGTAAAAAAGAAGCTCCGGGTAACGGTGTGTACGGTAGAAGGAGAGACAGCAGAGGCAGTGTTTGACGTCTGGTACCAAAGAATCCTGATTTATCCGACCGTAATGAATGGCACGATTACCTTTGACGGCAGGGAGTACAAGAAGGTTCCTGTGGGATGGGGGAGCGTTTCCGAAAGAATACGTCGGAAGTTAGATAACTGGAGAGCTGTGGATGAAGGTCTTTTTTGCCTGAAAAGCAATGATATCATAGAAAGGGCAGGGAATCTGATAGATTTTCATTCATCTGGTAAGGGGATTGGAAAGCAGTTTAAGGCTTTTTCGTTTATTGTAATCAAGGACTCGGCACTTGTAGAATACTACGGTCCCGCCGAAACGGCAGAGGAGGCAGAAAAAATCAGGGCACATGTTTATCAGCTTCCGCAGGAGTGAGGAAAATTAGAAAAGGAAAGAGATGTGTATCGTCTGACCAGGGATTGGAGGAAACAGTGGATGAAAAAGAGAGTTAAAAAAATAGTAATAGCTATACTGCTTTTCCTCTTGGGGGCGTGTCTGGTGTATCACTTTCCGGTAAAAAAGAAGCTCCGGGTAACGGTGTGTACGGTAGAAGGAGAGACAGCAGAGGCAGCGTTTGAAGTCTGGTTTCAAAGGAGCCTGATTTATCCGACCGTAATGAATGGTAAGGTTACCTTTGGCGGCAGGGAGTATGAGAAAATTCCTGAGGTCTGGGGAAGCGTTTTTGGAAGGATATGCTGGAAGATGAAAAACTGGGGGGAGGTGCGGTCAAGTTCGTTTCAATTAAAAAGTAATGATTTTAATGAGAGAGCCGGGAACCAGATTCGTTTTAATTCACCTGATAGAGGGATTGGAAAACAGTTTAAAGCTTTTTCGTTTACTGTAATTAAAGGTTCTACAATCGTAGAATATTATGGTCCCGCCGAAACGGCAGAGGAGGCGGAAAAAATCAGGGCACATGTTTACCAGCTTCCGCAGGAGGGCGAGGAAAATTAGAAAAGGAAAGAGATGTGTATCGTCTGACCAGGGATTGGAGGGAACGGTGGATGAAAAAGAGAGCTAAAAAAATAGTAATAGCTGTACTGCTTTTCCTCTTGGGGGCGTGTCTGGTGTATCACTTTCCGGTAAAAAAGAAGCTCCGGGTAACGGTGTGTACGGTAGAAGGAGAGACAGCAGAGGCAGCGTTTGAAGTCTGGTTTCAAAGGAGCCTGATTTATCCGACCGTAATGAATGGTAAGGTTACCTTTGGCGGCAGGGAGTATGAGAATGTTTTTGAGAACACGGATAGCGTTTCCGAAAAAATACAAGAGAAGATGGAAAACTGGGGAGGGGTGCGGTCAAGCTTCTTTCAACTAAAAAGTAATGATTTTTATGAGAGAGCGGAGAATTTGATTTATTTTAATTCATCTGATAAGGGGGTCAGGAAGCAGTTTGATGCGTTTGTCTTTGTAGTAATGAAAGGCTCGGCACTCGTAGAATATTATGGCCCCGCCGAAACGGCAGAGGAGGCAGAAAAAATCAGGGCACATGTTTACCAGCTTCCGCAGGAAAGAGAGGAGGACTAGAAAAAGAAAGAGGCAGGTGGCAAAGCTATAAAATTATGTTTGCCTGTGCGGCTGACAAATTGTAAAGGGGGTGGTAAGGATGGATTTGTTTCCATAGGAAAGGGCTTTTCTTCCTGACGGAAGAGAAAAAGTATCATATGCGACAGTTAAAAAAGGAGGAGTAACTTATGAAGAAAATTTTTATGTTACAGGCAGTCTTGGTTCTTGCGCTTGTTTTTTTCAGACCGTCCGAAGCAGAGGCATCGGTAATAATGTTTGAGAACGGAACGTGGGTGGAAGAAGGAGAAGCAGTTTTTTACGAGGTTCCGAAAGAGACGGATGGAATCAGTCTGGTGTCCGGGGATGATCAGGCATACTCGGAATATGATTTTGAACAGCCGTACAGTTATTATTCGAAGGATGCTAATGGAAATTCGTTAAAATTGTTTACAATAGCAGTAACGGGAACCGTATATTTCTATGAGAATGGGAAGGTTCATCTGCTCCGGTGCGGTGCAAAGGTATTAGAAGTTATAAGAAAGTCCTACTCAGTCACAATATTCAGGCCGCAAATCGAGAATACGGATGGTTCCTATTCGGAAGGTAAAATTCTATTTAGCACATTTGATGAAGTATATGCTTGTGGAGATTTTGCCGCGACAGCGTATTTTGTATCAGGCTCTAACCAGATTCATGGCGAATTGGTGGCTGTGCGCTTATGGGACGATGATTGGGGAAGATAGAAAGAATCAATGATGCTTTTCAGACAGAACAAATAAGAAAACCGGACAAGAAACTACTGGATTTTTTCAATTCACAGGTGTATAATAAATTATCATTGATAATTACGGAGGATAGTAGTATGGCTGAGATTTTAGTAGAGACATCTGCCCGTCATATTCATGTCACCAGGGAGCATTTGGAGATTTTATTTGGTAAGGGAGCTACGCTTACCAAGAAAAAGGATCTTTCCCAGCCGGGACAGTATGCCTGTGAAGAGAGAGTTACGATTGTAGGACCAAAGAAGTCCCTTGCCAATGTTTCGATTCTCGGGCCGGAGCGGTCGGCAACCCAGGTAGAGCTTTCTGCAACAGATGCACGCTCCATCGGGGTGCCGGTTGTGGTAAGAGAAAGCGGAGACATCGCAGGCTCTGCGGGATGTAAGGTCGTGGGGCCTTGCGGTGAGATTGAGATTTCCGAAGGCGTGATTGTAGCAAAGCGTCATATCCATATGATTCCGGAAACTGCGGAAAAGCTTGGTCTGAAGAATAAGGATGTGGTATGGGTAAAGATGGAGACCGATGGTAGAAAGGCAGTGCTCGGAGATGTTGTAGTCCGTGTCAGCGAAAAGTTTGCCGATGCGATGCACATCGATACAGATGAGTCCAATGCAATCGGAGCAGGACCGAATCTGAAGGGTGAGATTGTAAAAGAATTATAGTTATTAGTGCATGCAGAAAGGGACTTTTGTCGGAAAAAGCGGCAAAAGTTCTCTTTTTTGCATATATCTTCTTGCAAGAAAGACAAATTTGTTATATAATCATAAATGAGAAATACAGGAAATATTTCAATATTCGGGGAAGTCGAAAAGGCAGAAGGAGGTTTTTATGGATTACAAAAAGATGTATGAGGATTGGTGTCATAATCCGTATTTTGATGAAGCAACGAAGGATGAGTTAAGGGCAATTGAAGGAAATGAAGCGGAAATCAAAGACCGATTTTATCGTGAGCTGGAGTTTGGCACAGCAGGACTCCGCGGTATCATTGGAGCGGGAACGAACCGTATGAATTATTATACGGTAAGAAAGGCGACACAGGGACTGGCAAACTTTATTATTGATGAGGGAGGAGCTAATCGTGGAGTTGCCATTGCATATGATTCCAGAAATATGTCGCCGGAGTTTTCCGAGGCAGCAGCGCTTTGTCTTTGCGCAAACGGAATCAGGACGTATTTGTTTGAATCGCTGCGGCCAACGCCGGAGCTTTCTTTTGCGGTGCGTGAGCTTGGTTGTATTGCCGGAATTGTAGTCACGGCAAGTCATAATCCGGCAGAGTATAATGGTTATAAGGTTTACTGGGAGGACGGCGCCCAGATTACTTTCCCGAAGGACAAGGAAATTATTGCAGAGGTAAATGCTGTGACCGATTACCGTGCCGTAAAGACGATGGGGCGTTCCGAAGCAGAGGCAAGAGGGCTGTTAAAGGTAATTGGCAAGGAGATTGACGACAAGTATGTTGCCGCCTTAAAGCGACAGATTATCCATCCGGATATTATCCGTGAGCAGGGAAAGGAATTAAAGATTGTATATACGCCGTTGCATGGAACCGGAAATGTTCCGGTGCAGCGCGTGTTAAAGGAACTTGGCTTTGAGAATGTGTATGTCGTGCCGGAGCAGGAGCTGCCGGATGGGAATTTCCCTACCGTAAGCTATCCGAATCCGGAGGATGAGAAGGCGTTTGCACTGGCGCTTGCTCTTGCAAAGAAGGTGGATGCGGATGTCATTATGGCGACAGACCCGGATGCGGACCGTCTTGGCGTATATGCAAAGGATTCTAAAACCGGAGAATATATGTCCTTTACCGGGAATATGTCCGGTATTCTGATTTGCGAGTATCTGATGAGCCAGCGTAAGGAACTCGGCAGGATTGCGGACGACGGTGCGATTATTAAGACAATTGTTACGACCAATATGACCGATAAGGTAGCGCAGGAATATGGTGTGAAGCTTATCGAGGTGCTGACCGGCTTTAAGTACATAGGCGAGCAGATTAAGCTGTTTGAGCAGACCAGAAAAGGGCATTATGAGTTCGGTTTTGAGGAAAGCTATGGCTGTCTGGTAGGTACGCATGCGAGGGATAAGGATGCGGTCGTAGCGGTAATGATGCTTTGCGAGGCTGCCGCATATTACAGAAAGCAGGGTCTGACGCTTTGGGATCAGATGCAGAATATTTACCAGAAGTATGGATATTTTAAGGAAGGTCTGCAGACAATGACATTAAAGGGTGCAGACGGTGTAGCAAAGATTCAGGAAATGATGGACGGCTTCCGTGCAAACCCGCCGAAGAGTCTTGGAAGCTATCAGGTGCTTTCTTTCCGGGATTACGAGAAAGATACCATAACGGATCTTACAGACGGCAAGGTGACGCCGACCGGGCTTCCAAAGTCCAATGTATTATACTTTGATTTGAACGATGATGCATGGGTTTGTGTCCGCCCGTCCGGAACGGAGCCGAAAATCAAGTTCTATATCGGTGTCAATGGCAGCGATGCGGCAGATGCTGATACAAAGTTAAAGGAATTGACCGATGCGTTGATGGCACTGGCATAATGGCGGAACTGCTTTAAACGACAGGAACGGAAAGAGCGGGACTGTACTGCACGAGAGAACTGGTGTAGGCGGTCCCGTTTTCTGATGCATGGGGAAACGCCGCTGATTTTGTCATGGAAAGGATAGCAGAATGAAAGTTATTATAATTACAGGAGCGTCCTCGGGTATCGGCGCCGAGTTTGTAAGACAGTTAGACAGGAAGGTTTCTGGTGTGGAAGAGTTCTGGCTGGTCGCCAGACGGAAAGGGCGGATGGAGGAGCTTGCAAAGGGGCTGGAGCATCCGGTGCGGATTTTTGCAGAAGATATCAGAAATCAGTCGTTTTATGAAGAGCTGGAGCATCAACTCAAGGTCTGTATGGCAGAGGTAAAGATGTTAGTCAACTGTGCAGGATATGGCATTGTCGGAGCAGTAGAGAACCGTTCCAAGGAGGAGCTGCTCGGGATTGTGGATGTGAACTGTAAGGCTCTGACGGCAGTTACCATGCTTTGTCTGCCGTATATGAGGAAGAATGCGAGAATCATTCAGATGGCAAGCAGTGCAGCTTATCTGCCGCAGCCGGGCTTTGCGGTTTATGCGGCAAGCAAGTCCTATGTGCTTTCTTTTTCAAGAGCACTTTCTGAAGAATTGCAAAAGCGTGGGATTTTTGTAACTGCCGTCTGCCCGGGACCGGTGGATACAGAGTTTTTTAAACGGGCAGAGCAGTATGGAGCTACCTATGGGTTTAAGAAGTATTTTAGAATGCAGGCAAAGAATGTTGTGAAGACGGCCATCCGCGCAGCAAAGCAAAAGCGGTCTGTCATTACCCCCGGGATTGCTATGAAGGGCTTTCTGGTGCTGACAAAGCTGGTTCCGCATGAGGTGTTGCTGCGCGTGATGCGTTATTTGAAGTAAAGCTATTCCAAATCGATAACCTTTGTTTTGGAGCCTTTCTTTCCTGCGCCCTTAATCAGGCTGAAGGCACCTAATGCTGCGAAAACAAGTCCAAGAATGATATCAAACAGTGAGGCCATCACGTATTTGCTGTCCTGGAACAGCAAGGAAAACAGCTTTGGAAGTTCCCCGACTTCAAAGCCTTCCTTGACCAGCGTAATACTCTGTGAGAAGATAGTGCCGAACAGTACGCCGAAAATAACGGCAAAGCCCAGGATGATGCTCTCGACGATTCCTTTTTTACCATGAAGCAGAGTGTAGCCCATTTCTGCAAGCCAGCCGATAACAAATCCGATGATAGAAGCAACATAACCGATAAACAAAACGAGTCCCCAGAGAATTCCGCCCAGTGTGGCGCCTATAATGGCGCCCAGAAATCCGCCAAGGTAAGAGCCGGTTCCGACGTCCGCATTGCTTGCTTCGATATTCTGGCAGACCGTTTCGCTGCATTCTCTATGCAGATGATAGGCTGCTCCGCCAATCAGCTTCCAGCAGCCGCCCGTGAGGCTGCCGCCGCAGATAGGGCAGGTATTGGCGTCGGAAGCGGAATACTGGTCTAAAAGCGGGAAAAACCAGTTGATAAAATTGTTAATCGTCAGAAGCTGATTTTTATTATTGTAGAAAAAGACAATGTTGATTCTTTCCGGGAAAAAAGAAAAATCCCGCAAGGAATATTCCTGAAAAATATTGTTTTGCCGGAGATAGGTTTCCAGCTCGCGCTGCTTTGCAGAATCGGCAAAGCGTGTCGTTATAGTAATTTGTTTAAAGCCGTCGCCATCTGAAAGAGTAGCGGCGTGGCTATGCAGATTTCCGTAAGCAATGCCGTTAGAAAGCTTTAACCCCTTAGAGACGGCAAACTCTTTAAAATTTTTGTCCATGACAAATATCCCCCTTTTGTTTTGAATAAGCTTAGTTTAATATAATTTCACTCAAATTTCAAGTAAAAAGATACTTTGAGATTCTGTAGTTCATATGCCCCCTTTATGTCCCAGGGAATGCGCCGCATTGTAATTTTGCATGCGCAACACTACGATGCGCACATGCCGAGGGACTTCTCGCGGGCGCTAAAGAATGGAAGAAAAGTGTGTATTCTGTCTTGACATTTTGTCTTGTTTGTATTATGATTGATAATACAAACAAGACAAAAGGCGAAGTGGAAGAAGATAAGATGTGGCGTCTTATACAGGCTTAAAAACATTGGAGGTGAGAAGCGTGATTATCCGTCTTGATATGGCAAGTGAGGTGCCGATTTATGTGCAACTGCGGAACGCCGTCGTGGTCGGCATTGGAAGGGGAGAGCTTTTGCCGGGGGAGGGGCTTCCGACGGTGCGCCAGATGGCGGAAGACCTGGGGGTAAACTCCATGACAGTCAACAAAGCGTATGCTATTTTAAAAAGCGAAGGCTTTATTGAGATTGACCGCAGGCATGGCGCGCGGGTGAATCCGAAAAAGGATATGTTCGGTACGTTCCGGGAAAAGGCAGAGAGGGAGCTTCTGCTTTTGATTGCGGAGGCTACGGTACGGGGTGTGGAGAAGCAGGAATTTATTGCACTTTGTGAAAAGGTATATCAGAAGATGAGTACGGAACAACAAGAAAATGAGACAGGAGGCGGTGCAAAATGGGAATGGTGTTAGCGATTTCTTATATTGCAGTAGCTTTGACGATAGAAATGGCGTTTCTTCTGGAGGCTCTGCTGATTATCCGGAAAAAATCAGACTATTTGCTTTATATGACCATTCGTGGGGAGCAGCGGAATGACCCGGAGGTAGTGCGGCTTGTAAAGCAATATAAGGCGGAGTTATGGAAGTTTGCCATAGGTTTGTTTGGGCTTTCCTTTGGATTTTTCCTGTGCGGGGAATATATGTCCTTTGGAATCCTGTATCTGACGGCATGGTGTACCGCCGCAATTTTAGGGGAGTATAAGCTTATAAAGAAGTATGCCGGCAGGATGTATGAGCTGAAAAAGGAAAAGGGGTGGTGCCAGCCGGTCAAGCAGACAAATTGCAATGTGGATACGGCGGTAAGCCGTAGGAAAAAGACGTTCCCGGTCTCAGAACTTTGGATGTTTCTGCCATTCTGGATTTGTGTGTGCTCCTTTTTCTGGTATTTTTTGTGTGGGAACGGGGATACGATATTGCTGTTGTTTCCAGTATCAAATGTGGTAGTCGTTCTTTTGTTTTTTTATCTGTTCCATCTTGCGGCACACAGAAAGCTTAAGGTATACAGCGAGGATTCAGAAATCAATTATATATTGAATAAGACGGCGGGGCGGGCATGGACAGCGTGTATCGTAATAGAGGAAATCCTGCTTTGTCTCTATCAGTTCTATCTGATGGTGTGGCTGCATTCTTATATGAAAGAGATTAGAACAAACGGCGCGTTCTCTGGTAGTCTGGAACGGTGGGGGATTTTTGCCGGAGTGAGTGTTCTCGTAACGGGATTGTCCGTCTGGGCTCTTCTGGCCGCTGCCGCACGCGTGAAAAAGGTTAAAAGGGAGCTTAACGCCGGAAGGGAGGAGTTTTGGAAAGAGGACGAAGACGCCTGTTGGAAAAACGGATACTATTACAATCCGCAGGATACCAATACTTTTGTAGAAAATCGTTGTTACGGGATTACAACCAATATGGCAACGGTCTGGGGGAAGGTTACGAAATGGCTTCTGCTTGGCACCCTGTTTGTTTGCATCGGGCTTGGCATTGCAATGCTTCCGCTCGATTTCGGTACGGTTACAATAGCACAGAAAGAAGACGGAATAGAGGTCAGGGGAGGCTGGTATTACAAGGAAACGCTTGCGTTTGAGGAGATACAGGAAGTGACATTGCTTAAGGAGTCCCCGGAACTTTCCAGGGTATTTGGCTCCGGCATGAAACATATGGCGCTTGGAGAGTATCATTTGAAGGGATATGGCTCCGGAAGGTCAATTGTGTACCGGGAGGCAGAGTATTTTATTCTGGTGGAAAAAACAAACGGAAAGCGAGTGATATTTTCCACGGAGGATGCAGAGGAGATGCTTTTATGCTATGAAACGCTGAAGGAGCGGGAAAGGACATCAGAAAAATGAAAAAAGCGGTGATTTTTGACCTTGACGGGACATTACTTAATACGTTGGAGGATTTGCGTACGGCAGTAAACTTAGCTCTTTGTGCAAGCGGATATCCAGCGCGGACACTGGAGGAAACGCGGCTTGCAGTGGGGAACGGAATCCGGAAGCTGATTGCCCGCTCGGTGCCTGCAGGGATTCCACCTGAAGCAGAGGAAGTGGTGTTTGTGCGGTTCCGGGAGGAATATAGTCTTCATTGCAGCGATACGACGGCGCCGTATGCCGGAGTGCCGGAACTGCTTTGGCGTCTCAGGGAGGAAGGATTCCTTCTGGCAGTTGTGTCCAATAAGGCGGATTTTGCTGTGCAAAAGCTGGCAGAGCAGTATTTTCCGGGTTGCTTTGACGCGGTGCTTGGTGAAATAGAAGGGCTTTCCAGAAAGCCTGCGCCGGATATGGTGGAGGAGGTGCTGCGCAGACTGGGAACCAAAAAGGAAGAGGCCGTTTATGTCGGAGATTCCGAGGTCGATGTGGCGACGGCGCGTAATGCCGGACTGTCCTGTATTTCTGTCACATGGGGTTTCCGCGAAAGAGCGGTATTAGAGGAGCATGGCGCCGCGTGTTTTGCGGACAATATAGAGGAATTGTATGCCGCGGTAAAGGAAGGCGGAAATTCAAGGAAATATAGCTCTTGACAAATGAGAAATATTTGATATAGTAAAATGTATATGGAAACGGCTGGGAAGAGGAGCAGTACATGCAGTCAGGCGTTCAGAGAGCCGCCGGGTGGTGCGAGGCGGCAACCGGCTTTATGGAACTCGCCTCGGAGCCTTGCCGCGGAAGGAGCAGAAGGACTGCTCTGCGTAGGCGGCGACGGAGCATCTCCGTTACAGGATGACAAAGCGCAGAGGAACTGTTACAAAAGGCAGAACCTTTGAATAAGAGTGGTACCGCGGAAGATCAGGCTTTCGTCTCTTTGTGGGACGAAGGCTTTTTTTGCCTCACAGGGAAGGAAGCACCGGGAAGCAAAAAACGCTCTGCAGGGCTTTGTGCCTGCGCGGGCGGAGGATGTTGTAAGTACCCGCTTGAATGGAAAGGAGTAATTATGGAAAAAACGTACAATCCCGCTGTCATTGAGAAAAAGTGGCAGGCGTACTGGGAAGAAAATCAGACGTTCAAGACGGATGTCTGGGATTTTAGCAAGCCGAAGTATTATGCACTCGATATGTTTCCGTATCCTTCGGGGGTAGGTCTCCATGCAGGACATCCGGAGGGCTATACCGCGACGGATATTATGTCACGGATGAAGCGTATGCAGGGCTATAACGTACTGCATCCGATGGGCTATGACTCGTTCGGGCTTCCGGCGGAGCAGTATGCGGTGAATACCGGAAACCACCCGAGCGGATTTACGGAGCAGAATATTCAGACATTTTCCAGACAGTTAAAGGAGCTTGGATTTGACTATGACTGGTCGAAGATGGTGGCAACCAGCGACCCGAAGTTTTATAAGTGGACCCAGTGGATTTTTAAGCAGCTGTATCTGGACGGCTATGCAAAGTATATCGATATGCCGGTGAACTGGTGCGAGGAGCTTGGAACCGTGCTTTCCAATGACGAGGTAGTCGACGGAAAGTCTGAGCGCGGCGGCTATCCGGTCATCCGAAAGAACATGAAGCAGTGGGTAATCGACCAGCCGGCGTTTGCAGAAAAGCTGTTGGAGGGCTTAAATGAAATTGACTGGCCGGAGTCCACGAAGGAAATGCAGCGCCACTGGATTGGACGCTCCGAGGGCGTCGAGGTGGATTTCCAGATTGTAGGCGGCGGAAGTTTTTCCATTTATACGACCTGTATCGAAACGATTTACGGCATTACGTTTATGGTGCTTGCGCCGGACGGGCAGATAGTGAAGGATTTGATGCCGCGGATTGAAAATAAAGAGGAGGTGGAGGCGTATATTGCCGAAACCGTCAAGAAAAACGACATGGACCGTACCGAACTGAACAAAACAAAGTCCGGGTGCTGCCTGAAGGGGATTTATGCGGTCAATCCGGTCAACGGAAAGGAAGTGCCGCTGTTTATCGGCGATTTCGTATTGGCCAACTACGGCACAGGCGCAGTTATGGCGGTTCCGTCGCACGACCAGCGTGACTTTGAATATGCAGTCGTACACAACATCCCGATGATTCAGGTCATCGACGGCGGGGATGTCAGCGAGAAGGCGTTTGAGAAGGGAGAGTATCTCGGGAAGGGCTGTAAGCTGATGAATTCCGAAGAGTTTACAGGCTTTGTCGTTGAGGATGCAAAAGAGGCTATTACGAAGAAGTTAGAGGCAATGGGCGTTGCGCGTAGAAAGGTAAATTATCATTTCCGTGAATGGATTTTTGCAAGACAGCGTTATTGGGGCGAGCCGGTTCCGGTCGTTTATAAAGAGGACGGCAATATTCATGTGCTGGACGACGAGGAGCTTCCGCTGGTTCTGCCGGAGCTTTCCGATTATAAGGGAAAGAACGGAAAGGCGCCGTTAGAGAATGCCGAGGAGTGGAAGCAGTATGACAGAAACGGCATCCGGGGAACACGTGAGACGTCCACGATGCCGGGAAGCGCGGGTTCGAGCTGGTATTTCCTCCGCTATATTGACCCGGATAATGAGAAGGAATTTGCAAATTACGAGCTGTTAAAGCACTGGATGCCGGTAGACTTGTATATCGGCGGGCCGGAGCATACGGTAGGACATCTGATGTATTCCCGTATCTGGAACCGTTATCTGTACGACAAGGGGCTTTCTCCGGTTAAGGAGCCGTTCCGGAAGCTGGTACATCAGGGAATGATTTTAGGCGCCAACGGAATTAAGATGGGGAAGCGTTACCCGGAGTATGTCGTAGACCCGAGCGATATTGTCAGGGATTACGGTGCAGATACGCTGCGGCTGTATGAAATGTTCATGGGCCCGCTTGAGGTGTCCAAGCCTTGGAGCCAGCAGGGCGTTGAAGGAGCAAGGCGCTTTATTGTGCGTGTATGGAACTTTTTCACCGATGCGGAAAACATTACGGGCGAAGAGGACGAGACGGTAAGAAAGGTATACCACCAGACCGTAAAGAAGGTGACCTCTGACTTTGAAGCGCTTGCGTTTAATACGGCAATCAGCCAGATGATGATTTTTGTCAATGCAGTGTATAAGGCGAAAAAATGTCCGAAAGACTATGCGGAGGGCTTCCTTAAGATGTTTTCGTGTATCTGTCCGCATGTGGGCGAGGAGCTCTGGAGCCTGCTCGGACACGACGATACCATTGCCTTTGAAGCATGGCCGCTCTATGACGAGGCAGTCCTTAAGGAGGACGAGATTGAAATTGCGGTACAGGTAAACGGAAAGGTAAAGGCGAAGCTGATGGTTCCGGCAGACGCAGACGAAGCGGCAGTAAAGGAAATGGTGCATGCCGAGGCAGCAATTGCAGCGCTGACGGATGGAAAGAATATCGTCAAGGAGCTGTATGTCAAGGGCAGACTGTACAATATAGTTGTAAAATAGTTACTATTCACAGCCAATATGGTTTCACAGACAGGTGCGTCATGCTTGTATGTAAGCAACAGTCTGTGAAACCATATCAGGTCTGTGAAGCAGTCACCCACCCACATAAGCAGGCTTAGCTCCGCAAGGAGCGGGACTGGAGCCCGTAAGGGCGACGAGTGCGCATGGGGTGGGATGCTGTGAATAGTAACATAAAATAATCTGTATAAAATCAATACCGGGAATTGACAGGAGATAATTTATGGGCGAAAAAGGAAAAGAGTTCAGAAAGCCGGAGGGACGTCCGGCGTTTCCGAAAAAGGCAGTGATTACCGCCGGGATGCCGTATGGAAATAAAGAGCTGCATTTCGGTCATGTGGGAGGTATGTTTGTGCATGCCGATACCTTTGCACGCTTTATGCGTGACCGCATCGGTGCGGAAAATGTAATTTTTGTATCGGGAACTGACTGCTACGGCTCTCCGATTTTAGAGGGCTTCCGCAAGCAGCAGGAAAGCGGCGTGCTTCCGGAGGATATGACGATTCAGGATTATGTAGAGAAGAATCACAAGTCCCAGAAGAGGACGCTGGATGCGTATGAAATTAAGCCGGACTATTACGGGGCATCAGCACTCTACCGCGGAAGCGAGTTTCATACAGAGTCCTCAAAGGAACTGTTTGAAGCGCTTTATGAGCAGGGACAGTTAAAGATGATGTCGACGCCGCAGTTTTATGACCCGGAGTTTAAGGTGCTTCTAAATGGAAGACAGGTCGTGGGAAAGTGTCCGATTGAAGGGTGCTGCTCCGAAAAGGGCTATGCGGACGAGTGCGACCTCGGACACCAGTACATGCCTTCGGAGTTAATCGAGCCAAAGAGTATGTTGTCCGGAAAAACGCCGGAGATTATCGAAGTAAAAAACTGGTATTTTTCTTTGGAAAACTTTACGGACGCGATGCAGGAGTACATCAATGAGCTGCGTGCCAACACAAACACCCGGAAGTATATTTTAAACACCATTGAGGAGTTTTTAAAGAAACCGGTCATTTATGTGCAGAAAAAGCAGATTGCAACGAATCCGAAGACCTATACCGGGGAGGGTGTACCGGAGAAGGAGGCGTTCGATGCAGCGTATGCGGCAGGGCTTGCGGAGCTGACGGCGGCGTTTCCGGCGCATGAGGTCATCGACGAGGAAAAGAAGCCGTCCGTGACGTTTGTATTTGCAAGCCTTGACGAGCGGGATAAGGCAAGGGAGGTGCTTTCAGCACGGAACCTGTTCTACCGTACCGGCAAGACCCTGGTGCCGTTCCGTCTGTCCGGCAACATCGAGTGGGGTGTTCCGGTGCCGGAATGTGAGGGGCATAAAGGGCTGACTTTCTGGGTATGGCCGGAGTCTCTGTGGGCGCCGATTTCCTTTACGAAGGCGTGTCTGGAGGAGCGCGGAAAAGACCCGGCCGGTTGGAAGGACTGGTGGATGGGCGGCGACGCAAAGGTGTACCAGTTTATCGGCGAGGATAACATTTACTTTTATGGCATTGCGGAAATGGCAATGTTTGCCGCGGCAGATACACCGGCAGGCGAGCCGGTAAAGATTGACTATAAGAAGCTTCCGCAGCTTGTAGCGAACCGGCATATCCTGTTTATGGATAAAAAGGCAAGCTCCAGCTCGGACATTAAGCCGCCGATGGCGCAGGAGCTGTTAAGCTATTATACGCCGGAGCAGCTCAGAATGCACTTCTTAAGCCTCGGGCTGTCCACGAAGAGCTCGGGCTTTAAGCCGCAGGTTTATCTGCCGGAGGCAGAAAGAGAGGGCGCTGACCCGGTATTAAAGGAAGGGAACCTTCTGACGAATGTGTTTAACCGGATTGTACGTTCCTGCCTGTATACGGTGCAGAAGTACAACGATTCCGTGATACCGCTCGGTGAGGTGGACGAAAAGATTAAGAAAGCGTCTGAGGAGGCGGTGTTAGAGTATGAGCGTCATATGTACAACCATGACTTCCACCGCATCACATATGTGCTGGACGACTATATCCGTCTTTTGAACAAGCATTATGCCAACAATATCAAAAAGGCAGAGGAGGAGGACGGCGCTGCGTTCCGCACGCAGCTTCTGACCGACTGCTTTTATGGGATTAAAACCGCGTTACTTTTACTCCATCCGATTGCACCGGCAGGCTGTGAGACGGTGCGGGAGTATGTCGGACTTTCTGAAAAGGTATATGACTGGAATTATGCGTTTGTTGATATGAAGGAGGTACTCGAAGCGCCGGGAACGGCAACAAAGTTTTTACCGCCCCGGTTCGACTTCTTTTTGCGGCATGAAAGCCAGCTGGCGGAGTTACAGGAGAAATAAGCGGTAAAGGAGCGGCTATGGCAAAGGAAAAGGCAGTAAAGACCAATGCGATGCGGATGTTGGATTCGATGAAAATAGCCTATGAGATGCAGAGCTATGAGTGTGACGAGTTTGTAGACGGCGTTACGACGGCGGATAAGCTCGGGCTTCCCCATGCGCTTGTGTATAAGACGCTGGTGACGGTGGCAAAGAGCAGGGCGTATTATGTGTTTGTCATACCGATTGAGGCAGAGCTTGACCTAAAGGCGGCGGCAAAAGCAGTCGGGGAAAAGGCAGTAGAGCTTTTGCCGCTTGCGGAGCTGACTGCGGTGACCGGCTATGTGCGGGGCGGCTGTACCGCCATCGGTATGAAAAAAGCATTTCCTACGGTGCTCGACGCTTCCGCAGAGGCGCTTTCGTATCTGCATGTCAGCGGCGGGAGGCCGGGACTGCAGCTGAAGCTTTCGGTAGAGGACTACCTTAAGGCAAGCAGGGCAAAGACTGCGGACATCATTGTGAAGCAGGGCTAGCCTTAGGCTCCGCATTTTGCAACAGCCTGAAAAGTTCCATGGAGAACATAAGGAGGCATGTAACATGCGGAGCTTCAAGTGGAGGAGTAATACAGATAAGCTATCAAAAGATAATCTTATAGTGATGTGAGCGAGAGGAAGTTGGCGGTGAAGAGGCTCAGGTGTGAATTATGCGCGGGAATATGGATGGTTGAGGATGCAGACCCAGGGAAGCTCAGGGTCTGTCCTTACTGTGCGGTTTCAATCTATGGAGAGGTTGGATTTTCGGAGTATGATTCCCTGGATAAAGCTATCTATGGCGCAATTTTAAACAAGGGAGTGGACATTCTGCAGAATCCGGGACAGCTGGCCGGCGTTATGATGGATATAGCGCCTGCGCTGAAGAAGGAAATCCGCATTTTTTCCAACATCGTCAACGAGGCGTATGCCAGCCGGATAAAAAGCGCCTTTGACCAGGAGGAAGAGGCGGCGGAAGCAGAAATTGCCAGGCTGCGGCACTGCTTTGTAGAGGAAGAGGGACTGTCAGACAGCTGGGCAGATGTGATTTGTGCCGGGCTGTACGGGGCAATCCGGTATACAAAGGGCATCGGGACGACCGGGCTGCACCATGTGGAGGTCAGCGAGGTCTCCCTGACCGGGAAGGAGACATCTGCCTCTGCTGCAGTATTTATACCATCCCGCCCCGTACACCGTGTGACCCTTACAGGGAGGACGGCGGATACGCTTTCCGGAGCGGAGGCCGGGGATACGGTTTTCTTTGGAAGCTATCAGCAGGGCGATACCTCTGGAACCAGGAAGGAAGCCATCGAGTGGCTGGTACTGGATCAACAGGGCGGGAAGCTTCTGCTGCTCAGCAAATATGCGCTGGATGCAAAGCTGTATCACAACGAAGGTAAAGCGGTTACATGGGAAACCTGTACATTGCGGAGCTGGCTGAACAGGAGGTTTTACCATACTGCCTTTCAACAGGCGGAGCAGGAGTGTATCCTGACGACCAGAGTGAGAAATAGAGATAACCTGAAACAGGGTGCAGATGGCGGAAACGATACGGAGGATAAGGTATTCCTTCTTAGTATCGGGGAGGTATTGGACTATTTCGGCTCTGACCCTGAGTCAGAAGACCCTGCACGCCGTGTGAAGGTAACGGCGTATGCAAAGACGCAGGGAGGATATTGCCAGAGTAACGGAGAGTATGCTGGAAACGGCTGGTGGTGGCTGCGCTCATCCGGCTCTGACAGCTACAATGCTGCGGATGTGGACTATAATGGCCGCGTTGACCGCGCCGGCGACCTTGTAAACTATTACGGGCTTGTTGTGCGGCCTGCTTTCTGGCTGGATTTGGAATTGGCGACCTCTACATGCCGGGCTTCGATGTGAGTTTTGGCAACGGCGTCATTGCCGAAAGAAGAAATGCAAAGGAGACTAATTTATGAGTGAGGTACTGGAAAATGGTTTCTGCATGAAGACTCTTTTTGGCGGGATCGTGAAAGTCGAAAAGTTCCTTGCCGAGGGAGGGCAGGGAGGAGTTTACATTGCTGATTATAACGGTCAGAAGAAGGCTTTAAAATGGTATAAAAAATGCAGTCTGGGAGCCAACCCGGCTGCATTCTATGAGAATATTAAGCAGAATGTGATGCGCGGGACGCCGAGTCCGGAATTTCTATGGCCGTTAGATATTACCGAATGGGTGGACGGAACCTTTGGCTATATTATGGAGCTGCGTCCGGAAGGTTATTATGAGGTAACGGAGTATATGCTGTGTCATGTCAGGTTTTCATCCTATCGTGTAATCATTGATGCTGCGCTGAAGATTGTTTCTGCATTCCGGATTCTCCATAATGCCGGATACAGCTATCAGGATTTAAACGATGGGAATTTTTTCATCCATCCGCAGAATGGAAGGGTTCTCATCTGTGATAACGACAATGTTGCCCCTGACGGTACAGAGACCGGAATTATCGGAAAACCGCGCTACAGGGCGCCGGAGGTTGTCCTGCATAAGAATAAGCCGAATAGTCTGAGCGACCGTTTTTCCATGTCTCTTATTCTGTATATTCTGTTCTGTCTGAATCATCCTTTGGAGGGCAGACGTTACCTTGTGCCGGGGCTGACGCCTGCCCTGCAGGAAAAACTCTATGGGAGCGAGCCGCTCTTTATCATGGACCCGGACGATAAGAGTAATGGTCCTCACCCTGTTGTGCATAAGAATTCAATCATTGTCTGGCCGTGTCTTCCGGATTATATGCAGAAAATTTTCCTTGCGGCATTTAGCAGGAAAGCATTCCAGAAGCCGACTGCGAGGCCGAGAGAGATCGACTGGCTGAATGCCCTGACAAGATTCCGCAGCGAGATTGTTGCCTGTCCGTGCGGCAATGAAATCTTTACGCAGCAGGGAGAGCCGTGTCAGTGTGAAAAATGCGGGCGCAGGGCGGATATTCCGTTCCGGCTGGAACTTGGCGGATATTGTATTCCGGCAATCAGGGACAGCAGAATTTACCGCTGTCAGCTGGGCGTCTGCGATGAAAAGGACGCGCTTTCCCCCGTTGCCCAGGTGGTAGAGAAGAAGGAAACCGGGGCGTTAGGTATCCGTAATAAGAGTGAAAAGCGGTGGAACGCAATTACTACAAAAGGAGAAGTGAGAAAGGTGGCGCCAGACGAAGTAATTCCGTTAAAGGATGGGATTTGCTTTCAGGTCGGCGAGGAGTCTGTCACGATAAAAGCAAATTAAGAAAGGAGAAGCACGATGCCTGATATTAACAGCCTTACAGAAAGTCCGCGCAAGGAACTCCATGTGTTCTATGTGCTCGATACCTCCGGCAGTATGGAGGGCGCTAAAATCAGCGCTCTGAACCATGCAATGGAGGAATGTACCGAGGCGTTGAAAACGATTGCGAAAACGAATGGAGATGCGAAACTGAAGATAGCAGTGATGGAGTTTAATTCCGGCTGTAAGTGGGTTACCTCCAACGGGCCAGAAGATCTGGAAGAGGATTTTGAATATGAATATCTTGAGGCAGGCGGGCTGACCGATATCGGCTCTGCCTTGGAGGAACTTAACAGCAAGCTTTCGCGTCAGGCTTTTTTGAATTCTATGACAGGAGCCCTGATGCCGGTCATTATCTTTATGACGGACGGGTACGCGACAGACGACTATGAGAAAGCGTTGGAGGAACTCCGCCAAAACCGTTGGTTTGCCAAAGGTACGAAAATCGGCTTTGCGCTGGGGGATGATCCGGATGTAAAAATGCTTTCATCTATTGTTGGGAACAGTGAAGCGGTCATTAAGACCACCGATTTGGATTTATTTAAAAGACTGATGAGGTTCGTTTCGGTTACAACCTCTATGTTAAATTCAAGATCGGCGACTACAGAGACCGCAAGCTCGGGCAAAGATGTTGTAAAACAGGCAAAGGCGCAGTTTCATATTCCATTTGACGTTACGGTTCATCTGGCAGACAATGAATATAGCAAGGAACCTGAGCCGTCGGCAGAGGGCAATGACGGCTGGGATGATGGAAGCTGGTAACAGGAGGAGCGTGGCATGAGCCGGGTTTATACCTTTCACGAAACGGTCAGAGGGCACTTTCATAGTAAGAATGGCTATCCATGCGAAGACTCTTCTGTCTCCTTTTCGGCAGAGGATGGCAGGTATTATATTGCGGTAGTCGCTGACGGTCATGGCTCCGGATTATGCTTTCGGAGTGAGTATGGTGCAAAGGCAGCTACCGGGGTGGCGTTGGAATGTCTGCAACAGTTTGCCGCGACAGTTCTGGCATCGGAGGAGACGGAGGACAGGTTTTATCAGGATATGCTTTCCAATCCGCGCTACCGCCAGATGACGGTAAGACGGCTGACGGATACCGTGCTTGCCGGATGGTACGACCGCGTTTTGGAGGATTATAAGAACAACCCTCCTTCCATGGAGGAAATGGGAGAATATGCGGCAGAATATGAGAATGGCAAAAGTCCGGTGCATATTTACGGGACTACGCTGATTGCCGCCCTGCAGCTGCCAAAATGCCTGTTATTACTGCATCAGGGCGACGGCAGATGCGACGTATTCTATCCGGACGGCTCCGTGGAGCAACCGATTCCCTGGGATGTCCGGTGTGAGGATGCGGTTACCACAAGCCTTTGCGATGAGGATGCGGCAGAGAGCTTCCGGAGCTGCGTGCTTGATTTAGGGGAAAGACCGGTCATGGCGTGCTATCTTGGGAGCGACGGGGTCGAGGATGCGTACAGAGACACTTATGAAGGGCTTGGCGGCAGCCATGTCCGGATGGGCGGAGTGCATACCTTTTATAAGGCGCTTACCTGTCAGCTTGCGAAAATGGAGCAGGCAGAGTTTGAAGCTTATTTAAAGGAGATGCTGCCGGAGTTCAGTGCAAACGGAAAATTCAGCCGTAGCGGCAGCGGTGACGACGTATCGGTGGCAGGCATCGTCGATTTGGATGTGATTAGGCAGTCTGCTGCCGGATATGAGTGCGATGTAAGACGTTATGAACTGGAGGAGGAGCTTTTCTGGAAGGAAGACGAGCTCCGCGGCAAAACCAGAAAGCATGGGATTCTGAAGAAGAGACTGGAAGAAGCGCAGTCCGCCTTACAGGAGGCACAGAAGAGGCAGCAGGAGCTTGAGATGGAACTTATGCAGCTGAAGCTGCAGCGGGAAGAATACGCCGAAGAGGTCGAACAGGCGAAAGCAGAGCTTGACGAATCCCGTCAGGAATCCCAGTCGGCTTCGGAACAGGTCGAGGGAAAGTTTCTGCGGGTTACGAATGAGGTGCGGCAGTTTATCAATGAGATTTCGGACGGTTATTCCAAGAAGGAGGCTGCTTATGAAAAAATACTGGAGGAGCTGGCGGAGTATGATGCCCGGATAAAGCAGGAAGAGGAAGCACAAAACGCAGGCGAGGAGGAAATCAGGGAACTTGGAGAAAAGCTTGCAGGTGCGCAGGCTGCTTTTGAGGAGTATGACGCAAAGTATCAGGCAATTGATGCTGAAAGGCTCCGGATTGAAGGTGAAATCGCTGCCTTGCAGGAAGAAAAGCAGGGTGCCACTGGTTAAGCTGTGCCGATAGTCTTGATACCTTCAAAAAATATTCCTTTACTTATCAACAGAGTTATGATAGACTATTAAAAATTTTGGAGAAATTACAGATTTTATGGAGAGGAAGAACATGCAGAAACCTGAAACAGTCTGGAAACTGATTGCTAAAAAACCCTATGCAGCGCTGGCTGCGACCCTGTTGATTCTGGTACAGGCGGTTCTGAATGTGTCGGAGGTTGTGATTCTTCAGCGTTTTATTGACGGATTTTCCAGGCTCCAATGGGGGCAGTCTGCTCTTTTTGCCTTTGGAATCTCTGCAGTCTACGCTTTTTATTACATCCAGACACCGCTGCTTGGTTATCTGAAAGATAAAATCCGCCTGCAGCTGCGTATCCATTTGGAACAGGCCGTCATCAAAAAAACAGCCCGTATCTCGGTGGCAGCACTGGAGGATACGGAGAACCAGGCTCTCCTTGCCCGGGTGCAGGACAGCCCGGAAAACCGCTATGCAAACGGCTTCTTTTCCGTATTGCAGGTTCTGGGAGGAATCGCAGGAACCGTGGGTATCCTGGCGCTGGTTGTGGAGAATGCGCCCTGCTTCTTGCTGGTCATCCTGCTGCTCCTGGGTCTGATGGTCATTGCATTCCGCCTGATTGCAAAGAGCAGGCTGGCCATGTATCAGAGCAGGCAGGAGATCGGCAGGAGAAGCGATTACCTGTCCGGTCTGTTGTTTGACCGGCACCTGGCCCAGGAGAAAAAACTGTTCGGATATACGCCTTATATCCAGAAGCTTTATGAGGAGGAGACCGTCCGGTCCGGCAGGAAGATGCTGGGCAGCGTATTGGTTTCTAACATGACCTTATGGGTGTACGATAACATCACCTTTCTGTTTTCTGCGTCCGCCTACCTGCTGTTCCTGCTTCCCTTGCAGCGGGGAGAAATGGAAATCGGATTATATATCTCAATCATCCCGGCATTAGCAAGGCTGGGGGCATTCTTTGTGGCGGTGGGCAGCGAGTATTGGCCGTCCTATCAGGAGTACCGGGCGTGCCGGGGGGATCTGGGAAAGCTTTACACCCTGCCGGAGCAGTATTATGTCCAGGAGGGAGCAGATAACGCCCCCCTGCCCTTTCATGAGATTAAGGGGGAAAAGAGCGTGTTCCGTTATCCTGGTCAGGAGAAGCCGGTGTTGGACGGACTGGATTTTACTTTCCATGCGGGGAAGAATTATGCCCTGGCAGGAGAGAACGGCTGCGGGAAGACGACCCTGGTGAAGCTGCTGATGGGATTTTACCAGCCGGATAGCGGCACCATTACGATTGATGGGGTAAATATACAGGAGATGGAGTTTGGAAAACTGCAGCGCTATTTTTCCGCAGTTTTCCAGGATTTCAACCGTTATGATGATACGATAAAGGAAAATATTATAATCTCCCGCATGGGAAAGGAAAATCCGGAGAAGGATATGCAGCGGGTGGCCCAGGAGACGGGAATGGATGCCTGGATTGCGTCCTGTCCGGATGCTTATGAGACGAAGCTGGGGAATCTGGAGGAGGGAGGCATGAACCTCTCCGGCGGCCAGTGGCAGCGCTTGTCCATTGCCCGTATGCTGTACCGCAGGGCCGGGATTTGTATCTGGGATGAACCCACTGCTGCGATGGACCCCTTGGCGGAATCCCGTCTCTACGGGGATTTCCTTTCTAAACGCGAAGCGGGGTGTGCCAATCTTTTTGTGACCCACCGGCTGGGTGCTGCCGTCCATGCAGATGAGATTTGTGTGCTGGAAAAGGGCCGGTTTGTGGAGCAGGGAAGCCATGTACAGCTGATGAAGAAACCGGACGGGCTATACCGCAGGATGTTCGAGGCCCAGAAAGGAATGTACGAATGAAAAATATAATCCGAATTTTAAGATTAGTAGTTCCTATCTCCCCCTTACGTATGACTCTTTATTTGTTGCTGTCTCTGCCGGGCGCTGTCCTACCCGCTGTGTTCTTGTATCTGCAGCGGCAGATTGTGGACCGGGCAGCCGGTTTCGGTAAGGGACTCCCTTTGTCCTATTACGCTGGACCGGTACTGCTGCTAATCGGAACCTACATGGTCCGGAAAATGTTTGAGCTGGTGTCAAGACAGTATATGGAATTTGGCTATTTCCGCTATGTCTTCCTGGGGTTGGACGCGAAAATCCACGAAAAGAGTGCGAAGCTTTCTTTGGAGTATTATGACTCTGCACAGTATTACCAGATGGTGGAGAAGGCAAAGCAGGCGTCCATGTTCCTGGTGTTCACCGCTAACCTTGCGGTAATGTCGCTGGTGTTGATCTTTAACCTGATTTTCGTAGGAGGGTATCTGTCCTCCCTGCACCCGCTGCTGATCCTGTTTGTGGTGATGGTAAGTGTCCCGGTTATTTTGGAAAAACTAAAGGGGGCGGGATACCAGTCCCATCTGATGCAGAATCTGGCGCAGGCAGAGCGGAGAAAGAACTATGCCCGTGGCCTTCTTTCCACAGCGGGGAGCAAAAAGGAGCTTGCCCATCACGGAGCGGGCCGTTATATGGCGGAGAGATATCTGGCGGCATGCCGGGAGGTGGATGAAAGAGAAGGAAAGCACATCCGGCAGATGGGAGGTGTCGGACTCTTCTTTGCAGGGATTCGCTCCCTGTTCCACGGCCTGTCCGTGTTCTTGATGGTCTGGCTGCTGGTGACAGGCCGGATTACCATCGGCGGCTTTTCCGTCCTTCTGGCCAGTTTTGCCGCCCTGACCAGCTCCTTTACCCAGCTTTTTAATCATGCGGGCGAGATTTTGCAGACGAGTGTGATGTCCGCTTCTTTCTTTGAACTGATGGACCTTGAAGTAACGGATGGGCGGAAGAAAATGGAGCCGGGCGGGGAAGTGGCACGCTTGGAGCACGTATCCTACCGGTATCCCAATGGGGAAGCGTATGCACTGAAGGATATCTCGTTATCCATTCGAAAAGGGGAGAGGATTGCCATTGTGGGAGAAAACGGCGCAGGAAAGACCACACTGGCAAAGCTGTTATCAGGATTCTTCCTGCCCACCGAGGGCGTGATGGAGCTGGGCGGCATGGAACGAAGCCAGCTTAAGGAGAACAGCATTTTTGAACAGATTAGTGCCGTCTATCAGGAATTCGGCCACTATAAGCTGACTCTGGCCCAGAATGTTTATTTGGGGGATACAGCAAAGGAGATGGACCATAAAAAGATTAGCCATGCGCTGGAATGGGCGGGAATCCTGCTTGCCAATCATCCGCAGGAGCTGCTTTTGGGGAGGGAATTTGGAGGAACTGAGTTATCAGGAGGGCAGTGGCAGCGCCTGGCGCTGGCCCGGAGCTATTACCGGCAGCGTCCTATCCTGTTCCTGGATGAACCCACGGCAGCCATCGATCCGCTGGAAGAGATGGCTATTTATCAGAGGTTAAATGATCTTGCCCAGAACCGGACGGTGGTTCTGGTGACTCACCGGCTGGGAGCGGTCCGCAGTGCGGACAAGATTCTCGTGCTGGATCATGGCAGCATCGCGGAGGCAGGAAGCTTTGAGGAGCTGATGGAGCAGCGGGGCTATTTTTACCATATCTGGAATGAGCAGGCAAAGTGGTATCGGGAGACGTAGGCTGGCGGAAGACCTGCATTCGTATTTAAAAAAGCAGGAGGAAAAAACAATGGAGATGAAGTTACAAGGAGAAAAGATTTATCTGGCATGTCTGGAACGGGAGGACTGTAAAACTTTGTGGATGGAGTTTGAGTATGATTCGGAGCATCCGACGGAAGAGTTTAATATCGGTCACTCGTGGGAAAAGGCGGACGGCTGGTTTGATGAAATACAAAAGCTGCAGGGCAGTCAGAATGTCCGTCTGGGAATTTTCCGGAAGGATGGTACGGTAATCGGGGATGTGGCGCTGCAGGAGATTGACCGCTTTCACCGGAAGTGCTCTGTCGGAATCGGGATTGCGAAGCTTGAAAATCGTGGAAAGGGCTATGGAAAAGAAGCAGTTCTGCTTATGCTGGATTACGGCTTCCGGTATCTTGGTATGGAGCGGATTACCGCGAACACATTAGAATGCAATACAGCGATGCAGAGGGTGTTGGAGCACTGCGGATTTTTGCAGGAGGGGCGTGAAAGGAAGGCGGTTTATTTCAACGGCGAAAAGCAGGACAGGCTGTGCTACGGGATTTTAAAGGAGGAGTATTTTAACGAAGGAAAATAAAGGAGACGCTGATGAAAGCGTTTCCCGTACCGGATTTGCGCTGCGGAGCAGCAGCTTTCCGGCGGCAGCGCGGAGGAAGTTTTATGTCACAGCCTGCTTATGAGAAAATATAAGGAAAAAACGGCAGGGCCTGTAAAGTTCCTGCCGTTTTCTTCCGATATAGTAAAAAGATAGAAATAGTTCGAACAGTACAAACGGACTTGGACAAGAGGATAAGGAGGTCTTACTATGAATGGGATTCACAGATTTGGAGCGTTTCCGAAGGATATCAGGGATCTGGTAGGTCCGGGGAACCGCGCGGAACGGCGCGCAGCAGGAAAGCAGAAGCGTCCGGCGGATGATGCTGCAAAGTATGAGATGTCCGATAAGGCAAAGCATATGGGACAGGATGCCATTAAGGAGTACCAGAAGAAGGCAGCCGGCGTTCATATGGAGGAAAGCAAAAAGCCGGAGGATAAGGTAGAGTTAAGTAAAGCTGCAAAGGATCTTCTGGCACAGCTGAAGGAAAAGTACGGCAACATCGATTTCTTTGTGGCAGAGTTTTCTACGGATGAGGAAGCACAGTATTACCACAATAAGTCAACCAAGCAGTACAGCTGTGTAATTGACCCGCAGACGCTGGAAGAGATGGCAGCAGATGAAGCGGTTAAGGAAAAGTATATGGGCATTATTGATACCGCAGGGGAAAAGTTCGGCCAGCTGAAGGAAGAGCTTGGCGAGGATGCGGACCAGATAAAGCGCATGGGAGTTACCGTAGATAAAGAAGGCGTCGTAACGTATTTTGCAGAACTGACAAAGCAGACCGTAAGAAATCAGGAGGCTCTGTCGGAGCAGCAGAAGGCAAGAAGAGAAGAGGCTAAGGAGCGTGCCGAGAAGGCAGATAAAAAACGAGCCGAAGGGAAAGACGATAAGGAAAATGGAGCGGAGAATCCGTTTAAGGTTTCTGCACCGACCATCGAGGAGCTTGCCGAAAAGCTGAAGCAGCTGTTAGCCGGACGGAAGGCAGAGAACAAAGAGACAGATGCAAAGCAGGAAAGACCGCATTTTGATATGATGATGTAGCAGGTAAATAAGAAACAGGAAAAGGTTCCAGACTCTGTGCAGGCAGGGGTGGAGCCTTTTTTGGTTCATATTTATAGCGTGAAGGTCTCAAGAAAATTTAATTAACAAAGAAGATGACTGAATGGAAAAGTTAATGCAGGGAACAAATTAAGCTTAAGTTAAATGTGTATTGACGTAAATTATATAATTATGCTATAATATATTTACATATTAATTTTGAAACAGGGAGGAGTATAAATGAAAAGAAGATGGCTTAAATGGACAATTTTAGTGCTGGGGATTTTGTTTTTTGTTTTACGAGACTGTCATAAGATTGCATTAGCAGAGGAAATGAGAGGTGATAATTCAATTTTATATGAGACAGATCAATATAAAATTGAATTTTCCATTGATAGTTATTGGGATGAGAGTAAGAAAATTATTGTTTCAATTGAAAATAAAAGTATGGTGACAATCAATAATTGGTCAATTGCGTTTAAAATACCAGGCGAAATTGTTGAAATATGGAATGCGAAAGTATGTGCAAAAGCGGATGATTTATATGTCATAAAAAATGTGAAATATAATCAGGATATTTTACCGGGAGATACAATAGTATTTGGGTTTGTTCTAGAAGAGACTGGTGAATTTTTGTTTCCAGAAAGTTTTTTGATTCCAATGAGGATTGCGGAGGTAGATTCTTCTACATATACTATTGATATAATAGAAAATTATAATTGGTCAGAGGGATATTCAGGAAATATTATTATTACAAATCAATCGGAGCAAGAGATTACTGACTGGCAGTTAGAGATAGTATTTGGTACAGAGATTACTTCAATTTGGAATGGAAGTATTGTTTCTAAGGAAGATAATATTTATAAAATTGATAATAGTTCGTATAATCAAAATATTCAACCAGGAGAGAGCATTTCAATTGGTTTTCTTGGAAGGAAATGTAGTGATATAGTAATAACAGAGCATCGTTTAACTGAAGTAACAACAGCCGAGGTAGTTGATAATATTGTAAGTAAAGAAGTATTTGAAGGAATTATTCCGCTTACAGAGAATTACTTTATATCATCGTTGTATACTATGGAAGATAACATTGCTGCCTATCTGGTTCAATACTATGATGAAGCAGGAAAAGGATGCAGTTATATTGTTGTGAATAATGCAGTTAATTCAGAAGATTGCTATTATATAGAATTTGGTTATGGAGATGCGCCAGTGATTACTGGTTTGAGAACTGCTTATTTAGAAAATGTAAATGATGATAAGTATAGGGTCTTATATTTAGGTGGATATGAGTATTATATTAAAAGTAAATCCGGAGTCTATAAGATGAACAGTGGAGAGATATATAAACTGAGTGAGATTGAACAGGGCAGACTCGGAAAGATATCAGAAACACAATACTATAATCCGGGTGAAACATTGAAATATAGCACGGTTTTGGCGAAGGAAATAGGATATTTTTCTTGTGAAGAAAAGTTAAGTAATGTGTCTTCCAAAAAATATATAACAATGGATGAGCCGTTAATTTTAGAATGTAACGTTTGTGGACATTGTGCGCCTACGGCTGCTACCAATATGTTGATTTATTTATCTTTGCACCACCCGGAATTAGGAGTGAGCAGGGATAATTTTATTGACGTATTTAAAAAATTTTATGAAGAGATGGAAACAAGTTGCAAAGGGACGCTAGGTAGTAAAGTTCCTTCAGCGTATAGGACAGTTTTAAAATGGCTAGGATATGATAGTATAAAAAATATAGATGTTTTCCCATATGTTACATGGAATACTGCAAAAAAGTATGTTGAGAGAGGAGCTGTGCATTTGAATTTGACAGACTCTCAGATATATGGAAATCATGCTGTTTTAGGAGTAGGATATGTATCGTTTTCTCATTCCAGTGGCTGGGTTAGTAAATATTTTCAAATAGTGGATGGCGGATATACGGATGAATATAGATATTTAAATTATTCTTTAGGTATTTCAAATATTGCGTTAATTGTAGTAGAACTTGGCACTTTAGAAAATCCTTATCCAACGCCAACACCCACAGAAATTAAAAATATGAATTAAGGAAGAGTTAACTTAATTAACGCTTTTAGAATGTTTAGCGATTTATAGAAATGTATAGGATATGTTTAATGATTTGTTGTAATCATTAAAGGAAGTGTATGAAAAACTGGAATACAGATAAATAGTATTTTTCTGATGCAATGAGGGAGGGCGTAATGGAGCAAAATCAAAGAGAAAAACGGCAGGGAATAAGACGGGAAAAGGTGCGGCGCAGAGCGTTCATTTTTTTATGGGTATTGGTGGTACTGGGTTTATGTCTGCTTCTGGAATACAGGTTTCATTTTCTTAGGAGAATAGGAAAAGAAAAGGATTATCTTATCGGACCAGGGGAAAGTCGGTTTTCCTTTGATGGGCAGGAGACCCTGTTAGTATCCGGGGAGCTGTTGTATTATAGTGATTTGAACCGTGCGGAGGCGTTGTGCAGCTATAACTTGAAAACAAAGGAGGTTCAGGTCTTAGAGCAGACCAAGGGAGTATTGAAGAAAACCGGAACGGGGATGTACTATGTTACGGAGGCTGTTGTGTACCGGCTTGAAGGAGAGACTCTTTCTGTGCTGTCTCCGGTTCCGGAGGGCGGATCGGAGTTTGTTGATTTTTACGAAGGAAGGCTGTATTGGCTTACCGCCGGAGAAAAGCCGGAGAAAGCGGGCGAAGGGGAACTACGGGACAGGCGGAGTATATATATACAGGAGCCGGTTTCTTTGAACGGTCTGCAGCTTCTTTATCAGACGGACAATGCTGTTACAATCCGGGATGCGGTGCTGGTGCATCAGAGGCTTTATGTAATGGCAGACGATGGGATTTATGCGATAGAACCGCTATCCGGTGAGACAATAAAGCTGTCAGGGTTATGCAGCTTCCACTGTGTTTCTGACGGAGTCCATATTGTTTTTGAAGGGACAGATGAGGGAAAAAAGGAATTGCATTATTATGAAATTGTGCCGGACGGACAGATTGTAAAGCGGACTGACGATGCCGGCGTAGGGGCGGTTTATCAGGGAAAGCTATATTATAACAGCAGCGGGCTGAGGGTTTGCGACTTAACTGTGGCAGACGGGGAGAGCAGTCTGCTTGGTGAGGTGCCGTTGATGTGTTTTATGACGGTAAGTGCGCAAGGAGTCTTTTTGCGGGACTGCCTGCAGAATAGTATCTGGTTTTATGACCTGGACAGTGGGGAAAAAGAGTGTATTATTCCACAAAAGTAATGCAGAGGCCGCCTCTGTATAAGGAATTGTTTCTGGGAAATCCGGGGCTGTTGCAGATAGAAAGCGCAGCCCCTTTTTGCTTTCTTTGTTCCCTTATAAGAAATTTTTGAAAACCTGCTTGACAAATAGTCATACTGTATATATACTGTATATATAGACATATACAGGAAAAGATACAGAGAAAGGAGCAGGCTTATGGGAACGGTGTTAGAAGTAAGGATACCGCGCTTGCAGCGGGAGGGGTTTATGCTGAAAGAGATTGCGTTTCGTGTAGAGGCAGGGTACCTGACCGCGCTGCTAGGAGTAAACGGTGCAGGGAAGACGACGCTTCTTTCCGCAGTTTCCGGGCTTTTGCCGCTGCCGGAGGAGGCTGAGATTGTGATAGGCGGGTATCCGGTGAGGGAGAACGAGAAAGAAGCAAAGGAATGTATGGGGTTTGTATTCGAGGATTCGCCGTTTGACGAGGCAATTTCTGCCGGGTTTACCGGGGAGATGTACGGCCCCTATTACCGGAACTGGGATGCAAAGCGCTACAAGGAGCTTCTGGAACGGTTTGAGGTGCCGGAGAGACGTGCCATCCGGAAGCTTTCCAAAGGGATGAAGATGAAGTTCCAGCTTGCGTTTGCCCTGTCCCACGGCGCAAGTCTTCTCTTGATGGACGAACCGGCGGCAGCGCTTGACCCGGTCTTCCGGGAGGAGTTTATGGAAATCGTAAGCGAGGTGCTTGCAGAGGAGAGCTGCGGCATTTTGCTTTCCTCACAGCTTGTTTCGGAGTTAGAGGCAAGGGCAGATTATACGGTGTTGTTACATCAGGGGGAGCAGATGTTTTTTGGTAGTACGGAAGAGCTTTTGGACCGTTTTTTGCTGGTGCGGGGCAGGCAGGAGCTGTTTTCCTATATGAAGAGCAGGATTTTGGGAACGAGGCGTTCGGAATATGCCGCAGAAGGGCTGATTTTAAACGACGGGGAGCCGGTACGGCTGAATCTGGAGTGCGTGCGTCCGGGGTTAGAGGATATTTTGTATTATATCAAGCAGGGCGTTATCCGGAAAGGAATGGTGATCTGATGCAGGGAAAAAGAATCGGAAAAAGCTTTCTGTTTTTAGCCGGAGAAGGATTGTTCCGGTTAAAAAAGGAGCTTTGGGGCTTGCGGGGAATCGGTGTATTACTTACGCTTGCTTATATGGTGCTGTGTGCGTTTGGAGCGGAAGAAACTAAGTTTGATTTCCAGACCTATGCCGGTCTCTGGCTGATTTGTATGTTTCTGCCGCGGATGGGGAAGCTGTTGTATCTGCTGCCGTTTTCCCAGAAGGAGAGAATCCGGTATGCGTGGACCTACGCCTGCGTCTATGTGACATATCTGACTACGGCGTATCTGCTTTTTGGCGGAATTTCGGTACTGATTGCACGGACCTCTTATGTCAGGTGGCTGAAACGGTTTTTCCTTCATGTCCTGCCGTGTCTGGTTTCCGTGGGAGGAGTCGCGGCTTCTTCCCTGGCAAAGCAACGGGAAAACAGGAGCTTTTGGTTTTACAGTACCAGAGGCTGGTATTATGAGAAGGATTCTGTGACGGCGCTGCGGGATGAGTATCAAAATGATGTAAAAAGGAAGAGAAAAGAAGAAATGACCGAAGAGGAGCTTAAGGAGAGAAGACGCCGAATAGGGGAAAATGTACTGCTGTTTTCCGGGATGATGATAGAGGTATTCTGGTGCCTTAACAGCGGATTTTTCGACTTTCTCCCGGAAGCTGTAACGCTTTTATGTTCAGGTTTAGCATATTTCAGTGCTGCAGTAGTGGCCGCCGTAATCTGGAGGGAAACCGTAAGGGAGCTAAGGAAGTCCGGGTATAACGGAAAGGAGGGGAGCGGATGCAGTTTGTGATTTCGGGACAGTCCCCGCTGCCCATTTATGAGCAGATTATCGGACAGATTAAAACGGCAATCGTGTCGGGCGAGGTCAGGCAGGGAGATATGTTGCCCTCAATCCGGGCGCTTGCAAAGGACTTGCAGATTAGCGTGATTACGACAAAGCGCGCGTATGAAGAGTTAGAAAAGGAAGGACTGATTTTTTCCGTATCAGGGAAAGGGTTTTATGTCTGTGAACAGAATACGGACCTGCTCCGGGAGAAAAAGTTAGCGATGGCGGAACGGCATATGTCAGACAGCATTAAGGAGTGCCGGGAGGCAGGGATGGAGCGGGACGACATTCTGGAAATGGTGGAAGTGCTTCTGGATTCAGAATAGCAAATGACGGGAGGTAGCAGTTTGCAGGAAAATGTAAAGACAAACGGCAGGATAGAGGAGCAGGAGCGGCTCCGTCTGCAACAGCCGGCGTTGAAACTACAGGGGGTGGGGACATCGTTCTTTCATTTTGGAGAAGGAAGATTTGTGTTGAAGGATATTTCGTTTACCTTAGAACGCGGCTATATGCTGGGGCTGATCGGGCGGAACGGCGCCGGAAAGTCCACGCTGTTGCGCATCCTGATGCAGACGCTTCCGCGAAAGTACGGCAGGATGGAGATTGCGGGCTATGATGTTGCGTCTTCTGCATCCGCAGCAAAGCAGGTGATGGGGTATGTAGGAGAGGATTTTTTCTTTTTGCTGGATGAAACGCTGCGGGAAAATGGCAGGATACTCGGAAGGTTTTTTCCGGTCTTTGACGAAGAGCGTTACCTGGAGCTTCTTGCCCGTTTTGAGCTTGGGACGAAAAAGACTGCAAGGGCGCTTTCCAAGGGGGAAACGACAAAGGCACAGCTTGCCTTTGCGCTGGCACACAGGCCGGAACTGCTTTTGCTCGATGAGCCGACCGGAGGGCTTGACCCGGTAGTACGTCGGGATTTTTTGTATCTTTTGCAGGCGGAGCTGCAGGAAGAGAAAATGGGGATTGTTTTTTCAACGCATATTACAGAGGACTTAGATAAGGTGGCAGACTATGTTGCGATGTTAGAAAAGGGGCAGATGTTGTTTTATGAGTCCAAGGAAGAGCTTTGGGAGACGTTGGCCTGTGAGAACGGGGAGCGTCTTTCGCTAAAACAGCTTATGCTCAGACTCTGCAAGGAGGAAAAGGGATGAGACAGTATATCAGAGCCGAATGGGGGCTTTACAGACAGAACCGCATGAAACTGATTGTGGGCGGCGCGTTTCTGTTTTTGTACGGGTTGCTGCTTTTGTTTGCCGGAATCATGGAGGAGCACCATATTGCCATTGCTACGATGGCAGGGTATATTGCAATCGTTTGTTTCCTGTTTCCGCTATATTTTGCCCCGGTGGAGTTTTGGATAAGCCGGAGAAAGCAGAGACTTTCAACGGAGCAGCTGGTACTTATGTTAGGGGAGAGCAAGCGTATTTTTCTGCTCATCCGCCTGTGCGCATGGGTCGTGCTGTATTTCGGAATGCTGTTATTTATTGCGGTGATGCAGTTCCCTGCCGCGCTGATTGCAAGGGGGAGCTATGGGATTTCCTGTTTTGCAATCGAGGTGTCGCTTTTTTCCATGTTCTTTTTTTCCATACTGATTCCGCTCTGTATCGTACAGTTCCGCTATCTTCTTTTTATATGGTCCAGCTTTATCGGATTTCAGGCAGGAATAATGATAGGGTATTTTGATGGCGATAGGGAGGAGAGCCTGCTGCCCGAGGCGGCGGTTTTTGCCGCGTTCTGGTTTGTCCTTGCGGCGGCTGCCTTTTTGTTCCGGTACTTCCGGACAATACGGCAGGAGAGGGGAGGCAGGCGGAATGCATCAGAAATTTGAGAGTAATGGCTGTGTGTATGATGTGGAAATCTTTCATTATAGTAATACGGATATTGTTCGTTTTTATGAAAAGAAAAATGAGCAATATGGTGAGATGCTAAAAGACTTAGTGATTGCCACACCATCATATGGATTTTTACTGATCCAATATATAGCAGATGATGCTGTTTTAACAGGCTCTCTTAATAAAGAGTACTTCTGCGAAAAAATGATAACAGATATTATAGATTTTTTGGAAAACAATCTGCCTTCCTGCAAGAATATTTATCTTCCATATCATATAGATTTTGTTACTGTATCCTCTTCTGAGGAATATAACGGAGAATACTAATCTGTGCCGGCCACTTTAAATGGTCGGGACGTTATTCAAATTTGCTCAAACACAGAGAATTACAATATGTATTCCCCGGCTCTTTGGAGAGAAGCAGCGGGAACATTTTTCCGAAAAGGGAGTAAAAGAAAATATAAAGGAAATAAAAGACAACGAAGAAGGAAGAGGAGGCGGTTACATGAATGTATTGGTGAGCATGTGTCTTTTGGGGACGTATTGCCGCTATAGCGGGGAGCGGAAGGAGGACGCAGGGGTGCTTTCCCTGCTGAAAAAGGAGGGACTTACCCTGATACCGGTCTGCCCGGAGCAGCTTGGCGGGCTTCCGACGCCGCGGCTTCCGGCGGAACAGAAGGACGGCAGGGTATTTGACAAGGGTGGTACGGACCGCACAGAAGAGTTTGAAAAAGGCGCCAGGGAGGTGCTGCGTCTTGCAAAGCTGTATGGCTGTAAGGCAGCGGTGCTAAAGGAACGCTCCCCGTCCTGCGGCAGCAATGTCGTATACGACGGGAGCTTTGGGGGCGTCCGGGTGCCGGGGGACGGCGTATGCGCCGGACTTTTGAAAAGGAATGGAATCGCGGTGTTCGGGGAGAGTGAGACAAAGGAACTTCTCCGGTTTTTGGAGGAGACAGGGCAGGAAGAGACAGGAGCTCTTTAAAGACTTGAATTTCCGCATTTTTGAATAAAAAAGGACATGCAAAATGCGGAAACTCAGGTTAGCAGGCTCTGCAGCAGGAACAGGATGAGCAGGAACCCAAAGTTTACCACAGTAAACAGGAAGAAATAATGCCGGATTTTTTCCGGATTGTGTTTCTTGTATTCCGAGAACGTAATCAGGCTTGCCAGAGAGGCAATCAGCGTGCCGAGTCCGCCGATGTTGACGGCAGGAAGCAGGCTCGCATAGTCTGTGGTAAAGTGGGAGAGCAGTACGGCGCTCGGTACATTGCTGATCAACTGGCAGGAAAGAATGCCGAACAGCAGTGTATTGACCGGCAGAAGCTCCGAAAAGAAGCTGCTTACGGCAGGGATTCTTGCAAGGTTGCCGCTGAATACGAAAAAGGCGCAGAACGTGCCAAGAAGCGGATAGTTTACTTCGCGGAGTGCCTTTTTATCAAGAAAGAAAAGCGCCAGCGTGATGGCAAGAGTGCCTAAAAGGTACGGAATTATCCGGAATACAATCAAAATACTGCATATAAAGAGAACGGAGTAAAGCACCGTTCTTTTTTTGGGCAGACGGTAAGAGGTATCTTTTTTTAAGGTGAGCGGCGTCCGCTTTACCAAAAGGCAGACGGCCAGGATAAGAAAGGAGGCGGCAAGGAAGGACGGAAGCATAATCCGTACAAACTCCGCGGTGTCAATGTGGAAGTAGGAGTACAGATAAAGGTTCTGCGGATTGCCGAACGGCGTTACCATACCGCCTAAATTTGCCGCAATATTCTGCATAATGAACACAAATGCCATGACCTGCTTATTGCCGGTGCTGTTTAATACAAAGTAACCGAGTGGCAGAAACGTCAAAAGTGCCATGTCGTTGGCTAACAGCATGGAGCCGAAAAAGGTAATCAGGACAAGACCAAGCACCGCATTGCGGAGGGTATGGAGTTTTATGACAATGGTTTTGCTGATGATTTCAAATAGGTGGATATGGGAGAAAGCGGCAACCACTGCAAGAGTACAGAACAAGGTTGCGAGAGTGCGCAGGTCAAAATAGGTCAGGTAGGTCCTGTCAAACGGCACGAAGACACAGGTCGCAAGCATGGCAGCAATAGCAATGCAGAGCACGGTCTGCTTTTTTGCAAAGGATGCGGCCGGGACGAGCAGGTATTCTTTTAAAAAATCCGTGGCTGGTCTGCGGTTTCTATGGAACGTGCGGCGTCTTTGAAGCGGAATTGTACTCATGGAAGCTCCCTCACAGTTTTAGTTTAATACGGCGCAATCCGGTCAGATTGCGTACAAAAATGATTGTAGCAGAAATTGGCGAAAATGCAAGAGCGAATTGACAAAAACAGAAAAATATGTTAGCATTCTGATTAAGAAATCTAAAAATGCAAAAGGGAAAAATCTAGTTTTTAAAGGGGTTTGGAGGATAGATGGACGGGGGAGAGGTATGTCTGACAATTTGCAAAACGGAGGGATTTCTATGAATTCTATTAAAATGAAGGTAACATTCAGTATTATCATTTGTTCTTTAATTTCAGCTGTCATTATCAGCATTATGAGTATGTCCAATTCCAGGGAGCTGTCGAATAAGGATGCCGAAAAGGAGCTTAATCTGACTTGTGAAAATGCAGGAAGCGAAATCAATGCGTTGATTTCCAGAATCGAGCAGTCCGTGGATACGTTAAGTGACCTTGCCTTAAGCCGTCTGGATTTTTCCAAGTTCCGGAACAATAACGCATATGTTTCCAGCTATACGAGTGACTTAATGGATGAATTTGTAAAGTTTGCGGAGCATACGGATGGCGCAATATGTGCCTATATCCGCTATAATCCGGAGTTTACCGAGCCGACGTCCGGTATTTTCCTGACACGCTCCGATACCACAAAAGCGTTTGAGAGCGTGACGCCGACTGATTTCAGCATTTATGAAAAGGATGACCTGGCACATGTTGGCTGGTATTATATTCCGGTAGAGAATAAGGCTCCGCTCTGGATGGACCCTTATCTGAATGAGAATGTAAACATTTACATGATATCATATGTAGTTCCGCTTTACATAGACGGTACGTCCGTCGGGATTCTTGGTATGGACATTGATTTCGGACAGCTTACCGCTTTGACCGATTCGGTTTCCGCATTTAATACCGGGTATTCCTTCCTGACCAGTGCGCAGGGAAATGTTTTGTATCATAAGGAGATTCCTACAGGAACGGAGCTGGCTTCCTATAATAACGGAGCTCTTTCCTCCGTAAAGGAGTTCCTTGGGGAAGAGACAAATGCCGGTATGACGTTGGAGTACCGCTATAACGGAGAAAAGAAGTATCTGGGCTTTTCCTTGCTCGATAACGGAATGCGGCTGGCTCTTACCGCACCGTTAAAGGAAATTAATGCAAGTGCGGATTCGCTTTCTTTAAAGATTTTCGGCTCGTTGCTGATCGGAGTAGTGATTTCTGCGGCAATTGGCATTTTTATCAGCAGCAGTATCACGAATCCGATTAAGAAGGTGACGGATGTTGTCAAGCAGACGGCAAAGTTAGATTTCCGTGAGGTTGAATCTGCCGCTGCGTTGTTACGCCGTAAGGACGAAACCGGAGATATGGCAAAGGCAGTCGGAGAGATGCGTTCGGTTCTGCGGGAGTTCTTAACGAGTATGGAGCAGACAAAAGAAAGCCTGACGGAAAATATGAAGCAGCTGGATGGCGTTATGAGGGAAAACAACGCGATTTCTGAGGACAATTCAGCGACGACACAGGAACTGGCAGCAGGCATGGAGGAAACTACCTCCAATACGACCGAAATTGTCAGCAACATTGGCGCTATCCAGACCAATGTGTCCGATATCCAGTCTCTTGCGGAGAAAGGACAGCAGGAGTCCGAGCATATTATGGGTCGGGCAAGGCATCTGCGCGATGCTACGACAGCTTCCAGCAATAAAACGATGGAAGTGTATCAGTCCATGAAGGAGAAGACCGAGAATGCAATCGAGCAGTCCAAGGTAGTTTCCCAGATTAACGAGCTGACTGAGAATATCCGGAGTATTTCGTCACAGACGAATCTGCTTGCTCTGAATGCGAATATCGAAGCAGCGAGAGCCGGAGAGGCAGGAAAGGGCTTTGCGGTTGTTGCAACGGAAATCGGAGCGCTGGCAAACCAGACCTTTAAAACCGTGGACGGCATCAATGCGATTGTCGGGGATGTGAATGCAGCAGTTGCCAATATGACCGGCTGTATTGAGGTTATTATGGAATTTCTGGAACAGACCGTCGTTGCCGACTATGATTCCTTTAAGCAGGTCAGTGAAAAGTATGAAGAGGATGCGAATACCTTTGCGGATTCCATGGTACGGATTCATTCCGAGGTTGCGGATTTGAACCAGAAGATTGACCGGATTGCGGCAACGATTGAGCAGGTAAGCGATACCATCCTGCAGTCTACGCAGGGTATTAACCTGATTGCTGAGAAGTCCTGCGATGCGGTGAAGAAAACGGCAGAGGGCTATGAGCATTTACAGGAGAACGAAAAGAATCTCCAGCTGTTAGAGAACCTGATTGAGCGGTTTGAAATTTAAAGTGTCAGTTGTATGAATAAGAGATTTTAAAGCTGAAAAAGGGGCTGTCGCACGAAGCGCGCCCCTTTTTTACAAGTGGAGGAAAACTATTTACAGTCACCCGGATGTTCTGGCCGATTATAAAGAGGGGGCGCGCTTTGTGCGACAGCCCCCTTTTCAGGTATAGGATAAAGGTATGGAAGAAAGATTATTCCTCCGCAGATACATCTTCCTCGGAATTAAACTCCGGTACATAATCATCTTCAGTGAAATCCTCGAACTCGTCTTCTAATTCTCCATCTTCGATGTAAACCGGATTGAGATAGCGGTAAACAGCGTAAGCAATGGCCGCAATAGCAGCAATCGCGCCGATAATGGCAAATACATAAAGCGCAGTATTCTTCTTTTCCGGCTCATCTTTCTTTAAATGAAGCAGCTCCGCAAGCTTTGCATTACTCGAAACCAATTCTTCTAACTTTTTCTTCGTACAGCAATTCATAGTGGATACCTTCCTTTCTAAAATACAGCAGTAGATAACATCTGATTTTATATTATTTATATAGAGTATACCATAGGTTTTCAAAAATTACTAGAAAATTTTTCTAAAATTCAGCACTTTTTCAGGTTGGCAAAGGAAGCCAGCAGCTTCTTCACGCCGTAGCCTTCAAACAGGACCGTGACCTCATAGTCTCTGCCGCCATTTACGATGTTAGTGACCGTTCCGACGCCAAATTTGATGTGGCGGACCTTATCGCCTACCGTGTAATCCAAGGAGGCAAGAGGGCCTGTGCCGAAGTTTTTGGCAGCAGGAACAGAAGCGGCATATGGTACGGAAGGGGTGCGGGAAGCACTTTTTCGAGGAAGCGGGATACTAGCGCCGGAAAGGCTGCGTACCGGGCTTCCGGAAAAGGCGCCGCTGTTGCGGAAGGTAGCGGCGTTTCCTGCCTGTCCCATTTTTAACAGATAGCGCGGTACTTCCTTAATAAAGCGGGAAACCGGGTTATACTGGGTTTCCCCGCGTGCCATTCTTGCAGAGGCAGCGCTGAAATGAAGCTCTTTCATGGCACGGGTAATGCCTACATAGCAGAGCCTGCGTTCTTCCGCGATTTCTTCCTCCGGATTGTCTGCGTTAATGGAAGAGTAGCCCGGAAAAAGACCGTCCTCCATACCGCACAGGTAGACGTACGGAAACTCCAGCCCTTTTGCGGCATGGAGCGTCATTAAAACAACGACGTCGGTGGAAGAGTCTAAGGTGTCGATATCGGCAACCAGTGCCACCTCTTCTAAGAAGCCGCTCAGGGAAGGCTCGTCCGTGCCCTGCTCATAAAGCACCGCCTTGCTAATCAGCTCGTCTACATTGGCAAGCCGTTCTGCCGCTTCGGCCTCGTCTGCGGCGGTAGTTTTGATTTCCTCGGTAAGCCCCGAGCCTTCCATGATTTCTTCAATCAGGTCCTTTAAGGTGTAAGAGGAGGAAAGCGGCTTGCTCCGGAGCGCTTCGATAAAAGCGACAAAGGAGGTAAGCTTACCGCAGGCGCGGGAAACCGAAGGGATAAACTCTGCACGGCTGAGCGCTTCATAAAAGGTCATGTCATGCTCTTCGGCGTATTCCTCGACACGGTCTACGGTAGTCAGCCCGATGCCGCGCTTCGGAACATTGATAATGCGTTTTACGGCAAGGTTATCAAGGGCGTTGTCAATGGTTTTCAAGTAGGCAAGAAGGTCTTTGATTTCCTTGCGCTGGTAGAAATTGATGCTGCCGATAATCCGGTAGGGAAGGTTTCTTGCAATAAGCTTTTCTTCAAATACGCGGGACTGTGCATTGGTACGGTATAAAATTGCAAAGTCCTTAAACCTGGCGCCGCGTTCGTCTACACGCTCCCGGATGCTTTCCGCAACGCCCTCTGCTTCGGCGTAATCGGTCGGGTACTGGACAAAGGAAACCGGCACACCCTCTTCATTTTCCGTCCAGAGCGACTTGTCCTTTCTGCCAAGGTTATGGCGGATAACCTCGTTTGCCGCAGTCAGGATATTGGAGGTGGAGCGGTAGTTCTGCTCTAAGCGGATGACATGTGCGTCCGGGTATACCTTTTCAAAGTTCAGGATATTCTGTATGTTAGCGCCACGGAACTTATAAATGGACTGGTCGTCGTCGCCGACCACGCACAGATTCTTGTCAATGCTACCATCCTCATTTGTGTGGGAGGCAAGCAGCGAAATCAGGCGGAACTGCGCCGTGTTGGTATCCTGATACTCGTCGACCATAATATAGCAAAAGCGCCGGCGGTAGTAGTCCAGTACGTCCGGATTGGTCTGGAACAGCTCTACGGTCTTGAAAATCAAATCGTCAAAGTCAAGAGCATTGCTTGCCTTTAAGCGCTTCTGGTACTCGGTGTAGACTCTGGAAAAATTGCGCTTGGAAAAGTCCGCGTTTGCCTTCATGGCGTATTCCTCCGGGGAAATCAGCTCGTCCTTGGCGGAGGAAATCGCAGAAAGAAAGGCGCGCTCCTTTACCTGCTTTGTATCGATGTTTAACGCTTTGCAGATGTCGCGGACCAAGGTCTTTTGGTCGTCCGTGTCATAGATGGTAAAGTTCCTGCCATAGCCGAGCGCCTCGATAAAACGACGCAGGATACGGACACAGGTAGAGTGAAAGGTACTGACCCAGATATTTTCTGCGCCGTAGCTTACAATTTTGTCTACACGCTCCCGCATTTCCTTTGCCGCCTTATTCGTAAAGGTAATAGCAAGAATCTGAAAAGGGCTGACGCCGCGTTCCTCAATCAGATAGGCAATGCGGTGGGTCAGGACCCTGGTTTTTCCGGAGCCTGCCCCGGCGAGAATCAAAAGCGGTCCGCGGTCAAAAAAAACAGCCTCCCGCTGCATTGGATTCAATGTATCATAAATACTCATAACAGCCTCTTTCTTATGTTTTATACAGTAGTCACATAAAAGTACACGAATCTGTTGTCTGGCACATATGGAACGCTTTCTCCCACGCCTTACCATGGTACTTTTTCATAAAATCTGCCAAAACAGTGTCGTTTTGATAAAAATTATTCTTTCTAATGGCTTTTGCTATCATGTCAGTCAGTTCGTCCTGCCGTTTTTCGGATTGTTCCTTGTAGCGTAGTATTCTGAAAAGTCCTGATTTTTCATGCTTTAGCAGCTCTTCATATACATCCGCGATAAAAACGGCATGGTCCACCGATACGCTGCCTTCACTGTAAAACATGCTTTCCCGGTCGTCTACGGGTTGAAAATCAATACGATTCTGAATATAGTACAGATATCCGGAAACATTTTTGTAAAATAGCTCTAACTGGTCAGGAAACTGTTCCTCATAGTTAGCGATGCCGTCTCTCAGCCAGCCGGTCACGTATTTTCTATCATAACCTGTGCGCTTTGCATCCCAGATATAAATCAGTGCATAAGGGATATTCCCGGTCAGGTAAACCACCCTTTTATCGGAGTTATGTAACGGGGAATGTGGTTCCAAGGCTGTGATACCGGCAACATTTGAGCCGTGGTACAGATAATCCATAATGAACACCTCCTGAAGCTAAAGCTCTGCATATTCGGTATTTATGTGGCTTTGCGTGGATATTATAGCATACGGTTGTGAATTTTTCAATGTGAAAACCCAAGAAAATACTTGCAACGTGGTTTCGGATACTATATAATATAATATTATATATAATGTAGAGTGGGGCGGTACAAAGGTATCGGAAGAGGAGTTAAGCAGAGAAAGGAAAGGGGGAGTTTTTGTGGCTTGGGAAGACAGTGAGGAGCTGCGTGAATTGCTCGACAGGCTGAAGGCGATTTCCTATGTGAAGCCGGACGAGCTGCCAAACATTGATTTATATATGGACCAGGTAACGACGTTTATGGATTTTCATCTGGAGTCCTCGAAACGTTACAGCGAAGATAAGCTTTTGACAAAAACGATGATTAATAACTATACAAAGAATGAGCTTCTTCCGCCACCAAACAAAAAGAAATATTCAAAGGACCACATGTATCTTTTGATTTTAATTTACTATTTGAAGGGCGTGCTGTCCATTACGGATATCCAGTCGGTTTTAAAGCCTTTTAACGCGGCTTTTTTTGGCGGGGCAGGCGAGGTGCCGTTTGAGAGGGTGTATGAAGAAATCTTTGCGGTCCAGAAGTCCCAGTCAGACGCGGCAGCCAAGGATGTGGCGAGAAAGTGGAAGGCGGTGCAGGGAACCTATACCGAGGTAGCGGACAAGGAGCAACAGGAGTTTTTGCGGAAGCTGTCCTTGATTTGTTTGCTGAGCTTTGATGTTTATATGAAAAAGCAGTTGATTGAGCAGCTGATTGACAAAGAATTTGCTCCGCATGAGAAGCAGTCTGCAGAAAAAGAAAAGGAAGAAAAAGCAGAGAAGGCAAAAAAGAAGGAAGAGAAAGACGACAAAAAGGAAAAGAAGGACGAGAAAAAAGCAGAAGGGAAGAAAAAATAGGAGAAAATAAAGAAGCACTGTTTCATAGGAACAAAATAAAGGGATTGTTGCAAAAGCGCCACAGCTCCGGGCATGGCACGTTTGCAACAGTCCCTTTGTTTGCGAGCCATGTGTGTTCTGACGGGCGTAAGTCCCAAACACTCCCTGACAATAAGGAAGCAAAAAACATCAACAGCTCTTAATGATTAACAATGATTGACCGATAAATAAATTGACAGTAAAACGAAAGGAAGAAGTGGTATGGCAAAGGAAGAGATTACGCCAAGCGAATGGCAGATTATGGAGGTTCTGTGGGCGTGCAAGGAGCCGCTGACGTCCTCCGAGGTTTACAGAAGGATGCAGGGAAATGTGGATATGTCGCAGCGGATGGTGCGGGTGCTGATGAACCGCCTGAACCAGAAGGATGTTTTAGGCTATACAGTGGATGAGCGCGATTCGCGGGTTTATCACTATTATGTGCTGAGGTCAAGGGAGGAATGTGTGAAGGAGAAAAGCAGGAAGTTCGTGGACAGCTACTTTTCTGGCAACGGGACAAACGCTATGGCGGCGCTGCTGCAGAGTTTTGCCCTGACGGACGAACAGATTCAGGAGTTAGAGGAGATTCTGGAGAAAAGCAGGGGACAGGATACAGAGAACCCGGATCAAGAGGGGGAGACGCATGCCTGACTGGACACGGATGAGCAGTCTTTTCGATTTTTGTGCGGTATATTATACGACACAGCTTGTGCGGTGCGCAGCCTTTTCCTTTGTGCTGACCGGGCTTGTGATGCTGCTCCGGAGGACGGTTTCCCGGAAACGGACTTTTTTCAGGGGGATGCTGTGGTCGTTCTTTTTGTTACTTCCGTTTCTTGGGAGATTAAAGCTGTTTTATGAAAACGAGGCTGTCTTAAACGCAACGTGGCGGCTGACAGCGGTAACCATGTCATGGCTCTGGGCGGACCGTCTTTATATGGCGGGCATTCTGGCGGTGTTTGTCTGTATCTTCGGAAAACGTCTGCGTCTCCGGAGGCTGGTTGCCGGGATGGAAAGGGTTTCTTTAAGCGGTATCCGGGTCAGCGTCATGGACATGAAAGTTACGCCGTTTACGGCCGGGCTGCTAAAACCGAGGATTGTCATTCCGAGAGTTATGTTAAAGAGCTACGGCAGGGAGGAGGTAATGGCTGTCGTACAGCATGAGCAGACGCATATTCGGTTAGGGCATTTATGGTTCGGTCTTGTGTGGGACATCCTGCGATGCCTTTTGTGGATAAACCCGTTCCTGACAATTTTCCAGAAACAGTTCCGGGCGGATATGGAAGATATCTGTGACAGGGTGTGTATACAAAAAAGCGGGAGAACGGCGCAGGAGTATGGGATGGTTTTACTGAAAACACTGAAACTGCTGCATTCTGAACCGGAGAGGATGCCGTCTGCCGTTACCTTTGCGGGAGAACGGGAATTTGCAGATATAAAGAGACGGATGAAGGGAATTGCCGGTTTCCGTCCCTACCGGAGAGGGAGGTGCGCAGGCATGGCAGCCGCAGCCGTTCTGCTGCTGTCGGCTATGCTGTCGGCGATACATACCCATTCCTATGCCCGGTGTAATGAAAGTAAGGACATTATGGTCGGAGCTTATGCCGGGAAGCCTGAAATTGTTTCTTATAATACTGCGGAGCTGTGCCGGATGATTTCGTATGATGACAGCTATGTTTATGTTGAGAGGGAAGCCTTCGAGGATTTTTTAGAGGAAAACAATGCAGACGGGGAAATATGGATTGTGTTTGGCGGTTTTTATAAGCTTCCGGGTCTGGCGGGCATGGCAGAATCCTGTATTTATGAAGGCGGTTCCAAAGACAGGATTGTAAGGATTCCTTATGAAAGCATCATGGACGACTGGTATTTAGAATTGATTCAATTGTTATAGACATAGCATGGAAACGAAAAGGAGTTCAAATTAAATTTTTATCAAGGAGGACAACATTATGACAATGGAGATTACAAACACTTATGGCGGCTATGCGGCACAGGGCATGGCGGGAAGCGGTGCTGCAAACAGTACGAAAAGGAAAGAAACCGGAAAAACGCAGGAAACAACGGGAAGCGGCAAATCAAAGAGTACGACAGAGTATGCAAACGAGCTGGCAAAACTTGTTCCAAGTGTGGAATTTCGTGTAGGGAATGCTTGTGTATCCGATAAAAGCGGCAAGTCACTGACCGTTAATCCCAAACTTTTGGAACAAATGCAGAATGACCCCAAAAAAGAAAAGAATATGAAAGACATGATAAAAGGCGTTGAGTCTATGTCTAAGCTGGCAGAAAGCATAGCAAAAGCCACTGGTTGGACCATAGTGTATCAGCACAGCTATATCGATGAGAACGGAAAATATCATTGCAGAATGCAAGGCCGAAACGATTATATGCTGAACCTGAGTGATAAGCTCCGGGAGGAACGGCGGAAAAATTCGGAAGAGCTGATAGAAAAGACAAAAGAAAAGGCGGTAGAAAAGAAAGAGGAATTAGAGGAGACATTAGAAGAAAGAAAAGCAGAAGAAGCTCCGGCAGAAAAAACAGCGGAGGAAGCTTTGGCGGGAAAGGCGGCAGAGGAAACAGCGGGGAAGGAATCGGCGTATGGCAGGGCAGAGCAGCTTCTCAATGAAAAGATAGCCGCGTCAAAGGATGGTACGATTTATCTGAACGATACGGACCTCCGGATACTGATTGAAGCGGCACGGGAAGAGGATGGTACAGGCAAAGCTGGCGCAAAAGAGCCGGTACAGATTGGAGCAAATCTGGATTTGCAGGTGTAGAGAGGCTGATTCGGAGAGGCGAAAAAGCAGTTGTCCCTCCATGCAACCGAGTAGGAGGAAGTTCTCTTAAATGAGAACTTCCTCCTACTCGATTGTTTTATTCCTGGCTGTCCGGAAACTGCCTGAAAGACCTTATGCTTCTTCCTGCGGAAGCTCCGGCAGGCGTTCAAATACCATATCATAGCCGTCGTTCCCATAGTTTAAGGAACGGTTGACGCGGCTGATGGTTGCGGTGGAAGCGCCGGTTTTTTCTGCAATCTCCAGATAGGTTTTGTGGGCGCGGAGCATGGCAGCTACTTCAAAGCGCTGGGACAGCAAAAGAATTTCGTTTATGGTGCAGACATCTTCAAAGAATGTATAGCATTCGTCTAAATCCTTTAAAGACAGGATTGCCTGAAACAAATAATCGACTGACGGCGACTTTATGTTTTTGCCCATGACGGAATCATCCTCCTTTATATAAGTACATTGCATTCTGACAGTAATATTTTAACACTACAAAGAGCTAAAGTAAAGAAAAAATTTTCTGTTTTGGAAAAAAGCCGGCTGACACTGTAAAAACAGAGGAAAAAGTGTTGAAAAAGTCATTTTTGCAGTAGAATTTCCGGGGAATATGTGCTATGATAGAATATAGTGTTCAAATTTAATCGGAAGGGGCATAGAGTGAAATCATGTACGAAATTGTAGAAAAAAGGCAGCTGAGCGACAGCATCGTGCTGATGGAAGTCAGAGCGGAGCGGGTTGCGAAGTCCTGTCTTCCGGGACAGTTTGTCATTGTAAGAACGGATGAAACGGGGGAGCGTATTCCGCTTACCATTTGTGATTATTGCAGGGAAAAAAAGACGGTAACGATTGTATTTCAGGTAGTCGGCGCCTCGACGTTACGGATGGCGGAATTAGAAAAAGGAGACTTTTTCCGGGATTTCGTGGGTCCGCTCGGAAGGAACTGTGAGTGGGTTGACGAACCGGTTTCGGAGTTAAAGCAAAAGAAAATTCTTTTTGTAGCAGGTGGCGTCGGTACGGCGCCGGTGTATCCGCAGGTAAAGTGGATGCAGGAGCATGGAGTTTCCGTCGATTGCATTATCGGTGCAAGGACGAAGGGCCTGATTATTCTGGAAGAAGAAATGCGGGCTGTGGCCGGGAATCTTTACATTACGACAGATGACGGGTCTTATGGGTTCCACGGGAATGTAAATGACCGGATCAGGGCGCTTGTGGAGGAAGAAAAGAAGAGTTATGACCTGGTAATTGCCATTGGTCCGATGATTATGATGAAGTTTGTCTGCCTTTTAACTAAGGAGCTTGGGATTCCTACGATTGTCAGTATGAACCCGATTATGGTAGACGGTACCGGCATGTGCGGCGCCTGTCGTGTCAGTGTCGGCGGCAAGGTCAAGTTTGCATGTGTGGATGGTCCGGAGTTTGACGGGCATCTGGTGGATTTTGACCAGGCAATGAAGCGTCAGCAGATGTATAAAACCACAGAGGGACGGCGGTATCTGGAGGCGCAGGAGGGTGCAACCCATCACGGCGGCTGTGGTTATTGTGAATAGAGCAATACAGGAGGAGAAAAATGGACGTATTAAACCGGGTTCCGGTGCGGGAGCAGGCAGCAACGGAACGTGCGCACAATTTTGACGAGGTATGTCTCGGATATTCGTTAGAGGAGGCAAGGGCAGAGGCCAGCCGGTGTCTGCAGTGCAAAAATCCAAAATGCCAGACGGGCTGTCCGGTCAATATTGATATCCCTGGGTTTATTGCAAAAATCGGGGAATGTGATATTGAGGGAGCTTATACTGTTATTTCTGAATATTCCGCGTTGCCGGCAATCTGCGGCCGTGTCTGTCCGCAGGAGTCGCAGTGTGAGGCGAAGTGTATCCGCGGCATTAAAGGAGATGCGGTTTCTATTGGTAAGTTAGAGCGTTTTACGGCGGATTATGCAAGAGAGCATGACATCCGTCCGGTAGTGAATGCGGAGAAAAAGGGAAAGAAGGTGGCGGTAATCGGTTCCGGTCCGGCAGGACTGACCTGTGCCGGGGATCTGGCAAAGATGGGCTACGAGGTTACAATTTTTGAAGCCCTGCATGAGCCGGGCGGCGTGCTGGTTTACGGCATTCCGGAGTTCCGTCTTCCGAAGGAAACGGTAGTAAAGAATGAGATTGAGAATGTCAAGGCACTTGGCGTTAAAATTGAGACGAATGTGGTCGTCGGTAAGTCGGTGACGATAGACGAGCTTTTGGACGAAGAGGGCTTTGATGCGGTATTTATCGGCTCCGGCGCCGGGCTGCCTAAGTTTATGGGGATTCCGGGAGAGAATGCAAACGGCGTTTTTTCCGCGAATGAATACCTGACAAGAAATAACCTGATGAAAGCGTTTACAGAAGGCTATGGTACACCGATTTCAGCAGGAAAGAAGGTAGCGGTAGTCGGCGGCGGAAATGTTGCGATGGACGCTGCAAGAACGGCATTACGGCTAGGGGCAACAGTTTATATTGTATACCGCAGGGGAGAGGCGGAGCTTCCGGCAAGAGTGGAAGAAGTACATCATGCAAAGGAAGAAGGCGTTATTTTCAAGCTTCTGACGAATCCGAAGGAGATTCTGACGGATGAGAACGGCTGGGTCAAGGGAATGCGCTGTGTAGAAATGGAACTGGGAGAGCCGGATGCTTCGGGTAGAAGACGGCCTGTGGAAAAGGCAGGCTCAGAGTTTACGCTTGAGTTAGATACCGTAATTATGTCTCTGGGTACAAGTCCGAATCCGCTTATTTCTTCTGCAACAAAGGGGCTTGAGGTAAATGAAAGAGGCTGTATTGCGGCTGACGGCGAGGACGGAAGTACGAGCCGGAAGGCAGTTTTTGCCGGCGGTGATGCGGTGACCGGCGCGGCGACCGTGATTCTTGCGATGGGTGCAGGAAAAGCAGCAGCGAAGGGAATCGATGCGTATCTTTCCGGGAGTAAATAATAATAAAGGAAGAAAAAATTTCGTATGGAGTATTTGCTAATAGGAATCGGCGTTCTGTCCGTGGTCTTTGGTGCGGCACTGACAGTGTGCATGATACAGAATTACAGAATGCGTAAGAGGATACAAAAAGGCGAGGAAGAGCTGTTAAACAGCTACCGGAGCCTGAAAACCTCTTATGACGAGGAAGTCAAAACGAAAAAAATACTGTCAGAACGCTGTGAAGAGCTTGTCAGAAGCAGGGAGCATATGCAAAGGACAGCATATACGGACTATCTGACCGGCCTTCCGAACCGCCTCGGCTATTCGGAGCATCTGAGAGAAGAGCTACGGGACTTAAAGCAGGGGGAACTTCTTGGGATTATCGATCTGGATATTGATAATTTCAGGGTAATTAACGATTCCTATGGTCATTCCTATGGCGATGAGACTTTGTGTGAAATCAGCAAGCGCCTTACCCGGATTGCGTTAGAGCGGGATGCATATCTTGCCCGTGTGGGTGGTGACGGTTTTACCGTGATATTGAAGGACTTTAATGAGCGTGCAGAGTTAGAGGCGCAGGTGGTTCAGATTTTGAATTATATGCGGGAGCCATATCATATCGGGGAAAAGGAGTTTGTGCTGACTTCCAGTGCCGGGATTGTAATTGCGCCTGCAGACGGGACAAGTGGACAGACAATAACCAAAAAGGTAGATATGGCAAAGTTTTTTGCAAAGACAAACGGGAAGGATACCTATATATTTTATAATGAATCCTTAAACCGTACAGTCGCGGAAAAGCTTGAGCTGCAGACAGAGGTCAGAAGGGCGATTGAAGAGAAGGAATTTGAGGTCTACTTCCAGCCCCAGATTGATCTGGCAACAGAGGAGACGATTGGATTCGAGGCGCTGGTCCGTTGGAATCATCCGGAGCGCGGCGTAATTCTGCCGTCGGAGTTTATATCTGCCGCAGAGGAATGTGGTTTAATTGTCCCGCTTGGTGAGTTTGTGTTAAGGGAGTCCTGTCAGAAGCTGAAAAAGTGGCAGGACGAGGGCTGTGCAAGACAGGTGCTGGCGGTCAACCTTTCCGCAAGGCAGTTCAGAGACAAGGATTTCATGGATAATGTAATGAAGATTATCAAGGAGACCGGGGTAGACCCGAGACAGCTTGAGTTTGAAATTACAGAAACAATGGCGTTAGATGATCTGGATTATGCGGTTGCTACCCTGCAGCAGTTAAAAGAGCGGGGGGTTTCCATCGCCTTAGATGATTTTGGAACGGGGTATTCTTCGTTGAATTATTTAAAGCGTCTGCCGGTAAATCAGTTAAAAATTGATAAGAGCTTTATGGATAAGGTATTAGAGGACCGCTCGGACCAAAAGATTGTCGAGACGATTATCGCGCTGGCACAGGCGTTGAACCTGGTAGTGATTGCGGAAGGTGTGGAAAACTCAGAGCAGGCAGATTTCCTGAAGTCTGTCAGCTGCAACAAGGCGCAGGGCTATCTTTACAGCAAGCCGCTGCGGGAGAAGGATATGCGGGTATTTTTGCAGATGAACTAGGCGCATCAGTGATACGGAAAATTTTTGTTTTATGGATAAAGACAAGGAAATGTCTGAAATGTTAAGACATTTCCTCTTTTTTTGCGTTTTTATTTTCAGCAGATTGTATGAAATTTTCACGCAAAATTTGTCAGAATTTCTGTCTTGCTGTCGGGGCGGTTTCCTGTTACAATTAACTCACGTAGTCTACGCAAGGTCAAATCAATCTGACAAACAGTTCTAAGTTTCTTAAGACTCCGTTCGGAGTAAATTTTCACAGAAAAGTACAGGATTTTCAGAAGAGGAGTAAGTAAAAATGGAAAAAAAGAGTTATGCGGCAAGGGAGGCATTTACTCTGGAAATCAAAAAAATGGTTTCAGAAAAAGTGGGGACGGAGTATCAGGTGGAACGTCTGACGGCAGGGAAAAATAACGGGGTAATCAAGGAAACCCTTCATGTGAGCCGGAAAAGCAGTGATTATGCGCTTAGTTTCTATCTGGAGGAGCTATACCGCTCCTATTGCAAGGGGATTTCCACGGAAGCGCTGTCGGAGAACATTGCGGAAATTGTCAGGGAGGAGGACAGGACCCCCGTGCAGATTCAGGAGTTCCTTTCAAGGTCGTGGGTGGAAGAGAATCTGTTTCTGCGTTTGGTAAATTTTGAAAAGAATCTGGAGCAGTTGAAGGATGCGGTGTACGTCAGGCGTCTGGACCTGGCGGCAGTGTTTTATGTCCTCACGGAGCAGGGAGAAGGCGGAATAAAGAGTTTCCGGCTGCCACGGGAGCTCTGGGAGAGAATGGGGCTTGGAGATGCCGAAGAGTATTTTGAGCATATTCTTGAGAATACCGAGCGGTTGTTTCCGGCAGAGCTTAAGCGGATTGAGGACAGTCTGGCAGAATGTATCCGGAAGGAGGGAGGAACGGAGCCGGAATGGCTTAAAAAGGAGCTGCAGGAAGAAAGCAGGGAAAACGGCAGGTCGTTGTTTTATGTGCTTACGAACCGGCAGAAGCTTAACGGAGCCATTGCATTGTTTTATCCGGGGCTGTTAAGCAGGCTGGAGGAGAAATTCCACGGGGGCTTTTATCTGATTCCGAGCAGCATTCACGAGATGCTTTTGCTTGCAGAGTCGGAGGAAGCGGAGGCGGGTGAGCTGAATCAGATGGTGCGTGAGGTAAATGAGAGTCATGTGATACCGGAGGAAATCCTTTCCGACCATGTATATTATTATCGTAAGAGCTGCGGGCTTTGCAGCAGGCTGGGATAATTTTGGGTTCCGCATTTTGTGTGATGTGCTGACGTAACGCGGTGTTCCTGTGAAGCAAAGACAGGGACTGCCACAGAAAGCGCAACAGCTTCTTAAAAGCGTAGGCATTTTTTGTGGCAGTCCTTATAGGCGGGGAAGCTATTTTGTCGGGGAGCTCGCTAAAAGACGGTTATAGAAGTCTTTCAGGTCATCGTCTGCCAGCAGGGCTTCTGTCATCGCCTGGTTTGTTTCCTTCGCAAGCGTCTGTATGGCTTCACTCTGCGTGATCGCGGCACAGTAAGCGTCCGTATCAAGTGAAGTAACGCCGAGGTAAATACGCGGTGAGGCAGATGCCGGGTCTAAAGAAATGTAGTAACATTCCATGCAAGGTGCAGGCGTATCAATCAGCACAATTTTTTCTTTATAGGTAACATAGACAATGTAGTCAAACTCATTGATTCCTGGATAAATCACGAATTTGTAATCGGAAAAGTATTCCGTATACGCAAAACGCGTGGAAAAATAGTCCAGGTTCAGGTAGTCTATGTCAGTGACACACTGCTTCAGCCTTGGCTCGTCTACCGCAAGACAGGCATTGTAATAGCGGCGGATTAAAGAGGAGATTGCCATTTCCATTAAAGTGTCCGTAGTACGTGCCTGCGCCATGATAGTCTTCATTTCTGAAGACAATGGTAAGGTGTTGATTAAAAAGGTTCCATCATGTTTCAGTATGACATAATATTCTGAGAACTGCGGAACCGATGGCTGCGTATTATCATAGTAAAGAGAATACGTAGCGTAGATAACAGAAAAAATGCCGTTGATTCCAGGCTTGGCATACAGCTTTAAGTCAGTAATCTTAGTGACTCCTGAGGAATTGGAAGCAATCAATGCAGGGTTCAGCATGGAAGCATCTGTTACAAGGGTAGACAACGTCTCTATATCATTCTTATAATAGCTTTCAATATAGGTCGTGACAAGGTCAGCGGCTCCCGAAACCGGACGATCCAGGTGATCCGTAAACAGAGGATGTACCTTTCCCGGGGCTGCGGAAGGTGTCAAATCTGCTGGTTCCGTAGGTTCTGGTGTACCGGTAGCCGCCGGAAGTGTTAAAACCGGTGTGACAGAAGGAGCCAGGGCAGAGGTCGGTTCGACCGGGTCTGCTTCTTTTGTACTTGCGGTTCTAGACTGTGGGTAGAGCAAAAAAGTCAAGCCCAGCACAAGGGCCGAACTGTATATGGCAGTCATACATCGCTTGAATTTCATAAGAACCCCTCCTTTGCTTAATTTTTACAACCATTATTTATCATATCAAAAAATTTCAAGAAAATCAACTATTTCTACTTGACCAATTCTTGTTAATTGTATATAATAACAGTATTGCATCTGTAGCTCAGTGGATAGAGCAATGGTTTCCGGAACCATGTTAGCGGGGGTTCGAGTCCCTTCAGATGCATTTTGATACGCAATGTGCTTTGCCGGGAGGCAGTGCGTCGAAAAGGTTTTCTTTGTGCGGTTGCAGTAGGTAAGCGGCAGGGAGGCCTTTTTTTTAAATGTAGGGGGATGCCGCAGACGGCTTACTCTGCGTGAAGACAAGCCGGTAAATCCTTTGTTTGTTGAGAAATCAGAAAGGAAACAGCGATGAAAGCGAAAAAGTTTGAGGAAGAGGAAGTAAAAGAGGGCGTAAGAATCAATAAGTTTCTTTCTGAGGCCGGCGTGTGCTCCAGACGGGAGGCGGACCGGTTTGTGGAAGAAGGGAAGGTATTGATTGACGGGGTATGCGCCCAGGCAGGCAGCAGGGTGCTGCCCGGGCAGAAGGTTATATTTCAGGGGAAGGAACTGAAAAAGGAGGAGGACCTTGTTCTTTTAGCGCTGAATAAGCCAAGAGGGATTGTCTGTACCAGTGACAAAAGAGAGCCGGATAATGTGGTGGATTTTGTAAATTACAGCAGCCGTATTTATCCCATCGGACGGCTGGATAAGGATTCCGAGGGTCTTCTGCTGCTGACAAACGACGGAAATATTGTCAATAAAATCCTGCGTGCCGGGAATTACCACGAGAAAGAATATATTGTAAAGGTCAACAAGATGCTGACCAAGGAGTTTTTGCAGGGAATGGCAGGCGGTGTGCCGGTGTTAGATACTGTGACCAGACCGTGCCGGGTAGAGGCGCTGGATAAGTACCGTTTCAAAATTATTCTGACCCAGGGGCTGAACCGTCAAATCAGGCGGATGTGCGAATATTTCGGCTACCGTGTCGTACATTTACAGAGAGTGCGTATTATGAATATCCGGCTGGGACACCTGAAAACCGGAGATTACCGGAAACTGACCCCGCAGGAGCTTTCGGAGCTTTCGGAGATGATACGCCGTTCCTCCAATGCGCCGGTGCTTCACGATAAAACAAGAAACGACTATAGCGTTACCTATACAAAGCCAAAAAAGGACGGGGAAGAAAAGGCGGTAAGGGAGAACGAACGTCGGAGCAGTCCGAAAAAGATACAAAATCGCGGGATGGGGAACCGGATGGTTTAGCCGGAAAGATGCAGGAAAACAGGAAATCATGGGAAAGGCGGAGAAGGTATGGAAGCGGAAAAGAAACTGGAACGTATGCGCGAACTGCACCGGCAGCTGAAGGAAGCAGCCCGTGCCTATTATCAGGAAAACTCTGAAATTATGAGCAATTTTGAATACGATGCGTTGTATGATGAGCTTTTGGAGCTGGAAAAAGAGACCGGTATTGTACTTGCCAACAGTCCGACCGTGAAGGTGGGGTATGAGATTGTCAGCGAGCTGCCGAAAGAGGCACACATTGCCCCGATGCTTTCTTTGGATAAGACGAAGGACCGGGAGGCGCTTGCAGACTGGCTCCAGGGAAGAGAGGGGCTGCTTTCGTGGAAGCTAGACGGTCTGACGAACGTCCTTACCTACCGGGAGGGAGCTCTTGTCAAGGCGCTGACCCGCGGAAACGGGGAAATCGGGGAGATTATTACAAACAATGCAAAGGTATATAAGAACGTGCCGTTAAGCATTCCATATAAGGGAGAGCTTGTCGTGCGCGGGGAAGCGGTAATTACCTATTCCGAATTTGAGAGGATTAACGGGGAGATTGCAGAGACAGAGGCGAAGTATAAGAATCCACGGAATCTGTGCAGCGGAACTGTGCGGCAGCTGAACAACGAGATTACGGCACAGCGGAATGTGCTGTTTTTTGCCTGCACGCTTGTTTCTATGGAGCCGGAGCTTTCCCTTGCTACAAGGAAGGAGCAGGCTGATTTTCTGGCGTCGCAGGGGCTTACCTGTGTGGAGGCATGTCTGGTAACGCCGGGGACGGTCGCGGAGACGGTCGGGGAGATGGAGCAGAGGCTTCCGGGCAACGATTTTCCTTCCGATGGTCTGGTGTTGACCTTTAATGACATTGCGTTTGCGGAAAGTCTCGGAAGAACTGCGAAGTTTCCGAGGGATTCCATTGCGTTTAAATGGGCAGACGAAACGGCAGAAACAGAGCTTTTGGAAATCGAGTGGAGCGCATCGAGAACCGGTCTGATTAACCCGGTTGCGATATTTGCCCCGGTCGAGCTGGAGGGAACGACGGTATCCCGGGCAAGCATCCATAACGTCAGTATTATGGAGGGACTTTCCCTTGGCATCGGGGATACTGTGGAGGTATATAAGGCCAATATGATTATCCCGCAGATTGCGGCGAATCTTACCGGGAGCGGTACGGCAAAGCCGCCGGAATACTGTCCGGTCTGCGGAGAACCGACGACATTAAAAGAGGAAAATGAGGTTAAGGCACTGTATTGCATGAATCCGGAGTGTCCTGCAAAAAAGGTGAAGTCCATTGCGCATTTTGTAGGGCGGGATGCCATGAACATCGAAGGTTTGTCGGAAGCAACGATAGAGAAGCTACTGAATGAAAAGCTGATTGCAAGAGCAGCGGATTTGTTCCGCCTTTCCGGACACCGGGAGAAGATTGTTGCAATGGAAGGCTTCGGGGAGAGGTCGTACCAGAAGCTGCTTTCCTCCGTGGAGAGTGCAAGGACGGTATCGCCCGCACGGTTTTTGTATTCGCTCGGGGTACCGGGAATCGGTTTGTCTACTGCAAAGCTGGTCTGCCGCGCGTTTGACGAGGAGATAGAGCGTGTGATGAATGCAAAGCCGGAGGAGCTGGTGGCGATAGAGGGCATCGGCGAGGTGACGGCGGAGGCATTTGCCGCTTATTTTGCGGAAGAGAAAAACAGACAGGAGGCAGAGGAGCTGCTTTCGTTCCTGACATTAGAGCGTCCGGTGGCAGCAGCAGGAGAGCTGCCGCTTGCCGGAAAGACCTATGTAATCACAGGAAAGGTTTTTCATTTTTCCGGACGTCCGGAGCTTAAGGCTTATATTGAAGAGCGCGGGGGCAAGGTGACCGGAAGCGTGACGGCAAAAACGGATTACCTGATTAATAATGACGCCGCATCGCAGTCGTCCAAGAATAAAACTGCAAAGGAGCTGGGCGTAGCTGTAATTACCGAAGAGGAGTTTTTGGAGATGCTTGGAGGAAAGGAAGAATAGCATGCCGGTAAAAGTAAACAATCATCTGCCGACCAAAAAGATTTTAGAGGCAGAAAATATTTTTGTAATGGATGAGAGCCGCGCCGTGACGCAGGATATCCGTCCGTTACAGATTGCGATTTTAAATCTGATGCCGCTCAAGGAGGACACGGAGCTGCAGCTCTTACGCAGCCTTTCCAATACGCCGCTCCAGGTGGAGGTTACGTTTCTGACGACAGGCAGTTATGTCGGAAAAAATACGCCGCTCAGTCATCTGGAGCAGTTTTATATGACTTATGAGGAAGTAAAGGAGAAAAAGTTTGACGGTCTGATTATCACCGGCGCCCCGGTGGAGCAGATGGAGTTTGAGGAGGTCGCATACTGGGAGGAGCTGAAAAGAGTGATGGAGTGGTCCGAAAGTAATGTCACCTCGACGCTTCATATTTGCTGGGGAGCGCAGGCAGGCCTGTATTACCATTACGGGATTCCGAAGCTGCCGCTTCCGGAAAAGCTTTCCGGCGTTTACCTCCATCATGTGTTAAACCGCAGGGAGCCGCTGGTGCGCGGCTTTGACGATGAATTTTATGCGCCGCATTCCCGTTATACCGGAATTTCGAAGGAAGCTGTGATAAAAAGCGGCGTATTTACCGTGCTGGCGGAAAGTGATGAGGCGGGCTGCTTTATTCTGCTGGCAGAGGGCGGAAAAAATATTTTTGTGTTAGGACACCCTGAGTATGACCGCCTGACCTTAGATAAAGAGTATAAGAGGGATTTGGAAAAGGGGCTTGCGCCTGCGGTTCCGCTCAATTATTATCCGGAGGACGACCCTTTACAGCGTCCGCTTCTTTTGTGGCGCTCCCATGCGAATGCGCTGTATAGCAACTGGCTGAATTACTACGTTTATCAGAACACGCCGTATAAGCTGTAGGAAAGTATATCGTGTACCTGGGTTTCCGTATTTTTTAGTAGTCTTAAAAGTCCTGTCCGGCGGGACACAAAGCTGCATACAAAATGTGGAAACTCAGGTATGGAGTAACAACAAATGGAGAAGAGAGCCTTGATATGATGATTCGTATTGCAGTTTGTGAGGATGAAGAGGCGCAGGCAGAGTATCTTAAAACACTGTTGGACAGGTGGCAGGAGCTTGCAAGGGTCAGCGCCGCGGTGGATGTTTACCACAGTGCGGAGCAGTTCCTGTTTGAAGCAGAAGCGCAGAAGACCTATGATATCATGCTTCTTGATATCCAGATGGGGGAAATGAACGGTCTGGATTTGGCGAGAAGAGTGCGGGAACGAGATAAGCGGGTCAGGATTGTGTTTTTGACCGGAGTCGCGGAGTATGCCATCGAGGGGTATGAGGTGGGCGCCCTGCGGTATCTGTTAAAGCCTGTAAAAGAGCCGGTTTTCTTTGAAATGTTAAGTAGTCTTTCGGAGGAGATGCGCAGGGAGGAGCCGGAGTATTTTATGTTTGAGGCAAATGGCATGTATAACCGGGTTCTGCTCGGGGACATTCTTTATGCGGAGGCGGACGGGCATTATGTCGTATTAAAGACCGAAGCAGGCGCCGGAAAGCGGAGATGGAAGGCAAACTTTTCTGCCGTTTCAGAGAAGCTTCTGGAAAAGGGCTTTTTCTTGCTGCGGCGGGGACTGTGCGTTAATATTTCCCGGCTCATACGAATCGGGAAGACAGAATGCGAGCTTGAGAACGGCGAAATCCTGCCGGTCAGCAAGGGGAATTATCAGGCGTTGAATGAGGCATTTATTGCTTATTACAAAGGGAGAGCGGAATGAACGTAACGATGTATGTGGTACTTTTTCTGGCGGGAGTGCTTTTTCCTGTGACGGCGGCTGTTCTGATTACAATAAGGATTATATCCCGTAAACAGGAGAAGCGCATCGGGGAATATCAGGACAAGGTATTGAAGACGCAGCGGGACGAGGTGCAGAATATTTACTATACCATGCGCGGATGGCGGCATGACTACCATAACCATATGCAGACAATCAAAGCGTATCTTTCCATGCAGAAAATCGAAGAGACACTGGCGTATCTGGAGCAGTTAGAAGAAGATTTAGACAGCATTGATTTTGCGGTCCGTACCGGAAATGTCAGCGTAGACGCGATTGTAAGCAGCAAGCTTTCCGTTGCAGCAAAAAAGAAGATTGCGACAGACTGTACCGCAAAGGTGCCAATGGAGCTGAAGGTGACGGATGTAGACCTTTGTACGATTGTCGGAAACCTTCTTGACAATGCGATTGAGTCCTGTGAAAAGGTGCCGGAGGAAAAGCGTTTCTTAAGGATTTACATTGGTATTTTCCAAAAGCACCTGTATTTATCCGTAGCCAATGCCACTGCAGAAACGCGCAGAAGGAGTCCTTCCGAGCTGGTCAGCAAAAAAGGCGGCAGCCATGGGTTCGGGCTGCGCAGAATCGACCTGGTGGCGGAAAAGTATCAGGGGTTCGTGAACCGGAAAAACGAGCCGGGAGTATTTGTGACAGAGGTCATGCTGCCGTTGTAGGGCAGTCTGGCGGATGGTTCATTTCAGATTTATTTCAAATTTCAAACGGGAGATTTCGTGCACGGATTCGGCAATTTCGTGCACTTTTTTATTATGTTGGCAAAGATGTGGTAGAATAAAACCAGATTTAACCGCATCAGGGAAGTCCCCCGCTTCTTTAAGCGGGGGAACTTGCCTGTTTTGGCAGGAGTTCAAGCTCCTGCCAAAATGCCGCGAAGCGGCAATGAGGTTATGAGCAAGAAGCGAAGCGGATTGCGAATATCCGCTTGAGGAACCGGATATGGGGGAGAATAGGAGTCTATATTTGTCGCGTCAGGAGGAGCATATGGCTGGAAAAGGTCAGACGAAAAAAGAAGGAAAAGCAGCATGTGGTGCAGAAGCCTCGGTATTCCGGAACGTATGGCGTGTGACAGGCGCACTGTTCCGGACCTATCCGGCGGCAATCTGGGTAACGCCGCTTTATGTAGTATGCCGGGTCTTGGTTCCGTTTCTCGGGGCACTTATCCCGGCAGCAGCAATTGCAGGAATTATGGGAGGGGAGCCTGTGAGGTTTCTGTTTATCATGGGCGGGATTTTGTTTCTCTCCATGGCAGCGGGAATCTGCGGGGATATTACCAGAATGTTTCTACAAAATCGCCGTTCCTTTACGAGATTCCGGGTGTTCCTTTTTGATTATGTGAAAAAGGTTCTGACAGCGGACTATGTGGATATAGAGCCGGTCGAACGGCAGAAAGAGATTATGTTAGGCGGTAAGGCTGTCATCGGGAGCAACTGGGGCCCGGAGAAGCTTATGACAGAATCGGTAGAATTTATCGTGCAGCTCTGTGGTCTTTTCACGTATGCAGCAGCGGTGCTGACGCTGGATTACCGTATTTTGCTGATGCTTCTGCTTACCTTCCTGCTGGATTTCGTACTGCGTGGGAATGCGGTCCGCTATTACGACAGGCATCGTATCGAGATTTCGGAGGTACATCGTAAGCAGAGCTATTTAAGAGAGGAAAGCCTTGACCTGGCAGCGGGAAAGGATATCCGTGTATACCGTATGGACGGCTGGTTTCACCGGGTTTTTGAAGGGCTTCATGCAGACGCGGTAGATTTTCAGAAGCGCGCGGAGTTCCGCTTTTATCTCCCGGCATTCGGGAACCAGTTTTGTGTCGCAGGACAGGAAATCCTGGCATACTTCGTTTTGATTGGTCTTGTTCTTTCCGGAAAGATTACGGTGGCGGAATTTACGCTGCAGTTAGGGATGGTCCGGGGCTTTACCCAGTGGATTTTCGGTGTGGCGATGTCCTGTGGCGCCTTAAAGAAGGCGAACAATGAAACAAAGGATTATTCCTTTGTGATGGAACATTTGGAACGCAGACATCAAGCAGAACATCCGGCGCCGGTGCTTACAAGGGGACCGGAAATCGAGTTCCGTGACGTTTCCTTCCGGTATCCGGGGGCAGAGGAGGATACGATTTCCCATATAAGCTTTGTGATGAAGTCAAAGGAGAAGGTGGCGTTAGTAGGAAATAATGGCGCCGGAAAGACGACGTTAGTCAAGCTTTTGTGCGGCTTATACCAGCCGACCGGAGGAAGTATACTTATCAACGGTGAAGATATTTCCGGATGGAAGCAGGAGGAATACCAGAGGCTTTTAAGCGTTGTGTTCCAGGATGCGTTTCTGCTTTCTTTTACGATAGAGATGAATATTGCCGGTACGGTGCCGGATGCTGCAGAACGGGAGAAGGTAAAGGAAGCGCTCCGTGAGGTCGGACTCTGGGAGAAGGTGGAACAGCTTCCGGACGGAGCAAGGACTTACATCAGCCAGACGCTGGATGAGAACGGTGTGCTTTTTTCCGGAGGGGAGATGCAGCGCCTGTTTCTGGCAAGGGCCCTGTACCGGAATGGCCCGGTGCTGGTACTGGATGAGCCGACAGCGGCCTTGGACCCGATTGCAGAAAGCAGTCTTTATGAAGAATATAACCATATGGCAGAAGAGAAGACGGCGTTGTTTATTTCCCACCGGCTTGCCAGCACAAAGTTCTGTGACCGGATTTTTCTGCTGGAAAACGGACGGATTGCAGAGGAAGGAACGCATGAAGCGTTGATGCAAAGGCATGGGAAGTACCGGGAGCTGTTTGACATTCAGAGCCACTACTATAAAGAAGGGGAGGTGGCGGAAGATGAAGCATAAAAAGACCTCTGAACGAACTGCGATAAGAAAGGTGTTTCGTCTGGTAAGGCGTCTGGAACCGGGATTTTTTCCACTACTGTTCCTGACAAAGCTGATTGCAGCAGTACAGCCGTTTGTGAATATTGTATTTGGAAGCAGGATTATCGACAAGGTAATCGAAGGGCAGGATACCGGCAGGATTATGCAGACAGTTTTTATCATGGTAGGCTGTAACCTCTTTTTAGGAGTCGTCCGCTGGGCATTGGAGGCTGCGCTTGGCGTAAAGCGGAGCAGTGTAGAAGAGCGCATCGACCAGATGGTTTCCGAAAAGTCACTACAGTTGGATTATGAGCTGCTGGAAAAGCAGAGTACGCTGGAGCTTGTTTATAGGGCAAGAGAGGGAATGAACAGTCATGGCGGTATCGGAAACTTTTGCACAAGGCTCGGGGATATTATAGAGCTGTCAGCAGGAATGGTATATTCGTTTGTTTTGTTTCTCGGCGTATGTATTCCGGTAAAAATGGAAGCGGCGGGGACGTTGACAAGGGTGATGAATGCATGGTGGAGTCCCTTTCTTTTAGCAGCAGCAGGGGGAGTTGTCCTGACAGCAAAGAATGCCCTGCAGAGATACAACGGGAAGCAGAGCCAGATGGCTTTTGAGCGGAATGTGGAGTATAACCGCCGGTTCGGCTATTTTTTCAGCTTCCTGTCCCGCTATAAGGAGGGGAAGGATATCCGTGTGTACCAGATGCAGGATATGATTCTGGACAGTCTCCAGGAGAGCAATGAAAGCTATGAAAAGAATGAAAGGCTTTTGCTTCGCTGGACGAACCGCTATATGACCTTGAACCAGACGCTGCTTTTTTTCTTACAGTTGGGAAGCTATCTGTATGTAGGATTAAAGGCGATTGCGGGGCTGATCAGCGTGGGAAGCGTACTGCAGTATGTCGCCGCCTTTTGGCAGTTCTGCAAAAACATCAGTGATATCATGGGCGTTTCTGTTACCGTGGAAATTCAAAGCAGGTATCTGTCTTTGTTTGAAGACTTTATGGCTTTGGAAAACAAGAAGTATGAGGGCACGCTTCCAATTGAAAAGCGGGAGGATAACCGCTATGAGATTGAGTTTAAGGATGTATCGTTCCGGTACCCGAACAGTACAGGAGATGTATTGTCCCATGTGAACGCAAAGCTCTGCATCGGGGAAAAGACGGCAATCGTAGGGCAGAACGGCGCCGGGAAGACGACGTTTATCAAGCTTTTGTGCCGGCTGTATGACCCGACGGAGGGGGAGATTTTACTCAATGGAATCAATATAAAGTTTTATGATTACAAGGAATACATGAGTTTGTTTTCCGTCGTGTTCCAGGACTTCTGGTTGTTTTCTTTTTCCATTGCAGAGAATGTGGCGGCTTCCAAGGAGTATGAGGAGGAAAGGATAATCCGCTGTATCCGGCAGGCAGGACTAGGAGAACGCCTGCAGGAGATGCCTGCCGGAATCCGGACCAATCTGTACCAGCTGCAGGAAAACGGTGTAGAGATTTCCGGCGGTGAGGCGCAGAAGCTGGCAATTGCCAGGGCACTTTACAAGGATGCTACCTTTGTTATTTTAGATGAGCCGACCTCCGCACTTGACCCGGTATCGGAGTATGATATTTACAAGCGGTTTGACGGACTGGTGGAAGAAAAAACGGCAGTGTATATCTCACACAGGATGTCCAGCTGCCGGTTCTGCGACAAGATTTTTGTCTTTGAGGAAGGCAGGATTGTACAAAAGGGAAACCACGAGTCGCTGATGAAAGAGGAAGGACGCTACCGTGAGCTTTGGAACGCGCAGGCACAGTATTACCAGTAAGAAGGGAGGAAATCCGCATTTTGCGTACCCCATTATGTCCCAAAGACTGTGCAAAATTACGATGTTGCACAGTCTCGCAGGATATGGAGCGATAACAGACAGGGCGGCAGGATAGTCAATGTCTATTACCGCCGTCCTGTTTTGGATTTTTATTAGACCGATAAACTGGAATTTATAGATAAATCCAATATCTGCGCATGATGTGACAACCTTCGGCATCGTTATATGCTTGTATTTTATCCATCAACTTTCCACCAAGTTTCTCGCAAACATGAGCAGACACACTATTTTTGTCATTTATGTTCATAAGAACTTTGTTCATACCATGTTCTTTCGCAATAGGTAACCCTTGCTTCAATATCTCGGTTCCATATCCCTTACCTTGTTCGGATACACGTACTGCATATCCGATACTGCCTATACCTGACATTACTTCCGGGGTCAATTCAGTTCTCAGTTGAAATTCGCCTATAAATTTTTTATCATCAACAGCCCAAAAGTGGAAGCTTATGGGCTGTCCCTGAATTTGCCCAGTCTCCTTTTTGTCATACCAATCTTTAGTTCTGCTAAACCATTCGTTGTCAATCAGTTTTGGATTAGTTGGTCTAAAGTAAATAACGTGGTTGTTATATGCTTCCTGACAATACTCTCTGTATCCGCTGACATATTCCGGACAGCGTCTTATAAGTTTTAGCATGGTATGTTTCCTTTCGTATTCACTTAAAAATAACTTTCGATTTGTCGGTTTGTACTGGGGAATATTCTATCATATCCAATTACCAAAAGCAATCCCCGTTCTACGTCCGTTCCGACTATCCAGACCGTCAAGGGACGAGTAGTATTTTTTCGCAAAGGGCGCGAAAAAATCTCCACTCTTAAACCCTTGACCGTCTGGATTTTTGCCGTTGCCATTTCGCCGCCGAAAACGGGGAACAGGATTTGACAATCCTGCCCCCGCACCCCCGACCTCTCCCAAGGAACAGAATAGAGTGTTACGCAATAGGGCTTGAAAAGGCTTGATTTTTAAGGCGTTTCAGACACGAAAAACCACCGGGCAAGGATTTTATACTCCCCACACGCGAAAACAGCTTCTAAATGTCCACAGGCGCGTTTTACGCCCCTTTTCCTGCCCCATTTCCCGCCGTACTAACAAGGGCTTGCGTCAATAACTAAAAAAAGCACTTGACAAAACGCTTCATGGGAAGCGGTTGCGGGTGCAAATGCCTATTCAGTCAGCGTAAACGGTACGATGTCAACCGTAACCGATACACGCATTGCCACATTGCCGGAGGGCAGTAACCGTGTAAAGGTAAAGCCGGTTGTCTCGGGCGATAGTACGTTTTACTCGTCGTTCAGTCCGGAGGTCAATGTTTCTATCTACAGCGCACCTGCCAATGTGAGGTATGACGGTACGGCGCTGACCTGGACGGGAAGCTCCTCGGCGTATGAGGTTACGGTAAACGGCATTTCCAAGGAGGTAACGGGCAATAGCTTTGCGTATAACTCCGAAAACAGGGATTTTACAGTAGAGGTAAAGGCGCTCGGAAACCATACAAGCACCTACAACAGTAAGAGCGTTTCGGAGGAGTTCCATTATCTGGATACGGTAACGGAGCTGTTCGTTGAGGACGGCATTGTAAAGTGGAACACGGTAGACGGCGCGGCGGGCTACCGGATAAAAATAGGCGGTGTGGTACAGAAGGCGGTTTTTAAGGAGACGCAGTATGAAGGGCTTGCTTCGGGGAGGTCGCAGGAAATTGCCGTGATGCCGTATAACGAATCGGGAAATTATTTCTCCTCCTGGTCCGCGGATAAAACGGTATTCATCCTTGAGACGCCGCAGGTGGCATGGAACCATGATCTTGAGCTTGACGGAGAGGCAATAATCTGACGTGGAATGCCGTAAATGCGGCGGGAGGCTATACCGCAAGACTGATAAAGGACGGCGGGACGCCGGAGATTACTACCTATTCCGATGTGCAGCGCGCCTTTTCCCATGCCTATGCGGGCGTGGGCGTTTATACCATAGAGATTAAGGCGAACGCGCCGGGCGGCAGTACGGATTATTTTGACAGCAAATATTCAGAGCCTGTTATGGTGGAGCACCTTGCCGCACCGAGGGCGGTTGACGGTAATTTTATCGTAAGCGCGAAGGAGAGCCTTGCAGGCGGGTTTACCGTGAATTTTGTACAGGTAAACGGCGCAATCGGCTATCAGCTGTATAAGGACGGCGTTTTGCAAAACGGGAAGTATACGACCGCTGCCGCGCTTACGGACAGCAACGTAGCGGACGGCGAGAGTATTTCTGAGCAGCATTATACCTATGCTGTCCGCAGTATGGGCGGTGTGAGGACGACGGGAAACAGGAAATACGTTACCCTGCCTTGCCTGACATCGGAGGCATTGTCGTTTGATATTACCGTACAGGCAACGCCGCAGAATGTGATAATGAGCGGCTATACGCTTTCGTGGGATGCGGTGGCAGGCAACAACGGCTATACGGTAGCCTATGCGGGAAGGGATATTACGGCGCAGACGGAACGCTTTGACCTTTCTACGATTAAGGCAGGCTCCTATGAGGTAACGGTAAATGCAAGGGGAAACGGAAGCAACGTGCTTGCGTCTAATGATTCAGCGCCTGTGGCAATCCGGCGTCTGGAGGCGCCGGTGAATATCCGGATTACCTCGGGCGGGAACGGTACGTTACAGTGGGACGACGTATCCAATGCAAAGAGCTACGAAACGTATCTTGATTTATCCAAAACGCCGCTTGTGGAAAATGCGTATGGCAATATGTATCAGTTTATTGAAACAAATGGAACGACGCTTAGTATGGTGGCGGTTGCAAACTATTACAATGATACGGGGACGCTTTATTACATGACGAGCGAAGCATCACCTACACAGCAGTTTATCCGCCTTGCCGCGCCGACCTTCCCGGAGGGGGCGTTAGCGAACAGCATCGAGCTTTTATGGAATGCGCCGGACAATATCAATACCTCGGAATATACGCCGACGTATCAGGTATTTTCTGCCATCGGGGAACAAATCGGCGGCGGAAGCCAGAACGCGACAAGGTTTAATATCGAGTATCTTGAGGGCGGCGAGGTCTGTACCTTTTATGTAAAGGCAGTCGGGAACGACACGAAATATCTGGACAGCGACTATTCAGCGGTCATTACGGCGTATAAGCTTGCAACGCCCTGGTTCATTACGGAAAACGGTTCGTATCGCTGGAACGCAATTACAAACGCAAGCTCTTATTATCTCGAAATAGACGGGAAAAAGGTCAGCGGGGATTACCATGTTTCTGGAACGACCTATTCCTACACACCGAGGTTTACGACAGAGGGAAATCATATTGTAAAGCTGAGGGCTGTGGGGGACGGACGCGGCAATCTGGACAGCGCGTTCTATACCCATACGCAGCAGGTAAAGGTTCTGAAAGCACCCGTAATTTCCTACCGGTATTCGGCGGATTCCTTTGTGACAAATGGAAGTATTACCGTAAACGTAACAGTGCCTTCAGTAAATTGCAGCGGTTATCAGTATGAGATTGCAGGACAATCCCTGACGGGTGCGGAGGTTTCGTACAGTAAAGTAATCCAAAGCCCGGGCAGATATCCTATCCGTATAAAGGCTCTGGGTGGCGCGTTCGACAGCAATGGAAGCTATTATATCGATTCGCAGTATGCAGGCGGCTCTGCCGCAGATGTGATAACGCTGCTGCCGTCCCCTGCGGTATCGTCGTTTGCCATCACGTCGGACGGCGCGGTGAAATGGGAGGCGGTTCCCGGCTCCTTCGGGTACGAATACCAGATATCGTATAACGGAGGAGGATACAGCGACAGGAAGCATACGGGATATAATACGTTTAATGTCAACGATTATAAGCAATACCGCTCTATAACGGTTAAAATCCGCGCGAAGGGCGACGGAAATAAGACGGTTACGTCCGAATGGGCGGAGTGGACATGGACAAATTCCAATCCGGTATAAGAGGGAGGTAACGTTTTTTATACCTTTGCCGGGAGGAAATCCTTGGGCATATTTATATAGGATAGGGTTAATCTGATGATAGAAAGGGCGCTGCAATAGACGGTTAGCCCGGTATATAAGTGAAACAAAAATTGCCGCTTAGTTTACCAGACAGGCGGCTATTTTTGTGGTTTATTGCTTCTTCCTTTAGCTTGGAATATTACAAATAGCGATATAATATCTTGACTTTCTTTGTATATGTGTTATACTGAAATTGCTGTTGGTAAATTTGTTATCTACGTTTGCAAAATCACTATTGAGTTGCTTTTAGATAACTTACTTTAATGCTAAATAATCTATTTTTTGCATAGATTGGGAAAGGAAAATCTATGATTGGAGAAGCACTTAGATTATTACGGATTTTTAATGGATATAAATCTGCTGAATTAGCAGAGAAACTGGGAATTTCTCAAAGTTATGTTTCGGAAATAGAAAATAATAAGAAGCAGCCGACAATGGATGTATTAGATAAGTATGCCGGCGTATTTGAAATGAAAAAATCAACATTGTTATTATTTGCAGAATCTTTGGAGAATGATGTTGAAGTGCAAAAAGGTAAAAAGCAGAAAGTGGCATTAGCAGGAATGAAATTGTTAAAAATACTTGAAAGAGTTGATAAGTTTGAAGATGAGTAAATATTATCCAATAGAGAGCAGTTCGTTGTATCGGTCGGAAAATAGAAGAAAATTAGCGGAGTTTTAAAGCTGCTTAAAAATTATTTTAAGGCAAATAAAAGGTTTATATTATTCTAAGCAGATACATAATGTCGACATTGATACGGAACATTGATTTGACTAATTGTAGAAAAGAAGGGAAACGATGTTAGATTACATTATTGAACGTACCAATAAATATATTGATAGTATGCCTAAAAAAGAGCGAAAAAAGTATGGTCAATTTTTTACTAGTAAAGAAACCGCACGTTTTATGGCTGGATTATATGATATTTCTGAAAAAAAGTCTAAAGTCAGTATTTTAGATGCAGGAGCAGGATCGGGGATATTATCATGCGCGTTGATAGAACGACTGGAGCAGAGTGATTTTGTTCAGACGATAGAATTGACCTGCTATGAAAATGATGATAATATTTTGGAACTGCTAAAGGAAAACCTGCGAGTTTGTCAGGAAAATTTGAAAAAAGATATTCAAATACAAATTGTCACAGATAATTATATTACAAGTCAGTATTTGGATTTTAACCATATGTTGGGTGGTAGCCCTGATCCTAAGAAATATGATTTTGTAATTGGCAATCCGCCTTATATGAAAATACCTAAGGATGCGCCAGAGGCAACAGATATGCCGGAAGTCTGCTATGGTGCGCCAAATTTATATTTTATTTTTGCGGCAATGGGATTATTTAATCTGGATAGTGATGGGGAAATGGTGTATATCATTCCACGCTCATGGACTTCGGGGGCTTATTTTAAACGTTTCAGACAGTATTTTCTGACAGAAGGAAGATTGGAGCATATTCATTTATTTGTAAGCAGGAATAAAGTATTTGACAGAGAAGATGTGTTGCAGGAAACAATGATTATAAAAGTAAAAAAGACAAATCAGACGCCGGAAGAAGTAACGATTACTTCCTCACAATCAAATAGCGATTTTAATAAGTTGACGTCTTTGACAGTGCCGTATAGTCTTGTTGTGTCCGGGGACGATTATTATGTTTATCTTGTAACGGATAAAAAAGAAATTTCCGTATTAGAACGGTTACATAGGTTTGATAAAACGCTACCGGATATTGGGTTAAAAATGAAAACAGGACTGACAGTTGATTTCCGCAATCGGGAGATACTTCGTGATGATGCGGAAGAAGGAGCAATTCCACTGTTTTATTCACAGCATATTAAAGAGGGGGAAGTACAGTTCCCGATTCAGAAAGAGCATGAGTATGTTGTGACTGACCAAAAAGGATTAATGCAGGATAATCGGAATTATTTGTTTGTGAAGCGTTTTACGGCGAAAGAGGAACGGCGCAGATTGCAGTGCGGGGTATATTTATCGAAGAAATATCCGCAGTATAAGAAGATTAGCACACAGAACAAGATAAATTTTATAGATGGCTTGATAACGGAAATGTCAGAGTGCCTTGTGTATGGATTATATGTGATTTTTAACTCTACGCTTTATGATGAATATTATAGAATTTTGAATGGTTCAACACAGGTAAATTCGACGGAAATTAATTCGATGCCTGTTCCTGATTTAGAAAGCATACAGGAAATGGGTAGAAAGCTGATGAAAAGCAAGGACATGTCAGAACATAATTGCAATATGATATTGGAGGGATACTGTGGATAAAATTGACGAGGCAAGAGAAATTCTGAAAATACTAGGGATGCCGAAAGCGCAGCAGGCAGATATTTGTTGCTATGTATTGTTGGCAATGGCAGGATTAAAGCAGGATACTGCATGGAAAGAAGCAGAAAATGAGTGGATTCGTATTCATGATATTATCCAATTTGCAAATACATACTATGGCTCCACTTATGCCGAAAACAGCAGGGAAACATTTCGTAAACAGGCATTACATCATTTTAGAAATGCAGCACTTGTAGAGGATAACGGGGAGGCAACAAATAGCCCGAATTATAGATATAGACTTACGGAAGAAACATTGCAGATGGTAAGGGCATTTCAGACATCAGAATGGCAAAAATTCATAAATCGCTTTTTGGAATATCATGAAAAATTGATGGATATTTATGCTTCAAAAAAGAAAATGACAATGATGCCAGTGCGTATTAATGGTGCTGATTTTCAATTTTCTACAGGCAAGCATAATGAATTGCAAAAGGCTATTATTGAAGAATTTGCTCCACGATTTGCGCCGGTTTCAGAATGTTTGTATGTTGGCGACACCATAGAGAAAGACTTAGTGAAAAATGTTGATAAGTTGACAGAATTGGGATTTGAAATAACCTTGCATGATAAGATGCCGGATGTGGTTTTGTACAGAGAAGATAAGAATTGGATATATTTTGTGGAATCAGTAACTTCGGTTGGACCGATGGATTCTAAAAGAATTTTGGAAATAACGGAAATGACAAAGAATGTAACGGCAGGAAAAATCTTTGTGACGGCATTTCTTGATTTTAAGACATATAAGAGATTTTCGGAAACACTGGCATGGGAAACGGAGGTCTGGATTGCAGAGATGCCGGAACATATGATACATTTGAACGGGGATAAGTTTTTAGGACCGAGATAGGAATACATTAAATGATAATGTTTTCAAAGAACAAAAAGGAGATTATATATGATGGAGACACAAAATGATTTTTTAATGTTTGCAAATTCTTTGAAATTAATTAGACGAGCTGAAATAGAACATGACGGTGAGAATATTATAAATGAAATTTATACCGATTTACTTCCAAACGAAGGAATATTACAGCAGGTAAATTTACCAAGAACATCAATATTAAAAGGAAGAAAGGGAACTGGCAAGTCAACAATATTTCAAAAGTCAATTGCTGATATGAAAGGAAATAAAGATGTAATTACTGTTTATATTGATGTTAAAACATTGTTTGATAGTGCAACTCCTACTCTTTCTGACACTTTAACAGCAGAGATGTCGGAAGAAATAAAAAAATATCTTATTTACAAAAATTTTTTATTTGAAGTTATAAAGCTTGCAACAAAAGAATTTAAGAGTTCAATAAAAAGTCAAAATTTTTTTAGTAGAATTACACATTCTTTAAATGGAATAGTTGCTGAGGTTGAAGAGGAATTATCAGAAATTCTTGATAATATAAATGAAGTTGTTAAAGCTGTCGATGCGCAGTTATATACAGTTATTAGCAAGACGGAAAGTAATGGACAAAATAAGAGTGAAGAAGTTGATATTAATATATCAAGTACGTCAATAGGAGCTAATACAGAAATTAGCAAGTCAGAAGAAAATATTTGTAAAAGAGAATTTTCAAGTGCTGTGTTGCAATATTTTGATATTAAAAAATGTCTTATTGAGTCATTTTTAAAAATAAGAGATTCATTAAATGTTAAATATATTTATATTTATCTTGATGATTATTCAGAAATGGATCAAGAAGCACAAGAGATTTTTATGGATTGGTTCGTGGCTCCGTTAAATAACATATCGGATGACTTTGTTAAATTTAAAATTGCAACATATCCAAGCAGATTTTATTATGGACGCTTAGATAATCAAAAAATTGATGAAATTAATTTGGATTTTTATAGTGCGCTTTATGCCTATAAGAATATCTCAAAAATGGAAGAATTATCAATAGATTATGTAAGAAGATTGATCTGTAACAGATTTGAAGTGTTTCTTCCCGGTAAAAAAATATCAGATTATTTTGACATAAAGGATGAGGAACTTTTTGAGTTGTTATTTGATATGTCTTTAAATACACCTAGAATAATTGGATATATATTAGGATATTGTTTTGCGACACATGTTACTATTGAGAAAAAAATAACCAAAGCTGCTTTGAATATGGCTGCTCAAAAGTATTTTGAAGATGTAACTGAACAATATTTTGAGAAAAACAAATTTGTTGTACAGTCGTTTGATGAAATGGCATCTTTGGAAAATTTGAAATTTTTAATGGAAAAAATCATAAAAAAAGAGGAAGAAAATGATAAACAGGTAAATGAAGTGGAAAAGAGAAATTTACCAACAAGTCATTTTATGGTTTCTAGCTCTCTATGTAGATTATTGGATTCATTAGAACTTAATGGTTATATTACAACATATAATAAAGTAAATGACAAAGATAATATTCCATCTGTCTTATATGCAATAAACTATGGAATGTGTCAAAAAAATAATTTAAAGTATGGCAGACCAAAGGATACAGAGTTAAGAAAATATTATAGTGAAAGAAAATTTTTGTTTAATGATTTGATAAAAGATCATTTTAACGAAAGTCAAGAGATTAGATGTCCGAATGGTCATGTTTTTCCATTTGAGAATTATGATGCAATGAAAGCATATGGGATGAGTTGCCCGACATGTTCTACGCAAATGCATCAATTTGTGGAATGCAAGTTAGAGATGACAAATAAACATATATTGGATGTTATTAAAGATTATGTTGATACGTCATTAAAACTGAATGATGGATTAGAATATGAAATCCTAAATTTTTTGGGGAATAATAGGGAAGACGATTTTAGAGCAAGCGTGATAGCAGGAGAATTAGATTGCACATATCAGTTGATTGCTAAAAGAACTCAGAAACTAATTGATAGGGAGTTGGTTTGTGTAAGTAAAAATGATGGACAGCGACGGTATTACAAGATATCTCAGTATGGATTAAAAGAACTTGAAAAGAGAAAATGATTTTTAGAAAAATTATGCTTAGGGGGTGATAGTGTCAATAGTTTTTCGCAAATTTAATTTCTACCGTTTGGTATCCGGTAGTTAACCGGTTATGTTATCAGACCCTGCATCCGGCGCCATGTTGTAAAGGTGAGCCATGTTCATGTAGCGCTTTGTTCCCCAAGTACCTGCTACATGACGCAGTCTGGCATATACCAACATCAGGGCGCTTTGTCCATCCGGAAAGGCACCGATAGCTTTTGTCCTCCGCCTGATCTCGCGGTTGAGCCGTTCGATGGTGTTGTTGGTCCTGATCCTCGTCTAGTGCTGCGAAGGGAAGTCCATGTAGGTAAGTGTTTCCTCTATCCCTTCCGCCGCCCCGATGATGGACCTTTATGGATTACCCGTTGGAAGAAACAGGGACATTTTCCGTCCTTTCGTCTCTTATAGAGGAGAACGGAGAGACCTTGCAGGAGCAGGGCGGACTGCTGGTGCCGGATGCGGATGAAATGGAATTACAGGAAGGATAACGTTCCGGAGGTCCGGAGATAAACATAAATCAGGCTGTCAGGAGGCTATCCGATTAAAGTAAGATATCCGATGGCAATAGAAAGGCCGGTGAGAATACCAAGCAGAAAGCAGAGGAAAGCAAATGCTATCATAAGCTGTTTTTTTGACTTTTGCTTGTCTGATGGAGCGTGCTTATCAGAAATTTGATTGTTTACCGGCGTGGCAGAGGAAGCAGGAGACAGGTTTGTTCTGTTGCCGGATTTTTTTTCTGTTCTTTTTTCTGTAGGTGCCTGAACAGAATGTATACTGTCAGATACGCTGGCAACGTCTTCCGCTATAGTGCCGGATGCCATTTTCGATTTTTCAAAATATTCGTAAGCCGGCTTGGCATCTGCAGCATCAAATCCCTGTAATCTTCTGCTTGCCCATAAGTAGGCATCATCGTGACGGGCTATGTATACCAGAAGAATCGTATTGCCGGATTGCGTGAAGATTACCCTGAAATCCTGCGTTACTCTGGCACTTTTAAAGTCAAGCTTTGTATTGAGCTTTTCTATTTTCAGGCTGTCACTTTTCAGGCTCCTTTGCATGGAACGAATCGTATTAAGGGACTTTTTTTGTGTGTTCTTATCTAATTCAGCAAATGCAGCTACATAAGTATCTGAGCAAACGATATTGGTCATCATATGGAGTCCTTTCTTTTATGGAGATAAATTCCAGCTTCTTTATTTTATCACAAATCCGGGAGTATGAAAAGAAGAATAGGATTGGCAATGTATTGAAATTGAAGTATACTAGTTACAATCCGGGAGGCAGTCAGGTATGTGTGACAGACTGCAGCTGATTTGGAAATCCGGCACGGGTTACCGGGATGTCCTTAAAAGAAAGGAGCAAAAAATGAAAAATAAAAAGATTGAAATCATTCCGTATCTGGAGTTCAGGGGAAATTGTGAGGAGGCGCTCCAGGTCTATATCGAAGCCTTTGGCGGAGAAATCCTTCATATGTCGCGCTGGCCGGAGCATATGCCTGGTGTGGCGCCAGAGCAAATCGGAAAAGTAATGCATGCGGAGTTTATGCTTGGCAATACGCATATGTCGGCAGGAGATGCCTTTGTCTACAGTGAAGCGAAAGCGGGCATAAAGCTGATGATTCATATGGACTCAAAGGAGGAGGCATTGCATACGGTGTCTGTATTAGCGGAAGGCGGAACCGTACTTTCGCCGTTACGGCCGCACCCGGAGCCGGATGACGGCGGTTGCGGTTCTATTACGAAGGACCGTTTCGGGTTTACGTGGATTATTACATGCCCGAATCCGGATAAGCAGTAGCTGGAAAAACAAAAAACGGACATTTGGTATTATGGAAAGGAAAAGGCAAAGTGATGAAGGTCATGCAGAAGATGATTTCTTTTCTGTTGGAAAATGCGAATCCGTCGATTATTTACCGTGTGAAAAAGGAAATTCTGCATGAAATCAGCAGGGAAGAGGAAGACAGGTTACAGGAGCTGATTTTATCGGAAAAAATTATTCGGTCGATTATCGCATGTCAAAAAGAAAACGGCTGGTTAGGAAACGGGTATCACGGTTCCAATAAAAATGCCGGACGCTATGAAAATCAGGAGACAGGTGTAAAATATCTTGCCGAAAAGGGGGTACGGAAGGAAACGGACGTATTAAAAAGAGCCATGCTTGCGTTTAAAGAGCTTCCGTTTACTGACCCGTGCTACCGGAACGCAGGGGAGCCGGGAGATGAGTTTAAGTATGCGGCAAATGGAGGTAATCTTTTCCGTTGTGCCTGCATTGCCCGCGCAGGTTTTGAAGATTTTATCGATATCGCCCCGCAGATTCAGTTATCCCTGGATTCCTTCCGGCGGGTACTGGAGGTGGATTCCATTTTAGACGTATCGCGCCCCCTTGGAAAGAGCGGGGTACGGGTATTCCATGAGTATGAAAAATGGCCCTGCCGGTACCATCTGGATATTTTAGCGCATACTGCCGCATGGAGAACAGAGGATGCCAGCCGTATGCTGGCAGATTCCGTTGAAAAGCTGATGCGCAGGGACCGGCCGGAGCTTGTAGGGCTGACCGCGTCTACCTGGGCCGGGCATGTGCTTGCAACAACCGGAGGCTTTCCTTCGCAGGGGCTTACGTTTGTTTATGAGACAGACGGGGTGCAGCAGTATCATATGGAATACCTGATATGGCTTGCACGATGCGGCGTCATTCGTTACAGCCCGAAGCTTCAGGAAATCGTAGAGAGCATTCAGAGAGCGGTCAATGCAGACGGGGTTTGTGAGATTTCAGTGGACGCGATGTTCCGGAACTGGGGGCCGTACGGCGGCTTACAGCTGGAAACGGACTGGAAGTCGGCAAGGAGAAGAAACGGTGATATTACCTTCCGTGCGCTGCAGCTTATTTATTATGCGGAAACAGAGGAAACAGGCAGATAATTCCCGGTTTATCCGGCAGCGGGAGAATACGAAAAGGTAGAGGTTTTAAGGAGAAAGCGATGCTTCATAAACAAAAGGAAACAATTTTAGCAGTATTAAAATCAAACAAAGTGAGTAAAAACTATGAAAGGACATACTGGTTTTCCTATCAGGATTTCCTGGACCCGGAAGATAATTTCACATCCTTTTCCTGTGAAGAGCTGGACGGAAAGCAAGGGTATATTGCCTTAATCGGGAATCTGCTGAACGCAGATGCAAATGCAAAGGTTTTTGTGGAGGTATATGGATTTGAGGAAGTGAATAGCGAGCCGTTTATCTATGCGGATACTTTGATTATTTTCAGTAAATTATCACTTTCTGAGGTAAAACAAATCTTTCAGGAACCGAAGGATATATTTCCGGACGATATCGGGGAAGTTACTGATTTAGCAGAGCGGAGTTTCATTATCGGCAGCAATGGCGAATTAGTTCCGGCAGCCAATCTTTTCAGTGACGAGGTTTCTGTCTATTATTGCTGGTGGGATTAAAGCCAGACGATGTGTTTGTCGTGTGCGTTATCCGTGAATTATTGAAGAAACGCAAAAATTAATATAGAAAAGTATTCTGTAAAGAAAAATATGGAATCAGTAATAAACTACCAATAAGAAAGGAAGAGCAGGATGGATAAACGATTGATTGGAAAATGGTATAAGGAGGACATGGGGGAAACCATTAATATTTTTGATGAAACACCATTGAGAATGAAAATGTCGTTTTCATCAAGCGGTCATTATAATTTTGAGCCAAACTGTGTCTATGAAAAGGACGGATCTTTGTGTTATGAAATTAACGATGAATACTACCGCATAGTGTATCACATTAAATATGCGGACGGTAATCTGGATGGTTTTTATACCCAGCATGGAAAAACAACACCAGTAAGGTATGTAAAGGTTGACGATGTGCCTGAAGATGCGCCTTATAAACATATTCCGGTTGAACTCTATGTACCTGCTACCGGGGAAGCAAGAATCGACATTTTAAAGCGATATGCCGAATATGACAGAAGCAAAGAGTATGGTTTCTCCAATGAATATGTTTTAGGCGGCGATATTCCTCCGATACTGGAAAAGTATCATTATTCCGAATACATAAAAGGTATGGACAGCACCCGGGACGAACTTGTATTTAAGCTTCTCGATTTTGTCTGCGATCATTTCGGGCACAGCGGATTTGGTGGCGCAGGCTCCGGAAGAAAGATTACAGATCTCATAGAGTTCTGTGAAAAAAACGATTACAAATCTAATTGCCGGGGGCTTTCGATTCTTCTGGCTTCCCTCTTGCGTCTGAACGGAATAAAAGCGCAGCATATCACCTGCCTTCCATATGAAGACCCGTTTGACGACTGCCATGTGGTTGTGGATTGTCTTTTGCCATCCGGAAAACGTATGATGCTTGACCCTACATGGCGACTATACTTTAAAGATAAAGAGGGCGAATATGGATCTCTGCCACGTCTTCGGGAGCTTTTTTTAGCAGACGCGCCGATTTTTGAAAACTCTTCTGCCGATTATAATGGAACCGGATTTGAAAAAGAATATTACAGAAATTATATGATAAAAAATACTGTCCGCTTTGCCCGCTGTACTTTAAGCAAGGAGGGCGTTGACGGACGGACAGAGACTTCAAGGTATATAGAATTGATTCCGAGAGACTATCCGACAGAAAAGTTTTCTGAAAATAGGAAAGCCGACTTCGTTTATAACGATATTGAGTTTTGGCAAATGTAGAAGGTACAGCAGAGTAACATATCCTATGGTCTTGCGGGAATATTCCTGCTCTCATATTGTCTTAAGGGGGCTGTTGCAAAATAGAAACGAAGCGGCTTCCTTTTTCTGTTTTGTGAAAGTCAAAGAACCTGTCGAAATCCAGTGCGGAAACTCAAGGCAAAGTTTTAGAATTAAATGCGAAAAGAGTTGAATAAACTCTATCGCATTTATTTTTTTATCCATGAAAAAGCTAGATAAAATGCGGTAGAGCCGTAAACTCTACCGCATTTTTTATTTTACCCAAAAGACGAAAAGGAGGCGTTGGGGCGTGAGAAAACAGTACAAAAAATTAACCTATGCAGACCGGCAGACAATAGAACGCATGAGCGGGCAGGGGATAGCACCGAAAGCAATAGCATTAGAAACCGGCGTACACATTGCAACCATTTACAGAGAGATGCAGCGGGGAACCGATGCAGAAGGGCATTACAAAGCAGAGTTAGCGCAGCAGGCATTATTCAGTTAAGGAGGGGCAAAATGAAAGGTGTTAATTTTGATGAAGTAAAGGCGGGCGATTTAGTACAAGTGCCACGTTATCAATTTGCACCGATGCGGCGCGGTTGGAATGGTTGGCTATTCAGCGAGGCAATAGTTTTAAGAAAAGGGATCGGGAGAAAAAGCAATAAACCGGTAATAGTGGTTGAAATGCGTACACCGAAAAGCACGAACGATTACGGAACGGCAGAAAGAACATTTCGCGCCGATTGCGTGTTTCTTACAAATGGAGTAGAGATCGCACGAAAGTTTTTGAAAGAGGACGGAATAGAAAGCAAGGAAGAATTTGAAAAAGCCATAGAAAGCGAGGAAATAACGGGGGCTGACTGGATCAAATTTTTAGTAGATAAGGGTTTCTTGTTTTGAGTGTAGGCGGCACCGGAAAAACGCCTGCGCCCTATTCGTGGGAGAACCGCCAAGCGGCGGGGCAGGTTCGACACCTGCAGGGCGTATTTGTAGCGAGGTTGGCAACCTTGCGGCAGATGCAGCAGGCAAATAGCTGTTTTCTGTATGTTGTGAAAAAATTGCAGCGGGCGCACCTGCTATAAAGTGCGTGGTTGGTCAACAAGTTTTCAGTTGCTTTTTAAGGGGAAAAGCAGCCCACACAACAAATTTTATAAGCCAAAGCGGGATTATATGAAGAAAGCGAGGGAACCGCCCGAAAAGGGGCAGCAGGAGCCTTACACAGAGCCTAAAAAAGAATAGAAAAATAGCCGTTGCGTTGGCAGCGCAGCGGCTAAAGAATTGGTGCAAATGCAATAACTCAACCTAAGAAAATTATATCACTTATTGCGTTTGCCGTCAAGCCAAAACACCGGTAAACAAGCCGGTTTTGGGCTTGTTCAAGCTATTAACTTTAGGATATACAGAAAAGATAATAAGACGCAAAAAGAAGGTGTAATTAAGTTGGGATATTTTAAAACATCAGTAGAGGCAGGGGCAACGATTGAGGTAACGAAAAGTTATACAAAGAGGGTAGGGGCAAAGGTAAGAGGGGGGAAGGAAAAACCCACAGCAGAGGAAATAGAAAAGGTTAATCAGATGAACGCAGAGAGAACCCTCCGGCTAAAGATAAATAATAATTTCGGGGTAGATGATCCGTTTATTACGCTGACATACCGGAAGGACGAAAGACCGGCACCGGAGCAGGCAAAGAAAAATATTAAAAAGCTGATAGACGGATTACGGAAAGAGTTTAGGAAGGTGGGGGTGGATCTGAAATGGGTATGTGTGACAGAGTACCAAAACAAAGCGATACATCACCATTTATTGATTAACCATATCGAAGGGCAAGATGTTTGTAAATGGGTACGCAGGTTGTGGAAGTATGGCAGACCGGACTTTAAATATTTAGATGATACCGGACAGTATAAGGATCTTGCGGCGTATCTGATAAAAGAAACATCAAAGACATACAAGGCAAAGGACGGAGCGAAAAAGCAAAGGTACAGTTGCAGCCGTAATTTGGTAATGCCGACACCGAAAACCGAGATCATCAAAAAAGCGAAAAAGTGGTTGCCGGATCCGAAACCGATAAAAGGCTATTACATAGACAAAGACACCGTATATAACGGCGTGGATCCATTTACCGGCAGGGCATACCAAAAATATACAATGGTACGAATTTCCGGTAGCGGCGGTTAGATTGTGGATATGTGGATAACTCACAAAGGAAAACCCGCGCCGTCAAGTAATTACTGGACGAAAAGGCAGATCGGAGGAAGGTGGATAAGTTGGAGGTTGGAATATACGTTAAATGTCATTTCAGAGGAAACCCAAGAGGCGCGGGAGAGGCGGCAGCGGTCATAGAGTACATAGACGGCACCGGAAAAAGCCACACAAGAAAACAGCAGATCCGGATCGAGCATGACACGAAAAACGCCCTAAATCTGAAAATCTGTATAGCGGCAATGCGGATATTATTAAAGCCTTGCCACATTACAATTTACACAGCTTGCGACTACATGGGGAACGCCTGCCGGTTGGGGTGGGTGGAGAAGTGGCAGAAGGACGGTTGGAAGAAAGCAAACGGAAAGCCGCCCGCCAACGTGGAGGACTGGAAACAATTCTTTATGCTGACACAGATCCACACCGTAGCATTTGCAGAGTATGACAGCCGACATGATGAAGAATTAGAAAAAGATTTAAAGGAGAAGTAGCGGCATGGTTTACATGGGATCGAAAGCCAAAATCACAGATTACATAGTGCCGGTTATCCAAAGTCATATAGCCGTAAGCGGCAGCAGGACATATATAGAACCGTTTTGCGGCGGCTGCAATGTGATAGACAAGATAAAGGCAAACAACCGGATCGCGGCAGACAAAAACGAATATCTGATCGCACTCTTTAAACACCTGCAAAGCGGCGGCAAGCTGCCCGATGCAGTACCGAAGGAAGAATACGACAGAGTAAGGGCAGACAAAGAAAGTTTTCCGGCGTGGTATGTTGGGGCGGTTGGTTTCCTTGCATCATTCAACGGCAGATTTTTTGACGGCGGCTATGCGGGCATCGGGTACGACAGAGGCAGGAAAAGGGATTATTTCAGAGAGAACAGCAACAACATTTTAAAGCAGGTGCGGCGCGGCGGCATCGCGGGTATAGATTTCATGGTAAAGGATTATCGGGAGTTTTGCCCGAAAGGTTGTGTTGTATATTGCGATCCGCCGTATGACGAAACAAAGGAATACGGCATAGCGAAAGCATTTGACCGGTTGGAATTTTGGCAGATTATGAGGGATTGGAGCCGGTACAATACGGTTTTGATTTCAGAGCAAAAGGCACCGGAAGATTTTATAACGGTTTGGGAAAAAGATGTAGATCGCACAATGAAAGCAAAAGAGCATTTCAAAGCGACAGAAAAATTATTTGTATGGGGGGTTAGCGGTAAAAATGATTGAGTACGGCGAAGGAATGATAAAGATACTTGAATTGTTTGGCGGCATCGGATCGCCGCGATGCGCCCTGCGAAACATCGGAATACCGGTTAAAGCTATTGATTATGTGGAGATAGATAAAAAAGCCGTAAAGTCATACAATGCAATGTTTGAAAGCGAATTGCCATATACAACACAATCCGTTGTAGGTTGGAATTTAAAGCCGGATATTCTGATACATGGATCGCCCTGCCAAGATTTCAGTATTGCGGGGCATCAAGGGAAAGCAACGGCAGCAGGCGGCAGAATAAACAGAGGAAAAGGCGCAGACAAGGGATCCGGAACGCGGTCAAGCCTTATGTGGGAAACCATAAATATAATTAGGCAAATGGGAGAATGGAAACCACGTTTTGTCATTTGGGAAAATGTAAAAAATGTTACATCAAAACACATGATCCACAATTTCAACCGGTATCTATCAGAAATGCAGAGATTGGGCTATACAAGTAGCTTTCAAACATTAGATGCGCGGGAGTTTGGATTGCCGCAGGCGCGGGAAAGAGTTTTTACAATATCTGTTTTGGGCGGGGATCCGTTTAATTTCGATGATCTGATAAAAACGCCGATGCGGAATATTGCGGAATTTTTGGAAACAGATGTGCCGGAAGTATACACCGTAACACAACCAAGCGTATATAACGCGATAGGGAAAAAGGGCATACGAAGGGCAACGGTCATAAAAGATTACGCATACACCATAACGGCACGGCAGGATAGGACACCGGCGCAGGTTATAGATTTAGGCGGCGGGAAATATCGCTATTTGACAGAGCGCGAATGTTGGCGGCTGCAAGGTTACACTGATGCAGATTTTGAGGCGGCGGCAGCAGTACAAGAGAAAAACGGACGGTACGCAATGGCACTTTATAAGCAGGCAGGTAACAGCATACCGGTAACAATATTTGAAAGCATATTCAGAAAGATAATTTTAGGAGAAACAGCAGAAAGTGAGGTTTAAGCGGAAATATGGGAGAATACAAAAATATTCATGCCGTAATTGATAATTACCATGAGGGCGCATTTCCGGTTATTGCAATATGCCCGACACATGAGGCGGCAGAGGAATACATAGCAGACCGGATAAAAGAGGACAAGAAGAAGGGCAACAATTACGATTATGATATTGCAGAGGTAGCGATCGGGTGTGATATGGCATGGAAATAGGGTTAATTGATGTTGACGGTCACAATTTCCCAAATGTGCCGCTTATGAAAATATCAGCATATCACAAGGCGCGGGGCGATAGCGTGAAATGGTATAAACCTTTATTTGACGGTGCGCCAAATGCGCCGCTTGACAAGGTTTATATGTCAAAGGTTTTTACATTTACACCGGGCTATCAATATTGCGTAAACGCAAAGGAAGTTGTGAGAGGCGGAACCGGATATTATTACCCAAACGGCGGCGATCCATTACCGGAGGAAATAGAACACATTTACCCCGACTATGGATTATACGGAATTACAAATACTGCATACGGCTTTTTAACAAGAGGTTGCCCGCGTAATTGCGATTTCTGTATCGTAGGGAAGAAAGAAGGACTATGCAGCAGGAAAGTGGCAGATTTGCCGGAGTTTTGGAAAGACCAAAAAGAAATTAAGCTATTGGATCCCAATATTTTAGCAGCGCGGGAACACAAGGAACTATTAGAACAGCTTGCGGCATCGGGCGCATGGGTAGATTTTACGCAGGGATTAGATGCAAGGCTATTGACAGAGGAAAACATAGAGATCATAAAGCGGATCAAGCTGAAAATGGTACATTTCGCATGGGATAACATAGCAGATGAAAAATTGATTGTGCCAAAGCTGCAATTATTTAAAGAGAAAACCGGAATAGACAAGCGGAAATGTACGGTTTATGTGCTGACAAATTTTAATAGTACACTGCAGGAAGATTTACACCGAGTTTATACAATACGCGCTTTAGGCATGGCACCATTTGTAATGGTTTACGAGAAACAGAAGGCACCAAAGGAAATAAAGGATCTGCAAAGGTGGGTAAACAATCGCATTATTTGGTATAGCACAGAAAGATTTGAAGATTACAGAGGCGACACAAAAACAAGGAGGCAAGGAAATAATGGATAAGGTACATTTTAGCACCGGTAAAGATGATTGGGGAACCCCGCAGGATCTTTTCAATGCACTCAACAAAGAATTTGGTTTTACATTGGATCCATGCGCCGATGACAACAACCATAAAT
>CAJTLU010000003.1:99850-209405 GCA_910577175.1 uncultured Lachnospiraceae bacterium | reverse complement strand
TCCTTTACCCCTTATACTTTTGCCATTATATATGAAGAAAGAGCGTTCAGACGGGGCTTCATGTATCGCTGCTCGGCATGGCGGTATACCGGCTTTTGCGCCGCACGGTACTTGGCAGGAACGGAGCGATACCGGCGGCATGTGCCTGCGTCGTTCTTTACGGAAGGTTTACGGAGGCAGGAACGTCTACGAAGCGTGCCGTTCTCATGTTTTTTCTGCTGCTTCTTGCTACTGCGCTCGGGAGGAGCTATGACTCTCTTTCTGCAATGGCGGTCAGCGCAGTTGTAATCCTGTGCCAGAGCCCGGGCGCTCTCTATACCGCATCTTTCCAGCTTTCCTTTGCAGCGGCATATGGTGCGTCGGTACTGCCTGCCCTGCTTGTGGGACGAAAGGAGGAACGCCCGCAAAAGGAGATGGCCTTGTCTGCGGCAGGGCAGACGGAGGGCAGGCTGAAGAGGCGTATGCTTTCTCTGAAAGAAAAGGGGAAGCGCACGGTGTTGTTCGGAGTGGCAATTCAGCTGATTACCTTTCCCGTTACGGTAGTTCATTATTTTGAGTATCCGTTTTACGGATTTTTCCTGAATCCGTTTATCGTGCCGCTTATGTCGCTTTTGCTTTTTTGTGCGCTGTTTTCCGGTATCTGTGGAATGTTCAGCGTAGGCCTTGGATACTTTTTTGCAGGCGGCGCGCGTGCTATCTTGTGGTTTTATAAGAGTGCTTGTACGTTGGCTTCCAGACTTCCGTTTTCTCTTCTGCTGTTCGGGAAGCCTGCCCTGTGGCAGATAGCGCTTTATTTTTCTGTGCTGGCCGGAGGGGTGTTTCTATTGCAGAAAATGCGGGAAAAGGGAAAGCAGGACAAAGAGCGTCAAAAGAGAAGATGGATTTTCATTGTGTTTATTTTTCTGCCGATGATCCTTCTGCCGGTTCCTTCCGGCGCGTTCGAGGCCGCGTTTTTAGATATGGGACAGGGAGACGGCATTGTTCTGCGAAGTTCAGGTGCTGTGCTGACGGTAGACGGCGGGAGCAGCGATGTCCAAAGCGTCGGAAGCAGGCGGCTTATTCCTTATTTGAAGGCGAAAGGAATCCGTGTGATTGATTGTGCCATCATCAGCCATGCCGATAATGACCATATCAGCGGAATCTGTGAGATTCTGGCAGCCATGCCGCCTTATTCTCCCTATCGCGCGTCAGGAGCGGGCTATACGGGGGAAATTCTGATTAAGAGCATTGCGCTGCCGCAGCTCGCAAAGCCGGATGCCGCATATCAGGCGCTTGTGGAAAGCGCCGGGGAGAAGAAGGTGGAGATATTGTATTTGTCTGCCGGAGACTGCCTTTTGCCGGGAAAGGGACTTTCGCTTACCTGTCTCGCACCGGAGGAGAGGGCGGCGTTTTCCGGCAGAAATGCTTCCTCGCTGGTGCTGCTTGCCTCTTATGGGGAGTTTGACCTGCTGCTGACCGGGGATATCGATGCGGCAGGGGAAGAGAAGCTGTTAGCGCGAGCGGAGCTGAGGGAGCGCTCTGTCGAGGTTTTGAAAGTAGCGCATCATGGCTCGTCGGGTTCCTCTTGTAAGGAATTTCTTACGGGACTGCGGCCGGTGTGTTCGGTAATCTCCTGCGGGAGGAATAACCGTTATGGGCATCCCCATAAGGAAGCCCTTGAAATTCTGTCCGAAACCTCCGGGAAGGTGCTGCGGACGGATGAAACAGGGTGTATTACCGTGAGGGTAAGGAGGCAGGGCTACCGGGTGTATGGCGGAGCAAAGGAAAGGCTGCTTTGCTATGGAACGCTTGGGGAGGAGTAAAGAGTAAACGGAAGGCCCGGGCGGAGAGAAGGTCTGGAAAAGGCCCAAACAGAGAACCGGAAGACTCCGGCGGAAGGATAAGGCTGGCCGGAGTGTCAGGAGCTCTTGGGAATAACGGGAACAGGGTGGGAGTTTTCCCCATAGAGCACAGAAAACAAGGAAAATGGCGAGGAAAATCAGCATGATAAGAAAAAATCAAAATTCCTCTTGCTATTTGTGCGTATTTCATGTACAATAATTAAAGTTAAAGGAGTGCCTATGAAGGGAATTAAGGAGCATATCAAAACCGGGCAGTATAAGACGGTATATCTGCTGTACGGGACGGAGAGCTATCTGCGACGTCTTTATACGTCTAAGCTGAAGACAGGGGCGCTTGCAGGCGGAGATGAAATGAATCTGTCTGTGTTTTCCGGTAAGGAGACCGACTGGAACGAAGTCAGGAACTTAGCGGAAACGATGCCTTTTTTTGCGGAGCGCCGTGTCCTTGTGCTGGAAAATACCGGAGCGTTTAAGAACGCGTGCGAGTTTGCGGACGAGATTGCGGGACTTCCCGATACTGCGGTACTGATTTTTAACGAAAGCGAAGTAGATAAGCGCAGCCGGATGTTTAAGGCGGTAAAGGAACACGGTTATATCTGCGAAATGAACGGTCTTTCGGAAAGCGATCTGAGTCTCTGGGTAGCGCAACTTTTGAACCGGGACGGGAAGAAAATCAGCAAGGATGACCTGCGGTTTTTCTTAGAGCGTGTCGGAAGCGACATGGAGAATATAGAGACCGAGGTGGAGAAGCTCATTTGCTATACCGGAGAGCGGGAGATTATCACGAAAGAGGATATTCTGGCAGTGACGACAGAGCAGATTTCCGGAAAGATTTTTGCTATGACCGACGCGCTCGGGGTCAGGAATAAAAAGCTTGCCCTGAGGCTGTACCATGACCTGCTTGCCGTGCGGGAAAAGCCGATGACAGTGCTGTATCTGATGGTCCGCCAGTGCAACATGATTTTGCAGGCAGCGGAGATGAGCAGGCAGGGGCTTGACCGTTCCGCCATTGCAGGAAAGGCAGGAATGCCGCCCTTTGCAGTAGGAAAGTGTCTTTCCCAGGCAAAGAACTTTACCGTGGAGCAGCTCCTTCACCTGATTACCTATGGAACAGAGCTTGAGGAGCAGATTAAAACAGGGCGCATTGACGAGCGCATTGCAGTAGAGTTATTTCTGCTGACTGCCGTCGGCGCATCATAACGGGTATTACAGCAGATGCTGTTGCCATACATCATACGGAGTGGTATCGAAGAGGCCGTAACGAGACTGACTCGAAATCAGTTGTACCGCAAGGTACCGTGGGTTCGAATCCCACCCACTCCGCTACTTGGAAACCAGCCAGAACCCTTGGAAACATGGGACTGGCTGGTTTTTTGCAAGGGATGGAACAGGCCGGGAGTTTTCGTTACATTTCAGCCGGGATTCGTTACATTTTGCCGGGGAAACAAAAAAAACTGCCGATATATAAGGTGAAGGGGAGCTGTTGAAAACGCAGAAGCTTAAGGCATCCTGCCAAAATCCGAGGTGAGACGATTGAATATAGCAGTGGTTGACGATGAGAAAATAATCAGGGAGCGTCTGCAAAGCCTGATAGAAAAGCACAGGCCGGACTGTAGGACGGCAGGCTTTGCATCAGGCGAGGAGCTGCTTGCCGCCCGGAAGCATTTTGATATTGTTTTTCTTGATATACAGATGGAAGGGATGGGCGGCATGGAAGCGGCAAGAAGGCTCTGGGAGTGTAGCAGAGATGGAAGGCAGGAGCAGACGGTACTGATTTTTGTTACAGGCATCCGGGAGTATGCATTGGAAGCCTTTGATGTAGCAGCCTTTCATTATCTTTTAAAGCCGGTTGGGGAGAAGAAGCTTTCGGAGGTACTGGAACGGGCAGTAAGAGAGGTGGAAAAGCAGAAAGGATGCAGGCAGGAACGGCTGGTGTTCAAAACGAGGAAGCGGAGTGTTACAATAAACCCGGAGCAGATTTTGTATATTGAAAACAGGGGAAGAAAGCTGGTAATCCATACGGCGGGGACGGCAGGAGACAAGGTGACTGAAATTTATTCCGCCATGAGCGAGCTGGAGGAGAAGCTTGGAGTTAGCTTTTACCGTTGTCACAGAGGGTATCTTGTGAATATGGCATATATTTCGGAATATGACAGCGACAGCATTACCTTAAGCAGCGGAGAAATGGTATATCTGGCAAAGGGAAGGTACGACGAGTTTGTAAAAGCATATATGCATTATCTTAGGAACGGAGGGAGGGCCCTTGTATAACCTGCCTTGGGAAAGCGTAGTGGTAGCAGTTCTTCAGGGCTGTTGTCTGCACTATTTTTATCACAGTTTTCTGGAGCCGAGGCTCCGTGCCCGGGGCGCCGGGTGCCTTGTTATAATACTTTGGGCAGTCTGTAAGGTAGTATTTGACCTGGGTTTTCAGACAATGGAAAACAGTATGTTGAAAATCGGAAAGCTGATACTCATGTATGCGCTTCTGCTTTTTCTGGCGCTGGCATTTTATAAGGGAAAGAGAAAAATTGCCGTGTTTCTTTCTGTGGAGTTTCTTGCGGTAAATGAAATCGCCCTGCTTCTTGCCTATACGCTGCAGCAGGCAGGGAGCTATCTGTTTGTTCTCTGGGACTGGTGTATCGGACAGGGATATCTTCCGGGCGGGGAAGCGGCTATTGCAGCGACACGACGGACTGTTTTCGCGATGAAGCTTATAACGTATACGTTTTTTGCAGTCCTGCTGTATGCGTCCCTTAGAAAAATAGTCCGCAGCTATCAGGAAAAGGAGTATTCTATCCGCAAAGAGGAGCTGGTATTTTTAATTCTTCCCGGCGCAGCCGCCGTGTGCATCTGTGAACTGCTGAATATTATTATACTTACGGTCAAGGATAATGTCCCAAGTACGCTGTATGATAAATATCCTGTATTATTGCTTCTTGTTCCGGTGATTTTAGTGCTGCTTCTGCTGTTGACGGTATACACAGTGAAGATTTTCCAGGATATGATACGTCTTGGCAGGGAAAAAAGCAGCAGGATACGAATGGAACAGCAGCTTGTCGGGATGCAGGAGCATATGGAGGAGCTTGGGCAGATTCATTCCGGAATCCGCGGTATCCGGCACGATATGAAAAATATACTCTCCGTTATCGCAGGTCTTGCCACCGGAGGCGGGGAAACAGAGGACGGCGCATTGTCTTCGTATCTGGCGGAGCTGGAGCGGACGATGGATAAACTGGAGCTTAGGTTCCAGACGGGAAATACGGTTGCCGACGCCCTGCTGCATATGAAATACCATGAGGCGGTACGGGCAGTGCCGGACCTCCGGATGGACGCGGAGGCGCTGGTATTTCCGGCTGCGTTGCTGATTCAGGGCTACGATATCGGGATTATTTTAGGAAATGCACTGGACAATGCAATCGAAGCCTGCCGGAAGCTAAAGGAAAAGGAACCGGCGGCAGACACGTATCTCCGTCTGGAATCCTTCCAAAGAGGAAACATGTTTTTCCTGGAAATAGAAAACAGCTTTGACGGAACCCTTTTGCAGAGCCCGCAGGCAGAATTTCCGGCAACGGACAAGGAAGATAAGGAAGCGCATGGAATGGGCTTTGCCAATATAAAAAATGCCGCAAAAAAGTATCATGGCGCGGTGGAGTGGGCGGTAAGCGGCAAGGTATTTACCGTATCCGTTATGATGAAAAACGAGAAAGGAGGCGGGAACGGAAGCGGAGAGGAATAAGCTTTATAACAACAGAAAGAAACGGAGTTCAGAGTTTAAGTTCAAGGAGGGAAAAGCGATGGCAATAACAGGAATTGGAAGCACCTATAGCAACGGTTATGAAAATACTTATGCCGTATCCGTAAAGAAAACGGCGGAAAAAGAGAAAACGCAGGGAACAAAAGCTGCAAAGTGGGAAATTGAGTCCGGAAGGAAGCAGGATAGTAACGAGTATCTGCGAGGTCTGCAGAGGCAGGTATCCGATGTGACGTTGGAAACAGGCTCCGCGCTGAATATGAAGCGGGACAATAAAATGGGAACAATCACGATAAATCCGAAGCTGTTGGAAAAGATGCAGAATGACCCGGAGGCAGAAAAGAAGTATACACAGCTGATTAAGGATATCGAAAGGGCGGAGCAGACCGCGACTGCTTATTATAATTCGATGGGCGGCTGCGTGGAGCGGAGCAGCCACTGGTATATTGATGAAAACGGGCAGTATACCCACTTTGCCTATACCCGGCGAGACGACAAGCTCAATAAAAAGCTTCGTAAGGAAGCCAGGGAAAATGCAGAAAAGCTGGTGGAAAAGAACCGGGAAAGGGTAGCAGAAAAGAGAAAAAAACTCGAGGAAACGCTTGATGAAAAGCTGGAAGAAAAGCGGATGGAACTCAAGGAAAATGAAAGTCATGGAGATAAACCGGAAGAGCCGGGAGAGCAGGAAAAGCCGGTAGAAGAGCTTTGGGAGAGCAGACAGGAAAGACCGGAGAACAAGGAAGGACAAGAAAGCATAAGGAACGAAAAGGCGGGGAATGAAAGTACACGGAGTAAAAAGGCAGCTTCTGTCTATCATGTCGTACAGAGTATGGTAAAGGAGAGCAGGCAGACCGGCGCCGCAGGCGCCAGTCTGGATGTATCGCTTTAAAGAAGAGCGGGGTTACCCCGGAGCCGCGACCGGAATTGCAAAGTTACGCATAGCCGGGAACCAGTCCCGGGCACGCGGCAAGGAGATTGCCGTTGTAGGAGCGCTTACTCTCCTTCCGGGGTAATAACCTTCAGGAACTTGTTCGGGAAGTATTTGTCAACCCACATTTGCGCAAGCTCTGATTTAGTGACAGGCTTGAGATAGTAATTAATCGGTATGCCAAGCTCGCCTCCCAGTGCTTTGTTAATGTAGTCTTCCAGTGCCGTCATCATGGAATTGATATCAATCATCTGGTTACAGCCGTCGTCGATTTCGCTCAATCCGGAAAGAACGCCTTGCATCTGTGCATTTTTGAGGGCAATCATCTGGTTGCCGAGCCGTGCGCTTTCCGCGGAGGTGTCGACGGAGTCTTTTTCCGATGCGGTCATATTCTGCAGGCTTGCGAGGTTTTCCATTGCGGCCTTTCCGTCGAAGGAGGCAAACTGCTGTACTGCCATTTTGACCTGATTGGACTTAATGGACGGGATGGCGCCGCGGGTAGTCAGGGTACAGTGAGAGGAGATTTCCTGGGTGCTGAGCAGGGACTTGACGTCTTTAGCAAACTGGCTGTTTACGCCAAAGCCGCCTGCGGCGCTTGTCAGCCAGGAATCTGCTTTGAACTGTGCCTGGATGCTTTCTGCTACGGAATTCATTTTTTCTGTGGATATCGTCCCCTGCGTATTGAGAATGTGAACCATTCCGACAAAGCAGGAGCCGTAGGTTGCACCGGAAACAATGGTAATGGACTTTTCTTTTTCCGTAGCGGCATTTCGTGCCGTTTTCTTCATATTTTCCAGGTCGTCGGTCTTTAGCATATCGTCCCGGAATATCTGGTTCCAGACCCGGATTGCCTTGTCAACGTCGATGACGCACGGGGCTAAGAGCGCGGCATCCTTGTGTGTGCAGTTAATCGCGATGACAAGCGTTCCTGAAATATCGTGTCTGGAATACTGGCTATGTACCTGACTGGCTGCCGTTTTGCCCGCCTGGTCAGAAAATTCGTCGCCGAGGAACTTAAATTCGCTGCTGATAAAGTCCAAAATGCTTTGACTTTGCGTGGAAGAGTCCTGACTGTTCCGGTCAAAGGAAAAGTATTGTACGCTCATATTCATAGAGTCCGCCGAGAGCGGCATTTTTTTAATTTGTGTGCGGTTATAGTCTAACGGACTTTCCCAGCTCGCATTTACAATAGGTTCCGCCTGAATCTTCTGGATTTCTTCCTTTCCTTCTATTTTTTTTGTCGCATAGTCGATAGCGGCGGCGCTGATTTTTTCGTCAATGGCCTTGCTTTTTTTATGTAGCTCCAAGGTACTGATTCCCATATTGGCAAGCTCGCGGGTGGTAGATTCGATGCTTCGCCGCAGGGTAATCAGGGAGTTCATTTCGTTTTCCGCTGCGTCGATAGGAGCCTGAAGCTCGGCAATTTTATTTAACTGCTCAAGCTTTGCCGGGTCTACGATATTACCTAAAACGATGGATGGATCAAATGGAATTACAGATGGCATAACGGAGCCTCCTTTCTTATTCGATTACAGGTCCAAGGTGCAGTAAACAGGATAATGGTCGCTGGAGAGCGGAACAAAGTCCGTGTCTCCCGGGGCGCCAAAGCAAACGGTTACCTTACCAATCAGCGAGTCTGAAAAGATGGCATAATCGAGCTGGTGACCGGATTGCTGGGTTACGGCGCCGGAAGCTGCAATATTAGCCGACGGAATACCTGTCGCAACCAGTTCGTGCGGCTCGCAGTTGAAGTCTCCCATTAACAGCCAGCCGTTTTTACCAAAGTAGGTCTGGTCCAAATATTGAGCGGCAGTCAGAAGCTCGTTCTTGGAAACATTGTGATTGGCGGTGGCATGAATGGTTGCAATTGCATAGTTTCCTGCTGCCGTGGACAGTTCCAGGCATACAATAGGACGTTTGGCAATTTTTTCATGTTTGTTAAAGCTTCCGGTTAATGAGGTTTCGGAAAAGATTCCTGTCGTACAGCGTGGATTTCCCACGTTATCCTGTTCCACAAAATAGCCGTTCATTGCGTGCCGTCCGAAGGAAGTATTAAAAAGGCTGCCATAGTTTTTGCATACCGAGCCGGCTTCCTGCAATAAGAGTATGCTGGGAATCCCGCTTTGGAAGAATGCGCTGCAGGAGTCCGAAATTTTTCTGATGCCGTCCCCCTGCGTATTCCAGGAAATAAAATTGATTTTCATAAAATGCCTCCTTATGTTCGTGGTTTGAAAGTATCTGTTTTCAAGTTGCGTCCTGCTTCCTGACAATACAGGACTGGTATATAACTATGTCCGGATGGACAGGTTTATGACAAGCCTGAAATGGTAAAAAAATTCCAAAAAAAGGTCAAAAAAAGAAATACTTTCTACTTGTATTTCAGAGAAAATTGCGGTATAATAAAGCCATACAAAAGAAGAGAAGGCGGTACGCCTTATTAAAAAACTACATAAGAGGTTATCTATCCTAGGATGTGCGACACTCCCTGTTATTTTGAACCTACATTTCTTTAAACGGGATTCCTATATTTACAGGTAGCTGCAATGCCTCCTCTGAGTGGACTGCAAAAGCCTGTGTGCGGTTACCCACCTAGCTGTGGCTAGGAGTCAAAATACGGGAAACGGCATTCCGGGATAGTTACAAAAGAGTGTATAAGGCACGAATGAGAGATATGCCGCGCAGGTTCTGCGCGGCATTGTTTATGCACGGCCCCGTGCAGATGAAATTAGCCGCTGAAGCGGCGCACGCGGCGAGCAGGGGAAGATAAATCTTTTCTGCTCGATTGATACGGACACCCAGAGGAAATTTTATCCCCTGCGCAGTAGAGAATGCTTCGCGGGAGGCGTGTAGTTTTGATAGAGAGTAAAAATATGACACAGACTGGTTCTGTGGAAAGGGGTTCTATGAAAGATGGTTTTGTAAAGGTAGCGGCGGCGACGCCTGCGATTCATGTGGCAGAGCCGCGGTATAATGCAGCGCAGATAGGAAAGCTGATGGAAGAGGCAAAAAAGCAGGAGGTAAGGCTTCTGGTTTTTCCGGAGCTTTGTCTTACCGGCTATACCTGCGGCGATTTGTTTTTGCAGGATGCCCTGCTTTCAGAGGCGAAAGAGGCTCTTTTGGAGCTTGTGGAACAGAGCCGCGGAAGCGGGATGGTAACGGCAGTCGGTATGCCGCTTACCATAAATGCAAAGCTTTATAATGCAGCGGTATTTTTCCAGAACGGCGTTGTGTTAGGCGTCGTGCCGAAGTGTCTGATTCCGGCGTATTCCGAGTTTTATGAGGGAAGGCATTTTGTGACAGGCGCAGAGGCAGATACCGAGATTATGCTGTGCGGACAGAGCGTGCCGTTCGGAATGAAGCTTTTGTTTGCATGCTGGGAGGAAGAGCGCTTCTGCATTGCAGCGGAAATCTGCGAGGACCTCTGGAGTGTGATTCCGCCAAGTTCCCATCATGCCCTTGCAGGCGCGACGGTGATTGCAAATCTGTCTGCGAGCAATGAAACGACAGGGAAGAGCGCGTACCGCAGGGAACTGGTGAAAAGCCAGTCGGCGCGTTTGTTTGCGGCATATGTTTATGCGGATGCGGGAGAGGGTGAGTCTACCACGGATATGGTCTATGCAGGCCATAATATCATAGCCGAAAACGGAACTGTGCTGGCGGAGTCGGCACGCTTTTCGACCGGGCTTTGCGTGACAGAGGTCGATGTGCAGCGCCTTTGGAACGAGAGGCGGCGTGTGACCTCCTTTACGGCAGAGCTGCCGCAGGAGTACCGCATGGTATATTTCTCTATGCCGGATGCCTTAACTGAGTGTGCATTTTCCCGCAGCTTTTCCAAGACGCCGTTTGTGCCGGAGCAGACTTCCGAGCGGAGGGAGCGCTGTGCTGAAATTACAAGGATGCAGGCAGAGGCCTTGAAAAAGCGGCTGCTGCATACCGGACTGCAGAGTGCGGTAGTCGGGATATCGGGCGGTCTGGATTCCACGCTTGCCCTTCTTATAACCTGCCAGACGTTCGAGCTTGCAGGATTTGATAAAAAGAGGATTTATGCGGTTACGATGCCGTGCTTTGGTACGACGGACCGGACATACCAGAATGCGCTTACGCTTGCAAGGGAACTTGGAACTACTGTGGCAGAAATACCGATTGCAGATTCGGTGCGGAAGCACTTTGAAGATATCGGCCACCCGGAAGAGAAAAAAGACCTGACCTATGAGAATGCGCAGGCAAGAGAGCGTACCCAGGTATTGATGGATTATGCCGGAATGGTCGGCGGCCTTGTTGTCGGCACCGGGGATATGTCGGAGCTTGCCCTTGGTTGGGCAACCTATAACGGGGATCATATGTCGATGTATGGCGTGAATGCGTCGGTGCCAAAGACGCTGGTGCGCTATCTGACTTCTTATTTTGCAGACGAGACAGACAATAAGGCGTTAGCCGCAGTGCTGCGTGACATTCTGGACACACCGGTAAGTCCTGAGCTTCTGCCGCCGTCCGAAGACGGCAAAATTGCACAGAAGACAGAGGACTTGGTCGGTCCGTATGAGCTGCATGATTTCTTTCTCTATTATGTACTACGTTTCGGCTTTTTGCCTTCAAAGATTTACCGCCTTGCGGTTTCGGCTTTTGCCGGTGCCTATGAGGAGGAAACAATTTATCATTGGCTGGAGAGTTTTTATAAACGGTTCTTTTCCCAGCAGTTTAAGCGTTCATGCCTTCCGGACGGTCCGAAGGTCGGTTCCGTCGGGGTTTCGCCGCGGGGAGATTTGCGTATGCCGAGCGATGCGGCGTTTCACACCTGGCTTGCGGATTTAAAGCGGATAAAGCCTGCGCGGTAAGCGCTGTCGTTTCAGGCAGGAGGCAGCTTTATTCGGACTCCTTAAGTTCCGCCTTTTCAAGGGTTGCCCGGATACCGTCAAGCAGAAGCATCTGTGTGTATTTACTGCTTTCGGAGAGGGTGATGTCGTCAAGTGAGGTACCGGCAGCAAGCTGTGCGCTGATGTCAGCGGCTGCCGGAGTCATTAACGGGTACATGGCAGCGGTTGCTACATCAAGGTTTACCAGACGTACCGACTTAATGTGGTCGGTGTCTAACACCACCTCCAGATTTAACAGGGAGTCGTTCAGTTCGATGACGGAGGTGTAAACACCGGCGCGGTAGGTCGCAGCACTTGGCGTAACGGGTTCGCCGTTTCCCTCTTCCTTTTTGCCTGGGGAGAAAAGAAAGAACAGAACAAGGAAAAGGACAAGGACAATCGCAGCCGGAATCACGATGCGAAGGAGTTTTTTTAATTTTAAAACAATGATTCGTGTTTTTGCCATAGCAGCCTCCAGAGTTTGCGCGTATGCGTTATTGTTACAAGGTATTCAGGAAAGGGGTGGTTTATTCGTATGGCGCTTACATTTATTTTAGGTGCGTCCGGCGCCGGAAAGACCGAATGGATGTATCAGAGTATCCTGCGGACGGCAAAGGAGCATCCGGAGCGGACGGTGTTAGTCATTGTGCCGGAACAGTTTTCCCTGCAGACGATGCAGGACTTAATTATCCGCAGTGAAATAAAGAGTATGTCGAATATCGAGGTACTGAGCTTTCTGCGTCTTTCCTACCGGGTTTTTGAGGAACTCGGGATTGTGCCGGGGGAGCTTCTGACCGATATCGGAAAGAGCCTTTTGGTGAAGCGTGTGGTAAACCGTTTTGCAGGAGAACTGAGAATGTTTGCCGCTAATGTGAAAAAAGCGGGCTTTATTGATGAAATGAAGTCGTTGATTTCAGAGTTTTACCAGTACGGGATTACTCCGGAGAGGCTGTGGGAGATGGCGGAGGCGGCAAAGGAAGAGCCGGTGCTGTATAAAAAGCTTTCCGATGTTGCAGTGCTGTATCAGGGGTTTGCGCAGGCAATCGAAGGAAGGTATCTGGCAGCGGAAACGGTGTCGGATGTACTTGCCGGTGTGATAGAGGGTTCTGCGCTGCTTACGGACTGTGACGTTTTTTTTGACGGCTTTACCGGCTTTACGCCGTCGCAGTACGGATTGTTGACAAAGCTTTTGCAAAAGGCGGGGAACTGCTATATGTCGCTTACGGTGGATCGTGCGGCGTTAGCTGCCCCGGTTCCGGAGCATGGGCTTTTTTATTTGACCTTACATACAAGGGATGTGGTATCCCGGCTTGCAAAACAGGCGGACTGTCCGGTAAACGGGCTTGTTCTGCCGCAGACAGGGGAGCTGCCGCGCTTTCAGGGAAGGGAAGCACTGCTTTTTTTGGAACGGGGACTGTTCCGGTATCCGCTTCCGTCAAAGAAAGTATGCGGGGACGCCATCCGGATTTATGTCAGGCAGAACAGAGCTGCCGAGGCTGCATTTATTGCCGCGGATATTGCGCGTATCATACGCTGCGAAGGCCTCCGCTACGGCAGGATTGCCGTAGTTACAGGGGATATAGAGGGATATGGTTCGTTGCTGCTTGCGGAGTGTACACATGCAGGGGTTCCGGCGTTTTTAGATAACAAGCGGAAGATATATCATAATCCGTGCATTATGCTGGTGCGCGCGGTACTGCAGAATGCGCTGCAGGGCTTTTCCTATGATTCGGTGTTCCGGTATTTGAAAAGCGGCCTGACAAGGTTTTCGCAGGATGAGGTTTCCGTACTCGAAAATTATTGTCTTGCCTGCGGTATCCGTGGCGAGCGCATGTGGAAAAAAGAATGGAAGTACCGCTACCGCACCAGACAGGAAGTAAATCCGGACTATTTAAACGGCCTGCGGGAACGGGTTTATCAGGAGCTTGGCGGTATCTGTAAAAGTCTTACACAGGCGAAAACTGCCGGGGAACGCACAAGGGCGCTGTATGAGTTTATTGAGCAGCTTGGTATCGAGGAGCAGCTGCGAGATATGACGCTTACGTTTGAGGAAAAAGGAGATTTGGCGCGTGCAGGGGAATACCGTCAGGTGTATCGCAGTGTCATCGATTTATTTGACCGTTTTATCGAGCTTCTTGACACAGAGGAGCTTTCCCTGCGGGAGTACATCGAGCTTATGGAAACGGGCTTCCGGGAGTGCAAGGTAGGGCTTGTCCCGCCGGGGACGGATTGCGTCGTAATCGGCGATATCACGCGTACAAGACTTTCTGATATTGACGTGCTTTATCTTGCGGGAGTAAATGAAGGAGTGACGCCGGCGTCCGGAGGAGACGGCGGACTGATTTCCGAGGCAGAGAGGGAGCTGTTAAAGGAGCGGCGGATTGAGCTGGCGCCGACGAAAAAGGAAGCGGCCTATACGGAGCAGTTTTACCTGTATGCGATGCTGACAAAGCCGAGAAAGCGTCTGGTGCTGACCTACAGCCGTCTTTCCGCAGAGGGACAGCAGCTCCAGCCGTCTTATTTTATCCGGAGAATTACGGACCTTTTTTCGGATATTACGGTACGGGAAGGAGAAGAGGAGGCTTACCTTTCCCTGTTGCAGAATGATACAGGGAGGTCGTATCTGCTGGACGGAATCCGCCGTTTTGCGGAGCAGGGGACTACAGGGGAGCCTGCGTTCTGGGAGCTGTACCGGCAGGCGGTGTTAAAAGATGCGGCAGAGACAGAGCGTCTGCTCCGGACGGCGTTTTTCGGAAACGGTGTGAAGGGAATCGGCGGGGATGCCGCAAGGCGTCTGTACGGCGCGGTGCTGTACGGAAGCGTGACGCGGTTAGAAAAGTATGCGGCATGCGCATTTGCACATTTTCTGCAATACGGACTTTCCCTGGAGGAGCGCGCAAGCTATAAGGTGGCAGCACCGGAAATCGGAAACCTGTACCATACGGCGTTAGAGCTGTTTACGCGGAAGGTGCGGGAAAGGAAGCTCTCCTGGCATACCATCCCTGAGGATACGCGCGAGGAGCTTTGCACGGAAAGCCTTGCGGAAGCGGCGGAAACCTTTGAAAACGGTGTATTTGCCGGGTCGAAGCGGAATGAGTATCTTTTGACAAAGGCGAAGCGGATTCTGTTGAAAACGGTAGCAATGCTGCAGGAGCAGATACGGGGCAGCCTTTTTGAGCCGGAGCATTGCGAGGCGGTGTTCGAGCATACGGCAAAATACCTTTCCCTGCACGGAAAAATTGACCGGTACGATTTGTGCCGGAATGAAGAGAAATGGTATCTGCGGGTCGTGGACTATAAGTCCGGGACAAAGAGGTTTGACCTTGCGGAGCTGTATTACGGCCTGCAGGTGCAGTTAGAGGTATATCTGACGGCAGCCCTGCGGCAGACGGAGCAGGAGTACGGGGAATATCCGCGCCCTGCGGGAATGTTCTATTTTCATATTGAGGACCCGTTCCTGCCGCGGGAGAAGTATTCCAAGGACGCCGTGCAGGAGGCATTCCGGCCGGACGGGCTGTTTAACGGGACACCATCCGCAGTGACGGCATTGGATGTCTCCCTCCGGGCGGAAGACGGCGGATTAAAGCCTTCAGAGGTATCAAAGCTGATTTATGCGGAAACGGACAAGGAGGGGCAGTTAAAGGCAGCCTCTAAAGGAATCAGCGAGCAGGGCTTTTCTGTGCTGACAGAGTATGTCTACCGGAAGTTAGAACAGGAAGCGGAGCAGATTCTTTCTGGAGATACGGCGGCAAAGCCGTACCGTTATAAAAAGGAAACCCCGTGCGGGTACTGTGCTTATCGTGCAGTCTGCGGCTTTGACAGCCGTCTGCCGGAGTTTTCTTACCGGAACCTGCCGGAGCTTCGGAAGGAAGAGCTTTGGGAAAGGTTCGGAAAGGAGTGCTATGGGGAAGATTCAGTTCACACCGGAACAAAGACAGGTGATTGAGGCAAGGGACTGCAGTCTGCTGGTATCGGCGGCGGCAGGTTCCGGAAAGACAGCAGTGTTGGTGCAGCGTATTATTGAGAAGCTGACGTCGGCAGAGAAGCCGCAGGATATCAGCCGTCTGTTGATTGTGACATACACCAATGCGGCAGCAGCAGAAATGCGGGAGCGTATCGGAAAGCGTCTGACCGAATGCCTTGCTGCCGAGGAGTACGCGCAGAATGCCCATCTGCAAAGGCAGGTGCTGCTTTTGCGGAATGCGCCGATTATGACGATTCACGGGTTCTGCCTGAGTCTTTTACGGGAGTTTTTTTATGAATTAGAGCTGGACCCGGCGTTCCGGATTGCTGAGGAAGCGGAGCTGACTCTTTTGCGTGCCGATGTGATGGAGGAGATGCTGGAGGCTCGTTACGAAGAAGGAGAGGAGCTGTTTCTTCGCCTGACTGAGTGTATCGGCAGCGGGAAAACAGACGAAATGTTAATCAGGCAGATTGAGAGCCTTTATAACTTTTCCCAGAGCGCACCCTTTCCGGAGCAGTGGCTTAAGAAAATGACAGAAGCCTCAGAGGTCTTGAAAAATGCTTCCAGTATTCCGGAAGAGGGAGAATACATGAGTTTTTTGCTGCGGCATATCCATGCAGTTCTGGAGGATGGCGAGAGGCTCTGTAAAAGAGCGCTGGCGCTTTGCACCGGGGCAGAGGGCCCTTATACCTATGCCGAGGCAGTGGAAGCAGACCAGGAGCTTTTCCACGGGCTTTGCACAAAGAACACCTATGCAGAGTTTTCAAAAGCCTTTGAGGCGTTGGAGTTTAAGGCGCTCTCGAGAAAAAAGTGCGAGGTTCCGGAGGAGAAGAAGGAGCAGGTGAAACGGCTCCGCGCGGCGTATAAGGAAATGCTGCTAAAGCTGAAAAAGGATTACTTTTTTGAGGATGCTGCCCGGATGGCAGAGGATATGGCGGCAATGGCGCCCCTGATGCAGACGCTGACAGAGCTTTGTAAAGAGTACGGGGAGCGTTACGCAAAGGCAAAGGAGGAGCGGGGGCTGCTTGACTTTAATGATTTGGAGCATCTGGCAGTGCGCCTGTTACTCCGGGAAACAGAGGACGGGACGCGGGAGGCGACGGAGACGGCAAGGCTTCTCCGCACAAGGTTTGATGAAATTATGGTGGACGAGTGCCAGGACAGCAACCAGATTCAGGACTTGCTGCTCTGGAGTATTTCCGGCGAGGAGGATGGGAGAGCGAACCGTTTTATGGTCGGAGACGTCAAGCAGAGTATTTATAAATTCCGTATGGCAAAGCCGGAGCTGTTTATGGAGAAATATGAGGAGTATCGGGAAGAAGGAGAATACCGCAAAATAGTGCTCGGAAGGAACTTCCGGAGCCGGACGGCGGTAGTCGATACGGTAAACGATTTATTTTGCTGCCTGATGCAAAAGGAGTTCGGCAGGATTGCCTATGACGATGCGGCGAAGCTGAATCCCGGCGCGGAGTACCCGTGGCAGGGGGAGGAGGATGCCCCGGAGCAGAAGGAACGCTATACAACGGAGCTTTTGCTGACGGAGCTTGCCGGTGAAGAGGAGGAAGCGGAAGCAGGAACAGATCGTATTATGCAGGAGGCAATGACAGCAGGAGCAAGAATCAAGCGCCTGCTGGCGGAGCGCCTTCCGATTTATGATGGGGAAGAGACCGGGGAAAACGGAGAAAGGAGGAGGAAGTTTCATCCGGTATCCTATGGGGATATTGTGATTTTATTCCGTGCCATGAGCGGGTATGCCGAGCCCTTTTTAGAGGTGTTTACAGAGCTTGGGATTCCTGCTGTCGCAGAAACCCGGAGCGGCTATTTTACGGCACAGGAGGTGGCAGTTGTTCTGAATGCGCTGCGGGTAATTGACAATCCGCGGCAGGACATCCCGCTTGTTTCGGTGCTCCGCTCCGAAATGGCAGGTCTGACCGAGGAGGAGTTGGCGCTTGTGCGGATTGCGGCAAAGGAAAAGGAAGAAACGTACCGACTTTCCTTTTATGATGCGGTACGCCTTTTTTTAGAGCGTACAACGCCGGAGGACGGGAAGGAGAAGGTCGGCGCAAAGCAGGAGGAGCAGTTCGGGGACAGGATACAGAGCGCAAGGAAAAAGCTTATTTTGTTTGAGGAGCGCTTCGGGAGTCTCCGGGCGCTGGCGGTCTATGCAGGGGTTCCGGAGGTACTTTCGGAGCTCTACCGTCTGACGTCCTATCCGGATTTTGTCAGGGTAAAGCCCGGCGGAGAGCGGCGCGCGGAGAATCTTGCGATGCTTGCAGTCAAAGCAAAGGCATTTGAGGAAAGCAGCTATTCCGGTATTTTTGATTTTGTCCGCTACATCGACCGGCTGATAAAATACGATACGGATACCGGAGAAGCCCAGACTGCGGCAGGAGGGGACGCCGTCCGGCTGATGAGCATCCATAAAAGCAAGGGCTTAGAGGCGCCGGTGGTCTTTGTCGCGGGGCTTTCCAAGCAGTTTAACCGGATGGATGTCCGGGCAGGCGTGGTACTGCACCCGGAGCTTGGAATCGGGATGGACTTCTGCGACGAGGTGCTGCGTGTTAAGGCGCCGACGCTGTTAAAGAAAATAATCGCAGGGCAGCTGAATTATGAGATGCTTTCCGAAGAACTGCGTATTCTTTATGTGGCGCTGACGAGGGCAAAGGAAAAGCTGATTTTGTCAGCGGCAGTTCCATCGGAGGAGAAGTTTTTAAAAGATGCGACAGAGGAGGCATGTGAGGGACAGGCAGGGTATCTTGCGCTGTTTCCGGCAAATTCTTATCTGGATTTTTTAAAGCTGCCTTTCAATACATGTATAGAGCGGGGAAGTCTCCGGCTTTCGGAGGCGGAAAGCTCTGTAAGACAGGCAGAGGAGGCTGTTGCGGAAACAGAGCGCGAGGCGCTCTTAAGGCAGGAACGCTTTTTGAAAATTTCGGCGGCAGATACGGAAACTGTATATGACGAGGGACTTGCGGAGGAGCTTATGGAGCGTGCAGCCTATTCCTATCCTTATCCGTCAGGGCGCGGAAAGAGAAAGCTTTCCGTGTCGGAGCTGAAAAGGGCGGCATATCAGGAGGAGGACGAACAGGAGGAGCTGTTTCCGGAGCCGGAGCCGGAAAAAACGGTTCCGCGCTTTTTGCAGGAGAAGCAGGAGGAGGCAGTTTCGGGCAGTGAACGCGGAACGCTGTATCATCGTGTGATGCAGTGTATGGACTTTCGCCGGGACTATAAGGACGAGGCTGCGGTTTCAGAAGAATTGCAGCGTCTGGTGCAGGCAGGACTGCTCCGGGAGGATGCAGAGAGGATTGTTTCCACAAGGAAGCTTTTGCAGTTCTTTACAGGCAGTCTCGGAGTGCGGATGCAGAAGGCCGCGCGGGAAAAAACTTTAAAAAAGGAACAGCCTTTTGTGATTGGAATCCCGTACGGAGAGGTGTACCGGGAGGAAGAAGCACAAGAAAATACAGACTATGTCATGGTACAGGGAATGATTGACGCTTGTTTTGAGGAAAACGGAGCGTTGGTATTAGTGGACTATAAAACCGATTTTGTGAAGGAAAATGTGCAGGAGGTGCTTACAAAGCGTTACCGCACGCAGATAGACTATTATGAACGGGCGTTACGCCAGATAACCGGAAAGCCGGTGGCAGAGCGTATCATTTATGCGTTTGCAAACGGGGAAGCGTTTCTAGTGTACTGATACTCTCATTTTTGAGTTAATGGCGCAGAATAAATTTTCATTCTGCAAGGCGGAGGAGGGAGGCATAAATACAAAGTTTTTACGAAATTGCAGTAAAAAGTATGGAATCTTTATTTAAAAAGTTTTCTTCAAGTGCGAACCAGCTTCAATTTATTGCGACTATATGGGTGAACGTTCAAAAGCATTCCGGAAAGCATGGTGAAATATGAGTAGCAATGAAATCATTCAATATTATGATGACCTGATACGACTTGCAGTGTCAAAGTGCAAATCACAAGCTGACGCGGAAGACCTTGTGGGTGACACAATGCTTGCGGCATGTGTCTATAGGCATAAAGGTGGAGAAATAGAGCACCTGAAAACCTGGCTTGTCAATACACTTTACCATAAGTACAATGACAATCTGCGTAAAAAGTATCGTTCCCCGGTTATGGTATGTTTTGATGAAGGGCTGGATATTCCGGATGAAGATAATGATGATTATCTTGCTTCAGAAGAAGCAGCTAAAGTGCGGAAGGAGCTAAATCATCTTGCGTATATCACCCGTGAGGTGTTGATTCGTTTTTACTACGGAGGTCAGAGTGTTGCGGATATTGCAAAAGGGCTGGATATTCCGGAAGGTACCGTAAAAAGCCGGTTATCAGCAGGTCGCAGTCAGATGAAGAAAGGACTTGAAGCGATGGAAACAGGAGAAAACTATTTACCGGGAGAACTATATCTAACCTTTGGAGGTTCGGCCGGGTTAAAAGGAGAACCGCTATCCCTTGTGGAAGGAGACTTAATTGCGAAAAATCTATTGATTCTTGCCTATGAAAAGCCCTTAACGATAAGCGAACTTTCGAGAGCAATCGGTATTCCTGCCGCATACATGGAACCCATTGTGAAAAAGCTTGTAGACGGCGAATTGATGGTACAGACAGAAGGAAATAAACTTTATTCTGACTTTATCATTACTAAGCCACAGGATGTACTTAAAAACTTCAAACCCCAGCTTGACTTTGCGCATAAACATTTTGATACTGTGTGGAACATACTTCGCAGGATGTCCGACAGGATTTCAGAGCTGAGTTATGTGCAAAATATGAGCACTGCAGAAAAAACAATACTTGAGCGGTATGCCATTTTGAAAGCGTTACAGGATTTTCAGCATTTTGGAACAGGTAAGGTGGAAGCGCCCCGATTTCCGAAACGCAAAGACGGGGGCCGGTGGTTTGCACAAGCGGTCGCATTCGATGCCGGATATCACACAAAAGAATATCAGGAAGCGCAGGAATATGCAATACAAGGCGGGCATCGCACCTCGGAAGCGACATCGGTGGGACGGACAAAGCGAATCCGGCTTTATGAATTTGACACCACCTTGTGGGATAGTCCTCACCGTTACGGCGGCGCGTATGAACTGTATTTTGAGCATATCATCCCAATGCTCTGGTACATTTATGACGATATTCCGTTAGAAGACGCGGATATTCCAAACGAGTTTATTTCCTATATGCCGACACTCGAAACGGTGGGTCTGATAGGCTATTCGAAAGACAAGCCGTATGTAAAAATTCCGGTTATGGAAAAGGCGTCCTATCAAGAATTATGTGCTCTGGTTCAAACAGCGACAGAGGAGATAAAATCTGCAATCGGAGGTGAATTTGCAACACTTATTACGTCTATGAAAACATGGATTCCCAAGCATCTGACATCGGTTCCTGAACTTTACCGGTATCACGATGCAGCAAAATACTTTGTTATGGCGATTGTCCGTGAGGCATACGAGAAAGGCTTGCATTTGAAGGGTGTGGATGATTGCTGTCCGCCGGTCGTTTTAGTTTACGAAGAATAGCGCAATGAATCATGCGCGGATTGCGCATAGGAACAGGAAAAGCCGGGGCTGTCGCACGAAGCGCAGCCCCGGCTTTTCTGAATTGTTGTTTATAGCTGGAACCCTTTTCTGTCATGCCAGATAACAGTACACAAACAGATAGTGGCAGAGGCTTCCGGCAAGGCAGAAGCAGTGGAAGATTTCGTGCAGCCCGAAGCCCGGATGCCTGTTGTCAAAGATAGGCAGCTTTAACGCGTAAATAACGCCGCCGATGGTGTAGATGATTCCGCCGGTCAAAAGAAGGGCAAAGGCGCCGTTGGAAACATTGCGGAGAAGCTCCGGAAAGGCGAGCAGGCACGACCAGCCCATTGCAATATAAATAACAGCGGACACCCATTTCGGACAGCGGATGAAGAACAGGCACTGGAAGATGCCGATAAAGGCGATGCCCCAGACCAATGCAAAAAGCCGTAAACCGCTGCTGCCCTCAAGCGCAATCAGGCAGACCGGCGTATAGGTTCCCGCAATCAACACATAAATCATCAGATGGTCCAGCTTCTTTAAGCGGAGAAAGCTTTTTTCCGTTCTGCCGAAGGTGTGGTAAAGCGTACTTGCGCTATAGAGTAAGAACATGCCGAGAATAAATGCCGCGCAGGAGAACAAAGAGACTCCCGAGGTGGCAGCAGCCTTCTTTAAAAGCGGAAACGCGGCAAAGACCGCGAACGCTATTCCTGCAAGATGGGTATATGCGCTGCCGGGCTGACGCGGAATCATTTTTCTGCCGGTATGGATGACCGGTTTATTTAATGTAAGGTCTTTTGTTGTAAGTTCCATAATATCCTTCCTTTCTTTGCGGGGATTCGGCGAATCCACAGGGTTTCTTGCTATTATGAGTTATTGTCTGCTTTTCTCTGGAAAACATGCAGAAAAGTATAAATGCTCACCTGCATATTATGTAATGTGTTACTAAGAAATATTACAAGTAGTATTGAAAACTACATATAACATAAGTTAATACTATCATATATGTTTAGAAAAATCAAGAGGAAATAGAAAAAAACGTATTTTATACGAAAAATAGACTTTTTCTACGTTTCGTTTTGTCGCTTCCACGATGCCGTTATTGTGTTCTACCTGAAATCGGATATAATGTATTCATGTACAATTCGGAGACAGAACAGCGTAAGGAGGAGATAGGATGAGACTTCTGATTAGTGAAAAGCTTAAATTCCATCGGCATCAAAAAGGACTCACGCAGGAAGAGGTGGCTGCCCATCTCGGAATTTCCTATCAGGCAATTTCCAAATGGGAGAGGAACGAGGGGTATCCGGAAATTACGATGCTTCCTGCTCTGGCAAATTATTTTGGTATAACGGTTGACGAGCTGATTGGCATGAATGAAATTGCATCGGCGGCGCAGTACGATGAGATTAATCGCAGGTGGGAGGAAAATAACCAAAAAGGAAAAGCGGAGAATGCGGACGCATTTCACCGGCAGAATGTCATGTTGATGCGCGATGCCCTGAAAAATTATCCGAACGACGCTCTTTTGCTGGTCCAGCTTGCAACGTCACTGGAAGCGCTTGATGGGACAAAGGAAGAAAAAGAGGCAAATCTTAAAGAATCTGTTCTTTTGCAGGAGCAGATTCTGCGGGGCGGGGACTCGGAGGTACGCAGCGCGACATTATTCAATATCTGCTTTACTTATGAGAAGCTGGGGGAGCACGGCAAGGCGCTTGCAGCTGCAAAAAAGCTGCCTAATCTTTATAAGGCGCGTGAAAATGCCCTTGTTTCACTGACAAAGGGGAAAGAAAAAGGCGAGGCGGCCCGCAGCGCGCTTGCGCCGATAGCATACGTCATTTCCCATCATCTTTCTGCGCTTGCGGAAGCGGAGGGGAATGACCGCTATCAGGAAAAAATCAAACAAATCTTTGAGATTCTGTTTGATGAACTATCCTTGGAGGAGGCAAATGAACTCTGGTGGCAGGCAGTTCAGGGGAAATCCAAAGCGTCTGGAGGGATGATGCCGTAATGAAAAAGCTGACACAAATCAATGTATTCTCTTATGCCAAAGCGCTGAGTGCTGCGACAGTTTTCCTATCTGTCCTTGTAACTGCAGCAGACGTAGGAATACGCCGTTCCACAGGCGATTTGATTACCGCGTTATCCGACCGTCAAATCCATTGCTTTCCTTGGTGGATTCCTGTGGGGTTGGCGGTGTTGCTCCTGCTTCTGAAATTTTCTTTGCCTTATGTTAAAACACGTTTGACAAACCGGTTGCAGGAAGCGCTTTACGTCGCTTTGGAGGAAAAGGCGCTTCATGCCGCGCAGGGCGCCTTGGATGGGATTGACCCCGGAACGGCAGGGACTTATTTTACCTCAGATATTGCGGGGATTATCCGGTATGCAGACAGAATCGCCGGGATTGCAGTTCCGGATGTATTCACGTTCCTGTTCAGTGTAACGGTTCTTTCCATGATGAATCCCTGGCTTGGACTTGCCGCAGTGCTTTCCTCGGTAGTTCCTGTCGCAGCCATGTTTTTTATGAGCCGTACCCTCGTGTGTGGGAATGCGAAATATCAGGAGGCTGTCCAGAAAATCAATCAGAGGATTTCTACCTTTTTTTACAATCTGGAATTGATGAAGGCAAACGGGATGGAAGCGGCGCTTGAAACGGAGCATTCTGCATTGCTGGAGAAGCTTCTTTGTGAAAAGCGGCGGCTGTCACGGCGGGAAGCGCTCTTTTCTTTTCCGATGCTGTTTTCCTCTTTTTTTACGATTCTGGTGATTTCTGTTTTAGGAGGTTTTTTTGTATTACATGGGAAGCTGCTGGCAGGAGAGCTGTTTACTGCAATCACCTTAGCAGACTATGTTGTGTCGCCGGTTATGAGATTTCAAAATACGGTTTCACAAGTCCGCCGTGCGGAAGTGAATTTTTCCAGGCTCAATCAGTTTTTTACACTCCCGGAGGAAGCGCAGACAACTGAGTATGTACATATTCAGAAAGCTTTAAAAGCTTCCATTTTTATCCGGGACCTGTCCTTTTGCTACCCGGACGGGAAGGACGTGTTTTGTGAAGCAGGTTTTCATTGGGAGCAGGGGAAGCTTCATGCTCTTGTCGGAGAAAACGGCGCGGGAAAATCCTCGCTGCTAAAGCTTCTCTCGGCAATCTACACGCCCCGGAATGGTCGGATAGAAGTCAATGGAATCGAAGGCACAAATCCCATAAGTATAGAAAGGCTCAGACAGCAAATCGTTATTGATTCCCAGCACGCGGTTTTATTTGCAGATACTGTTGCATTTAATCTTAGTCCGGGACGTGCCGTTTCACAGGAGCAAATGGAGGCAGCCTGTAAAAAGGCAGGAATCCATGAGGATATCCTTGCCCTGCCGGACGGTTATGCAACACAGCTTAAGGCAGACGGGGCGCCGTTGTCCGGCGGACAGAAGCGTCGTCTTTGTCTTGCAAGGGCGCTGCTACGGGAGGCAGCTGTTTATATTTTTGATGAACCGAGCGTCGGAAGCGACCCGGAACACATTGCTACAATGCTCGAAGCGTTACGGACGCTTGCGGCAGAGAAGCTTGTCATTGTGATTACACATGAACCGGCTGTGATTCAGGCAGCGGAGACGGTTACCAGACTGGAGGTGTGTTTATGAAAGAAGATAGGAAAAGAATCCAGGGGTTTTTTCGCCTGTTTCGTCCCTGCTGGCTTCCGTACGGAATTTCATCGGCAATCATTTCCTGCCGGAATCTGCTGATTACCTGGCTGACGGCATTTATCAGCAGCCAGGCTGTGGCGGTTGTCAGCGAAGGGAACGGCAGGAGCCTGTTTCATGGGCTGTTGCGCTTTCTGCTTCTTCTGCTGGTATTTGTTTTTTTCGATGCGGCAGGGCAGTATATCCATGCGGTTACGATTCAAAAAATTGCAAACCTGCTGCGAAGTCATCTTTACCACAGTATTCTCCGGACCTCGATTCCGGAAGCGGAACGCTTCGGACAACGCAGCGAATTGATTTCGCGCACAAACCGGGATGTAGAGACCGCTACCCGCTTTCTTTCCGGCGGCCTGATTACGTTTGTTATGTTTTTAGTATCCGGAATCGGTGCGACGGTCATCATTGCCCGTGAAAGTCCGGGGATTTGTATCGGATTATATTTGCTGGGGCTTGCCGGTCTGTTCCTTCAGACAAAGTTTGCAAAGAAAATGCGCAATTCGTTTTCCTCCATGCAAACAGAAAGTGCTGATGCGCTTTCCGTCTATATGCAGACGATTTCCCGGTCTGCCGAGCTCCGGATGGCAGGACTGGACGGTATGGTTTCCGGTTTGTTTTTCCGGAAAATGCAGAATTACCGGAAGCATAGCCGGACTCACAGTGTGATGAACGGCGTGTCCGGAGGTTTTGCGGAGGTGCTGAGGTTTACCGGCTTTTTTGGTGTAATCGGGGTATGTCTGTATTTGTATTCTGCCGGAAGCATGTCATTGTCAGGTGTTGTGATGGTGAGCCAGATGTCTTCTTTGATTCTTGCGATGATTCTGAACGCCTTTTCAGGGATTAGCAATCTTCATATGTCGTTAGCCGGGATTGACAGAATATTTGAGGTCATCGACCTCCCCGCAGAAGACCCGCGGGGCGCAGAGTTTCATATTCCGTCTGATGGGAAAGAGCGGACGCTTGTCCGGACAGAGAATGCGGTATGCCGCTTTTCAAATGGAAGAAGTGCGTTTACGCAGTTAAGCATTGCGATTCCTGCAAACGGCATTACTGCGCTGTGCGGTGGCAGCGGATGTGGAAAAACGACGCTGTTGCGGCTTCTTTTGAAGCTTTATCCTTATCCGGAGGGCAGTATCTTGTTGTTTGACCAGGAAGTAAAGGAGTGTTCCGCGCCGTCACTTCGCAAGGCGATAGGCTATGTCCCGCAGGAAAATATAATTTTCTCCGGGAGCCTGCGGGACAATCTTGTAATCGGCAACGAACATCTCATAGAAGATGAGGAAATACGGCAGGTGCTTGCAGGAATCGGCGCGGATAGCTGGGTCTATGCGATGGAAGGCGGACTGGATGGCATCATAGCCGATGGCGGCAGCAATCTGTCCGGTGGGCAGCGGCAGATGCTTGCGATTGCCCGCGCGGTTTTATACCGCCGGAAAATTCTTGTTCTGGATGAAGCCTTTGCCGGTATCGATACCGGGCATATAGCCCAAATCATCGAGTACATCCGCCGCTCTGCCTCAGACTGCTCCGTGATGATTATTACACATGATGCGCAGGTCGCTGCCTGCTGCGACCGGAGTGTGTGGTTTTGAGGATTTTAAGGGTGCTTAAAAAATGGAGAAACACAAAAGGAAACTGCTACACAGTAACTGGGACATAAAGGTATATACAAAATGCGAAAACACAAGGAAACCGTACTTGACAATGTATCAGGAGGACTATATACTGAAAAAGAGGAAGAGGATATTATGCTTTGAAGGAAGTGTTAAATTATGAAGAACCGCTATTTCCCCGAGGAAGATATCCAAAGTGACGATTTGCTTTTTGTATGTTATATGATTGAACGCATTGCGAGAAAATTGCATCAGAAAAACCGATATGTAGTAAATACAATCGGGAAGGATGCAATGGAGCATCTGCTTAGCGTTGCAAATGTGCTTCATGCAGAAAATCCGTTAGACGTTGAGGATGACTGGATTAAGGAGTACAAGCTTCAAAATGGAAGTTTTGATATTCTGGATGTGGAAAAAGGGTTGGTATCACAAATACCTACCGCTTTGCAAATGGGAAAAGTTTATCATAGATTAATCAAAGACACTGCTTTGTCGGATGAGAATTATGCAGAGGGGATTTTCCGGGTTTATAACCATGAAATATGTGATGTAATAGATAATTATAATTGCAGCGCATATTTTGAGCCGTCTTATGTAATTGCAAGAGCATATCAGGCAGGAGGGTTTTAGGGTTAAAGTCGGGAGGGTGTGTGGTGCTGCGTTACGTATGTCCTTTGATTTGGGAGGGAAGATGTGTGGGAACTTGTTTTGCAGGCGTGAATACTTTGCCAGATTTCCTTTGGAAATTGTTAAGTCATTTGAGTGTGTTCTTGCGTTGAGGTATGGTATTGTTATAAATGAGCTCTTTTTATGTAAATCCATATATTTTCATAAAATGGATTAAAGATTGATAAATACGAAGGTGAGGGCAATTTGATTTCTATGCAAGTTTTCATATTTTCATAAGGTATGGTATGAAATTGGTATGTGGAATTGAAAGTGGAAACTATAAGATGAGCATTAATACTAATTACATATATTGATAGTGATGGTAATGAAATTATGGGGTATAACGAAAAAGAAGATATGGAAATTGTGCCAAAAGAGGATGAGGATACTATTGAAGATATTGATAAGGGATGAGATAGAAAATATTTGTATGATATTACTACGGCTATTAAAAATGCCGGTGTTTAATAGCCGTAGTAATATTGTCATGCGTTTTCAGTATTGCCCCCATTGTGGGAAGAAAGTGGAAAGTTGAATGACCCGCTTAAAATGGTGCATCGTTCAACTTGGATAATCCCATACTTGGCATTGTACTTTGCACGGAAATGGATGAGGACATTGCGATGTATTCCGTGCTACATGGAAACGAACGGTTGGTTGTATCGAAATACCGGCTATATCTACCGAACGGGGAGGAGCTTCGGGTGGAGATTGAGATCCGGAAGGCGATTTTTGAGTTTTCGCAGAGGGAAGCTAGGAAAGGAAAGGAGAAGAGAAGATGAGGTTTGACGGAATAAAATTCATGAATATAGACTTGCTCGGGCTTAGCCAGATTTATCTAAATCAAGATAAAATTACATCAATTATGGGATGGTTCCACCCGCCATATATGGACAATTTTAAACCATTGTCCGTGCATGATTTTGGAAACAATGCGTATACGATTACCGATGGCCACACGAGGGCGTATGTCGCATACAAAAGCGGGATTTCTTACCTGCCAGTACAATACGATAACGATGACCTCGTTGCTGGTGAAGTGGGGCAGATGCTATATAAAGCAGATCTTGAATGGTGCCAGAGATTCCGGCTGACCCATATAAAACAGTTGGAGAACCGCATTTTAGATAACAGCTCATATCAGAAATTATGGATTGGGCGGTGCGACAGGAGTTATGATTTGCTTATGAATACTTCGCACAGTGAGCGCATTTCATTACAGAAAGTAGCTCCCGATCTGTTTTTATATGGGGCGGAGGAAGATCTTTTGACGTTATATTTCGAGAACGAAGCGGGCGAGTTGTTTGTATCGAAAGATAATATTATCCTGCCGGAGGAGGCAGTATTTTAAAGTCCTGCGGGCGAAAGGATACAGGTCATTTGCCGGGAGGAATGGAGAGCTTTATGGAAATATGTGCTTTTCAGGAGCAAGAAGAGGATTATCGGCGGGTGGAAGAAATTACAAGGCTTGCATTTTCTTATCCGGACAGGATTGCAAGAGGCGGGATTGGCTGTCCGCATGAACATTGGATGGTACATGAGCTTAGGCAGCGGGACGGCATCCTGCCATTAAGCCTGACGGCGCGGATACAGGGAAATATCGTAGGGCATCTGATCTGCAGCAGGGCGGTGGTGCGTCTGGCAGAATGGGAGCTTCCCGTTTTAAACCTTGGTTGAATGACCCGCTTAAAATGGTGCATCGTTCAACTCTTATTGCGCTGCTTTTTCTTGCAAAGGCGATAGAGTACTTTGTCAAGGCGCATAAGATTATCAAAGGGCGCAGGGTAAAGGCAAGACTTGCGGATTATGCCGAGGCGCGAATTCATGATTTTTCTTCCCAAATGGACATACATAAAGTTTTTTAGTTTACTCCAATGCTGTGTATAACGCTCAAAAAACTTATCGGGGCTTGGGAAAACGCCTAAATCGGATACAATCGCGGCGCTCTGGATATAAGTGCTGTTTTCGTTCCAGTCAACCGAAAGCTTTTGAAAATCTTTTGTGGCAATTGCATAGCCCATAAAGTCTCCCTGGACATGAGGGTGGTTTGATTTGACTGCTTCCAGATACGGCTCATCAATAATCACTCCTTCTAAAGCAAGCCATTGTCCTTTGTAGTAAACCTCTGCCCAGGTATGTATGATTCTGTCCGGTGCAAGTGCCGCAATTACGCCTGTGGTTGCCCCGCGTTGAAAATCCTTTGATACTTCAAAGCCATGAAGACGGCACGGAATACCAACGCCTCTTAATAAAGCCATCAAAAGAGTCGCTTTCGTATTGCACTGTCCATATCCGTCCAATAATACCTGTCCGGCAGTTAACGTATCTTCGCGGTTGTAGCCAAACAGTATTTCATTCCGGACATATTCGTAAACCGCTTTTATTTTTTCGGAATAATCAAGCTCTCTCCAGTGCTTTTCATTGATAAGCTTTTGAATACCGTCTGACTGATAATTTAGCATTTTAGTTTCTTCAAGAAATTGCATATCCATAAGTAAGCCTCCTGTTTTAGCTTAATGATAGCTGATTTCTTCCCCGGTAACTTTCAAAAAAACGCTATCCTTCAGAGAAATGCTTGCGGGCATTCCCATCATCTTTTTCGTGACTGCCGCAAAATGTGACGGCGTATCGAAATGAGCTGCCATGGATGCTTCTGTAATCGTTTTACCGTCCGATAATGCTAAAAAGGCCCTCTGCATCTGGTGAAACTGAAGATAGCTTTTTAATGGTATTCCTACCTGCGCCTTAAATAAATGGGACAGGCGGCTTGGCGACAACGCTACCTTATCGGCAAAAAAAGCAATAGAGTGTGTGTCACAGTTACATTGCTCTATTTCGTAAAGCAGATTCTGAATCCTGTCGTCATAAGGTTTTGCCTGCTTCTTCAATCTCAGAAATTTGTATAGCTGTATCATAAAGCCCCTGTATTCTTTCATTCCATCGTTATCAATCAGACGAAGCAACAGGTTTTGGGTCTCGTCAATCTCCGGATTATCAAAAATGTGGTAGCTCTTTCCTTCCAGTATTTCATCAAATTGCTGGGTGAAGCCTGCAGCCGGTTCCATTATCATGGTAAAATGCAGGCGGCTGCCTGTTGAAAAGCTGTGTAGCGTGTTACGGTTTATAACGATACATCTGCAAGAGATGTTCTGTCCCTCTACGGTGATTTCCAGATTTTTTTCTACGCTTAAAAACAGCTGCATTGCCCAGTGCTTATGTGGGACGGCTTCTATCTGGTTGGTTATGATTGAGATATTATCTTTGTCCCAATAGATTTTATTCATAGACTGTTCAATCCTCCGGAGGCTGGGTTTTTCTTTTCAATATTACTATTGTTGATAGCAGAAATCAAGAAGATAGAATAAAAGAAAAATACAAAAATCAGATGTTGTGCAGCTATGGAGGCATTCAAGGCGACTAAAAAATGCTGAAATGTAAGCCCACGACCTTGAGTTTCCGAATTTTTTAGCAATCACGGAAGGTCCCGGAGACTGTGTGTACAGTCTTTGGGACATACGGCGGGATGTAAAATGCGAAAACTCAAGCCACAGTAAATTGACGCCGCGCCGCTTTTTTGGTATAATGAAATCTAGTGTACTGACCTGTTCATATTTCGCAAAATGGCTTGCCTGAATTTCCATCTGCTGCGTTGGCTTCAGGTGGCGATGCCACCGCATCGCCTCGTTCAGCCGCCTTGCAGACTGAAAATTCATTCTGCGTCATTTGGCTGAAAATGAACGGGTCAGCACACTAGGTGGATTGAATTTCCTGGGAAGGTGGCAGCAAATGAATATACTCCATATGAAGTATGCGGTTGAAGTGGCGAAGGCAGGCTCTATTAACAGGGCTTCGGAAGCCCTGCTGGTTGCGCAGCCGAATCTGAGCCGTTCCATTAAGGAGCTGGAGGCAGATCTTGGCGTTACGATTTTTGACCGTTCTGCAAAGGGTATGGTGCTTACGGAGGAAGGAGAGCGGTTTGTCGGGTATGCCAAAAAGATTCTCGCCCAGATTGACGAGGTAGAGACGATGTATAAGGCAGGCGGTCCGGCAAAGCGGCAGTTTTCCGTTTGTGTGCCGAGGGCAAGCTATATTGCCGACGCATTTGCCCGGTTTTCGGGCGGCATCGGAGAGGAGCCGGCAGAGATATTTTATAAGGAGACAAATTCAAAGAGCGTGCTTGACAGTGTACTTCATTCAGAATCCCGGCTCGGCATTATCCGGTATGCAGAGAACTACGATAAGTATTTCAAAGCGGTTTTTGAAGAGAAGGGCTTAAACTTTGAGCTTGTGGCAGAGTTCCGCTATGTGCTTGCCATGCACAAGGGCAGTCCCTTAAACAAAAAGCGGGAGATACATTATCCGGATTTGCGCGCTTACATAGAGATTGCGCACGCAGACCCGTTTGTTCCTACCCCTGCGCTGTCGGAGGTAAAGAAGGAGGAGCTGCCGGACGGCATCAGCCGCCGTATCTTTGTGTTCGAGCGTGCGAGCCAGTTTGAGATACTCTCGGAGAATCCGGATACCTTTATGTGGGTGTCGCCGGTGCCGGACGAGCTTTTGGAGCGGTACGGGCTGGTGCAGAGAGAGTGCCAGGACAACCGGAAATGCTATAAGGATGTCCTGATTTACCGGAAGGGGTATCATCTGACCGAGCTGGACAGTCTGTTTGTTACCGAGCTGTGCAGTTCAAAACGCCGGTATATTCAATAGCGGAGGCCCGTATATATTTTGTGACAGGCTTTTCCGGACGCCAGGAGGAGGCGGCAGGGATATATCGCTTTTTATATACCGCTATACTTTTTTTGTTATTCCCAAACCGGGAAAAGATTGTTAAAATAGTAACAGTCAAAGGAATTGACAATGGTAACGCTGAATATGTTAAAAAAATAACAAATGCAGGAGGATGAGTTATGAAAACAAAGAAGTACGAAATTGTTGATGGCGTTGAGAAGCTGGAAGAAGCCATTGCCCGTGTCAGGGAGGCACAGAAGCTGTTTGCGTCCTATACACAGGAGCAGGTAGATAAAATCTTCTTAGCCGCAGCGTCTGCCGCAAACAAGGAACGTATCTCCCTTGCGAAGCTTGCGGTAGAAGAGACCGGAATGGGTGTTGTCGAAGATAAGGTAATTAAAAACCATTATGCTTCCGAGTACATCTATAATGCCTACAAGAACACCAAGACCTGTGGTGTGATTGAAGAAGACAAGGCATTCGGTATCAAAAAGGTGGCAGAGCCGATTGGCGTAATTGCAGCGGTAATTCCGACCACCAACCCGACTTCTACTGCGATTTTTAAGACGTTGATTGCGCTTAAGACCAGAAACGGTATCATTATCAGTCCTCATCCGAGAGCAAAGGGTGCGACCATTGCTGCGGCAAAGGTGGTATTGGAAGCAGCAGTAGAGGCAGGCGCACCGGAAGGTATTATTTCGTGGATTGATGTTCCGTCTCTGGAAATGACCAATCTGGTTATGAAGGAAGCAGACATTATCCTTGCAACCGGAGGCCCTGGCATGGTTAAGGCAGCTTATTCCAGCGGCAAGCCGGCACTTGGCGTAGGCGCAGGTAATACGCCGGCAATTATTGACAGTACGGCAGATATTCTGCTTGCCGTAAGCTCCATTATTCATTCCAAGACCTTTGATAACGGTATGATTTGTGCTTCCGAGCAGTCCGTTATTGTACATAAGGACGTTTACGATGCAGTAAAGAATGAGTTTGCGGTACGCGGCTGCTATTTCCTGAACGAAGCAGAGACCGAAAAGGTAAGAAAGACTATTATTATCAACGGCGCATTGAACGCAAAGATTGTAGGCCAGAAAGCGGCAAAGATTGCCGAGCTTGCGGGCGTAACGGTGCCGGAGGGAACAAAGATTTTAATTGGCGAGGTGGAGAGCGTAGAGCTTTCCGAGGAGTTTGCACATGAGAAGCTCTCTCCGGTGCTTGCCATGTATAAGGCGAAGGATATCAAGGATGCATTTGAGAAGGCAGAGCATCTGATTGCAGACGGCGGTTACGGACATACGTCTTCCATTTATCTGAATGCAGTTACCGAGAAGGAAACGCTGGCAGAGTTTGCAGAGAGAATGAAGACCTGCCGTATTCTTGTGAATACGCCGTCCTCCCAGGGTGGTATCGGCGACCTTTACAACTTTAAGCTGGCTCCGTCGTTGACGCTTGGCTGCGGCTCCTGGGGCGGTAACAGCGTATCGGAGAACGTAGGAGTAAAGCATCTGATTAATATTAAGACCGTAGCCGAGAGGAGAGAGAATATGCTTTGGTTCAGAGCGCCTGAAAAGGTTTATATGAAGAAGGGATGTCTGCCGGTAGCCCTTGATGAACTTAAGAGTGTCATGGGGAAGAAGAAGGCATTTATCGTAACAGATACGTTCCTTTACCAGAACGGGAATACGAAGCCGATTACAGATAAGTTAGATGAGATGGGAATCCAGCACACGACGTTCTTCGATGTTGCTCCGGACCCGACGCTTGCCTGTGCAAAGGCTGGTGCAGAGCAGATGAATGCGTTCCAGCCGGACTGCATTATCGCGCTCGGCGGCGGTTCTGCCATGGACGCAGCAAAGATTATGTGGGTACTTTATGAGCATCCGGAAGCTGACTTTATGGATATGGCAATGCGCTTTATCGATATCAGAAAGAGAATCTATACTTTCCCGAAGATGGGAGAAAAGGCATACTTTATTGCAATCCCGACGTCTGCAGGTACAGGTTCCGAGGTAACTCCGTTTGCGGTAATTACCGACGAAAAGTCCGGTGTAAAGTATCCGCTTGCCGATTACGAGCTGCTTCCGGATATGGCAATTATTGATGCTGACTTCCATATGACGGCGCCGAAGGGCCTTACGGCTGCTTCCGGTATCGACGCAGTAACGCATGCGCTCGAAGCATATGCTTCCATGCTTGCAACCGATTATACCGACGGTCTTGCACTCCGTGCATTAAAGGTAATTTTCGAGTACCTTCCGAGAGCTTATGAGAACGGTCAGAACGATGCAGAAGCAAGAGAGAAGATGGCAAATGCGGCAACGCTTGCCGGTATGGCATTTGCAAATGCATTCTTAGGCGTATGTCACTCCATGGCGCATAAGCTCGGCGCGTTCCATCATCTGCCGCACGGCGTTGCTAACGCGCTGATGATTGACGAGGTGCTCCGGTTTAACGCAGCAGAGACTCCGGCAAAGATGGGTACGTTCTCCCAGTACGACCATCCGCATACGCTGGCACGCTATGCAGAGGTAGCCGATTATCTTGGAATTAAGGGTAAGAATGACAGTGAAAAGTTAGAGAACCTTATTAAGGCGTTAGATGAGTTAAAGGAAAAGGTTGGTATTAAGCCGACAATCAAGGATTATGTGGCAGATGAGAAGGACTTCCTTGCAAGGCTTGACGAGATGACCGAGCAGGCATTTGACGACCAGTGTACCGGTGCAAATCCGCGTTACCCGCTGATGAGCGAGATTAAGCAGATGTATCTGAATGCATATTACGGAAAGAGCTTTGTAGAAGAGAAGACACCGGATGCGCGCCAGCTGTCGGAGGGCGTTGATAAGAGTGATATTAAGCAGAGCTTCCGCAGGGCAAAGAACGGCATCAATAAGAATCTGTAAGGAGGATGAAAGGTATGAAGCTGGATAGAGTGATTGCAGTAAGAAATAGTAAGACCGTTTACCGTGACGGCGATAAGTGTATCAAGGTATTTAGCGAGAACTATTCTAAGGCGCAGGTGCTGAATGAGGCGCTGAACCAGGCGAAAATCGAGGAAATCGGGCTGCATATTCCGAAGATTTCCGAGGTTACGATGATTGACGGAAAGTGGGCGATTGTTTCCGAGTACATTAAGGGAAAGACGCTGGCACAGTTAATGCAGGAAAACCCGGAGAAGAAGGATGAGTATCTGGAGCAGTTTGTGGATTTACAGGTAGAGGTACATAAAAAGACCTGTCCGCTGTTAAATAAGCTGAAGGATAAGATGAATGAAAAAATCAGCAAGGCGGAGCTGGACGCAACTACCCGGTACGACCTGCACACCCGTCTGGAAGGCATGCCGAAGCACAATAAGGTGTGCCACGGCGATTTCAACCCGTCCAATATTATTGTAAGTGAAGACGGTGTGATGTACCTCCTTGACTGGTCCCATGTAACGCAGGGCAATGCGTCTGCCGATGCGGCAAGAACCTATCTTTTGTTCTGGCTGGAGGGAGATATTGAAGGAGCAAAGAAGTATCTTGACCTGTTCTGCAAAAAGAGCAATACTGCAAAACAGTATGTACAGAAGTGGATGCCGATTGTTGCAGCTTCCCAGTCGGTTAAGGGCAACGAAAAAGAGCGTGAATTCCTGCTTAGCTGGGTAAACGTTGTAGATTATCAATAAGGAGAGTGTCAGTATGAAGATTACGGTATGTATTGGTTCGTCCTGCCATATTAAGGGCTCCCGTCAGGTAGTAGAACAGCTCCAGTATCTCGTGAATGAGAACAATCTGGGCGACAAGGTAGAGCTTGGCGGTACATTCTGTATGGGCAAGTGCCAGCAGGGTGTCTGTGTTACCGTTGACGGTGAATTTTATTCTGTAACTCCGGATTCCGCAAAAGAGTTTTTTGAAAAGCAAGTGCTTGCAAAGGTGTGAAAAATATGATTGTTCAGGTTTGTGTCGGCAGCTCCTGCCACTTAAAGGGTTCGGAGGATATCGTTGAGCTCCTCCGGGAAGCCATAGAAACGCATCACCTGGAAAACGAGATTACACTTGTCGGTAGTTTTTGTACCGGCAAGTGTAACCGTATGGGGGTAACGATCCAGGTGGATGATGATATTTATACAGGGATTGTAAAGGAAACATTTCAGGAGTTTTTTAAGGAAAAAGTTATTGCCAAATTGACGCAGTAAAGGAGTAACGGGAAATGGCGAACTGTTTAACACTGAAAAAGTCGAATTGCAAAAATTGCTATAAGTGTATCAGGCATTGTCCGGTAAAGTCGATCCGCTTCTCAGGGGACCAGGCGCATATTATCGGCGATGAGTGTATCCTGTGCGGTCAGTGCTTTGTTGTCTGTCCGCAGAATGCAAAGGAAATTGTAGATGAAACAGAAAAGGTGAAGGTGCTTTTGCAGAGCGGCGCTCCGGTGTATGTCAGCCTTGCGCCGTCCTTTGTCGCAAACTATGACGGTGTCGGGATTGAGGCAATGCGTGAGGCTTTGTTAAAGCTTGGCTTTGCCGGTGTGGAGGAAACGGCAATCGGTGCGACAATAGTAAAAACCGAATATGAGCGGATGCTTTCAGAGGAAGAGCGCGATGTTGTGATTTCCTCCTGCTGTCATTCCATCAATCTGCTGATTCAGAAGTATTTTCCGTGTGAACTGGAATTTCTTGCCGATGTGATGTCTCCGATGCAGGCGCACTGTAAAGAACTAAAGCGCTGCTATCCGGGGGCAAAAACTGTTTTTATCGGGCCATGCGTATCGAAGAAGGATGAGGCAGAGCATTATGAAGGCATTGTAGATGCAGTGCTTACGTTTGAAGAACTGACAAACTGGCTGAATGCCGAGTCGATAGAGCTCCGTCAGGAGATGCCTGCATGTGAGGAAAGCCGTGCGCGTTTCTTCCCTACGGTCGGCGGTATTTTAAAAACAATGGCGCAGGATGCGCCGGGCTATACTTACATGGCAGTCGACGGAGTGGAAAACTGTATTGCCGCGCTGCGTGATATCGAGAACGGTAAAATACATAAGTGTTTTATCGAGATGTCGGCGTGTGTGGGCAGCTGTATCGGCGGTCCGGTTATGGAAAAGTACCATCGTTCCCCGGTCAAGGACTATATGGCGGTAGCGCAGTATGCCGGAAAGAAGGATTTTGATGTGGCGCAACCGGAGGCTCTGACGTTGCGGAAGCATTTTGAACTGATTGAACGCCGTTCTCAGGTACCTGCCGAGAGCCAGATCAGCGAGATTCTCCGTCAGATGGGGAAGTTCAAGCCGTCCCAGGAGCTGAACTGCGGTTCATGCGGATATAATACATGCCGCGAAAAGGCAATTGCGATTTTCCAGGGCAAAGCGGAAATCTCCATGTGCCTGCCATATCTGAAGGATAAGGCGGAGAGCTTTTCGGATGCAATTGTAAAGAATACGCCGAACGGCTTAATTGTGCTGAATGAGAATCTTGAGGTACAGCAGATTAATACTGCCGCAAGAAAGATTATGAATATCCGCTCTGCGTCTGATGTGTTAGGCGACCAGGTAATCCGTATCCTTGCCCCGGACGTATTTATGACAGTTTTAAATACCGGACGGGACGTAAGGGACCAGCGCGTCTATCTGGCAGAGTATAAGCGTTATGTGGAGCAGACGGTAGTACATGATAAGGAGTCCCGTATGCTGATCTGCATTATGCGTGATGTAACAGACGAGGAAAATGAGCGCGAAAAGAAGGAGAATATCAGCCGCCAGACGGTAGAGGTTGCCGATAAGGTGGTGGATAAGCAGATGCGCATTGTTCAGGAAATTGCGTCGCTTCTCGGTGAGACGGCGGCGGAGACTAAGATTGCTCTCGCAAAGTTAAAGGAGTCAATTTCAAATGAATGATTTATGTACCGATATCGGCTATAAAAGTATTAATCATCACGGAGAACAGCTCTGCGGCGACCATGTGGACATTGTAGAGCAGGGAGAAAACTCCATGGTGATTGTTCTGGCTGACGGGCTGGGAAGCGGCGTAAAGGCGAGTATTCTGTCAACACTTACCTCCAAGATTATTTCAACGATGATGGCGGAGGGACTTCCGTTGGAGGAATGCGTTTCAACCATTGCGGCTACGCTTCCGGTCTGTTCGTCACGTGGAGTTGCCTACTCCACGTTTACGATTATTCATGTCATTAATAACGAGTCTGCGGAAATTATCCAGTATGATAATCCGCATGTGATTCTGATTCGGGACGAAGAGGTGTATGATTATCCGAAGACAGAAATGAATATTGACGGAAAGAAGATTTATAAAACGGTAATCAAGCTCCGGGAGAACGACATCTTTGTGGCAATGAGCGACGGATGCCCGCATGCAGGCATTGGGACTGCCTACAATTTCGGCTGGAAGTGGGATGATATTGCCGCGTTTATGCAGACGCTGGCGCCTGCCGGCTATACTGCAAAGACGTTGTCTACAATTCTTGTCGATGAGTGCAATAAGCTGTACGGAAATCGTCCGGGAGATGATGCAACAGCGTGCGTAATCCGTGTCAGGAAGCGTGAGCCGATGAATCTTTTGTTCGGACCGCCGTCTAACCGTGACGACGGGGACCGTATGATGTCGCTGTTCTTTTCCAAGGAGGGAAAGCATATTATATGCGGCGGAACGACGTCCTCGATTGCATCGAGGTATCTCGGAAAGCCGCTCAGGGCCACGTTGAATTTTGAGCGCTCCGATGTCCCGCCGATTGCAGAGCTGGAAGGCGTCGATCTTGTAACGGAAGGCGTAATTACAATTAACAAGGTGCTGGAGTATGCAAGGGACTATCTTGCGGAAAACAAGGATTATGAGCATTGGAGCGTAAAGCGCGACGGTGCTTCCCTGATTTGCCGTCTTCTGTTTGAAGAGGCGACGGACATCAATTTCTATGTCGGCAGGGCAGTCAACCCGGCGCATCAGAATCCGGATTTGCCGATTAACTTCAATATTAAGATGAATCTGGTAGAAGAATTATCAAAATGTTTAAAGCAGATGGGAAAGTACATTAAAGTCAGTTATTTCTAGAGAGGAGGGCATATGAGAAAGTTTGATACAAAGGTACAGCATTTAAAATATAAGGTTTTGCGCGAAGTTGCCCGTCAGGCATGGAATGATACCCTGCTTGAGAACGTACTGGAAATTCCGAAGACGATTGTTCCGGGCAAAACGCCGACGATGCGCTGCTGTGTTTACAAGGAGCGCGCTATTTTAGCAGAGCGTGTAAAAATTGCCATGGGGGGAAATACGGATAATCCGAATGTAATCGAAGTAATTGACATTGCATGTGACGAATGTCCGGCTGCCGGCTATGAGGTAACCGGTTCCTGCCGCGGCTGTCTTGCACACCGCTGTGAGGACGTCTGCCCGCGCGGCGCAATCTCTTTTGACCATAACCATGTTGCGCATATCGATAAATCGAAGTGCGTGGAGTGCGGCCAGTGTGCAAAGGTCTGCCCGTATGCGGCGATTGTGAACCGCAAGCGTCCTTGTCAGAACGCATGTAAGATTAAGGCGATTTCCATCAATGAGGACAATGCAGCAAGTATTGACAATGACAAGTGTATTGCCTGCGGCGCCTGTGTTTACCAGTGCCCGTTCGGCGCAATTATGGATAAGTCGTTTATTCTGAATGTGGTTGATTTGCTTAAAAAGAGTGCGCAGGGAAAGAATTATAAGCTGTATGCCGTAGTGGCGCCGTCCATTTCGAGCCAGTTTACCTATGCAAAGCTCGGCCAGGTAATTACCGGTCTGAAAGCGCTTGGCTTCCATGCGGTAGTAGAGGCTGCGCTGGGAGCAGATATCGTGTCCATGTCCGAGGCAAAAGAGCTTGCCGAAAAGGGCTTCCTGACGAGCTCCTGCTGTCCGGCTTTTGTGTCCTATATAAAGTCGGAGTTCCCGGACCTGGTGCCGTTTATTTCCCATAACCTTTCCCCGATGGCGGCAATCGGCGAGTATATTAAGAGAACGACGGAAAATGCGAAAATCGTCTTTATCGGACCGTGTACTGCGAAGAAAATGGAGGTACAGCTTGAGTCGGTGAAGCCTTATATCGATTCGGTACTTACGTTTGAAGAACTGCAGGCATTGTTTGACAGCCGTGACATCGATATTACGACGTTAGAAGAGGGCGTGTTAGACAACGCATCCTACTACGGAAGAATCTTTGCCCGCAGCGGCGGTCTTTCCGACGCAGTGGCACAGGCGTTAAAGGAGCAGGGCTTAGGGGACTTCCCGCTGAAGGCATGTGCCTGCGACGGTATTGAGGCCTGCCGTGTAGCGCTGTTAAAGAAAAATAAAAACGTGCTTGACGCGAACTTTGTGGAAGGTATGGCATGTACCGGCGGCTGTATTGGCGGCGCAGGCTGTCTGACCCACGGAGAGAAGAACAAGGCCGAGGTAGACAAATACGGACGCGAGGCAATGGAGAAGACAATTGCTGATGCGGTAGCGGTATTGAAATAAAAAAATTATGGGACTGTCGCGCGAAGGGCAGCCCCGGCTTACAAGCAGGATGGTATCTTTTACTGCAAAGGGAATACGGTTGTCTTATTTTTGCATGCGCAATGCTTCACCGGACTTCCGCTAAGTAACGCTAAGCCGCTCGGGTGCGTCCTCGCGCCTAAGCGTTACTAAGAGGCGATTCCGGCTCCGCTAAAAGCGCGGTCCTTCGGACAAATGCAAAAATAAGACAACCGTATTCCCTTTACAGTCAGGCAGATATTCCGGCTGCTTGTAAGCCGTCGCCACGCCCGGAGCCGCTGCCCTTCGTGCGACATGCGACAGTCCCATTCTTACAAGCGGAGGAAATAATCATTTACTGCCAGAGACGTCCTGTCCGCTTTTTTTTGCATGCGGGGGCGCTCCGCCGGACTTCCTCTAAGCAGCGCTAAGCCGCTCGGGTGCGTCCTCGCGCCTAAGCGTTACTAAGAGGTGATTCCGGCTTCGCTAAAAGTGCGGTCCTTCGGATAAATGCAAAAAGGGTAGTTTATGTGTAGGTTTTGATGATGTTTTCTGCGATTTCTTTTTTGGTGGCACAGCAGTCCATCGCCTGTTTTTCGATGGAGCGGTGGGCTTCTGCCTCAGTCATTTTCAGGTGCTCGATGAGCAGCCATTTTGCGCGGTTTACGGTGCGGATTTCCTGCATTTTTTCTTCAATGGATACGGATTTTTTTTCAAGTCTCCGGAGCCGTTCCCTGGAGGCAATCATCCAGTCGATTGCCTGTGCCACGAGCAGCTTTGCAGTTGGCTTTGAAAGGACATAAACGCCATGCTCCGTTACCTTACTATAGACAGAGGTGTACAGCTCCGAGGGAACCATCAGGAGGGCAATTGTCGTATTTGTACTGCATAAGTCGACTGAAAATCTGGTGCCTGCATCGTCGGGAAGAGGAGAATTGACAATGACAAAGTCATAGCTCCGTTCAAGCAGAAGCCGTTTTGCCGCGCTGATACTGTTTTCAAAGCGGACCGGAGAAAATTTTGAATTGGGAAGCAACGCCTGTAACGACGCATTGAAGGTATCCTTTGCGGATACGATCAGAACACTGTATATTTGTTCCTGCAAATTCACTGTAGAGACTCTCCTTTGCTTTGACTTACTGAAGGCTTCGGCTGTAAACGTTTATAATCTGCTCCGGGATATGCGCTTTGATGAAGGCACTGTTTTGCATTCCGGAAATTGCATCCTGTAAGGAAGAGGGGAGCTTCCCGAATTGCTTTAATACTGCTTCGTCAGCTGTGTATAAGTTCATATCCGCAGGCTGCTGCGGGATTCGTTTGTTCTGGATTCCGTCAAGCCCGGCATAAATCAGCAGTGCAAACGCGAGGTATGGATTGGCGCTTGGGTCAGGAGAACGAAGCTCTGCCCGACGATAGCTGCCGACTGCTGCAGGGACACGGATGAGCTGCGAACGGTTTTCGGTTGACCAGGAGATATACTTTGGCGCCTTATTCGTTCCAAAACGCTGATAGGAGCTTTCCTCCGGGTTCAGAAATGCCGTCATATCCGTAATGTGTGTAAGCATTCCGGCAATTAAGTGAGGAAGCAGGTCCTCGCCTGTGGAGTTTTTGGCGGAGATATTAATGTGAAAACCGTTTCCGGGTTTGCCGCAGATTGGCTTCGGAGAAAAATCCGCCCAGAGGCCGTTGCGGTACGCGGAGGTTTTTACGACGGTTTTGAAGGTCATTGCATTGTCTGCCGCAGAAAGCGCGTCTGAGTAGCGGAACACGATTTCATTCTGGCCGGGACCTTCCTCGTGGTGGGAGCTTTCCGGGCAGATTCCCATCTGCTCTAACGTAAGACAGATTTCACGCCGCACATTTTCGCCCTTATCCTCCGGGGCAATGTCCATATACCCGGCATGGTCGTAAGGAACGTCGGTCGGATTTCCGTTTTCGTCAAGCTTAAAAAGGTAAAATTCCAGTTCGGAGCCGAAGGAAAATTCGATTCCGGCGGTCTTTGCCTTTTCGGCAGCTTTTCTTAAAAGACTGCGCGTATCACAGGCAAAGGCGCTGCCGTCCGGGTGGGTGATACTGCAGAACATCCGGACAACGCGCCCATGCTCCGGACGCCACGGCAGAATAGCTAACGTAGAAGGGTCCGGGTGCAGTAAAAGGTCGGAGTGTGTTTCGTCGCCAAAGCCTTCCGTTGCAGAGGCATCAGTTGCGATTCCGTATTCAAATGCGTGGGGAAGCTCGCCCGGCATAATAGAGATATTTTTCTGTCTGCCGTAAACATCACAGAAGACAAGACGGATAAATTTTACGTCTTCTTCGTTGACAAACTGGATGACTTCTTGGGCGGAATATTTCATAGAACAACCTACTTTCTTTTCTTTCTTCTAATTTGCTACATACATCTGTTGATAAGGATTTTTGCTGTCCGGAGTAACGACGGTAAACGGAGAAGCGGTCAGTACCGTCTGGTCGCAGTCGAACAACGCACAGTATTCGGAAAGAAATCCACGGATTTCTTCCATATCCTCCTCGCAGGCAAGCCTTGCTGTGACCTGACCGGGGAAGGAAAGCATCGTGCAGTCGCCCCGCAGATACATTTTTCCTCCGTGCATGCCGGTACATGGGAAATTTCCGATGATTTCCCTGCCGCAAGCCCCCAGTCCCAGAACGATAATTTTTCCTCCGGCCTGGTATTCGCCAAGGAAGCTTCCTGCACAGCCGCCAATCACTAATACCGGCACCTTTTCCTTGTATTCCTTCATATGGATTCCGGCGCGATAGCCGGCGTTTCCGCGGACAAAGATTTTTCCGCCGCGCATCGCATATCCGGCGGCGTCCCCGATGCTTCCATGAATTACAATTTTTCCTTCGTTCATAGTATCTCCGACAGCGTCCTGTGTATTACCGTTTACGATAAGTTCCGCACCGTTCAGATAGGCGCCCAGCGCATTTCCGGGAATCCCGTCGATGGTAATCCTGCGTTCGTCCATTCCGGCAGCAATGAAGCGCTGGCCGAGACAGCCGGAGACGGTAAATTCCCCAGTTTCTTCGCGGAGCAGGGTATTTAAAGCTTTATAGTCCAGATTTACCGCATCAATCAATTTCATATTATACTATACCTCCAAACTTTTTTCTATGTATTTCCAAAGAAAATGCAGCTGGAATTGTTATTCGCCGGCGTGGGAAATTCCAAGAATTGCAAGTTCCTTTTCACTTAACCCGATGCCGCGCAGCATCAGGCGGTTCCCGCGGAGCGCTTCGATGGAATTGATGCCCATGCCGCCCATCAGTTCTTTGATTTCATGCCGCCATGCGTTCATAAGGTTTGTCAGGCGTTCGCTTCCGATAATAGGATTCAGCCGTTTGGTAAGCTCAGGACGCTGTGTGGCAATGCCCCAGTTACATTTGCCGCTCTGGCAGGTCCGGCAGAGGTGGCACCCAAGAGCGAGCAGGGCTGCGGTGGCAATATAGCAGGCATCGGCGCCAAGCGCGACTGCCTTTACGACGTCTGCGGCGCTGCGGATGCTTCCGCCGACGACAAGGGAAACCTGATTCCGGATGCCCTCGTCGCGCAGGCGCTGGTCGACGGCAGCCAGAGCAAGTTCAATCGGGATGCCGACGTTATCGCGGATTCTGGTAGGTGCGGCGCCGGTTCCGCCGCGGAAGCCGTCGATTGCAATGATGTCTGCGCCGCTTCGTGCAATGCCGCTTGCAATGGCGGCAATGTTATGGACCGCAGCAACCTTTACAATAACTGGTTTTTGATATTCTGTTGCTTCTTTTAAGGAGAAGACCAGCTGGCGCAGGTCCTCAATGGAATAAATGTCGTGGTGCGGAGCCGGGGAAATGGCATCGGAACCTTCAGGAATCATACGGGTGCGGGAGACGTCTCCGACAATTTTGGCGCCTGGCAGATGCCCTCCGATGCCCGGCTTTGCGCCTTGTCCCATTTTGATTTCGATAGCGGCTCCCGCTTCCAGATAGTCCTTATAAACGCCGAAGCGGCCCGAGGCAACCTGGACGATGGTGTTTTCGCTGTAGCAGTAAAAGTCCTCGTGAAGACCGCCTTCTCCGGTGTTGTAATAAATACCGAGCTCCGTGGCGGCACGCGCCAGACTTTCATGGGCATTGTAGCTGATAGAACCGTAGCTCATGGCCGAGAACATGACCGGCATGGAAAGTTCAAGCTGTGGAGTTAAATCAAGAGTCAATTCGCCGTTTTTGTCACGATTTAATTTTTCCGGCTTTTTGCCGAGAAAGACGCGGGTTTCCATAGGCTCGCGCAGCGGGTCAATCGGCGGGTTGGTGACCTGCGAAGCGTTGATTAAAATTCTGTCCCAATAAACAGGAAGCGGATTCGGATTTCCCATTGAAGAGAGAAGTACGCCGCCGCTCCCTGCCTGCTTGTAAATCTCCTTAATCGTCTCATTTTTCCAGTTGGCGTTTTCGCGGAGCGTGCAGTCGCTTTTGACGATTTTTAATGCCCTTGCCGGGCAAAAGGAAACGCAGCGCTGACAGTTGACGCATTTGCTTTCATCACTTAACAGAATGCCGCGCTCCGGGTCAAAGCTATGTACTTCATTGGAGCATTGCTGCTCGCAGATATGACAGGCAATGCAGCGGTTCTCATTTCGGATTACTTCAAATTCAGGATAGATGTATTCAATACTCATTAGAAAGCGTCCTCCTTTACCTGGATAATGACCGGTTCGCCGCCGGCAGGAGCGTAAATGTTTTCTGCCGCCGGTTCCATGGTGCGGATGGCAGCTTCCTCGCTTGCAATAAAAACCTTATCCGCTTTTTCCCCGACGACCATTGAGCGGAGCTTCAGCCGGTCGTTTAGCGCCATAAGGCCGCCGTTGAAGCCAAGGACAATCGAAAACGGTCCGGTCACTAAAAGGCTGGAGAAAACGGTGCGGAGATAGGTAAGCTTTTTTTGTTCCGTTTCATCTGCCTTTGCTGCAATCGTACTCCAGAACGGGGCTGCAATAACGCTTGCCGCTTCCTCTAAGGTGAGTCCCTGGACGCGGAGCAGATAGTCGATAATATAGGTGATAACTTCGGTATCGGTTTGCAGGGTACACCGGTAGCCGAACATTTCAATAAAGCGGCGGTTGGCATCATAGGAAGAAATCTCGCCGTTATGTACAATAGAGCGGTCGAGCAGGGTAAACGGGTGCGCGCCGCCCCACCAGCCAGGAGTATTGGTCGGATAGCGGCCGTGCGCAGTCCAGGAGTAGCCCTCGTATTCGTCTAATTTGTAAAAGACACCGACATCCTCCGGAAAACCGACCGCCTTAAAGGTTCCCATATTTTTTCCGCTGGAAAATACATAGGCGCCCGGAAACTCTGCATTAATTTTCATTACCGTTCTTGCAACAAACTCCTTTTCGTCAAGCTGCAGGGAAGCAAGGACAGATTTCAACGGGGAAACAAAGTACCGCCAGATAATAGGCTCGTCGGTAATGGACGGAATCTTTCTGGTAGGAATAATCTCTGATTTTACAATTTCGAATTGTTCCTTTAAAAACTGCTCACAGTTTTTCCGGGTGCTGCGCTCATTATAAAAGAGATGCAGTGCATAAAAGTCTTTGTATTCCGGATAGATACCGTAGCCTGCAAAGCCTCCGCCCAGACCGTTCGAACGGTCATGCATCGGCTTCATGGCGTTTGTAATCAATTCGCCGGACATCCGGTTTCCTTCCTTGGAAATGACGGCGGCGATGGCACAGCCGGAGGGGATTCGTACCTGACCTTCAGTTTTCATATCGCTTCCTTCCTTTCTCGCATTCTGCGAAAACAAAAAAGCAAAGGCGCTCATTTCGGAACAGACCTGCGCCTGCGCCAAAATGAACACCTTTGCTCATTTTTTTGCATTATACAATTTTATTTTTGTTTTGTCAAGGAAAAATGCTCCGGTTTCTGCATTTTTTGTATGTGCCGTGTCCCGGCAATGATGCGGTGGTTTCATTTTGAAAGCGTATGGCTTCACTTAATTTTATCAGGCTTACATCTGCATTCAAAGCCTGCCAGACACACCCACCAAAGCAGCACGATTGCTATAATGAAAAATAGTTTTCTCTTCATATCCGGCTTCTCCTTTCGTTTTCTCTGCCATTATTATAAATTGGATTTTCGGCGTATTCCATAGATTTCACTTACATCTTCCGCTTTTGTCTTACAATTTTGTAAGACGGGGTACAAGTACGAAAATAAACCGTATTTCAATTGACAAAAAACGGAAGAGATGCTATAATAATTTAAAAAACTAGCTTTATGGGAGAGAGGAAGATAGGCCGGGAGTCTGAAAAGGTGGGGTATAAGGTGTAAAGTAACAGGAGTTATACTACCTTTTAAGATAATTCGGCTGCAAGTGCTTTTGCAGCCGTTTTCTATTTCATATTTATAGGAAGTACCATGTTGCATCAGGTATTACAGCGCACGATTACCTTAGAAGGGAGGAGTTTGTCTATGGAAAAGCAGAACCGGCGCGGTAAGAAAAAGAGGTGGAGGTATTTCATTTTTATACCGTTGTCTGTCATAGCAGTATCTGTAATTGTTCTGGTTCTTTTTATCAGGAACAGTGTGTGGTACCATGAGGCATTTGATTATGACGCGGTATCATTGGGAAGGCTTCTGCGGAAAGAAAAGCTGGATACGGGAGTAACAGGAATCCGCTCCGCTTCCATTGTGAAGGAGGACGGGCAGGAGGTAAGCTTAGAGCTTCCGGTGGAGTTTTGGACGATGATTGCGGACGATTTTACAGGGCTTACCTGGGGAAAAGCAATCAGGTACAGGATTCATTGGGTTTCCGAGCCGGTGGACGAGGTGTTAATCACAGGCAGGAGTAAAATCGTGGAACTGGAACTGGTGTCAGCAAAGCACGCGGAGCCGGTTTTCATAAAAATATATAAGCAGGGATATGTATGGGTCAGCCTGAGGGAGGAGGATGAGTTCTGGATAGGAACGGCAAGTGTGAAAAAATATTATGACGAAGCGTTAAAATTTATTTCTGTGGAGGGCGAATAATTATGAAAAGACGAATAAGAGCAATTGGAGTAATAATTACATTTTTACTTTGCATTTCTTTGACTACTGTTTTTAGTGCAGGAAAGCGGGCAGCAGCAGAAGGTGATAATGCCCTATATGAGATTAATTCAGGAAAAAATCATACAAAAGAGTTTGACGAAAATCAGGAGAAAGCAATAGATGCATATACGTCCTTTTTTCAATATTATTATGAACAGCAATGTAAATCAGGTGTAAAGGTAAGTGGTTATACGGTAAACGGAGTTTCCAATGAATTTATACCGGATTTTTATGGCGGCTCTTATGTAAACAAGTTTGGAAATCTTGTAATAGAAGTGACGGGTTTATACAATACTCCGGATTTTTATGAAAGTAATGTTTATAAAGAAATATTAAAGGCAACCGGGGCGGAGCCGGAGGATATTGTAATACGTTTTGTCGATATCTCTTACGATGATTTGCTGAATGGAATGGAAAGAGTGAAAAGGTATACATTGTCAGAAGCAGAGACAGATTCTCTTGGTTTCGGAATAGACGATTACAATAGCGGGATAGAAATTGACGCACCTGCGTTGGATAATGATAAAAAAAGTAGGACAGAAACCGTTTTAAAAGAAATAATTAATGGGATACCATATAAAATTAACTATGATGAATTTGATTTTATTGATGAAACAGGAGTATATCCTGGTGAGGATGTGAGAATCCAGGTGGGTAATGATCAGATTGAGTTTAGCTTGGCTTTTCCGGCAAAGATTCTGACATCAGGAGGAGATAAGACAGGATATATGACATGTGCACATGCCTTTAGAGGCTTAAGTAGTACTAATGTATACCTTGAGGATGGTCCTTGTATTGGAACTTTTTCATCATTGCATTCTAATTATGGTGGAAATTCGGATGCAGCGTTTATAGAAACAAATTCAAGTGCGATGCTTTATCATACATTATATCTTGGAACAACAACAATCCGTAATGAGTATCGTAATCTTCCACAAGGTGCTACTGTATATAAAAACGGTGCTATGACCCGGATAACATCTGGCGAGGTTAAAAGTTCAAGCTATTCTATGGAGGTTAATGGTATAGCTTTTACAGACCTTGTGAAGGCGAATTATGATTCTTCTTCTGGTGACAGTGGAGCTATTGTATATAGTGAACTAGATGGAGATAATTATGCTTATGCGGTTGGCATACATAAGGGAAAAACATCACAGCTTCCGTGGGCAAATGCCGTATATACAAAGGCAGGTAATGCATTAAATGATTTAGGAGCAGTAATGTATTAGTGAATTGTATCATCATAATTTTTGATAGAAGGAGCAGTTTTTTGTGAAACACACATGCTAGATATATCGTTTTGTCGGTAATCAGTATGTCATCGACATTGGAAGAGGCTGATTGTGCCTCGCAAAAAATTGGAAAAAGGGTCTTGACGAATCATCTTTATGGGTGTATAATGCACCACATGAAGGCAAGGGCGTCTTTGAGGTTATTCTCAAAGACGCTTTTTTCATTTCATAGGAAATATTGTGCTGCGTGAGCACGTAAAAACACCTTCCTATGAAACATGCTCCGCGGGGTGTGCGCCTGCGCAATTTGTAAGGTACATAAAAAAGTAAGGTTTATAGGATTGGAAAAGGCAACGGCGTCTTTCATGGAAACAGCGTGAAGGGTGTCGCTTTCTTTTAATCAGGAAAAGGAGGTTTTACTATGCAAACGGTATCGGATTATTTTGGAAGTCTTGTTTTTGATGACAGGGTGATGAAGGCGAATTTGTCCGCTAAGGTGTACCAGTCGCTCAGAAAGACCATTGACGAGGGAGCGCAGTTAGATATCAGTGTGGCAAATGCCGTAGCGACTGCGATGAAGGACTGGGCGCTTGCAAACGGAGCAACCCATTATACCCATTGGTTCCAGCCGCTGACCGGTATTACCGCCGAGAAGCACGACGGCTTCCTTGCCCCGTCTCCGGATGGCGGCGTGATTATGGAGTTCTCCGGAAAGGAACTGATCCAGGGAGAGCCGGACGCATCCTCATTCCCGTCCGGCGGGCTGCGGGCTACCTTTGAGGCAAGAGGCTATACCGCATGGGACCCTACCTCCTACGCCTTTATTAAGGGAAAAACGCTCTGCATTCCGACGGCGTTCTGCTCCTACGGCGGCGAGGCATTAGATAAAAAGACGCCGTTACTCCGCTCCATGGAGGCGCTGAACAAGCAGGCGCTCCGTATCCTGCGTCTGTTCGGGAACGATACGGTAAAATGCGTGCGTACCTCGGTAGGACCGGAGCAGGAATACTTCCTGATTGATAAGGAGATGTATGAAAAGCGCCGTGACCTCCGCTTTACGGGACGTACCCTGTTCGGGGCAAAGCCGCCGAAGGGGCAGGAGATGGATGACCACTATTTCGGCGTCATCAAGCCGAGGGTTGCCGCCTATATGGAGGAATTGAACGAGGAGCTCTGGAAGCTCGGAATCCTGGCAAAGACGGAGCACAACGAGGTGGCTCCGGCACAGCACGAGCTGGCTCCGATTTATACAACGACAAACATAGCGACCGACCATAACCAGCTGACGATGGAGATTATGCAGAAGGTAGCAACAAAGCACGGTCTGGTCTGCCTGCTTCACGAAAAGCCGTTTGCGGGCGTGAACGGCAGTGGTAAGCACAATAACTGGTCGCTTGCAACCGATACCGGCGTCAATCTTCTTTCCCCGGGTGAGACGCCGTACGAGAACGCACAGTTCCTTTTGTTCCTGTGTGCGGTAATCAAGGCGGTAGATGATTATCAGGACCTGCTCCGGATTTCGGTTGCGACCGCAGGAAACGACCACAGACTCGGTGCAAATGAGGCGCCGCCTGCTGTTGTGTCCATGTTCCTCGGGGATGAGCTGAATGCGGTGTTAGAGGCAATTGAAACGGGAACGCCGTACAGCGGTGCGGAAAAGACGCAGATGAAGCTCGGGGTCGACGTGCTTCCGAAGTTTAACCGCGATACCACCGACCGGAACCGTACCTCGCCGTTTGCCTTTACCGGCAATAAGTTTGAGTTCCGTATGTTAGGCTCCTCCAACAGCATTGCCTGCGCGAACATTATGTTAAACAGCGCGGTTGCCGAAAGCCTGAAAATCTATGCCGACAGGCTGGAGAAGGCAGAGGATTTTCAAACGGCGCTCCATGAGATGATAAGAAAGACCATTAAGGACCATAAGAACATTATCTTCAACGGAAACGGATATGACGACGCATGGATTAAGGAGGCAACCGGGCAGAGAGGGCTGCTAAACTACCGGACGACGCCGGACTGTGTACCACACCTTCTGGATAAGAAAAATGTGGAGATGCTGACCTCTCACCGTGTGTTCAAGGAGGCGGAGTTAAAGTCACGTTATGAAATCACACTTGAGAACTACTGCAAGACCGTTATCATCGAGGCCAATACGATGATTGATATGGCAAAGACCGAGATTGCACCGGCGGTAGAGGCGTATGCAAAGGAGGTAGCGAAGACTGCGGCGGCAAAGAAGGCAGTAGACGCGGCGCTTCCTTGTACCTACGAAAGCGGACTGATAAGGAGACTTTCCTCCCTGACCGACCGGATTGCAGGAAAGGCGGATGAGCTGGAACAGGCGCTGCTTTCCCTTTCGTCGGTGGAGAAAATCGGAGAGCAGGCAAATGCCATCCGGGATACGGTGCTTGTGAAGATGAGCGAGCTGCGGCTTGCCTGTGACGAGGCGGAAACGATTACGGCAAAGAACTACTGGCCGTTCCCGACCTACGGCGATTTGCTTTTTGGCGTGAGATAAGCAGGGGATACCGGGAGCAGGGCTTTTGTAAAGACCCGGCGCGGGAAACGCCTTCACCGGCGTTTCCCTGAAAAATAAGGAGATGATTGGTATGGTAATTGATGAAATTACAAAGCTGATAGAGGAAACAGTAAACAGTAAGGTATTCGGAATCTGGTTTTTAATCGGGGCGGCACTTGTATTCTTTATGCAGGCGGGCTTTGCTATGGTGGAAACGGGCTTTACGAGGGCAAAAAACGCGGGCAACATTATAATGAAGAACCTGATGGACTTCTGTATCGGGACCGTCGTATTTATCCTGCTCGGCTTCGGGCTTATGATGGCGGAGGATTACGCGTTCGGGTTTATCGGCGTTCCGAATCTGGATATTTTTAAGGACTTTAGCGGATTCATTGAAAAAAATGCGTCGAGCTTTGTATTCAACCTTGTGTTCTGCGCGACGGCGGCGACGATTGTGTCGGGCGCGATGGCAGAGCGGACGAAGTTTATATCCTACTGTATTTATTCGGCTATGATTTCCCTGTTCGTCTATCCGGTAGAGGCAGGCTGGATATGGAATTCCCAGGGCTGGCTTGCACAGATGGGCTTCCATGACTTTGCAGGCTCTGCGGCAATCCATTCGGTCGGCGGAATTACCGCGCTCATCGGGGCAATTATGGTGGGACCGCGTCTCGGAAAGTATGTGAAGGAAAAGGGCAAGACAAAAAAGAAGGTAAACGCGATTCCGGGGCATTCCATTACGCTCGGCGCGCTCGGCTGCTTTATCCTGTGGTTCGGCTGGTACGGCTTTAACGGCGCGGCAGCATGGGATAACACCTCGTTAGCCTCCATTTTCCTGACGACGACGATTGCACCGGCGGCTGCCACCTGTGTTACGATGCTGTTTACCTGGATGAAAAACGGGAAGCCGGATGTTTCGATGTGTCTCAATGCCTCTCTGGCAGGTCTGGTCGGCATTACCGCAGGGTGCGACGCCTTGGATGCAATCGGCTCGACGGTAGTCGGCGTGGTTTCGGGTATTCTTGTCGTAGCGGTGGTTGAGGTGCTGGATTTGAAGCTACATATCGACGACCCGGTCGGCGCGGTCGGCGTGCATCTTGCCAACGGTATCTGGGGAACCCTTGCAGTAGGGCTTCTCGCAAATCCGAAGGCGCCTGCCGGTCTTGACGGACTTTTCTATACGGGAAGTGCAAAGCTTCTCGGAATCCAGACGCTTGGTATTTTGGCAGTCCTTGGCTGGACGGCAGTCTGGATGACGTTAGTGTTCTTTGTAATTAAAAAGACAATCGGCCTGCGGGTATCCGCCGAGGAGGAAATCAAGGGCTTGGACAGCACCGAGCACGGTCTGCCGAGCGCCTATGCCGATTTTGTCCCGGCAGTCGAGAGTCTGGATTACGGCTACGAGGAAGCGGTGCCGGTGACCGGCGAGATTCCTGTAGCGGAGGCGGTTCCGGTAAAGAAGGTGCCTGCCTTTGAGGAGGGAGAGCACAGGTTCACGAAGATAGAGATTATCTGTAAGGAATCAAAGTTTGAGGCATTAAAGAACGCCATGATGGACATCGGGATTACCGGCATGACGGTTTCCCATGTATTAGGCTGCGGCGTCCAGAAGGGAAAGCCGGAGTATTACCGTGGCGTACAGATAGAAGCAAACCTGCTGCCGAAGGTACAAGTGGATATCGTGGTCAGCAAGGTGCCGGTGCGGAAGGTAATCGAGGCGGCAAAGAGCGTGCTTTATACCGGACATATCGGGGATGGTAAGATTTTTGTATACGAGGTGGAGAATGTCGTAAAGGTACGTACCGGAGAAGAGGGGTATGACGCTTTACAGGATGTGGAATAGCGCCGTAAGGCGCTTTCCGCAGACAGAAATTTACGGAGGTGTATTCTATGTGTTCTATTATGGCTTATTGCGGAAGCACTGCCACGCCGGAGGTGTTTCAGAAGGGTTTTGAGCGTACGATTTCCAGAGGGCCGGACGATACCCGGATTGTCGATACCGGGAAGGGGCTGATGGGCTTCCACCGGCTTGCGATTATGGGTCTGACGCCTGCCGGGATGCAGCCGTTTTCCCTTGACGGCAGCTATATCGTATGCAACGGCGAGATTTACGGCTTTGAAAAATGGAGGGCGAAGCTTGCCGGTCGTTATACGTTTGAAAGTGATTCCGATTGTGAGGTTCTTCTGCCGCTGTACCGGGAGTACGGCACAGATATGTTTGCAATGTTAGATGCGGAGTTCGCCTGTATCCTTTACGATAACAGAACACAGGAATACATAGCCGCAAGAGACCCGATTGGCATAAGACCGCTGTATTACGGCTATGATAAGGACGGCGTAATCCTGTTTGCGAGCGAGGCAAAAAACCTGGTAGGACTCGCGGAGCGCATTCTGCCGTTCCCGCCGGGACATTATTATAAGGACGGCAGCTTTGTCTGCTACTCGGACATTGCCCATGTGGATCAGGTCTGCACGGATGATTTGGAAACGGTCTGCCGCAACATCCATGACAAGCTGGTGGCAGGCGTGGAGAAGCGTCTGGTGTCGGATGCCAGGGTCGGCTTCCTGCTTTCGGGCGGGCTGGACTCCTCCCTTGTCTGCGCGATTGCCGCAAAGAAAAGCAGGACACCGATTAAGACCTTTGCCATCGGGATGAGCGGGGACGCGATTGACTTAAAATATGCAAAGCAGGCGGCGGACTATATCGGCAGTGACCATACCGAGGTCATTATGACGAAGGAGGAGGTGCTTGCCAGCCTGAGAGCCGTGATTGAACTGCTCGGCACGTTTGATATTACGACAATCCGGGCAAGCATGGGAATGTACCTGGTCTGCAAGGCAATTCACGAGACGACCGATATCCGGGTGCTTCTGACCGGTGAGATTTCCGATGAGCTGTTTGGCTATAAATATACCGACTTTGCGCCGGATGCAAAAGCCTTCCAGAAGGAGGCGGAAAAGAGAATCCGGGAGCTTCACATGTATGACGTGCTCCGTGCCGACCGGTGCATTTCGGTTAATTCCCTGGAGGCAAGGGTGCCGTTCGGCGACCTGGATTTTGTAAAATATGTCATGGCGGTGGAGCCGGAGCTGAAACGGAACACCTATGGAAAGGGAAAATATCTGCTCCGCCATGCGTTTGAAGGCGGGGATTATCTGCCGGAGGAGCTTCTCTGGCGCGAAAAGGCGGCGTTCTCGGACGCGGTAGGGCATTCGATGGTGGACTACTTAAAGGAGTATGCGCAGGCGTTTTATACCGATGAGGAATTTGAGGAAAAGTGTAAAAGGTATACCCATGCCCGTCCGTTTACAAAGGAGTCCCTGCTTTACCGGGAGATTTTTGAAGAATACTATCCGGGGCAGGCAGAAATGATTGCAGACTTCTGGATGCCGAACAAGGAATGGGAGGGGTGTAACGTAGACGACCCTTCGGCAAGAGTGCTTGCAAACTACGGCGACAGCGGGAAATAGGAAGAAAATCAACCTGACCGCAGCAGGGTGCGGGAAGGAAGGAGCAGAGGACGATGACAAAATATATCTTTGTAACAGGGGGCGTTGTTTCCGGGCTCGGCAAGGGCATTACGGCAGCCTCCCTCGGGCGGCTGTTAAAGGCAAGGGGCTTTAAGGTTGCCGCCCAGAAGCTGGACCCTTATATCAACGTAGACCCCGGTACGATGAGCCCGTACCAGCACGGCGAGGTCTATGTGACCGAGGACGGCGCGGAAACGGACCTTGACCTCGGTCATTATGAGCGTTTTATTGACGAAGACTTAAACCAGTATTCCAACCTTACCGCCGGTAAGGTTTATTGGAATGTTTTGAATAAAGAGCGCCGGGGTGAGTACCTCGGCTCCACGGTGCAGGTGATTCCGCATATTACAAATGAGATTAAGGAGTTTGTCTATAACGTGGGCAGGAAAACCGGCGCGGATATCGTGATTACGGAAATCGGCGGCACCATCGGCGATATAGAGTCGCAGCCGTTCCTTGAGGCGGTGCGCCAGATATCGCTGGAGGCAGGACGGGAAAACAGCCTGTTTATTCATGTGACGCTGGTGCCGTTTCTGCGCGGCTCGGAGGAGCATAAGTCCAAGCCCACCCAGCATTCGGTCAAGGAGCTGCAGGGCATGGGAATCACGCCGGATCTGATTGTTTTACGCTGCGACGAGCCGTTGGAGGAGGCTATTTTTAAGAAAATTGCGCTGTTTTGCAACGTAAAGCCGGACTGTGTGATTGAAAATATTACAATCCCGAACCTTTACGAGGCGCCGCTTATGCTGGAGAGGTCGGGATTTTCCGCTGTCGTGTGCCGGGAGCTGGGGCTTCTGGCGCCGGAGCCGGACCTCACGGAATGGGAGCAGATGGTAGAGCAGATTAAGGGAAGAAAGCACAGCGTGACCATCGGGCTTGTAGGAAAGTATGTCGGACTCCATGACGCCTATCTTTCAGTGGCAGAGGCGCTCCGGCATGCCGGCTATTCCCATGACGCGCACATTAAAATCCAGTGGATTGATTCGGAGAAAATTACGGCGGAAAATGCCACAGAGGTGTTTGCGGGACTTGACGGGATTTTAGTGCCGGGAGGCTTCGGCAGCCGCGGCATCGAAGGAATGATTCTGGCGGCGGGCTATGCAAGGGAACAGAACATGCCGTATTTCGGCATCTGTCTCGGCATGCAGATTGCCGTTATCGAGTACAGCCGGAACGTAGCGGGAATCCCGGATGCCAACTCCGGCGAGTTTGACGAGCAGTGCCGGCATAGGGTAATCGATTTTATGCCGGGACAGAGCGAGGAAATCAATAAGGGCGGTACCCTCCGGCTCGGCGCCTATCCGTGCAGCATCCGGCCGGGAACGACGTTGGAGCGCTGCTACAAAAGCAGTCTGATCAGTGAACGCCACCGTCACCGCTATGAGCTGAATAACGAGTACCGGGCGGTGCTTGAGGAGAAGGGGCTGACCTTTGGAGGCACCTCGCCGGACGGACGGCTGGTAGAAACGGTGGAATTGAGCGGGCGTCCGTATTATGTGGGCGTCCAGTATCATCCGGAATTTAAAAGCCGTCCGAACCGTCCGCATCCGCTGTTTCTGGGCTTTGTCGGTGCGGCATTGGCGTATTCCCGCGGAGGTGAGGTATGAGCGTCAGAGAGGAATGCGGCGTATTCGGCGTCATGGCGCGGGAGCCTGCCGATGTTGCCGGGATTACGTATTACGGATTGTATGCGCTGCAGCACCGGGGACAGGAGAGCTGCGGCATTGTAGTAAATGACGACGGGGTGTTCTGCTCCCATAAGGACCTCGGTCTCATAAACGAGGTATTTACGGAGGACGTCTTATCCCGTCTGCCGGAGGGGAGCATGGCGGTCGGGCATGTGCGCTACGGGACGACGGGCGGCACGAGCCGCAGGAACTGCCAGCCGATTGAGGTGAACCACCAGAAAGGGCGGATGGCGCTTGCCCATAACGGGAACCTCAGCAACGCAGCGGAGCTGCGAAACGAATTGGAGCTTTCCGGCGCCATCTTCCATACGACAAGCGATACGGAAACGATTGCCTATATCGTGACAAGGGAGCGCCTGAAGGCGCCTTCGATTGAGGATGCGCTCAGCGCCGCGATGGAAAGCTTTGACGGCGCCTATTCCCTGATACTGATGTCGCCGCAGAAGCTGATCTGCGCAAGGGACCCTTACGGCTTCCGGCCGCTCTGCTACGGTGTGACGGAGGACGGTATGTATGTGGCAGCCTCGGAAAGCTGTGCGCTTGCCGCAGTCGGGGCAAGGCTTGTGCGGGATGTGGAGCCGGGGGAAATCCTTGTATTCGGAAAAAATGGTATAGTTTCACGCAGGGAGCATTGCGGCAGACAGAAAAAGAGACTGTGCGTGTTTGAATATATTTACTTTGCAAGACCGGACTCGGTCATCGACGGCAAATCGGTACATGCGGCAAGGGTACGCGCAGGGCGGATTCTTGCGCAGAAGCACCCGGTGGAGGCGGATGTCGTCATCGGCGTACCGGATACGGGACTGGACGCGGCGCTCGGCTTCTCGAGGGAGTCGGGCATTCCGTACGGTATCGGGTTAATTAAGAATAAATACATCGGGAGAACCTTTATCTCTCCGGGACAGCATGCAAGGACTGACCAGGTGAGAATCAAGCTGAGCGTCATTGAGGAAAGCGTAAAGGGAAAGCGGGTCGTCCTGATTGACGATTCGATTGTCCGAGGGACGACGAGCGGGCGGATTGTAAGGCTGCTCCGGGAGGCAGGCGCAAAGGAAATCCATATGCGGATATCCTCGCCGCCGTTTCTGAACCCGTGCTACTACGGGACAGACATCGACTCGAAGGAGCACCTGATTGCCTGCCGGTATCCCGTAGAAAAAATTGCGGAAATCATCGGCGCGGATACGCTCGGCTATGTGCCGGCCGGAGCGCTTCCGGAGCTTGCGGAAAGCTGCAATTACTGCAGTGCCTGCTTCGACGGGAGCTACCCTACGGCGGTTCCCAAGGACACCAGAAAGGAACGCTTCGAGCAGAAGCTTTCCGAGCGGCAGGGAATAAAAGCAACCTGAGTTTCCGCATTTTCAGGCAATTATAAAGGTTCTGCGGACTATGCAGACGCATGCAAAAAGAAGTGCTTGCACAGTCCGCGGAACATAAAAAGGCAGGAAAATGCGGAACCGTAAGAGAAAAAATAAAGCGAGGTGGCAGTATGGCGACGGAATATAACAGAAAACTTATTCTGGAGGACGGGAGCGAATATTACGGCTATGCGTTCGGCGAGGAATCAAGAAGGGTCTGTGAGCTTGTGTTTAATACCTCTATGACCGGCTATCAGGAGATTCTGTCGGACCCGTCCTATGCCAGTCAGGCGGTAGTTATGACCTATCCATTGATTGGGAATTACGGGATGGCGGAGGAGGATTACGAGACAGAGCTGCCGGTAATCGGCGGTCTGATTGTACGGGAGTATAACGATGCTCCGTCGAATTTCAGAAGCACGGCGGCGTTAGGGGAAGTGATGAAACGGTATCATATTCCGGGCGTATGGGGGATTGATACGCGGAAGCTGACACGCTCCGTCCGCGACTACGGAAGCAGGAAGGTTCTGCTTGCGGAGGCATCGATGCCGCTTGCAGAAGGGCTTTCGCTTCTTGAAAAAAGCAGCCTCCCGACGGATAGTGTGGCGCGGGTGAGTTGTAAAAGGATATGGACGGCGAATCCCGGGGCAGAGGGCTTCCATGTCGTGGCAATTGACTGCGGCATGAAGAAGAATATCGTGCAGTCCTTGTGCAGACGGGGCTGCCGTGTAACGGTGGTGCCGTGGAATACAGAGGCTGACGCGATAAGGGCGCTTGCTCCGGACGGGCTTCTGATTTCCAACGGACCGGGCAACCCGGAGGACGTGCCGCCGGTCATTGGGACGGTAAGGGCGTTGCGGGGGAGCCTTCCGATGTTCGGGATTTGTCTGGGCCACCAGATTATTTCGCTCGCCTGTGGGGCGAAAACCTATAAGCTGAAATTCGGGCACCGTGGAGGGAATCATCCGGTGCGGAATCTGGAAACCGGGAAAATAGAAATTACGTCGCAGAATCATTCCTATGCGGTAGCGGCAGAGAGTCTGGCGCAGACGGGGCTTATCGTAACACACATCAATTTGCTCGACCAGACCGTCGAAGGAGTGAAATGTGAAAAGGACAGGATATTCAGCGTACAGTACCACCCGGAGAGCGCACCCGGTCCGCAGGACAGCACATACCTGTTTGAACACTTTTTAAAGCGGATGGAGGAGGAATAGCACGATGCCGAAAAGAACAGATATTAAAAAAATCCTCGTGATTGGTTCGGGACCGATTGTCATCGGTCAGGCGGCGGAATTTGATTATGCCGGGACGCAGGCGTGTCTTGCGTTAAAGGAGGAAGGGTATGAAATCATCCTTTGCAATTCCAATCCGGCGACTATTATGACGGATACGACGATTGCCGATAAAGTATACATGGAACCGCTGACGTTGGAGTATATTGCGAAAATCATCCGCTATGAGCGCCCGGATGCGATTTTGCCAGGAATCGGCGGTCAGACAGGGCTGAATCTTGCCATGCAGTTAGAAAAGAAGGGGATTCTGGCAGAGTGCCGCACGGAGCTTTTAGGGACGAGGGGGAGCAGCATCGAGCAGGCGGAGGACCGCGAGCTGTTTAAAGAGCTTTGCGAGCGCCTCGGGGAGCCGGTGCTGCCCTCGGAAATTGCGACCTCTATGGAGGAGGGGCTGGCAGTGGCGGAAAAAATCGGCTATCCGGTTGTTTTGCGCCCTGCCTTTACGTTAGGCGGCACCGGCGGCGGATTTGCAGATAATGCGGAGGAGCTTCTGCCGTTGATGAAAAACGCACTTTCCCTTTCCCCGGTGCATCAGGTGCTGATTGAAAAAAGCATTAAGGGTTATAAGGAAATCGAGTATGAGGTAATGCGCGATAGCAATGATACGGCGATTACAATTTGTAATATGGAGAATCTGGACCCGGTCGGGATTCATACGGGAGATTCGATTGTCGTATGCCCTTCCCAGACCTTAACGAACAAGGAGTACCAGATGCTCCGGGACAGCGCGTTAAAAATCATCCGCGCGCTGAAAATTGAGGGCGGCTGTAACGTACAGTTTGCGTTAGACCCGCGTTCTTTCCGGTATTATTTAATCGAGGTTAATCCGAGAGTATCGCGTTCGTCCGCGCTTGCCTCCAAAGCAAGCGGCTATCCGATTGCGAGGGTTTCTGCTAAAATCGGAATCGGCATGACGTTAGATGAAATACAGATAGCCAATACGCCGGCATCATTTGAACCGGCGTTGGACTATATCGTGACGAAAATGCCGCGGTTCCCGTTTGATAAGTTTGCCGATGCCAGCCATACGCTCGGCACGCAGATGAAGGCGACCGGCGAGGTGATGAGTGTCGGAAGAACCTTTGAGGAAAGCCTGTTAAAGGCAATCCGCTCCTTAGAGACAGGGCTGTATCATCTTTATAGCAGCAGGTTTGACGACGAAAGCGAAGCAGAGCTGTCGGACTATATCAGGAACGGAAGCGACGACCGGATTTATGCGGTGGCGGAGCTTTTGCGGCGGGGCTTTTGCGAGGAGGAGATTGCCGGGATTACCGGAATCGATTTATTTTTCCTGCAAAAGCTTAAGAATATTGTAGAAGAGGAAAACGAGGTAAGGGAGCATCCGGGAGATGTAAAGGCGCTGTATCATGCGAAGCGGATGGGCTTTTCTGACAAGGAGATTGCAAGGCTCTGGAACCGGACGGAAACGGAGATATTTGCGTTCCGGAAAGGGGCGGGGCTTCTTCCGGTTTACAAAATGATTGATACCTGCGCCTCGGAGTTTGCCAGCTATATTCCGTATTTTTACTCCACCTATGAGGAGGAAAACGAATCGGTCGTTTCGGACAGGAAAAAAATCGTCGTGCTCGGCTCGGGGCCTATCCGCATCGGGCAGGGGGTTGAGTTTGACTATTCTACCGTCCATGCGGTAAAGACGATTCAGGAAGCGGGCTATGAAGCGATTATCATTAACAATAACCCGGAAACGGTTTCCACCGACTATACCTGCTCGGATAAGCTGTATTTTGAACCGCTCTGTGTAGAGGACGTGATGAATGTCATCGAGCTGGAGCAGCCGGAGGGCGTAATAGCCGCGCTCGGCGGCCAGACGGCAGTGAATCTGGCAGAGCCGTTGAGCAGGCGGGGCGTAAAGATTATTGGGACGGATTGCGCGGCGATTGACCGGGCGGAAAACCGGGAGGCGTTTGAAAGGCTGCTTTCCTCGACAGGCATCCCGCAACCGCAGGGACAGGCGGTCACGAACGTGGAGGACGGCGTCCGGGCAGCTGCGGAAATCGGCTATCCTGTCCTTGTACGGCCAAGCTTTGTTTTAGGCGGCAGGGCAATGCAGATTGTCGCGAAAGAGGAGCAGATGCGCAGCTACTTAAAGACCGCGGTGGAAATCGACGAGGACAGACCGGTACTGGTCGACCAATACATCCGCGGAAAGGAAGTCGAGGTAGACGCGGTCTGCGACGGGGAGAGGGTGTTTGTTCCAGGCATTATGGAGTTAGTCGAGCGGACCGGTATCCACTCTGGCGACTCCATCAGCGTATATCCGTCGTTCAGCATTTCGGAGCAGGTCAAGAGAACCATTCTCGAATACACCGAAAAGCTTGGACTTGCCATCGGGATTATCGGTCTGTTTAATATCCAGTTTATTGTGGACGGGGACGACAGGGTCTTTATCATCGAGGTAAACCCGCGCTCCTCCCGGACCGTCCCGTTTCTTTCTAAGGCAACCGGATACAGCCTTGCGGATATCGCAACCTATACCATTCTGGGAAGGAGTCTTGCGGAGCAGGGACTTACGGAAATCTATCCGAAAGAAAAGTCGTGGTACTATGTCAAGGTTCCGGCGTTTTCCTTCTCAAAGCTAAGCGGGATGGACGCGTATCTGTCGCCGGAGATGAAATCGACCGGGGAGGCAATCGGGTACGATAAGAAGCTGCACCGCGCCATGTATAAGGCAATGATTGCGTCAGGAATGAAGCTGCAGAACTATGGGACGGTTGTCGTGACGCTGGCGGACGAGGACAAGGAGGAGGCGCTTTCCTTAATACGCCGTTTTTACAATATGGGCTTTAATATCGAGGCAACCATCGGCACGGCGGAATTTTTAAAGGAGCACGGAATCCGTACGAGGGTCAGAAGAAAGTTAAGCGAGGGAAGCGAGGAAATTCTGGATTCTATCCGGGCAGGGTATGTCAGCTATGTGATTAATACCCGCGCGATTTTATCGGGAATCCATTATGAAGACGGAGTCGCAATCAGACAGTGTGCGAGCCAGAATAATGTAACAATGCTGACGTCGTTAGATACCGTGAAGGTTCTTTTAGACGTACTGGAGGAAACGACTATCGGCATAGCGGTAATCAATGAAAAAGATACTTGAATTTCTGTATTTTTAAGCCTCTTTGTAAAGTCCCGGCGGCTGTATTTTCCCCGGAGTTTGCAGGCGTTGCACTCTGCCGGACTTCTTCAGAGCCTCCGGCGGACACACACGGATTTGCTGCAGAATATGCTGCTTAGCGGTGCAAAACGAGGTTCTTCGGACAAATGCAAATTCCTGGCAGCGTGCAGCCGCAGGGACTTTGCAGGGGGACTTGAAGAATGTGGAAATCTAAGAAAACAATATAGAGAAATCCAAGAAAAGAATATAGAATGGAGGAACAGCATGCAGACAATCAATATGCATTATGCGGATTTAAAGGATTCCTATTTATTTTATAATATTGCACAGAAGACAAAGGCGTATCTTGAGGAGCATCCGGGGACGCATCTGTACCGTATGGGAATCGGGGACGTGTCTCTGCCATTATGCGATGCGGTGATTCAGGCACTTCATGGCGCGGTGGAGGATCAGGCGGGAAAGGAAAGCTTTCACGGCTATATGCCGGAGTGCGGCGCGCCGTTTTTACGGGAGGCGGTTGCCGGGTATTATGCCAAAAGGGGTGTGACGCTTTCGCCAGAGGAGGTATTCGTTTCAAGCGGCGCAAGCGACGAGCTTGGCGATATTCTCGATTTATTTGACCGGGGCAGTACCTCGCTTGTGATTGAGCCGGCATATCCTGCCTATGTGGACGCGAATGTCATGGCTGGCAGGAAAATCGTCCATCTTGCGTCGGGGGAATACAACGGCTTCCTTCCGTTGCCGGAGGCGGATACAACGGCAGACCTTCTTTATATTTGCTCGCCGAACAATCCTACCGGCGCCGTGTTTGACAAGGAAAAGCTGCAGGCGTGGGTAGATTACGCAAACAGGACGGGGGCGGTTATCCTGTTCGATGCCGCCTACGAGGCCTTTATCGAGGAGCCGGGATTGCCACATAGTATATTTGAGCTGCCGGGCGCGCGTACCTGTGCGATTGAAATCTGCTCCCTTTCCAAGACTGCCGGCTTTACCGGAACGAGGCTTGGCTATACCGTGATTCCGAAGGAGCTGGAACGGTGCGGTATGAACCTGAATGCGATGTGGGTCAGGAACCGGACGACGAAAACGAATGGTGTATCCTATATTATACAAAAGGGCGGCGCGGCTGTTTTCACGCCGGAGGGGCAGAAGCAAATCCATGATAATATCCGGATTTATAAAAACAACGCGGCATGTCTGATGGAGGCGTTGGACGAGCTTGGCATCTGGTACTGCGGCGGTAAGAACGCACCGTATCTTTGGATGAAGTGTCCGGGCGGTATGACAAGCTGGGAGTTGTTTGACTATCTGCTCCATGAGATACAGGTAGTCGGCACGCCGGGCGAGGGCTTTGGCGCCTGCGGCGAAGGGTATTTCCGCTTTTCCACCTTTGGAAGTCCGGAGGATACGAGGGAGGCAGCCAGACGGATAAAGGAGCTGTTCGGGAGACCAAAGAGGTAAAAGCACAGCTGTATGCCCATTCTTACAAGCCGGGAAAATTGCTTTAATAAAAGAGAGAATACACCTTATTTTTGCGTGCATGAACGCTTCAACGAACTTCCGCTAAAACCGCGGTTCTTCGGACAAATGCAAAAATAAGGTGTATTCTCTTTTATACAGTTGGTCAGGTATTTTAACTGCTTGCAGGAACAGGCGTACAGCTGCTCCCCTCCGGGACGTAAAAGGAAATCCGGACTGCGGAAACTCAAGAATTCTGCCTATTGTAAAATGGCGGAGGATTTGGTATTATGATAGCGGAGTCAAAGTAAGGAAAATTGACCGGGACAAAGGAAATTACTATTTTTAGACGTAACTGATAGATAGCGCATATGAAATAATTTAAAAATCAAATCCTGATGTATTGATTCTCTGTGCCGGGTTGTCAAATTAAAGGATTCACAAACGTGGAAGACGTTATGAAAAACCTTTCATCTGTTTGCTAAAAGGATGTTTGATTAGGAGGGAACTATGGGAAAAGAAGATTACGCGAAGGCGGTTAAGCTTGGAAAACGGGATTATCAGATGCGCATGCTGCGCGGCCTGAAGCCGACGCTTCAGGTACTTGATGATATTTTGCCGGAAATGGGTACATATGCGGAGCAGCCGCTCGGGATGGTGCAGATTCCGATTGACCTGATTGTCGGGACAAAGAATGCCGGGCGCAGCAATTCTTTTGCAGGAAATTTCATGCCGATTCTGCGTGACGGCACGGAATTTGCCGCCAAATGGTCGGAGCTTAGCACCAGCCATGTGGAGGAGGGCATTCACACTCCGGTTAAGGCATATGAATACATGAATAAATTTTACGTGGAGGAAGGAAATAAGCGCGTCAGCGTTATGAAATATTTTGAGGCGGATTCGATTCCGGGTGAGGTGACCCGTATCATTCCGAAGCGTACAGAGGATAAGGAAAATAAGATTTATTTTGAATTTTTGGATTTTTACCGGTTTGCGCCAATAAATTATATCTGGTTTTCGCAGGAGGGGAGCTTTGTAAAGCTCCAGGAAGCGGTCGGCAAGGAGCCGGAGGAAAAATGGACAGAGGACGACCTGCGGGAGTTCAGCTCTATGTATAACCGTTTTGCTGCGGAATTTAAGTCACGGGGCGGCGGAAAGCTGAAGGCTACGGCAGGAGACGCGTTTCTTTCGTTTATTATGCTGTATGGCTATCAGGAGGCCAGTGAAAAAACTACCAGTGAGCTAAAGGAGCTGATTGCAAAGAGCTGGGAGGAGTTTGAACTTTTGCAGGAGGAGCAGGGAATCGAGCTGAAAATGAAGCCGAACCAGGAGAAAAGGTCGTTACTCAGCGCAATTTTCCCGCTTTCCTCCCCGAAATTGAACATTGCGTTTATTTATGAGAAAACGCCCGGAACCTCGGCGTGGACATATGCGCATGAGCTTGGCAGACTGTATCTGGAGCAGACTTTCCCAGAGGAGGTCAGCACGGTCAGTTACGAGTGGGGAACGCAGGAGAATATCGACAGCCTGCTTGCGGATGCAGTGGCGGCGGGCTGTAACCTGATTTTTACGACAACGCCTTCCTTTGTGCAGGCGAGCGTAAAGGCGGCGATTGCCAATCCCGAGGTACGGATTATGAACTGCTCCCTGCACACCTCCCACCGCTATATCCGCACCTACTATTCGCGTATGCATGAGGCGAAGTTTATGATGGGCGCAATCGCCGGGGCAATGGCGGAGAATAATCGCCTGCTTTACATCGAGGATTACCCGATTTATGGCTCGATTGCCAATATCAATGCTTTTGCGCTCGGGGCGAGGATGATTAATCCCAGAGTGAAGGTTTATTTGGAATGGTCAGCAAGAAAGGATTTTGACATCGATAAGAAAATCCGTGAGCTCGGGCCGGCCTGTATTTCCGGAAAGGATATGATGATACCGGAGGAGGCGTCCCGCTTTTTCGGACTTTATCATATGGAAGGGGAAACCCCGCGCAATCTTGCCATGCCAATCTGCCACTGGGGAAAGTTCTATGAACAGCTTATCCGGACGATTATGGACGGAAAATGGAAATCAGACGACAGTTCCTCTGCGACGAAGGCAATCAATTATTGGTGGGGGATTTCGTCGGGCGTCATCGATGTTATTTGTTCACAGCGCCTGCCGGTTGGTACGAAGCGCCTTTGGGAGCTGTTAAAGGCAACTGTCAGCGCGGAGCAGTTTAATCCGTTTTCCGGCGTTCTGTATTCGCAGACAGGCGTGACGCAGCCGGACCCGGATAAGAGTCTTACGCCGGAGGAAATCATGCGCATGGACTGGCTGGCGGAAAATGTCATTGGCACTATCCCGGATACCGGGGAGCTAAAGGAGCAGGCAGAACCGTTAGTAAGGCAGCAAGGGGTAAAACAAAAGGAAGGTTAATTCGAAAATGAGGATATTAGCGATTGCGGACGAGGAATCAAAGGCATTGTGGGATTATTTTGATAAGAGCATGCTTGAGGGAATTGATTTGATTATTTCCTGCGGTGACTTAGACCCCCGCTATCTTTCCTTTCTGGTGACCTTTTATACAGGGCCGGTACTGTATGTGCACGGGAACCACGACGGCAAATATGAGGAGATTCCGCCGGAGGGCTGTACCTGTATTGAAGATAAGATTTTTGTTTATAAGGGCGTAAGAATATTGGGACTTGGCGGCTCTATGCGCTACAAGCCGGGGCCGCACCAATATACGGAGGGCGAGATGCAAAAGCGGGTAATTAAGCTTTGGTTTCAGCTGTTCCGGAGGCGTGGTTTTGACATTCTTGTGACGCATGCGCCCGCGTATCAGCTGAATGACGGACGTGACCTGCCGCATCAGGGCTTTAAAATATTCCGGACGTTGATGGAGAAATACCGTCCGAAGTTTTTCCTGCACGGACATGTACATCTGTCTTATGGGAGGAATTATAAGCGCTACGACCGTTATGAGGAAACTCATGTGATTAACGCATATGAGCGGTGCGTGTTTGATTTTGAGGATGAAAGTCCACGGGAGCATCTGTAAATCGGATGCCGCGCAGCCTCATTGTTCTGTTCCGGTTTAAGGGACAAGGAAAGGAGAATTGCGTTATGAATCTTAAAAAAGCAGTCGGCTTATCTTTGGCCGGAATGATAGTATTTTCCCTGTTGCCCGGCTGTAAAGGTAATGTCACGGGCAAGTCATCGGGGGATGGCCGGAAGACGGTTACAGTTATGACGAATACTTATTGTGAGGATGATCTGGCAGCAGTGGAAAGGGCCTGTCCTGATATCAATATCCAGTGGTTCCACTGGTGTGTCAATTCTGGCGAAATATCAAAAGGGTACTATGAGGAACTGTACAATAACGGCACTATGCCCGATATCGTGCTTGGGAACAATCTTGTCAGCTATGACAATAATGACAGTAAATATTTCAGGGATTTGTCCGGAGAGGATTTGCTGTCCGGCATCAATACCGGTCTGCTGGACAATTACCGGAATGCTGCCGGAGAGCTTTACTGGATACCTGGTATGGTGGAATATACTGCCATAGCATTAAATGATGCAATGTTCCAAAAATACGGGATTGAACCCCCGTCAGATTATGCCGGTTTTCTAGCCGCTGTGGAGGCTTTTGAAGCCAGAGGGATTGACGGCATCAGTATTGATTTTGGGACTGCGGGGAAAAGCTACCGCGCGTGGTCTGTCCTCTGTATCTTAAGCGCAGACCTGTTGCAGAGTGCATACGGGCAGGAATGGGCAAAAAATTATGCTGCCTTTACCGACGACACTATTTTGGATTCCGGTGAGAATGCCGTCTGGCCGCAGATTTTTGAACGCCTTGTGGAGCTGAAGCAGGCAGGGGTATTTAAGGAAGAGCAGCTTACGACTGATACTACCGCGATGCTGACATCCCTGAAGGAAGAGATAGCGCCTATGGTACTGATGGATTCTCCTGCCTACCATGCAACGGAGGCGTTGTCAGGCAGGAAGTTTACCTTAAAGCCTTTTTATAATGCATCGGAATCCGGTGGCTGGCTTTTGGTAAATGCAGAGCCGCGCTATGCGGTGTCCAATAAGGTTACCGAGGAGCGGCTGGGGGAGGTCCTGCAGGTTCTTTCGGCGCTTTGCTCTACGGAGGTTTATGAAGCGCACGAGGCCGGGCGCGGCGGTGTAATGGATGTTTCCCGGAAGAACGGAACCTTTGTGGGAGATGGGAATAAGGCTATTGTAGAGTCCCTGGATAGGGGCAATACCATTGTACTGGTTACGGATGAAGGCCTGAATGCGGCGGCAGCGGCTGTGATGAATGCTGTTTGTGCCGGAGATGCCACGGCGGAACAGGCATATGACCTGTTTGTACAGACTGTGAAAGAGGTTCGTACAAGAAAAGAAGAGGATGTTCCTGCCCAGCCGTTATTTACTATCTCCGGAGCAGGCTATTCTAACCTATATGATGAAAAACTGGGCGGACGTCCTGCGGCTTCAGCCTTCTGCAATACTATGCTGGAATGCGAGGAATTGAAAAACCGCGGAGTCGATGTGATGATTGCTAATGCCGACCTGTTGAATATGGCTATGCTGGATGGGGAATATACCGATGCCACGGCGGGCTATCTGTTTTCCAACCAGAGACTTTATACAAGGACGATGACGGTAGGCGAGTTACTCCGGTGTATGAACAGGGATATGTATCTGACACACCGTGTGCTGCAGAATCTTCCTGTTATGGCAGGCGCCGCCTATGAAGTTACATATAAGGAGGAAGGTTTTCGTGACGAGGAGTTCGGTATTACCAATCCCGAAGAACTTCTGGCAGTCGGAAACAGCATCCTTGGGCCCAAACCTTATAAGGTGACGGCAATTCTGCGCGATGGGCGGCCATTAGCTGAGGATACCAAGCTTACCGTGGCGGCGACCCGTGTTGAAATGTTTTATCTTGCGGATACCGGAACAGAAACTACATTTGAAGGTTGGGAGGATTTTGCGCAGCCGTTCAAGTTCTGTCATTTGTATTTGCAAAAATATCTGCAGGGTGGGGGAAAAATTGCAAAGCCTGTTTCGTATCTGACAGTGAAGCAGGCAGACTAATATTCAAATACCGATGCTCGAAAGGAAAGAGGAGAGTAAGTAGATATGGACATCGATAAAAAGAAGAGTCAAAAAAGGAATATTTCACCTATGGCGGTTATACTGGGGCTGCTCCTTCTTGCAGCAGCCTTTGGCATTACTATGCGTTACTATATTTTAGATTCACGAAAGCATATTGATAACTTCAGCCGGAATTATCTGAATGAAATACTTGTGCTTGTTGAAAAATCCTGCAGCGATGTAATTGACGGAAATTACAGGATTGCGGATGCAATCGGGAAGTATGTGTATGAAACCGCAGACGGGAAAGAAGGTTCCATAAAGGATTTTAGCATATATTTTGATTCTATGCGGGAAAGCAGAAATCTGGAGGAGATTTTATTTCTCCATAGCTCAGGACGTTATTTATCAACAGACGGCGAAGAAGGCAGGATTGATTTGGGAGAAGGTCTCTCGGAGCTGTTTATTGACGGACAGAAGGTGTCAAGGTATGCCGGATATAATAATCGTATTAAATATGCTTTTGCGGCTCCGGCGAGGATGCCTGTCACGATAAACGGCATCCAGTACGGGGCGGTTGTGCTGCTTTTTGATATTGACACCTTGGCAGGAATGATAAATATTCCAAGCTTTGAGGGAGAAACTGCTTTATATATGTTAGATAAAAACGGCGTTGTGATGTTTGCAAATAGTGCAGGCGGGGATAACGCAGGAAATAATATCAATCTTCTTTCGAAGTATGTTAAGAACGGCAATATGTCGCAGGAGGAGAAGGAGAAGGTTCTTGCGGATTTTGCCAGCGGGAGCAGCGGGATACAGCTGGTAGAGAAAGAGGAAACGCATTATTTTGCCTATAGGAAAATGCAGAATGCACCGCTTTACCTTGTCTGTGAGATTATGGTATCCAATGCGCAGAATGCCATGGTGGAATATCAGGATTCCATGAACAGGAATGGTCTTGTTGTTTTTTTCCTTCTTCTTTTGATGATTTTGCTTGTGATTGCGTATCTTTGGCGGCGCAGGTCAATAGAGGCGGAAGAGAATGCCCGGAATGCCCATATCCTGCAGGAGCACAATCTGGCGCTGCAAAAGGCAAATGCGGAAATCCAGAGTGCCAGCGAGGCGTTGGAAAAACGGAACGCGGAGCTTGAGGTAACCAAAAGCATGACCGAGGAAGCGCTTCGTATTGCAGAAGAGGCGAACCGTTCTAAGAGCAATTTCCTTTCCAATATGAGCCATGATATCCGGACACCGATGAATGCCATTGTAGGGTTTTCTGCACTTCTTTCCAGAGATGCGGAGAATCCGGAAAAGGTGCGGGAGTATACAAAGAAAATTACCTCTTCCAGCCAGCATCTGCTGGGGTTGATTAATGACGTGCTGGATATGTCAAAAATCGAGGCCGGTAAGACGACGCTGAACCTTTCGGAAGAAAGCTTCGGCGAAATTGTCGAGGGCATTGATACGATTGTCCGTCCGCAAATGAAGGCAAAGCGTCACGAGTTTGACGTGATTGTGAAGGACATCCGGCATGAAGCGGTTATAGTGGATAAGCTGAGACTGAATCAGATTCTTCTGAATCTGTTGTCCAATGCCGTAAAGTATACGCCGGAGGGCGGTCGTGTTACCCTGACGGTGCAGGAACTTTCGCAGCGTTCCAAGCAGTATGCGTTGTACCGCTTTGTTGTAGCCGATAACGGTCTTGGCATGAGCGAAGAGTTTACAAAGACTATTTTTGAGGCGTTTACCCGCGAGGTAAACAGTGTGACTAATAAAATACAGGGTACAGGACTCGGGATGGCAATTACAAAGAATCTTGTGGATTTGATGGGCGGTAAGATTTCTGTGAAGAGCCAGAAGGATGCCGGGTCGGAGTTTACGGTAGAATTAGAGCTGCGTATCAGCGATTATGAGGTCGACAATGAATACTGGACGAAGCACGGGATTACGAGGCTCCTTGTTGTAGATGATGAAGAAATCGTCGGCCAGAATGTTATGGCGGCAATGGATGGTACAGGTGTCCATGTGGACTATGCGGCAGACGGAATGACGGCGATTGATATGGTGAAGCAGTCAGATGAGGAAAACAGGCTGTATCATGTGGTGTTACTTGACTGGAGGATGCCGGGCATGGATGGACTGGAAACCGCAAGGCGTATCCGGCAGGAAATTCCGAAGGAGCTTCCGCTTCTTGTGCTGACGTCCTATGACTGGACGGAAATCGAAGAGGAGGCGAGAAGTGCCGGAATTGAGGCATTTCTGCCTAAGCCGTTCTTTGTGGCAAACTTCCGCAGTAAAATGGACGCTGTGTTTCATCATGGAGATCTGGGAAGCAGGACGGTAGAAAACAGTGGCAGAAGCGTACTGGAAGGGATGCATGTTCTTGTGGCAGAGGATAATGAGCTGAACGCGGAGATTTTAAAGGAGCTTCTGTCGATGGCAGGCGCAACCTGTGATGTCTATGAGAACGGCCAGCTTGCGGCGGAGGCGTTTGAACAGTCAAAGACCGGCCAGTATGACCTGATTCTGATGGATGTGCAAATGCCTGTGATGAATGGCTATGAAGCCACAGGCGTAATTCGTGACAGCGGTCATCCGTTAGCAAATACGATGCCGATTATTGCGATGACGGCAAATGCCTTTGCCGAGGATATCAATAATGCATTGGAAGCCGGCATGAACGCCCATGTTGCAAAGCCTGTGGATATGCTGGTGTTAGAGGAGACAGTGCGGAAGGTGCTGGAAGCGAAACAGTAGGAATTGCAATACAGAAGTTCAAGGAAGCGGAAAGTTCTTGCTATCCAATTGGAATAGTAGTATAATTAAAAATATGAAGTCCGAAAGGGATTAAAGTCCTGAAAATAGGGCAGAAAGGAGGAAAATTATGAAACTTTACGGGTGTTATAAACGAATAATAATAGGAGAAGGAGAGCAAGTACATGGAGAAAACAAAGGTACGTTCTATTAAGACCAAAATCGGTTTTTTGCTTACTGCAGTTGTCATTCTGACCGGACTGACTATGATTCTGACTTATTCTATCAATCTCAAAAAAGAGATGAATACCATGACAGAGAATTATATTGACGATCTGGCGCTAGCTTACGGCAGTATGCTGGACAATGAAATCAAAGGCTCTGATACGGCAGCTTCTGTTTTAGAAATGGCAAATTTGTCTGCTAAGTTTGCCGGCAAGGGAATGGAGGATATTGAGAGCAGTTACGTTTATGTTGCGGCAAAGGACGGAACTATGCTGTATCATCCGGATGAAGGGAAGACAGGGAAACCGGTCGAGAATGCCGTTGTAAAATCCGCCTGTGCTGATTTGCAGGCAGGGAAAAGGGTCGACAGCGGGGTAATTACATACGATTATAAAGGCTCAGTGAAATATGCGGCACTCTATATCAGCGAATATCAGGAGTTTATCCTGATTGTCACGGCAGACCAGGATGAGATTATGCAGCCGATTAAGAAGGTAAATATGTTTGGCGCCGGAGGGATTGTCCTGGCAGTAGCACTGTGTATGGTTGTCGGTTATCTGTGGGCGTCGGCAATTGTCAGACCGATTACCCATATGACCGATATGACGCTTAAGATTTCAGAGATGGATTTCAGGGAGGATGAAGCGTCAGAAAGGCTGAATCAGCGCAAGGATGAAATCGGCGCTATGAGCAGGGCGGTTTCCATACTGCGGGAGAGACTGGTCAGTGTTGTCCGGAATATCCGCAAGGAGAGCGAGGTTCTCAGAGGAGCAGCGGATGAATTGAACAGGGGCGCTAGTGAGACTGCGAATACGATGTCGCAGGTGGAAAATGCGGTAAGTGATATTTCCCAGGGTGCAGTTGCCCAGGCAGAGGAAACACAGGCAGCCACGGAAAGCGTTATGGCTATGGGCAGTATGGTCGAAGATACGAACAGCGTTGTGCAGCAGCTTGTGCAGAATGCGTCCAGGATGAAGGACGCCGGAGACAATGCAAAGGATATTTTGCTGCAATTGGCACAAGTCAATACAAAAGCAGAAGAATATATTGACATTATTGCAAAGCAGACAGATACGACCAATGAATCTGCCAAAAAAATCAGCGAGGCTGCAGCGATGATTACAGAAATCGCGGAGCAGACAAACCTGCTTTCGCTCAATGCTTCAATTGAAGCGGCACGGGCAGGGGAACAGGGAAGAGGCTTTTCCGTTGTGGCATCGCAGATTCAGAAGCTGGCAGAGCAGTCCAACGAGTCTGCAAGGCAGATTGGAACGATTATTTCGGTATTGCTTCAGGATTCAAAGCGTGCTGTTGAAATTATGAAGGATGTAAAACTCAGCATAAAAGAGCAGAGCGAATATGTTGGCAGGACGGACGGGGTATTCGGAGAAATCAGAGAAGAAGTGGATGCCTCTGTGGAAGCCATGCATTATATTTTAAAGAAAACAAATGAAATGGACGATACAAGATGTAAGGTTGTTGACGGAGTACAGAGTCTGACTGCAATCGCAGAGGAAAATGCGGCAGGTACGGAAGAAACGTCGGCTTCGGTTACAGAGATTTCTGCTGTGGTTGCCGATATTTCGAAAAAGTCAGAGGAGCTTCGGCGGATTGCAGAAACCCTGGAACGGGATATGAATACGTTCAAAATCTGAATACCGTTGCCGGAGACTCTCGTTTTGGGATCGGATGAATCAGGAGGTTTAAGTTTATGTATGAATTTAAAGAGGAGTTTCTGACAGGAATCGAGCAGATTGACAGGGAGCACAGAAGGCTCTTTGAGATTGCGGATGAGCTGTATGAGCTGAAATGTGAGGAATTCATCCCGGATAAGTATGATAATATCCGGCATATTTTAGAGGAACTGAGGGACTATACGCTGACGCATTTTGAACATGAGGAGGCCTATATGGCGTCTATCGGCTATAAGCGGATGTTTACCCAGAAGTGCCAGCATGACTCCCTGAGAGAGACCATCAATGGCTGGAATCTGGATGTGGTCGATGAGAACCAGGACGAGGCAATCGAGGGAATGCTGCAGATTGTTACAGACTGGCTTGTGAGCCATATTCTGAACGAGGATAAGCTGATAGGGAAGCAGACCGGCTGATTTCTGCCGGAAAAGAGATAGCGGGGGCTGCCGCAAAATAAAAACGCAGCGGCTCCGGGCGTGGCGGCTTCCTACAAGCGGCAGATATTTCTTTGTTGTAAAAGGGGAGAAGTGCTACCTTATTTTTGCATGCGCGGGCGCTCCGCCGGACTTCCTCTAAGAGCTGTTAAGCCGCTCGGTGGCGTCCTCGCGCCTAACCAGCTCTTAGAGGCGATTCCGGTTGCGCGAAAGACGCGGTCCTTCGGACAAATGCAAAAATAAGGTAGCACTTCTCCCCTTTTTACAGTGAGTCATGTTTTTTATCGCTTGTAAGAAGCCGCCACGCCCGGAATCCTTTCGCTTTGCTGCCCCTTCGCTTTTGATACCCCGGAAGCGGTGCCTCTTCCTCCCTGCATGGGATTATCTTTTGGACCGGCGCATTTTATGGAGAAAAATCTACGTTGTCCTGGAAAAACAAATTGTTATGCACTGGTTAAACGCCCCTCTTTTAAGATTAAAACTTCATCAGCGCAGGTAACTGCTTGATTGGAATGAGTAACAACAATCACACATTTATTGGAAGCATGGGCAAGCGTTTGAAAAATACGCATAATCATTGTTTCGTTTTCACTATCAAGGCTTCCGGTCGGTTCATCTGCTGCAAGGATTGGCGCGCCGCCAGCCAACGCTCTTGCGATAGCCACTCTTTGCTGTTCGCCGCCGGAAAGCTTTAATATTTTGCGATTTGCTTTTTCTTCGTCAATTCTTACCTGGGACAGTATGTCATAAGCAGCAGATTTTGCAGGGCGCTTTCCTGCAATGTTCATTGCAAGCAGGACATTTTCTGCCGCTGTGGCGGTTTGCAGAAGATGACAGCCCTGGAAAATAACGCCTGCTTTTTTAGAACGATATTCATCCCGGTCCATTCTGGCAGTATTCCGGCCCTGATAAAGTATTTCTCCCGAGGAAGGGAGGTCAAGTCCTGCAATAAGCGAGAGCAGGGTACTTTTACCTGAGCCGGATTCTCCTGTAATGCAATAAAGCTTTCCTGCTTCAAAAACACGGGTTATCTCTTGAATGACAGAGTGCCGCATTTTGTTGTATCGGTAAGATACATGATTTAATTTTAATAGTTCCATTGTTTTTAGTTCCTTTCTGTGAGAATTTTTACAGGTTCATCACGCATAATAGCAAATACGGCGCAAAGCCCTGATATAAGGCTCAAAATAGAAGCTATCGCTGCACTGAACAGAACAGAAGTAACAGGGAGCGCTGTGCCGGCCTCCGTGAAATCTTTAAGAAGCAGAGACGTGATTGGCTTTGTTAAAAGGCTTCCGGCAAGAGTGCTGATAAGAAAAGCAGCAATCATAAGCAAAATGATTTCATACATCATGCCCCGCGCAATGCCAGCTTTTTTCATTCCCATAGAGCGGAGGACACCGATTTCATATTTGCGCTCCCGTATCGTAATAAACGCAATCATAAAAATGATAGACATGCCAATCAGGCTTGCCGACAATGTAAAGAGTTCTGCAATATGAGAAATATTTTTCAAGGGTTCTGTGCAATTTTCGTATTCTTCTATGGAATAGACCAATTTCTGGTATTCGCTTACCCCTTTTTCATAAAGTTCCTTTTCAAACAATGCCACACATTCAGGAGTATGCAAAATAAATTCTGCATCCAGCATGTCAATATAATGAAATCCGCTGTTTATTAAAGTGTCATATGTTGTAAAAATGTCGCCGTAAACCATTCCAAGCTCGGCTCCGGTGGCGGCATTAAAGTAATCTCCATAAATGCCGACAATGGTGAAAGGGAGTTCCGTCTGGTCCATTGATGCGCTCGGACCTGAAATCGAAATGCTGTCTCCGACGTTCAAATGATTCTTCCGGGCAAATTGATTGCTGATGATACATTCCTTTTCTTTGGCAGGAAATGTGCCCTCTTCAAGCTTCCGATATTCTTTTGCAAAATCTTCAAGCAGGGATAAGTCTGTAAAACCAATCAAAGAACCGATGGCGCCGGGCTTGGTATCCATCATTCTTTTCAGCGCTTCCTTACCACCGACAATGTCATATAGTTCTTCGTCGGTTGCCGCCTGGAAAAATTCCATAAGTTCTTCCTTGCTCTTTCCCCCGACGTCTGTAATCTCATAGCTTTCCGGCAGATGATTGTCAACCTGCTCCAGGGAAGCAGAATAAACGCTGCAGGAAGCATGGTAAAGCATTTGCTTCACATACGGCGAGGCCGCGTAGCTGGCATATTCGGAAGGGTCCGGCGCCGGGACTTCAAAATTTTGTTCCATTGTAATACTTCCGTCTGCATTGACCGTTTCTGTGACAGGATGGTCACGGTTCAATTTTTCCCAGTTGACTTCCAGCCTTGCAGGTACGCCAAAGCTGCCCTTATAGCGTTCCATGGCAAGAATTGAGACCGTCCGGATAGAAAACGAAAGGGTTACGGAGAGGAGCGTAAGAAAGGCAATAAGAAAGAGAATAAGATTTCTGCCTTTGTTGCGTCCAAGGTTTTTAAGAGAATTTTTAAATATATACATCATTCTGTACCTCCTTTATGCACCATTATACTGTTGCAAAATGGTGTCTGTATGGAGTTACAGATTTTTTTAGAAGTTTAGCGTGAACCGCATGCCATTTTCATAGGGTAAAAAAGAATATTGCAGGTTACAGGCGCTAAGGATACGGTCTGTAAAATATAACCCGAGCCCGGTACTGTCAGCATGGGAGTCCTGTCCGTCCGGATGATAAAATGGTTCGCCGATATGCGAAAGTTCGTTTTGGGATAAGGGGATACATTCATTTTCAATAATAACCGATTTCCCACGTAAATAGATGCGTATATTTTTGCCCTCATCCGTATATTTTACTGCATTGGAAAGAACATTCGACAGTACCTTTTGAATCAGTTCAGCGGAAACAATCACTTGAAAATCAGGTTCGGTCTGCAGGCTGATGTTCAAATTGCGGCTTTGTGCAATGGCGGAGTAATCCGCCATAACCTTTCGAAGCAGGTCTCCCGCAGGGATTGCCGTTTTATTCTGTGCAGCGGCAGCCGCGTCCAGTTTTGAGGTTTCAAGAATACTGCAAATTAAATTTGTAAGATTTTCGAGTACGGCCTGGCATTCTTTCAGATAAGTATCCCGGTCCTTATAAATCCCTATGTTGTATAACATTCCGTCTATCATTCCGCGAACGGCAGTCACGGGCGTTTTCAATTCATGGGATGCCAGAAGCAAAAAATCCAGCTTTTCCTGTTCTGCTTTTTTTACTTCATCCATTTTTTTCTCTAAGGTTATAATCGTATCAAGCAGCCGGTGATATAGTTCGTTTACATTCTGAGACAAGGCTCCGATTTCATCGCCCCGGTCAATCTGGCATTTTATATCCGGCGAAAGCGTTCTCATGCTGACGGTGGTATCCGTAATCTTTTGTATCGGCTTTACAACTCCTTTTGCATAAATCCAGGAAACAGAGACAGAAAGTAAAACGCATATCAGAAGTACTATCGGGAGCAGTAAAATCAAAACGGAAACGGCATCCTCAATTGGCTGTAAGGATACGTTCAGGTTCAGACAGACATACTGATTGTCTGCAGTATAAAAGGAGGTTTCGCTTTGGAGGTAGTCAATATCCTTACGGATGGTAGTGCTGTCTTCCCCGGAACCTTCCATACTGCCAAAAAGGTGAACGCTCATTCCGGTTCCCATCGAACTGATTATTTCTCCGTTTCGGTCCGTCGCCGTGTAGCCGAAGTTCTTCTGCGTAGCAAAAGGTACAATAACAGAACTTGCTTCTTCTAGCGGGAGACGCTGTAATTCTTTTGTAAGCAGCTTTGCCGCGCTGTCAATTTCGTGCTGCTTGTAGTGGCGGTAAAATGCCGGCAGCAGCATATAAATCAATAGAAAAGCAATTGAGATAACGCCAATCATCAGGCTGACACAATGCAAAAATGTTTTTGGAAAGAGCTTCATATGTTTCATTCTGATACCTCGAATTTATATCCAATCCCTTTGACTGTCAAAATAGAAGCACAGTCCAACTTTTTTCTCAGGTTTTTGATATGCGTATCTACAATGCGGTCGGATATGTCACTGTCATAGCTCCATACCATGGTTAGAATCTGCATACGCGACAGCACGTGGCCCTGATGTTCCATCAGGACTTTTAAAATTTCAAATTCTTTTGTTGTCAGAGAAAGCGGTATACCGTCTTTTGCAACGGTATATGCAGAAAAATCAACGGTGATATTTTCAAAGGTAACCACCTTTTTATCCATCGGATGATTTCTCCGGAGCATAGCAGAAACACGCTTAGTCAGAACAATTGCAGAAAAAGGTTTTGTTACATATTCATCCGCCTGCAAATCGAAGCTTTTGACCTGGGTATATTCGTCTGCTAATGCAGTAAGCATAATTACCGGTACATTTGACAGGCTTCGGAGTTCCTTCAGAACTTCCATGCCGTTCTTTTTCGGAAGCATAATATCAAGCACGACTAAATCATAATGCTTTTCGCAGAAGCAAGAAATAGCGGATTCTCCATTATACACAGCAGTAACAGCATATCCTGCGGCTTTCAGAAATTCACAGATGACCTGATTTGTATTGCGGTCATCTTCAACAACCAATATATCATACATAAAAAGCGCCTCCTTTTCCTAAGTATAACATACTTATGTGAAGCTGGTATGAAGAAATCAGGAGTTATTGTAATCCTGCACAGTCTCCGGGACTTCGCGGAATTGCTAAAAGATGCGAAAACTTAAGTGCAGCCTTTGTTGACAAAAGAAAATAATAATGTTAAAATGGCAGTATCTGAAAGAGAGAGGTGAAAAGATGAGAAGATAGTCTGCTTTTGATTGCATGAGGTTTTTAACGGTATGGAGAACGTCGGACATACTGTTTATCATGTTGCCAAAAGTGGATTATGTTCTCATAACCTCTCTTTTTGTGTGCGCAAAATTAAGGTAAGCGATAGTAATCGATGTCATCCTTCCCATTGCAAGGTGATAGTATGGAACAGACCTTTTGGCAGCGAACAGTTTTCTATTTTTGCGAGGAGGAATGGATATGGCACAAGTACGGATAAGTCATCTTACGTTTTATTATGATGGGAGTTTTGATTCTATTTTTGAGGATGTATCATTCTCAATTGATACAAATTGGAAACTAGGCTTCATAGGGAGAAACGGAAAAGGAAAAACAACCTTTTTGAATTTATTATTGGGAAAATATGCATATCAGGGTTCCATAGAGACGTCGGCAAGATTTGATTATTTTCCATATAAGATTACAGAACGCCGGATGGAATTACCAGTGGCTGATTTTATGGAGGAACTGAAAGAGGGATGTGAAGCATGGCGTGTCATATGTGAACTGGAGAAATTAGGGGAAGGTACGGAAATCCTTTACAGGCCATATCAGACATTGAGCCCGGGTGAGCAAACAAAAATTTTATTGGCAGTCTTGTTTTCCGGTGAGAATGATTTTTTGCTGATTGATGAGCCGACCAATCATCTGGACCAGGAAGCCAGGGAAATGGTAAAACGATATCTGGCATCAAAGAAAGGATTTCTTCTTGTCTCCCATGACAGAGATCTGCTGGATGCCTGCACAGACCATTGCTTAGTCCTGAACCGGGGAAGCATTGAAGTGCAGAACGGCAGCTTTTCCAGCTGGTGGGAGAATAAGCAGCGGAAGGACCGGTTTGCCGTAGCGGAGAATGAAAAGCATCAGAAGGAGATTCAAAAGCTGAAACAGGCGGCAGCGCGCGCATCGCAGTGGGCAGACCGGAACGAGCGTAGCAAGATAGGATTTAGTCCGATCAAGGAGCATGACAGGTGTATCAATACAAGGTCATTTATTGGTGCAAAGACCAAAAAGATGCAGAGCAGGGTAAAACAGATGGAACAGAGAATCAGCCGGGAGATAGAGGAAAAGGAGGGACTTTTGCAAGATATAGAAACGCCGGTTGATTTAAAGTTAGTTCAGCTTACGCATCATAAGAACGTGTTTGCAAATATAAGAGAGTATAGCTTAAGATATGCGGATGCAGAGTGTCCTGTTTTTAAAGATGTCACCTTTACTATTAACAAAGGTGACCGGATTGCGCTGTCCGGGAAAAATGGCTGTGGGAAGTCAACGCTTATTAAGATGATTTTACAGAAAGCAGATTTCGCTAGTACAGGTGGGACCATTTCAGAGGAAGGCGTGTGTGAAACGGCGCCAGGTCTTGTGATTTCCTATGTCGGACAGGATGCATCAGGCTTAAAAGGCGATATTACAGCGTTTTGCAAACAATATAACCTGAATCAGAGCTTGTTATGTACGATACTCCGGCAGCTTGATTTTGAACGGGAGCAGCTTTTTAAGAATATGGAAACCTATTCGGAAGGTCAGAAAAAGAAAGTGTTGCTGGCGGCAAGTCTGCTGACTCCGGCGCATCTTTATATATGGGATGAACCATTAAACTATATCGACGTATTTTCAAGAATGCAGATTGAAAAATTGCTTGTGGAATACCAGCCGACGATGTTGTTTGTGGAACATGATGCACGATTTTGTGAAAAGGTTGCGACAAAAGTCATTTTGCTTTCCCGGGAAGATACGCTGCAGTAATGTGTTTTTGCAGGGGGCCGCAACAGAGACGGGACAAGGTGTATACTTGCTTTTTTCCATAAATTGTGGTATATTACTTATGTTAAAAGCTTAAATACCCTGGTCGGTATCCTAATTGAAGGGAGCGCCATGGTACCGCTTTTGACATTACGTTTTAGTTTCTGAAATAAATAGAAATTATTTAGACAATTTTATGGAGGTAGGATAATGAATACCCAGTTTTTTAGAGACTTGGAAAATTGTTTTAGCTTTTGGGGTAAGCCGCAGGAGGCCTGCAAACTTGTCGAGGATAATTTGAACAGCATTGACTTCGACGACGATGACGATATGAGGAAATTGATTGAGATTCTGGAACGGGCGCTGTTATATCAAGGCAACGATGGAACAGACCAGCCGGAAGAGGCCATCCGTCTTCTGGAGTTCCTGATATCCAAAGGGTTTGATATCAATTTTAAGATGGGGAAAAAAGAATGCCTTATCCTGGGTCTTGCGGAAAGAGCGGTAGAGCCGGAAGTCTTCCAGAAGGTGGTTGACCTTGGTGCGGATGTATACTCCGAAACGACCAGTGGAAACAATGTACTTACTCGTTCAGCAAAGGCTGAGTTTAAAAGCTTGTTTAAAAAAGACCTTGAAATAAGCGAAAGACTTCCGCTGTATATTGTCGAGAATTTTGATTTGTCCAGTCTTGACCATCCGGACGGATATGGTATCACCCCTTTGATGTATGCTGTAATAAAAAATAAGCCGAATCTGGTCGATTCGCTTTTAAAGCACGGCGCTGATGTGAACGCAACAGGTGGGCAGTTTGCAGGCGGCTGCAGCTATTGGATGAAGATGTACGGCGTTTCGCCGCTTGCGCTTGCATTCCGTGACGCTAATGTAGAAATTGCGAAGAAGCTGTTAGATGCGGGAGCGGACGAAACAATTTGTGATGCGGAAGGAACCCCGGCATTGTTCTCGCTCGTATATCATTCTTTTGATTATAAGGATAAAAGCGTGCCGCAGACCATTGAAATCGACAACCGTAAGAGCCAGCTTGTACCCCTTTTGAAAAACCTTGATTGTGCTGATTCCAATGGAAATACCCTTTTGATGAAATCGATGGTCTTTTATGATTATTCGTGGGATAAAAAAACCTCTCCGTTTGACAACAAAGCTTTGATGAGCATGCTGATCCAGTGCGGTGCTAATGTAAACGCCGCAAATAATGCAGGAAAGCGCCCGCTGCATTTTGCAGCAGAATCCTGGGGTGACATTATTAAGGAGCTTTTAAAGGCAGGTGCGGAAATCGATGCGCAGGACAACGAAGGTAATACCGCGCTTATCATAGTATGTATGGAGGGCAGGGAAAAGGAAGCACGTCTGCTCATCCGTAAGGGTGCTGATGTTAATATAAAAAACAAAAAAGGAAAATCGGCGGCGGATATTGCGGCGGAAAAAGGACTTGCGGATATTCTGGAGCTTCTCATATAAAACACAGGGCGTACAACGTATGTGAAAAGGAGAGAACATGAATAGAGAGCTTTTACAGGAGTTGGAAGATTGCTTCCGCTATTGTGGCAGTGGATATTATGGAAACCCGCAGGACGCCTATAAATTAATTGAGGAACATGGAACGGAAATTGACTTTGATGATGATGATGATATGGAAGGGCTTATCGAGCTGATAGAAATGGCGCTTACTTATAAAGCCGAGGACAGAATTTCGAAAGCGGAAGAGGGGGTAAAGTTTCTTGGATTTCTCATGTCAAAAGGATTTGACATTAACTTTAAACTGGAAAGAAGAGAATGTCTTATCTTAGCTCTTGCAGAAGGTGAGATAAAGCCGGAAATCTTCCAAAAGGTAGTCGACCTCGGCGCGGACGTATATTCCGAGACGACTTCTGGCAGTAATGTACTTACGCGTTCGGCAGGTATCAACGAAAGGCTTCCGCTGTATCTTGTCGAGAATTTTGATTTATCCAGACTTGACCATCCGGACGGATATGGCATCACCCCTTTGATGTATGCCGTAATGGAAGATAAGCCGAATCTGGTCGATGCGCTTTTAAAGCATGGCTCTGATGTGAACGCAACAGGCGGACAGTTTACAGGCGGCTGCAGCTACTGGATGAAAATGTACGGCGTTTCGCCGCTTGCACTTGCATTACGTGACGTTAATGTAGAAATTGTAAAGAAGCTCTTAGATGCGGGAGCGGACGAGACGATTTGTGACGCGGAAGGGACTCCGGCACTGTTTTCGCTCATATATCAATCTTTTGACTATAGTGATGCAACTGTAGAGCAGAGAAAAGAAATCGACGACCGTAAGGCTCAGATTGTAGCTCTTTTGAAAAACCTTGATTTTGCCGATTCCGATGGAAATACCCTTCTGATGAAATCGATGGTCTTTTATGATTATTCGCGGGATAAAAAAACCTCTCCGTTTAACAACAAAGCCTTAATGAGCATGCTGATTGAGCGCGGCGTCAATGTAAACGCCGTAAATAATGAAGGGAAACGCGCGTTGCATTTTGCAGCAGAATCCTGGAGTAACATTATTAAGGAGCTTTTAAGTGCGGGTGCGGATATCAATGCGCAGGACAACGAAGGCAATACCGCGCTTATCATAGAATGTATGCATAACAGCGAAAAGGAAGCACGTCTGCTCATCCGCAAAGGCGCTGACATTAATATAAAAAACAAAGAAGGAAAATCGGCGGTGGATATTGCGGTGGAAAATGGACTTACGGATGTTCTGGAGCTTATGATGTAATTTATGAAGCGTAAAATGTATGTGAAAAGGAGAGAAACATGGATACAGAACTCTTACGGGATTTGGAAGATTGCTTTCGCTATTGTGGTAAAGGCTGCTATGGAAACCCGCAGGACGCCTATAAAATAATTGAGGAACATGGAACAGAAATTGACTTTGATGACGATGAGGACATGGAAGAGCTTATCGATCTGATAGAAAGAGCGCTTACTTATGTAGCCGAGGATAGAATCTCGAAAGCGGAAGAGGGGATAAAGTTTCTCGAATTTCTCATATCAAAAGGATTTGACATCAATTTTAAACTGGAAAAAAAACAAAGTCTGATTTTAAAACTTGTAGAGAAAACGGAGATAGGGCCGGAGATTTTTCAAAAGGTAGTCGACCTTGGAGCAGACGTATATGCTGAAACTGTTTACGGTGATACCATTTTATCGCTTGCAATTGAGAATGTGAGATTCAGCGACTGGGGCGAGGAGACCTATCCGGAGACAAGCCAGAGGCTGCCAGTGTATATTATCGAAAACTTCGGTATAGCGGAGTTTGACCATACCAACTGCTACGGAATGACTCCGTTGATGTGCGCAGTTCTGACAAATAAGCAAAAGGTTGCAAAACTGTTGCTGGAACGTGGTGCGGCTGTAGATGCGACAGGTGGAGAAGAGAGCTATGGCGCTGTAAAAATGTACGGTGTTTCGCCGTTTGCGATTGCCTGCCGCGAAGGAAATCTTGAAATGGCAAAAATGCTCCTGGAAGCGGGGGCAGACGATACCCTTTGTGATGCTGACGGAACACCGGCAATGTTTTCAATTCTGTATAGGTCTGTCGGCGAGAAGGGTGTGTGCGAGAAACAAAAGGCCGCAATTGTACCGCTCCTGAAAAATCCGGATTGCACGGATTCGAACGGAAATACCCTGTTAATCAGCGCGCTTACCTTAGATGGCTATAGCTGTCTCGGGAAGGAAGTAGACCCAATCTATAATGATGATATTATATACAATTTGCTAGCGCGCGGCGTAGATGTAAACGTAAGGAACAACGACGGAGAGAGTGCCCTGCACATGGCTGTAATTTATTACGATGACTTTGTCGAGCCCCTTTTGAAAGCGGGCGCGGATATCGATGTGCAGGATAATGATGGTGAAACTCCTCTTATGATACTATGTCAGTACCGTAACGAAGAGGAAGCCTGTTACCTCCTCCGGCAAGGCGCGAACTTTCAGCTAAAAGACAGAAAGGGCAAATCCGTGGTGGATATCGCGTTGAAAAACGGGCTTACGCAAGTTCTTGAGTTTATGGTGTAGATGTCTGTAAAGGGGGAAGTAATGGAGCTTCTAGGTAAAAACAAAAATATGGAAGGAGCTGCTGCAGACGAGCCGTTATATCGTGCGCTTGCTTGCGGAGATCTGCCTGCGGCTTATATATTGAGTAAGGATTTAAAGCAAAAATCCAACCCTGCCACTGCATTTAATTGCGGATTGTGCTTGTTCCGGCTGGGCGAATGGGAAAAGGCGCTTGCGGAATTAAAGCGTGCGGAGCAGGCGTTTGGGAATCCGTCCGAGTACGAGATATCGGAAAGGAAGTTTCTTTTAAAGGCGTTTGAAGTTTCGGGCAGTGCAGAGGCATTTTTACCGCTCGACCCCGGCGCACCGTCAAGGTGCGGGCGTTATGCGCTGATACGCACACGGTGGCTGATTGCGCTGTGTCTTTTTCAGCTCGGACGCGAGAGCGAAGCGGCGCCGATAGTGCGGTTCTTATCGCAGTACAATATCCAAATAGATTCTAATATAAATTAAGGAGAAAAAAATATGCAGATGGACAATATGCTTTTACAGGCATGCAAAAACAACCAGAAAAGCGTCGTACAGATGTTTTTGAAGCGCGGCGGCGTAGACGTAAATAAGCGCGACGAATCCGGCAACACCCCGTTGATCTATTCGTGCATGAAAAATTCGCGTGATTTGGTGAAAATGCTGATTGAAGGCGGCGCGGACGTCAATCTCGCGAATATCAGAGTGCGGTATCCGTTGCATTTTGCGGGAGAGGCAGGGAATTACGAGATTATTGATTTGCTCGTCGGAGCGGGCGCCGATGTCAACTGTGCCGACAAGGAGGGGGTTACCCCGCTTATGATGCTGGCGCAAAGCGGCAAGACAGACGCAGCGCTTAAATTCCTCAAATACGACGGAGTAGATGTCGAGCTCAAGGATAATAACAACAACAAGGCGATTGATTATGCAACCTCTGCGGGGCTCAGGGAGCTTGTGAAGGCGCTTTCGCAAGATGCAGAGGAGCATGCCGACATCTACGGCAATACCACGTTGCATCATGCCTGCTGGGAGGACCGTGTTGAGGTCGTTAAGGTGCTTATCGAAAAGGGCGCAGATGTCAACAAGGTCAATGATGACGGAGAGACCCCGCTGTTTCTTGCGGTACGCAGGGCAAATCTTGTCATTACCGAGAAGCTGCTTTTGGCCGGTGCAAAAACCAATATGTCGAATATCAACGGCGTAATGCCGCTGCATGTTGCCGCAGACAGCGGTGAGCAGTTTATCGGTACAGCGTTACTGGAAGCCGGCGCCGATATCAATGAAAAGACTTCGGATGGGCAGACTCCGCTGATTTGTGCAGCAAAAAGCGGCAGAAATGATTTTACAGCGCTGCTGATTGAAAAGGGCGCAGATGTGAATGCAGTTGACAACGAACAGCACAGCGCGCTTTATTATGCTTCGGAAGCGGGCTATGATGAGATTGTAGGGCAGCTTCTTATGGCAGGCGCAGAAAATTAGTAACTACAGCAACAAACCGGGGCTGCCCTTCGTGCGACAGCCCCGGTTTATAAGCGGAAGACAGCGTTTAGTTAAGGAAAATCTGTCAGACTTCTGCTTTTTGCATAATTCGTTCCATCCAATAGGTAGAACCCCCCAAAATATTTTCCATTCTGTAATCATGGCTTCCGTGAATTTCACCAATATTATTATTCTTTGCACGTTCGGAAAGCTGTAACAGCCAATCGGAAACCTCTCCGTTCTGCAAAAATCTTTTATTCCATTCTTTTTTCATGGAAACCTCCAGAGTACATTTTGCAAATTAGTATAGTCTAAAATCATGGAAAGTACAAGTTTTTGTCTGTTGCGCTTCCTCCCTCTTTTCATTTTGTTGAAAATGTGTTACACTGATAGATAAGGTTTGAATACTCCGTGGCAGATTCTGGAAGCTTACGGGTGTGTCAATCAAATGCTGCCGCGGCAGGTTTTCTGCCTTACGGCGGTGTCAGGGAGCGCCCTGGCGGGATAGAGAGATGATGTGAGGAGATTACTGGAATGGATATCTGTGAACAGTTAAAAAACGAGCTTGGCATCCGCACGGAGCAGGTAGCGGCTACTATAAAGCTGATTGACGAGGGAAATACGATTCCGTTTATCGCGCGTTACCGGAAGGAGGCAACGGGAGCGTTAAATGACGAGGTGCTGCGAAATCTTTACGAGCGCCTGATATATCTGCGAAATCTGGAGGAAAAGAAGGAGCAGATTTTACGGAGTATCGAGGAGCAGGGAAAGCTGACGGAGGAGTTAAAGGCACAGATTCTTGCGGCGGAGACGATGGTGGAGGCAGAGGATTTGTACCGCCCGTACCGCCCGAAGAGAAGGACGCGCGCCACGGTGGCAAAGGAAAAGGGATTGGAGCCTCTGGCAGAGCTGCTTCTTTTGCAGGAGCTTACCGCACCGGCAACAGAGGCGGCAGCGGAGTATGTAAAGGAAGCAGAGGATGCCGCGCTTTCTGTTAAGACGCCGGAGGAGGCGGTGGAGGGCGCCCTGGATATTATTGCGGAGCAGATTTCCGATGATGCCGAGTACCGCCGCTATATCCGCGAGCTTACGATGGAGGAGGGAAAGATTGTTTCCGCGGCAAAGGAAGAGAAGACGGAGTCCGTATACGAGATGTATTATGACTTTGAAGAGAGCGTCGCAAAGCTTCCGGGACACCGGATTCTGGCGTTAAACCGCGGGGAGGCGGAGAAGGTGCTGACTGTGAAGGTGAGTGCGCCGGAGGAGCGGATTCTGCAGTATCTGCGTACAAAGGTGATTACAAAGAAGAATGAATATACCGACGGGCTGCTTGCCGCAGCCGCCGAGGATGCGTACCGCCGCCTGATTGCGCCGGCAATCGAGCGCGAAATCCGCAGCGAGCTTACGGAACAGGCAGAGGACGGAGCGATTAAGGTGTTCGGGAAGAATCTGGTACAGCTTCTGATGCAGCCGCCGATTGCAGGACAGACCGTGCTCGGCTGGGACCCGGCGTTCCGGACCGGCTGTAAGTTAGCCGTGGTGGACCCGACGGGGAAGGTGCTCGATACAGTAGTGATTTACCCGACCGCGCCGCAGAATAAGGTGGAGGAGTCCAAACGTATTTTAAAGAAGCTGATTGAAAAGTATAATGTCACCCTGATTTCCGTCGGAAACGGTACGGCGTCCAGAGAGTCGGAGACGGTAATTGTGGAGCTGTTGAAGGAGCTTAATAAGCCGGTGCAGTATGTGATTGTCAACGAGGCGGGAGCGTCCGTTTACTCCGCGAGCAAGCTGGCAACCGAAGAGTTTCCGAATTTTGATGTGGGACAGCGGAGTGCTGCTTCCATTGCACGCCGCCTGCAGGACCCTCTGGCAGAGCTTGTAAAGATTGACCCGAAGTCAATCGGCGTCGGGCAGTATCAGCATGATATGAACCAGAAGAAGCTTTCCGAGGCGCTTTCCGGCGTCGTGGAGGACTGTGTAAACAGGGTCGGCGTGGACCTGAATACCGCGTCGGCGCCGTTATTGGAGTATGTGTCGGGTATTTCAAAGCCGATTGCAAAGAATATTGTGGCATACCGTGAGGAGAACGGGAGGTTCCAGACCCGTAAGGAGCTTTTAAAGGTAGCAAAGCTCGGTCCGAAGGCGTATGAGCAGTGCGCCGGGTTCCTCCGGATTAATGATGGCACGAATCCGTTAGATGCAACCAGCGTGCATCCGGAGTCGTATGAGGCGGCAGAGAAGCTTCTTTCCCGGCTCGGCTACACGACGGCAGATATCAAGAAGGTGCAGGCGGAACAGAAAAAGCTGCAGGAGCGTACCGGACGCGCGGCAAAGACGAAGGATGCTCCGGTGCGGAACCGGGAAAAAGAGAACCGCCTGCGCGTAAAGGGCGGGAATACCGCTATGGCACAGGCACTGATGGCAGCAATGGGCGGCGCGGTGCTTGCGGATACAAAGCAGCCGGAGGAAAGGAAAGCTTCCGGAAAGAGGACAGAGGAAGATACACCGGAGGGACTTTCCGGCATCGGCCGCCAGATTAAGAATAAGGCGGCTCTTGCAGAGGAGCTTGGTATCGGTGAGATTACGTTGACAGATATCATTAAGGAGTTAGAAAAGCCGGGGCGCGACCCACGCGAAGAGATGCCGAAGCCGATTCTCCGTACTGATGTACTGGAAATGAAGGATTTGACGGAGGGTATGATTTTGAAGGGAACCGTGCGCAACGTCATTGATTTCGGCGCGTTCGTGGATATCGGCGTGCATCAGGACGGACTGGTGCATGTGTCCCAGATGTCTGATAAGCGCTTTATCAAGCATCCGCTAGATGCAGTCAGCGTAGGCGATATTGTAGAGGTTAAGGTCTTAAGCGTGGATGTGGCAAAAAAGCGTATCCAGCTGACAATGATTTTGTAAGGAGTGCAGTCGATGAATGAAGTAAAGTTTTCGGTCCGGATTAAGGTAAAGGATATGTTTCTGTTTCTGTTACAGCATTCCTACCGTGGCGCTTCCCTTATCGTGGATGTGCTGATTACGGCAGGCGCGGTTGCGCTTCTTTTGATGGGCTTTGGAAAGGATAACCCGGTGAAGACGGTGGCATTGCTGTTTCTTGCACTTTTGTTCACCGTATTCTATCCGGTGCAGCTGTACCTGCGCGCAAAAAAGCAGGTGGCTGGAAACGCTGTGTTCCAGAAGCCGTTAGAGTATGTGTTAAACGATGAAGGGATTACTATGAGCCAGGAGGAGGCATCGGAGTCCTTTGCCTGGAGCGATGTGTTCCGGATTAAGGAGACGCGTTCTCTGATTATGGTGTATACCGGAAGGGTATATGCCTGTGTCTGGCCGAAGCGTGAGCTTTCCGCCTGCGAACCGCAGGTCAGAGAGATGTTTCAAAAGCACCTGACGGCAAAGGTGGCAGGACGTAGTATTAAAAAATAAGGGCAGTGCCGGAAAGGAGCGTTTATGGAACTGGAGAGCCATTCGGCGGAGGAAACCTATGAAATCGGGAGGCAGCTTGGAGAAAGGGCGCAGGCAGGTGAAATATTCTGTCTTTCAGGCGACCTTGGTACAGGTAAGACCGTATTTACGAAAGGGTTTGCCACAGGTCTTTCGGTGACGGATATCGTAAACAGCCCGACCTTTACGATTGTGCAGGAGTATACGGGACGTATTCCGTTTTATCATTTTGATGTGTACCGCATACAGGAGCCGGAGGAAATGGAGGAAATCGGCTACGAGGACTATTTTTTCGGCAACGGCGTGTGCATTGTGGAGTGGGCGGAGCTGATAGAGGAGCTTCTGCCGGAACATGCAACAAGGGTCTGCATCCGCAAGGATCTGGAGAAAGGAACAGAATACCGGCGGATAACGATAGAAAAGCCATGAGGTGAAAGCAATGAAGATTTTGGCAATTGACAGCTCGGGGCTGACTGCTTCCGCGGCAGTTGCCACCGAAGAAGCAGTATTGGCAGAGTATACGACGAATTACAAAAAAACACATTCGCAGACATTACTGCCAATGATTGATGAGATTATCAGAATGACAGAAACAGACCTTGCCACGATTGATGCGATTGCAGTGAGCGCGGGTCCCGGCTCTTTTACCGGACTCCGCATCGGGGCTGCTACGGCAAAGGGGCTGGGACAAGCATTGAAAAAGCCTTTGATTGCCGTTCCGACGACCGAGATGCTTGCCTGGAACCTGTGCGGAGCCGGAGGAGTAATCTGCCCGTTAATGGATGCCAGACGTTCGCAGGTTTATACCGGGCTGTACCGCTGGGACAGGGAAGGCGTGGCAATGGACTGTCTGACTGCGCAGCGTGCCGTGTCGGTGGAGGAAATGCTTGCGGAGGTAAACCGCAGGGGGGAACCGGTCACATATCTTGGCGACGGAGTTGATGTATACCGGGAGACGTTAGAAAAAATGACAACGGTACCATTTTTCCTTGTGCCGGTTCATCTTGGGAAGCAGCGCGCGGCGTCTCTGGCGGCGTGTGCGTTCGGATATGCGGCGAGAGGAGAATTGCAGACTGCAGCGGAGTTTGTGCCGGTATATCTGCGCAAGTCGCAGGCAGAGCGGGAACGTGAGGAAAAAGAGCGTAAGTTGCAGGGCGATGCAGAGTAAGCGCCGGTATCCGGCAGAGGACACAGGAGATATCAAGGCAAAGTCAGGCAGAAAGCGGCTTTTTGGGAGGATGTTATGAAAAAGGACTGGCAGATTCGGCGGATGGGTGCGGAAGATGTGGCGGAGGTTGCGGCATTGGAGGCAGAAAATTTTTCCAGACCCTGGAGTCTTGCGGCATTTGAACAGCTGCTTTCCGATGATAATTATATTGTTTTGGTGTTGCGGGACGCGGAAATGCTTGCGGGATATTGTGTTCTTCTTTGTGCCGGGGAGGAGGCAGATATTACCAATGTCTGTACTGCGGCGCCTGCGAGGGGCAGCGGCGTTGCAACGGCTTTGCTGACAGCACTTATGGAAGAAGGAAATGCGAGGGCAGTAAAGGAGTATTTTCTGGAAGTACGGCAAGGGAATCAGGCAGCAAGGGCGCTTTATGAAAAGCTTGGATTCCGGGAGACCGGAATCCGGAAGGATTATTATGAGGAACCGAGGGAAAATGCAGTATTGATGAAGCGCACAGGGTGCCCTTCCACAATTATTACCACTACACTTTTTTAGGAAAAAGAGGTATAATTGCACTATGGGGGAACGAAAGGAGTGTAGTGGATGAAAGAGGAAGAGATTTGTAATTGCTGCGGACGGGTATTGCGGACAACCAGAAGCGGAAAGACTGTGACGGAGGACGCGCTTCATATTTGCAAGGAGTGGGGATATTTTTCCGAAAAGGATTTGCAGATTCATCATATTATTTTATGTGAAGAATGTTATGATGCGTGGATAAAGCAGTTTAAAGTGCCTGTGAAAATAGAAAAAAAGCAGGAGGTTTTATGTTAGAAGTTTGTTTGCTGGGAAGCGGAGGAATGATGCCGCTTCCGAATCGCCGGCTGACGGCGCTGATGACGCGGTTAAACGGAAGCGGTCTGCTGATTGACTGCGGCGAGGGGACGCAGGTCGCAATCCGGGAAAAGGGATGGAGCTTTCATGGGATTGATGTTATTTGTTTTACCCATTACCATGGAGACCATATCAGCGGACTGCCAGGGCTTTTGCTTTCTATGGGAAACGCGGAACGCACGGAGCCGGTGACGGTAATCGGTCCGAAGGGGCTGGAGCGGGTGGTCGGCGCGCTGCGGGTGATTGCCCCGGAGCTGCCGTTTCCGCTTCAATTTCGTGAGCTTACAGAGCCGGAGGAGACGATTTTCTGCCACGGCTATGAGATAGAGGCTTATAAAGTAAATCACAATGTGCCATGCTATGGCTATTCGCTTGTGGTACGCCGGACGGGACGGTTTTTTCCGGAGCTTGCACAAAAGCATGAGGTTCCGAAGAAGTACTGGAACCGTTTGCAGAAGGGAGAGACGATAGAGGAGGACGGTGCAGTCTTTACGCCGGAGATGGTACTCGGGCCGCCGCGGCGAGGCATCCGTCTTTCCTACTGTACGGACACAAGGCCGACAAAGTCCATTGCCATCCATGCAAAGGAAGCGGATTTGTTTATCTGTGAAGGAATGTACGGGGAGGAGGACCGGCTTGGGAAGGCGTTAGAGCATAAGCATATGACGTTTTATGAGGCGGCAAAGCTGGCAAAGGAGGCAGAGGCGAAGGAATTGTGGCTGACACATTACAGCCCGTCGTTGATTCGCCCGGAGGAGTATGTCCCTGCGGTAAGGAAAATTTTTCCTGCGGCGTTTGCAGGGAAGGACGGAAAAACGACGCTCCTGGAGTTTGATAAGACGGAGTAATCCGGTGCGCATTGTAAAAAAGGAGGTGCCTATGAAAAAACGGATAGGAACAATTGTTGTCATTCTGGTTCTGGCGCTCGGAATCATCGCATTGTACTGGTACATCGACCGGTTGGACAGGGAAGAGATAGAGCCTGCCGGGACAGTGGCGGAGCAGGTCATTGCAAGAGACCTGGAGAAGAATTATCCTCCTACCCCGTATGCGGTGGCAGAGCTGTACTGTGATATCGTAAAGGGCATTTATGACAAGAATACGACGGAGAAGCAGTTAGAAACGCTGGTACAGATGCAGCTCCAGATGTTTGATGAGGAGTTTGCGGAGTTAAATCCTTACGAGGAGCTTCTTGAGGTGACGAAGGAAGATCTGGCGGAAGCGGCGGAGAAGAAAATTGTTTTTGCGGGCTATGTGGTGGACCGCGCCAGCAATGTAGAAAAGTGGAAAAGTGATTCCGTAGAATATGCTTCTATCCAGCTGCAGTTTATTACGACCGGCGGAAGCGGAAGAGGTACGGCTTCCCGGACACTGGTGATGCGCAGGGATGCGGACAAACGGTATAAAATCCTGGGGTGGAGGACTGCAGAAGACGGAGGAGGGGACAGTGAGAATCCTGGCAATTGAATCGTCCTGTGACGAAACGGCAGCAGCGGTAGTAGAAAATGGAAGAACCGTATTGTCGAGTATAATTTCCTCACAGATAGACATACATACCTTATACGGCGGCGTAGTTCCGGAAATTGCATCCCGCAAGCATATGGAGCATATTGACTATGTAGTGGAGCGGGCGCTCTCTGAGGCCGGCATGGCGTTAGAAGATGTGGATGCGGTTGCAGTGACTTATGGACCGGGGTTAGTGGGGGCGCTGTTAGTCGGCGTGGCATACGCAAAGGCGCTTGCCTATGCGGCAAAACTTCCGTTGGTTGGTGTGCACCACATTGAAGGGCATATTTCCGCAAACTATATTGAAAACAAAGAGCTTGAGCCTCCGTTTCTTTGTCTGGTGGTTTCAGGCGGTCATACGCATCTGGTGCGCGTAGCGGACTATGGCGTTTATGAGATTCTCGGGAAAACCCATGACGATGCGGCAGGAGAGGCCTTTGATAAGGTTGCCCGTGCCATCGGACTCGGGTATCCGGGAGGACCAAAGATTGATCAGCTTGCTAAAGAAGGAAATCCGCATGCCATTGCGTTTCCGAGGGGACAGATTGCGGATTCGCCGTATGATTTCAGCTTCAGCGGCGTAAAGTCTGCCGTGTTAAACTATCTGAACCAGTCGGCCATGCAGGGAATTGAAGTGAATCCTGCGGATGTGGCAGCTTCGTTCCAGAAGTCGGTCGTCGATGTGCTGGTAGAAAAGACAATGGCAGCGGAAAAGAATACCGGTATGAAAAAGCTTGCGCTGGCGGGCGGCGTAGCCTCGAATTCCGCTCTGCGTGCCGGGATGCAGGCAGCCTGCAAAAAGGAGAAAATAGAACTGTTCTGTCCGTCGCCGGTTCTTTGCACGGATAATGCGGCAATGATTGGCGCAGCAGCATATTACGAATTTCAAAAAGGAGTGCGGCACGGGCTGGATTTGAACGCAGTACCGAATCTGCAGCTCGGAGAGCGTTAAGGAGGAATATGGCGGCAGCGGGAATTGTATTGGCAGGCGGGAAGGGAACAAGAATGCAGAGCGAGATTCCGAAGCAGTATATGCTGTTAGCCGGAAAGCCGCTCTTGTATTATTCTCTGCGTGCCTTTGAGGAAAGCAAGGTAGAAAGCGTGGTACTGGTAACGGCAGAGGGAGAAGAGGACTATTGCCGGACGGAGTTAGTAGAGCGCTATGGGTTTACAAAGGTAACGGCGGTGACGGCAGGCGGTGCGGAGCGCTATGAATCGGTATTTCACGGACTGCAGGCTGCGGGGACGCCGGAGTATGTGCTGATACACGACGGGGCGAGGCCGTTGGTGACCGCGGAGCTGATTAACCGTCTGCTCGGACAGACGGAGAGCTATGGCGCCTGTGTGGCAGGAATGCCGGTCAAGGATACGATTCAGATGACGGATGAAAACGGGGTGATTACTTTGACGCCAAAAAGGGAAAGCCTTTGGATTGCGCAGACGCCGCAGGCATTTGAGTTTTCCCTTGTGTATCATGCCTATGAACGGCTGATGGAGGAACCGGAAATCGATGTAACAGATGATGCAATGGTCGTAGGACTTTACGGGGACACTCCGGTTCAGATGGTGCGTGGGAGCTATACAAACCTGAAGGTAACTACGCCGGAGGATATGGCGTTTGCAGAGGCGTTACTGAAAAAGAGACAGAGCCGGGAACCGGAGAAAGGGAAGTAATATGGAGCAGAGCAGGAAATTGGATTGGAGCCGTTATTCGGATGCGGCAGTCCGTGCAGTAGCGGAAGGAATTGTGTTACTCCGGAATGAAAAAAAGGCGCTTCCGTTCCGAAATGGAGAAAAGGTTGCAGTGTTTGGAAGAATACAGCTGAATTATTATAAGAGCGGTACCGGTTCGGGCGGTATGGTAAATGTTTCCCGTGTAGTCGGGATTACGGACGCCCTGCTGGAGAGCGGAGCCGTAGAGGTAAACGGAAGGCTCCTTTCCGTATACCGGGAGTGGTGCGCCGCACATCCGTTTGACCTTGGAACCGGCTGGGGAACGGAGCCGTGGTCCCAGAAGGAGATGCCGGTAAGCGAAGAGCTGTGTCAGGAAGCTGCGAAGGAGTCTGAAACGGCGCTCGTGATTCTTGGGCGGACTGCGGGAGAGGACCAGGACAATAAGGCAGAGGCTGGCGCCTATCTTTTAAGTGCGGAAGAGGAGCAGATGCTGCAGACGGTGCGGAAGCACTTTACAAAGATGGTTGTGCTGTTAAATGTGGGCGGACTGCTCGATATGGGCTTTGTTTCCCGCTATTCTCTGGAGGCGGTTCTCTATGTATGGCAGGGAGGAATGCTTGGAGGCATTGGTACGGCAGAGGTGCTGACCGGAAAGAAAAGCCCGTCGGGAAAGCTTCCGGATACGATTGCCGGTACGATTGCAGACTACCCGTCCCATGCTTATTTTGGAAATCCGGAGAGGAATTTTTATACAGAGGATATTTATGTCGGCTACCGCTATTTTGAAACCTTTGCAAAGGATCGGGTACTATATCCGTTCGGCTTCGGGCTCTCTTATACGGAATTTGCCATAGAAACAAGGGCGGTTACCGTGACAGAGGAGGAAGTAGTCTTAGAGGCTTCCGTAACCAATACCGGAGAGGTTTCCGGAAAGGAAGTCGTGCAGGTGTATTGCGAGGCGCCGCAGGGAGTATTGGGAAAGCCTGCAAGGGTGCTTTGCGCATATGGAAAGACAAGGGAGCTTGCCCCGAAGGAAACGGAAAGCCTGACATTTTCCATCCATATGGCGGAGCTTGCTTCTTTTGATGACCTTGGAAAGACCGGACATCCTTCGTGCTTTGTGCTGGAAGCAGGGACATACCGGTTTTATACAGGCGCCGATGTCCGCAGTGCAAAGCAGGCGGCGGAGGCAGTGCTTCCTGAGCTTATCGTGGTTTCGGAAAAGGAGCGGCTGCTTGCGCCGGTGCAAGCCTTTCAACGTATGACAGCAGCGGCTTCGGAAAACGGAGTAGTCCTGCAGATGGAAGAGGTTCCGGGGATGCCGCCATGCGAAGAGGAGCGGAGACTTGCGCATCTTCCGCAGGAAATTGCATATACCGGTCCGAAGGGCATTTTTCTTTCCGATGTGGCAGAAGGAAGGGCTTCCATGGAGGAGTTTATCGGGCAGCTTTCGGATGAGGATTTGATGTGCATTGTCCGCGGAGAGGGTATGTGCAGCCCGAAGGTGACACCGGGAACCGCAGCAGCATTCGGCGGAGTGACAAAGGCGCTGGCAGACTTCGGGATTCCGTGCGCCTGCTGTGCGGACGGTCCGTCCGGGGTCCGTATGGACTGCGGGACAAAGGCATTCAGTCTGCCGAACGGGACTCTTCTGGCGTCTACCTTTAACCGTGAGTTGATTTTGGAGCTGTTTACCTTTTTCGGTCTGGAGGCGGCATATCATCATGTAGACTGTATGCTGGGACCGGGCCTGAATCTGCACCGGCACCCGTTAAACGGCAGAAATTTCGAATACTTTTCCGAAGACCCGTATCTGACCGGAACAATGGCGGCGGCAGAGCTTCAGGGCTTTCATTCCGCAGGTGTGACCGGCACTATCAAGCATTATTGTGCAAACGACCAGGAGACGGGACGCCATACTGTGGATTCGGTAGTTTCGGAGCGTGCCCTGCGGGAGATTTATTTAAGATGCTTTGAATTGGCAGTAAAGGACGGAGGCGCCTCGTCTGTAATGACGAGCTATGGTGCGGTCAACGGGCTCTGGACGGCAGGAAACTATGACCTTGTTTCTGCGGTTTTGCGGGACGAATGGGGCTTTGAAGGGATTGTAATGACCGACTGGTGGGCCAATATCAATGTGCGCAGCCAGTCTGCAAATCAGCAGGAGCTTGCGGCGATGGTGCGGGCGCAGAATGACATTTATATGGTATGTGCGGATTGTGAAAAGCACGAGGACAATCTGGCGGCGTCTCTGGCAGACGGCTCGCTAAAGCGCAGCGAACTGCAGAGAAGCGCATCCAATATCTGCCGCTTTCTTTTGAGAACCAACGCAATGAAGCGCCTTTGCGGCAGAGAAGAAGCCATAGAGCTTCTGAATTGTCCGGACGCGGCGGATGCGGCGGAGAGCGGCACAGAAGGGATTACCTATGAGCTGGACGAACGGCTTGTGATTGACTTTGAAGGTCTTTGCAGTGAGAAAGGGAAAAGTCATGCGTTTCTTTTAGAGGTAAAGGAGCCTGCCAGCTACCGGATTACCATTACCGGAAGTTCTGACGCAGGTGCACTTGCACAGCTGCCGGTTACGCTGTTTGTGATGGGAACGGCACAGGATACCTTTACCTGGAATGGGACAGAAGGGAAGCCGGTTTCCTTTACAGGAGAGTATTTCCTGGGATTTCATTTTATCAGCATCCGGCTTGCCTTTGCGCAGAGCGGACTGGTACTGCATGACATGGTGATAGAAAGAGTGGGAACCGATACAAAGGATACCTGAAAAAGTGCGAACGGTACCTGAGCTGTTTTTTTCTTCCTCTTCTTCTGATATAATCTGAACTGCGGGAGCGCCGACGGTGTTCCCGCATTCATTTTAAGAAGCGGAGAGGTGCAGGACGGTGTTAAAGACAATTAAGGGAAAGCTTACGGTCAGTGTGATAGGGATTGTTGTAGCGAGTATTCTGCTGACTACGACGGGAATCGCTGCAGTTGCAGGAAATCGGATGATACGGGATCAGACCCAGTCACTGCAGTTAAATGCGGATAAATACGCGGAAGAAATCAATACATGGATTGAAAATGAAAAGATGCTTGCGGACGGAGCCGCAGACAGTATCAGGGCAGGCGGGCGGACCGATACGGACTTTCTCCAGTCCGTAGTGGACGCGCACGCAGAAGGCAGAGCTGAGCTTTTAAATCTGTACTGCGGGACAAAGGACAGCAGGTTCATCCAGTCCAACCGGAACGCAACGGTGCCGGATGGATACGACCCGGTGGAGCGCGGCTGGTATCAGCAGGCAGTGAAGGAGGGCGGCGTCATAGTGACGGACCCTTACCTTGATGTAATGACGAATCAGATGTGTACAACAATGGCAGTTCCGGTCTATATCGGAGGGACCTTAGAGGGTGTTATCGGTCTGGATGTGGCGACGACAACGGTAACAGAGCTGACAGGAAGCATCCGCTATGCGGAGGGCGTCTATGGCTTCCTGATAGACGGCAGCGGCCAGTATGTCGTACATAAAAATAAGGCATATGAGCCGGACGAAACAACGGCAGTTTCGGTAGCAGATGTGATGCCGGAGCTGAAGGAGCTGACGGAGGGAAGAGCCGGAGGAGTAAAAAAACTCAGGGACTATGACGGCAGCACCTGCTACTTTGCAGTGGCAGATATAGAGGGAAGCGGCTGGAAGCTGGGCGTGGCAGTTCCTGCTGCCAATGTCATAGGACCGCTCATTGCCATGATATTGGTGGCTGTTATAATTGCCTTTGTCATTATCCTGTTCGTGGCACTGTTTATGGCGGGCCTGATTGGAAGAATGCTTGCACCGGTACAGATGTTAAAGCAGTTTGCGTCGGGAGACTTTTCCGAAAATGCCGTTATCGAAAAGGCAATTCCGCAGGAATATAAAAACGAGACGGAGCAAATCCGGACAGCAACCACCGAGGTAAGGAAGCAAATCAGGGAGATTATCTTAAATACAAAGCATGAGGCAAAAAATATCAGTACGATTGCCGAGGGAACCTCTGCCAAAATGACGGTGTTGAACCAGGATATCTCCGGTATTTCGGGGCTGGTCGGACAGGTAATGGAGCAGACCGCGCAGGCAGGCAGACTGGCGGAGAGCATTAAAAATAATGGTCAGGAGCTGGGAACTGCGATAGAGAATGTGGCAAGAAAGGCAGGGGAAGCAGCAGAGCAGTCAGGCAGTATTATGGAGCGTGCCAGAAAGCAGTATGAAGTGTCCGGACATTCTGCAAGGGAAGCCGTTACGATTTATCAGGAGACAAAGGGGAATCTGGAAAGGGCAATTACAGACAGCCGGAGGGTACAGGAAATCGATACCCTGACACAGGAAATCCTTGCAATCAGTTCGCAGACGAACCTTCTGGCGCTGAATGCCTCCATAGAGGCGGCAAGAGCCGGGGATGCAGGAAAGGGCTTTGCGGTTGTTGCGGAGGAAATCAGGCAGCTGGCGGACAATTCGAGGCAGGCGGTTGATAAGATACGTCAGGTAACCGAAGGAGTCGTACAGAATGTTGCGTTCCTGTCCGAAAGCTCCGGAAGGCTTCTGGAGTTTATGAATGGGAAGGTAATGGAAGACTATAAAGGAATGACGGAGCTTGCTGAGGTTTATCAGCAGGATGCGGCGTTTTATAATGACATTGCCGGAGACCTGGGGGCATCCTCGGAGGAGATGAGCGCCAGCATGGATAGAATCAATGAGTCGATTGCTGCAATTACAGGGCTTGTAGGGGTAATGGCGGATTCGATGCAGCAGATGGAACAGTCTGCAGAAGACTCGGATGAAAATTCCGGGGCCGTGATGAAACAGATGGAGGAACTGTTCCGGTTAAGCGGGCTGTTAAACCATACGGTGGCATCCTTCCGGGTATAAGCCGGTCTTTATGCAGATAGCGTACAGTCCCTTGAAACATAGCGCCACGTGCAATTGCAGAGACTTAAGGGAACAGCCTTTGCTTTTCAGTACAAAATGGGTTATAATGGAAGCAGAAAACGGGAGAAACAGAGGTGCAGACAATAATGTATCGGATAGCAATCTGCGATGATGTGGCGGCAGAATTGGATAAAACGGAACAACTGTTGAAGGAGTATGAACGGGAGCATCCTAGAACAGCGTTTTCCATAGAATGCTTTGACCATGCAGAGAAATTGATTGATATGGTCAGGGAAAAGGACTATAAGCCTGATTTGATGCTGCTGGATATTTATATGCCGGGGAAAATGGGAATTGACGCGGCAAAGGAGCTGCGGGAAACAGGAAACCAGAGCAGGATTATTTTTCTTACCACCTCCAGAGAACATGCGCTGGAGGCGTTCGGGGTAGGAGCGGTACAGTATCTCGTAAAGCCGGTGGAAAAGGAGGCGCTGTTTCCTGTACTGGACAGGGTACTAGAGGAAATTGCAAGGATGCAAAGCAAGTATCTTCTGCTGCGGATTGAGGGCAGAATCCGTCGCGTGGCAGTCGATGATATTGTGTACTGCGAAGCGCAGGGAAAAACGCAGCATCTGTATCTGAAAGACGGAACACAGCGCCTGCTGCGCATCACGATAGCGGAAATCTGCGGGATGCTTTCCTGTTACCGGAAGTTTGTAAGAATCGGGGTTGCATATCTTGTGAATCTGGAACACATCGACAGCCTGAATGCGCAGGAGCTGCATCTGGACAGCGGAAAGAAGATTTATCTGCCGCGAGGTTCCTATCAGATGTTAAAGGAACGATATTTTGACTATTACTGCGGGGAAGGGGCTGTTGTAAAATAAAGAACAATATACCTGGGGCTGCTGCGTTTTTCGCAGCAGCCCCTTCCTCGGTTTGTCCTTATATTCCGTTCCGGTTATTTTGCCACAACGGTGGCATCTGGATAAAGATTCTTTGTATATTCCACGAGACTTTCCTTTACATGAATCGTGATACCGGAGGTATCTGCATCATAGTTGCCATAGCTTTGCTTGAACATATGGGGTGGAATATCTGAAAGATTATCCGAAAGCCATACATCCTTCAGATTAGGGCAGTCGTAAAAGGTAGCGTCCTTAATCTCCGTAACGCTGTCAGGAAATACGATTTCCTCCAGTGCGGGAAGGTTATGGAAGGTGCGGAAGCCGATGGTAGTAATGCCGTCCTCCAGAATAATCTCGGACAGAACGTCGCAGTCTGCAAAGGTACGCTCGGACAGAACGCCGCCGCCGCATGCGCCCGGAATGGTAACGGACTGTAAGGAGGAGCAGCCGGAGAATAAATAATCGGTTGAAAGAACATAGGAAACGTCCTTTGGTAGTTCCACAGACGTCAGGCTGCTGCAGCCTGTAAAAAGCTTCACGGCACATATCTTTTCAAGGGAGTCCGGGAACTCCACGGTTTCCAGATTAGAGCAACAGTAAAATGCGCCTAACGGCAGATATTTTAAGTCAGAAGGAAGCGTAATGGAGGAGGAGGTACATTCTGCAAATACATAGCCAGGCAGAGAAAGCAGGGTGTCAGGAAGAGCCAGATGCTCCGGGGCTTCCACAAGGCCCTGGCTACTAATGCCAACTTTGTTAAAGATGCCGTAACCGCTGACACCGCCGAAGTTATTTTCCTGTATTTTTACAACAGAATAAGAAGTCCCCTCGTGGGTGACGCTTTCTGAAAGTTCAAAGTAGGGGTTAAGAACGGCTGCGACTTCGGCATAGCCGTTGGAATAAAGATTATAACGTACGCCCATAATGTCAACGGAGCGTTCCGTGAGTTTTCCCATATCGGTTCCGTCGTATGTAAGATTCTTTTTTTTGCTGCAGCCTGCAAGAAACAGGGCAGCCATCATAAGAAGGATAAGGGGGCACAAAAACAAGTATTTGGAATGCCGCAATTTTTTCATAGCTCCTCTTTTCTGCTGTATCCGTACAGCGAATGTTTTTGTTTTCAGCATGGTATCGCACTGAGATTATACCATAAAATATAAGGAAAGTAAATAAAAATAAATATAAGGAAAGTAAATATCAGGGACGCGTGGGAACATTCCGCAGACTGTGGAAACTTAAGGAAAGAGTGGTATAGACATATTTGCAATTGCGTGCTATAATAATATATAGATAAAGTGGAAGACCTTGATGTTCTTAATAATTTAAAAATGGAGGGAAGCAAGACATGAGAATGAAAATAGTATCTTCACTTATGGCAGCCATTCTTGGTTTGTTCGGAGCAGGAGCCGCTGTTCATGGCGTATCTGCACACCAGTACTGCAATATGCCAGGTTGTATAATAAGTGGCGAGCATGTACATCAGTACTGTGATGTGGCTGGCTGTGCGATAAATGGCGAGCATACGCACCGGTACTGTGATATAGAGGGTTGTGTGATAAATGGCGAGCATACACACCGGTACTGTGATGTAGAGGACTGCGCAATAAATGGCGAGCATGTACATCATTATTGTGATGTAGAGGGCTGTACGATAAACGGCGAGCATGCACATTATTATTGTGATGTAGAGGGCTGTAGGATAAATGGCGAGCATACGCATCAGTACTGTGATGTGGCTGGTTGCGCGATAAATGGCGAGCATACACACCGGTACTGTGATGTAGAGGGTTGTGTGATAAACGGCGAGCATGCACATCATTATTGTGATGTAGAGGGCTGCGCGATAAATGGTGAGCATGCACATCATTATTGTGATGTAGAGGGTTGCGCAATAAATGGCGAGCATACGCACCATTATTGCGGTGTAGAGGGCTGTAGGATAAATGGCGAGCATACGCATCAGTACTGTGATGTGGCTGGCTGTAGGATAAACAGAGAGCATACTCATCAGCGTTCCGGCTGTCGTCACGGTTCAGGACACAGGGGCGGGCATCATTAGTGAAATTGTAGAAACCTAAGGATGAACGACTTGATGATATGATAAGCAACGTAGCAATGAGTCAGATTTTGTTTTCAGGAAAGAGGTGATTGATATGACAATCTTATCTGAGTCGGATGTTATAACAATCGCCAAGGTTTGGTGCAGCCGCTGACCGGCTGGCTGTATGTTTTTTTGAAGTAAGTGCAGGGCGCATCCGAAGAGGGTGCGCTTTTTTACTTTATGGGAAATACCGTGCCGTGTTAGTGTAGGAAAGTATATTGCTATGAAGTAAAAATGCTCCGTAGGATGTTAATTGTATAAACAATAGACAAAAAATGTGTTGCAATGGTGCAAGCACGCGATGTCTCCTTCCCGGATTTGGATTGTCACGGATTTTTTAGCAGCAGGAAAAAGAACCTAAAAGTATGACAAATCATGAAAAGTGAGAGAAGGAGGGAGCGATTTGCCAAAGCGGGATGCGGTTTTGTTCCACTCCGTACCGGAGGATGAGATTGAGGTATGCGGAATCCGCGGCATGGGTATCCGGCGCGGCGTTACTGTAATTACGGGAGGTGGGTATTCCGGGAAGTCCACGCTGCTTGAGGCAATTTCCGCGGGAGTTTACGACCATGTGGCAGGGGACGGAAGAGAGCTTTGTATTACGGACAGGACAGCGATGGGGATTTCGGCAGAGGACGGGCGGAGTATCAAGAATGTCAATATCGCTCTGTTTATCCGCTGGATTCCTGGAAATGATACGCTGCATTTGATTGATGAGGACAAAAGTGCAACCAATTTTATGATCCGGGATGCCCTGATGCGCAGGCTGGTAAAAAAGGAGCCGATTACGCCGTTTACGGAGCGCGTCAGGGAGCTTTATGAGCAATGCGGCGTATCGACCATTCTTGTCATCGGAGGAAGCGGAGAATATCTGTCAGTGGCTGACCGGGTATATCTGATGGAGGACTACCGGATTTTTGATGTGACGGCTACTGTCTGCAGAAATGCCGGAACAGGAGCGGAGGCTGGATTTACAGGCGATGACAGAGGAGCTTTACAGGAAAATCCAGAAGGAAGGACTGGAATGTGTATTTTCCAATTATTTTACGGAATGCGGGCGTTTCCTTGACCTGCCGCGGAGAGAGAATGTACTGGCGGCAATTTACCGGATGAGGCAGATAACATTTCTGCAGGATGAAGAGCAGATGGAACAAACCTGATGCGGGTCCTTTTCTCTTTGGGAATGGCGAAATCTGCTTAAAAAAAGCGGGCATTCGGGGAACAGGGAATAATTGACAGATGAGGGAAATTATGGTATTGTGGAAGCGTAGGATAAAGCAGACTTACGGAACCGTAAGAATGTAAGATGTGGGAGTAAAAAGGGAAATCTGCAAAGGAAAACGAATTTCTTTTAGGTCAGGATTCAGATGTTACCCCCGGCTGCAAAGGCTTTGGCTGCAGCCGGGGATTTTTAATTCATAGGAAACACCGTGTTGCGGCAGCGTTTTAACGTCTTAGGGTTTTAAAGCATATCCATGTGAAGTAAAAATGCTCTGCAGGGTTACACCTGTACAGGTGTAGGATGTTGAAGGCAGAAATAAAATACAAAAAGGAGAGTAGCGTTATGGAAAAAGGGTTTCAAAGCATCAAAAGAAAAAGAAGGTATTTTCAAAGAATTGCTGCATTGCTGCTGGCATTGTGTATCAGTGTTAGCGGTTTGCCTGCATCAGGGTATGCCGTGGCGGGAAGCATCAGGGCAGCAGGCGGGAATCCCGAAGCATATACAGATACAGGGAACCCGGGAAGCAACCCGTCCGGGGAAAGTCAGGATATTGTCCGCGGCTTCGGAAGTAAAATCAAGGACAAAAGGCAGAAGGAAATAAAGGTCAAGGTAAACCAAGGAAATCAGGGAACCCGGAACGGCAAGTCATGGAATCAGCAGATGATACAGGCGGGAAACATAAATGCAGGGAAAGCGGAAGAATTCAGCAGGAAAATAAAGATTGCGGTGATTGACTCCGGCATTAATTTCAGTACCGACCTTCCGGTTGCCGTACGGAAAAACTTCATTCCGGAGGATGAACGAAATGTGCTTTACGAGGATCCGAGCGGGCACGGAACTGTGGTTGCAGGGATTATCGCGGCACTGGATAATGATGAGGGGATTACTGGCATCAATCCGCGCGTGGAGCTTTACTCGGCGCGTGTGTTGGATGAAAACCTGGAAGCGCCAGTGAGGCGGATTGTAGAGGCAATCGGTTGGGCGGTAGAGCAGGATGTGGACATCATCAACATGAGCTTCGGACTTACAAAGAACGTAAAAGAGCTGGAGGAAGCGGTTGAGCGAGCCTCGGAGGCAGGTATCCTTTTAGTGGCGGCGGCAGGGAACGGGGAGACCGTTGCCTATCCTGCGGCATATGATGAAGTGATTGCAGTCGGCTCCGTCACGGCGGAGGGACTTGCGGCAGAAGGCAGTACGGGAGGGGAGGCACTGGAGCTGATGGCACCAGGCGAAAATATTCTCTCCAGTGGTATCTTTGGCGGTGTTACCGGGATGTCCGGCACAAGCATGGCAGCGCCGCACGTGGCAGGGGTGGCTTCTGTCCTGATGGAATTGAACCCGGAAATGTCTGCGGACTACATACGGATGCTGTTAAACTACAGTGCCAACCTGTACGGCTCCCCGAACGAATATGGGAACGGGGTACTTGACTTAGGATATGCGGTAGAGATAAACGATAAGTTTAAAAAGCTCTATGAGAAGCACATCGATAAAGCGGAAAAGAATGAAAAGAAGAAGGAAAAGCAGAAGGAGAAGTTCTGGGGAGAAGTATTAAAAACGATACCGGAAAACGAAAAAGCAGTGGAAACCTTTACGGGAGTGGAGGTTGTAGAGGGGATGTGGGGAAGCGCCGGACATAGTGGACTTGGGGCTGTGGTGAATGAAATGTCAGTCTCGTTTACTTCGGAACAGATGAAAATTCTTACGTTTGCTTGTAATTATCCGGACCAGGATGCAGGGTTAAAGGACATGGATGATAACCCGTATCATGGATTTCTGTGGCAGAGAAAGAAGACGATAGTGAATGGAACAACAGATTATGAGCCATTGTATAATTCGAACTATATTGCAAATTACATTTTTTTAACGAGGTTAGCCTTAAAGAATGGGGAAGTAGAAGGGATAAAAAAAGAAGAAGCTGATAATATGCTGCAAAATGACTATAACAGGATTTATGAGGATTTTAAAGAAGGAAAAATCGGGGATACGGACTGGAGTAGCGTATTTCAAAAGGTAGGAGTTCCGGATACGAATGAGAATAGGAGGATGTTCATTTATGGTATTGCGATTCATTTAGTAGGAGACTTGTTTGCGCATAGTACGTGGATACAGAAAGGGACAAAATGTATAAGAATTAAACATTCGGCGAAAGGAAAGCCGATAACAGGTACTGCAGATGATCCTGATTATATCTCAAGACGATATGCTGCCGCGCAACAGGTAGTAAAAAATGTAATTGGTAAGGCATATTCTGGCAGCATCGGTTCTATTGCTGATTTTGCAATACCAACAATATATTTTGAAGATGAAAAAGGCAGATTTTATCTTGGAAACTTTTTACCATATGTAAAAAAGGCGGATTCTGCCCTGTTTGCTTCATGGGAAGTTAATCCAGGTGCAAGTCAGATATACAAAAGCCCCATTTTATATGGGGATTTGAGGACCATGTTAGACAGTCATCCTGACATAGAATATGACTTTGAAGGCTATAGTTTTGCGGAGTAAATAGATATTAGGAGGGAATATGAAAAAAAAGAAATATAGTATATTGCTTTTTGTGATGCTGGGACTTTTTTGTGCCTGCCACCGGGAACAGGAAACCGGCATGACAGTGACGCCGGTGCCTGGTCTGACTGCGCTTCCGGGGAATACAAAGGTGCCGTCCGTGACGGAAGAACCGGGGAATCATCCGACTGCAGCGCCGACAAGAGAGCTGTCTCCGACGCCAGTCACGGGGCCGGAGGGGGAGCGGATACCGATTGATGAGGCGCATTTTACGAGTGCGGATTTCCGTAAGGTGATTTCAGATAATTACGATACAGACGGGGACGGGTATCTTTCTGATACCGAACGGGAGGCTGTGCTGATAATCAGCTGGGCGGAGGATGTCCTGCCGGAGGGGGAGATGCAGGATGGATTTCAGGTGATAGACGGACTGGGTTATTTTCCGAACCTGAGGTTTCTGTCGGCAGGCAGGGCAGGACAGATTATCATAAAAGATCATCCGTCCATCCGGGGAGTGTGTCTTGCACGTGAGAGCTTTCTTTATGCTGAGAATTGTCCGGCGTTCTGTTCGCTTTCTTCCCATGGGGTAATTTTAAATCCGGTATATATCTCAAAGGCAGCACAGGAGTTTTTTTGGGAATGGAACTGGGGGGAGACTTACCGGCCGGAGTCAGGACAGCTTGGAAAGTGGGCTTTGGACGGGGAACTGGTAATATGCATGGGAGCAAAACTGCCCGGCATTTTGTCCAGGGGAAAGGGTGGAAGTGGATTTTATGAGGAGCTTCCGGTACAATGGCTGGAGCGGACAGAGGATGGGGTCGTCCTTTTGGAGGAGTTCTGGAAGGATTACTTTGTGGGGAAAGAGGTAGATTTTTATGAAGTTTCCGTTTCTGTCTGGGAGGAGGATAGAAAGGGATTTCCGGCCTATTTTGGGGAGGGGAAGGAGGATGTCATAGAGGATTCGCAGGGAAGAGGGAAATGGGTTCTTTGGGCGTCTGATCCTATGACAGATGCAACATCGAGGGGTATTGTGTGTTATGCGGAGGAAATGCCGGAGGCAGAAAAGATAAAGCTGCGTATCGGGGAAAAAAGTAAGGTAAGTTCGTTGGACTATTCTACAGAAAGGACTGTACTTGGACTCTGGTATGAATTGGAGTTCTGGTATCAGGATGGGAAAAGAGAGGAAAAAATCGGGGGGTTGGAGGCGATGTCCTGCAGCTGTATTATCCGGAAGGACGGTACAGTATGTTTATTGTCGCCGGATGAAGCAATTTTTTCAATGAAAGAGTACATGGGAGGGGCGGAGTTTACGGAGGAGCCTGCCCAGGACAGTGAAACACTTCCGATTGACGGGGCGCATTTTTCGAGCGGCATATTCCGTCGTTATCTTGAATGCTATCATAATATTGATTCCAAAGAAGGCTTATCTTTAAAAGAGCGGGAAAGTGTGCAGGTTTTGAATTTTGAAGGGCTGTTCCGGTTTTCCGGGGAAACGCTGGACGGATTGGAATATTTCCCGAAGCTTACGGATTTGTATCCTGGTTATACCGGAACGCTGGTTGTGGAAAACCATCCGTCCTTAGAGATTATCGGCGGAGCTGCACCGGGCTTAAAAAGGCTTGTGGTGCGGAACTGCCCGGAGCTTCGGCGGATTGACCTTGATTTATCAGGGATAGAGGAGGTCGTGATAGAGGGGTGCGGGAAGCTGGAAGGGAAGATTCCGATTGATGTGGCGCATTTTACATCCGGTGCTTTCCGGGAGTTCCTTTCCATCCTGTATGATACGGACCAGGACGGATTCCTTTCCCTGGCAGAGCGGGAAGCGGTAGAGGAGATATACTGGGACTGGTATGCACTTGAGGAAATGGGAATCAGTAGGGAAAATATGGAGCGCCCATGGCACTTGGACGGGTTTGAATATTTTCCCTGTCTGAAGTCTTTGACTGTCATAAGTGCAAGCAGTGTCGTTTTAAAAAATCATCCCTCCATCTGGTATGTTGGCGGAAGCGAGGGCGGAATCGGGCAGTTATTGATTGAAAATTGTCCGGCACTTGAATATATTGGTGGAAGTATGTACGGGGGAGCGGAATGGTCGGTAACGAATTGTGAAAATCTGAAATATTTCACGGTTCACGACTCAGAGTTTGGTTCGCTTGCCTTTTCCGGGTGTCCGCAGCTGGTTCTGGATTTTAGGGAGGCGGGAAACCGGGTAGGAAGTTTACGGTTGGATGCGGATGCCGTGCTGACAGAGTTACCGGGAGGGATTTGCCGGATTGTGGATGGTTCCTTCCGCCCTCCTTTTTGGAAGGATGGACTGACCTGCGAAAACATCCAATGGGAGAATGTGTCGGAGCAATCTATTGAAATGGCGCTTCTTGCAGAGGAAGAGGATTTTTTCCGGTACTTTGGCAGGGATGATTTTTCCTATATGGGGGTGCAGGTCTTGGAGAAAATAGAGGATATCTATGACGAGCAGGGAAGAAAGGGGTGGAATATCTGCATTGACCGGAAGGAAAATGCCTATAGTAAGACGGCATTTTCCCTTTATACAGAGGAGACGCCGGAGCCGGAGCAGATTTTTGTTCGACCTGCGGGGGTATCGAAAGCCGAAGTTTTAGAGTATTCACCAAATAAGGGAGTCAGCTTCCATATTGTATGGGAGCTGGAAGTAGTGTATATGGGTATGGCAGGGGAAACTGTACTGGGGACGATGTTGACAGGGGACAGGTACTGGACGATAGCGCCGGATGGTACGAAGAAGGGCTACCGGTCAGAAAAGGATTGGAAAGAAAACGGGAGCAGACAGTATCAGGCAGCGAAACAGTTTGGCTGGTAGGCAGGGCAAATGCAGTTTAGGAGGAAAACATAAAAAAGAAAAATATTGCGGAGCATTATGACTGTGACGGGGACGGTTGCGGCTGACAGGACAAAGACCAGGTACAGTTCAGAAGGAGAATGGGCAAGAAGAACGGTCAGGAAATTTCAGTAAGCCCCTTGACATTTCAAAGGTAAGGTGTTAAAATCAGCTTTATTAGAAACAGTAAACCAGTGACTAAGAGTAGTAGCCTGACGGAGAAGCTTTCAGAGAGCTGCAGATGGTGGAATTGCAGCAGTGGGACCGCGGGGGAATGGACTTAGGAGGGCGACCGAACATTCTGGCAGTGCCGGGGTAAGTAGTAGTCGACGGGGGCGTAACCCGTTATCAGTACGGTCCGCATGTTTGTGCGGGGCAGAGAGGGTGAAATATCACCAAGATGGGTGGCACCGCAGGAATTTTAAGTCCTGTCCCATGTAACGTAATGTACATGGGGCGGGACTTTTTTTCGTGCAGGCAAAGTGAGCATAAAATTTTGGCAGGAAAGCTTGCTTTCACTGACAAAATTTTATGCGAACGCGCCCACGACCGAGCAGCTCTGCTGCGAGGTGAGTGGGGAAGCGCGGAGCGCTGGCCTGCACGGAAGGAAAATGCAGAAAGCGAACGCGCGGAGACCTGGCAGCTCTGCTGCGAGGTGAGTGGGAAGCGCGGAGCGCGGACCTGCACGGAAAGAAAATGCA
>CAJTLU010000003.1:0-99750 GCA_910577175.1 uncultured Lachnospiraceae bacterium | reverse complement strand
AACGCGCGGAGACCTGAGCAGCTTTGCTGCGAGGTGAGTGGGAAGCGCGGAGCGCTGGCCTGCACGGAAAGAAAATGCAGGAAGCGAACGCGCGGAGCGCTAGCCTGCACGGAAGGGGAGGCTTCTGCAAATAGGAAATCAAAATCAGGAAGAATCAGGAGGAAAAGTATGAAAAAGACAGTAAAGAGAGTAGTTTGTGCAGTTGCAGCTGCGGTCATGGTATTCGGGGGTGCAGCGTGCGGAAAGAAAGAGGTACCGGTCATCGGAATCAGCCAGTACGGGGAGCATTCTTCCCTGGATAACTGCCGCAACGGTTTTCTGAAGGGGTTAGAGGATGCCGGGCTGAAGGAAGGCACGGATTATTCCGTGGATTATCAGAATGCAGGGTTTGATGATAATATCTGTACGCAGATCGGGCAGAATTTTTCGGCGAAGAACGTAGCCTTAATGTGCGGCATTGCAACCAACGCGGCAACCGCCTGCTTTGCAGCAGCAGAGGATAAGGATATCCCGGTGATTTTTACCGCAATCAGCGACCCGGTAGAAGCAAAGCTGGATAAAGGGAATATTACCGGAACTTCCGATAAGCTTCCGATAGAGGCACAGCTTGATTTAATCCGCAAGCTTCAGCCGGACGCAAAGACCATCGGGATTCTTTATACGACAAGCGAGCCAAATTCCGTATCTGCTATTAAGGAATATCAGGAAAAAGCAGGCGCTTATGGGTTTACAATAGAGGCGCTCGGCGTAACGGCACAGTCCGAGGTGACACAGGCGACAGATACATTAATCAGTAAAAAGGTTGACTGTTTTTCCAATCTGACGGATAATAATGTAGTAGGCGTGCTTTCCTCCGTTCTGGAAAAGACCAATGAGGCAGGGATTCCGGTGTACGGAAGCGAAATAGAGCAGGTCGTAAAGGGCTGTGTGGCTGCGGCAGGAATCGATTATTATGAGCTTGGACGCCAGACCGGCGCGATGGCGGCAAAGGTATTAAAGGGCGAGGCAAAGACGTCTGAGATTCCGTATGAGACGATTACCGAATATGGTATTTATATTAACTCTGGTGCGATTACTGAAATGGGAATAACCGTTCCGGAGGATGTTGCAGAAAAGGCAATCGAAGCCCAGGAAGAATAAGGCGAAAGAGCTGATATTGGAGTAAGACTATGGTTGATTTGATTATCAGTACCGTGACGCAGGGCTTTATTTACGCCCTGCTGTCCTACGGCATTTATATTACGTATAAGATTCTGGACTTTCCGGACCTGACGGTAGACGGGAGCTTTCCGCTTGGCGCAGCGGTTACGGCACTGCTTTTAGTAAAGGGGGGAAATCCTTATCTGACATTACTGGCGGCGCTGGCGGCCGGAGCGTTGGCAGGGCTTGTGACCGGGATAATTCATGTGTGCTTTAAGGTGCGGGACCTTCTTGCCGGAATTATTACAATGACGGCGCTGTTTTCCATTAACCTGCAGATTGCAGGCTCTAATCTGGCAGTCGGGCGTGATGTTGCAACCTTGTTTACTGCGGAACCGGTGAAAACGCTGTTTGGCAGTCTTTCTCTTTTGCAGAGAAAGCTGATTGTTTCGTTTTTTCTGATGCTGCTTGTCAAGCTGCTGCTTGATTTGTACTTTAAAACAAAGAATGGTCTCCTTCTGCGCGCGGCAGGCGACAATGAAGTGTTAGTCACCTCTTTGGCAAAGGATAAGGGAAAGGTAAAGATTTTGGGGCTTGTTATTGCAAATGCCCTGGTGGCTCTCTGCGGCTGTCTGGTGTGCCATGAGCAGCGCAGCTTTTCCGCAACTATGGGAACCGGGCAGATGGTGTTTGGTCTGGCTACGGTAATTATTGGTACGACGATTTTTAAAAAAGAGGGATTTGTGAAAGGAACTACGGCGGCAGTCGCAGGCAGTGTGATTTATAAAATCTGTATCCAGATTGCAATCAGCCTCGGGCTTCCGGCAAATCTGTTAAAGCTGGTAACGGCAGTATTGTTCCTTGTGATTCTTGTAGTCGGGAACCGTCAGAAAGGAGGCGGCAGGGCAAATGCTTGAGATGCGGCACATTTCTAAGATATACAATGCTGGTACGATAACACAGATGTGCCTGTTCGACGACTTTAACCTGACGGTAGGAGACGGTGAGTTTGTGTCGGTAGTAGGCAGCAACGGAAGCGGAAAGACGTCTATGCTGAATATTATCTGCGGCAGTATTCCGATTGACGAAGGGCAGGTGCTGATTAACGGCCAGAGCATCGACCGGATGAAGGAGTATGAGCGCTACCGGAGAATGGGGCGGGTGTATCAGAACCCGGCGCTCGGGACCTGTCCGAATATGACGATTCTTGAAAATATGTCCTTAGCGGACCACAAGGGAAAGCGCTTCGGGCTGTCCGGCGGAGTAAACAAGGCGAGAGCCGGGTATTATAAGGAGCAGCTTGCAGGCTTAGGACTTGGTCTGGAGGACAAGATGAATGTAAAGCTCGGGGCGCTGTCCGGCGGGCAGAGGCAGGCAGTTTCCCTTGTTATGGCAACGCTTACGCCTCTTGATTTTCTGATTTTAGATGAGCATACGGCAGCGTTAGACCCTCATACGGCGGAGATTATCATGCGGCTCACGGATCAGGTGGTAAAGGAAAAAAAGCTGACCGCGATTATGGTAACGCATAACCTCCGTTATGCGGTGGAGTACGGAAGCCGTCTGCTGATGATGGACAAAGGAAAAATCGTAATGGATAAGTCGGGAGAGGAAAAGGAAACTATGGTAACCGACGATATCCTGCATGTGTTTAACCGCATCAGTATCGAATGCGGGAATTAGCGCGCAGAAGAGGAGCGGGAGACAAAAAGGAGGCAGCGGATAGAATGGAAGGACTGAAAAAAGAAGCAAAAGAGGAACGGCTCGTAGCACTTTTGCAGGAAAAGGGCTTCCGGATTTCCTTTGCGGAGTCCTGCACAGGCGGACTGTGCTGCGCCAGACTGGTGGATGTGCCGAATGCTTCGGCAGTATTTGACGCGGGGGTTGTGACCTATGCAGATGAAGCAAAGGTAAAGTATCTCGGGGTAAGGCCGGAAACCATAAAAGCTTATGGCGTCGTAAGCGAGGAGGTTGCCCGCGAAATGGCGGAGGGCGTTGCAAAGGCGCAGAAGGCGCAGGTCGGTGTTGGAATATCCGGAATTGCGGGTCCTGCCGGAGGAACCACGGAAAAACCGGTCGGGATGGTCTGTTTCGGCTTTTTTGTGGATGGAACGCTTACGACGGTGACGAAGCAGTTCGGTGACCTTGGCAGAAATAAGGTCAGGGAAGCTTCGGCAGAGTTTGTGTTTGAAACGCTCTGCGGGCTGCTTGGGTAGGGTAAGGGCGAAGCGCGGTCCCATTCTTACAAGTAGGGCAGGGATTCCTTCCACTTGTAAGAATCCGCCACGCCCGGAGCCGCCGCGCTTGGGGTAATGACAGGAAACCAAAGGTTTTTGATATGTTAAGGAGGATGAGAAAATGAAACTGGCAACAGCGTTATCGGAACGGGCAGATTTGCAGGAGAGGCTGTCGGAGCTTGGCATCCGGCTGAATAACAATTCCAAGGTGCAGGAGGGCGAGAAGCCTTCGGAGGAGCCGGAGGGGCTTTTAAAGGAGCTGGACCGGATTATTGCCAGGCTGGAGGAGCTGATTGCAAGAATTAATCTGACGAACAGCAGAACCATGCACGAAGGAAAAACGATAACAGAGCTGCTTGCCCGCAGGGACTGTCTGAAAAGCAGAATCCAGATTATGAGAAATTTTCTGGATAACGCAAGCAGCAGAGCAAACCGTATGACACATTCCGAAATAAAGATTGTGAGCACGGTACCGGTGGCAGACCTCCAGAAAAAAGTGGATGTTTTGTCAAAGGAGTTACGCGAATGTGACGAACTGATTCAGGAATTGAACTGGACAACGGAGCTGTTGTAGCGTATGATAACAGAAAGGCAGAAGCTGTTCCTTTGATTCTTTTACAGATGGTAGTCCGGCAGAGTGGATGTATCTCCATCGGCAGAGAATGTGCCGTAATCATGGTAGAGGTGCGGATAGCCTCAGGGGTTCGACTCCCCGTTTCACAGCGCATGTCCGGCATAGAAACAAGCGCATTGTTATGAATTATAATTACTACCACGCATCGGCTCCGGACGAGGGAGGGTTTGGGGATTTATTTTAAAAGAATCGGAATTTCAGCAGGTCTGTGACAGAGTTCTGTTTTGAGAGACAGCCGGTGACGGTGCAGCTTAGGCTGCACCGTCGTTGTATTACTAAACTTTTATTATTACTCTCCTCATGGTGGCTGTCCCTTCCGCCAATAAAGTTTATTATTTCTGGAAACGGAATACGTTCCAGGAAAGCGGCTTAATTTCTGCTGTGAGCATTCCGTTTTCAAAGGCCTGGCCGGTCGTGGAGACCGGTACAATCAGGTCAGGCTGCTCATAGCTGTTTTTCGCCTCGAGGTCTTTGCAGTAAAGCTCCAGCTGTTCTTTAAATTCATACCCTTCAAAGGCGCGGACATCCAGTTCAAGCGGATAGGAAGCGTCCGCATTCCGGTTAATGACAAACAGGTTCAGGCTGTTGCTGGTATCGTCCCATGCGGCGGCGCAGTCAACATAAGGAACGCCTTCTTTTTCCACATACTGCGACGTGTCATTTATGGCATAGCCCGGGATATCGTAGGTTTCGCACTGCGTGTCTGTCTGCAGGGAGGTGCCGCGTGCATACTGCATCAACTGCATAAATACATAATGTGACGCAGACTTCCATACGTGGTCGTGGTTCGAGGAGCAGAGCGCGCCAAGCCCTCCGGTCATGCAGCCGATTTTGACACGGTCTGCGTGCCGTAAAAAGGCAAGCTGGATGGAAGCCATGGAGAGCGCATGGAGCATGTCGCCGCCCGGGAAAGTGCGGTCCGGCATTTTGTCCGGGTCGTGCAGGATATACTTTCTGTCCGGATTGAAAACAAAGTGCGAGGCTGCCATATTGTGCGGCCCGTAGCCCGGATGCAGCGGCTCGTTCGGACGTACCATTGCGCCGTATTCGTCAAAGGAGAGCATGACCTTTTTCGGGGAGCGCATCTTTGCCTGAATCAGGTCGCAAAGGGCAACCTCCGTATTGATAAAATCTTCATAATAGCAGGAGCCGCCAAGGAGCGCCCTGTAGTCTCCTTCCGGTGCGCCGTGGTAGTGGTGCATGGAAATATAGTCGATGGTTTCGTAGCATTCCTGCAGGACCTCTTCTTCCCACTGCGGGTAATGTCCCATCCACAGGGAGGAGGAAGCGCAGACTGCGGTTTCAATGGTAGGGTCGGTCCATTTCATCACCTTGGAAACCTCATTACACAAAATGCCGTAGCCCTTCGGATTTCTGTCCCAGGAGCCAATCTGCCAAGGCCCGTCCATTTCGTTTCCAAGATACCAGGTCTTGACGCCGTAAGGCGTTTCGTGGCCGTTTTTGCGGCGCAGGTCAGACCAGTAGGTTCCTTTTTCGTGATTGGTGTATTCTACAATATGCTGGGCGTCCTTGATGTCGCCGGTGCCAAGGTTGATTGTATACAGCGGCTCGGTGTTTACCGCCTCCGCCCACTGTAAGTATTCGTCGTGGCCTACTTCATTGGTAATGTACTGGTACCATGCCAGGTCCAGATGAACCTTCCGTTCCTCCTTCGGGCCGATGGAGTCCTTCCATTCCCAGCCGGAGACAAAATTGCCGCCCGGAAGACGGCATGCCGGCATACCGGAAGCCTTAAGTGCGTCAATGAAGTCCTGCCGGAACCCTTGTGCGTTCGCGGTCGGATGCTTCGGGTTATACATGGTTCCGTTTACCATCGAGCCGATTGGTTCGAGAAACGTGCTGAAAAGCCGCGGAGAGATTTCTCCGACAGGAAAGGACGGGTGAACTGTAATTTTTGCTTTTTGTGCCATAAACAAACCTCCTGACATGAAATGAAAATAAGTAGGTGCCTAAATTAGTATTCAAATCCACTCTTATTGTAACAAGCCGGACGGCGTATGTCAATGAGTTATTTTCGCAAGGAAAATTGCATTGCAAAATGCTCCGGGATAGGGTATACTGAAAGCAAAAGCATGGAGGAGGTAACACGATGGCGGGATATACGGACGCATGGCTTTCTTACAAAATGAAAGCGCTTACAAACCCGGTTTTATGGAGCAGGGTTACGGTTGTGACTGCGGCGGGAGATAAGGAGCAGCTGCCGCAGACAGTTGTGACCGCGACAGCGGAGCTTGTCCGCGCAGGAAAAGAATTGTTTGGAACAGAACTGCAGACTTATTATGAAGCAGCGGCACTGCTTCCGGCGGAGGCGGAAGCCGGTGTGGATGCACTAAAGCGCCTAACGGGACAGGCAGAGGGGACTGTGCTCCTTTTCCTGCCGGAGCTTGCAAAAGGATACAGCGAGGGCTACCGGATTGTTTCGGACGATACGGTAATGTATATCATTGCAGGGACCGGGAGGGGAATTTTATACGGAGCGTTTGATGTCATCCGTATGGAGATTACAGAGGGAAGCGCTGCGGGGAAGGAAAAGAAGGTGCTTCCGGACAATCCGCTCCGCATGATGAATCATTGGGATAACATGGACGGCAGTATCGAACGCGGCTATTCCGGCAGGTCGTTCTTTTTTGTAGATAACGAGGTTGTGGTAAACGAGCGTACAAGGGCATATGCAAGGCTTTGTGCATCGGTAGGAATTAACGCGGCGGTGATTAATAATGTAAATGTAAAAAATGCAGCAACAGAGCTGATTACTCCACGTTATGAGAAGGAGCTGCGCCGGATGTCCGAGGTGTTTGCAGAGTACGGGGTAACGCTATATTTGTCCTTAAACTTTGCTGCGCCGATGGAGTTGGCCGGACTTTCCTGCTCTGACCCGTTAAATGAAGAGGTGAGGGCATGGTGGAAGGAAACGATGCGGTATATTTTTACGGCAGTCCCGAATCTCGGCGGCTTTCTTGTAAAGGCGGATTCGGAGGGAAGACCGGGGCCGCATACCTATGGCAGAACGCAGGCGGAGGGCGCAAACATGCTTGCGGAGGCGGCTGCCCCGTATGGCGGAACAATTATCTGGCGTTGTTTTGTTTATAATTGTACCCAGGACTGGCGCGACAAAAAGACCGACCGTGCAAGGGCAGGCTACGACCATTTTAAGCCGTTGGACGGGCAGTTTGCGGACAATGTGGTGCTGCAGATTAAAAACGGTCCGATGGATTTTCAGATCAGGGAACCGGTTTCTCCGCTGCTTGGCGGCTTAGAGCATACCAATCAGATTCTGGAGGTGCAGGCAGCGCAGGAGTATACAGGGCAGCAGCGGCATTTCTGTTATCTGGTGCCGATGTGGAAAGAGGTGCTTGATTTCAAGACGTACTGCGCGCCGGAGAATGACACGGTGGCGGATATTGTAAGCGGGCGTACTTATGCGCAGCATACCTGCGGTATGGCGGCAGTAACGAATACCGGAGACGATGAGAACTGGACCGGGCACGATTTTGCCGGACTGAACTGGTACGGCTTTGGCAGGCTTGCGTTCCAGACCTCCCTGACCGCAAAAGAGATTGCGGAGGAATGGATTCGGATGACAGTAACAAAGGAGCCTGCGGCAGTAAAGGCGCTGACCGATATGGCGCTTTGTTCGAGAGAGGTCTATGAAAAGTATACCTCGCCGCTCGGAATCGGCTGGATGGTAAATCCGGGACATCATTACGGCCCGAATGTGGACGGCTATGAATACGACCGCTGGGGAACCTATCACCGTGCGGACTGCCACGGACTTGGCGTTGACCGTACTTCAAAAGGGACAGGGTATACAATGCAGTATCGTGAGGAAAACTACAAGCGTTATGAAGATGCGGCAGAGTGTCCGGAGGAGCTTCTTTTGTTCTTCCATTACGTCCGGTACGACGCGGTATTAAAGAGCGGAAAGACACTGATACAGCATATTTACGACACACACTTTGAAGGCGCGGCGCAGGCGGAACAGTTTTTAGGGACGTTTGCCGGCTTAAAGGATTACATTCCGGAGGAAATCTATCAAAGGTCAGCAGAGCGCTTTAAAATGCAGGCGGAGCATGCAAAGGAGTGGAGAGATATCGTAAATTCCTACTTTTACCGCAAGTCCGGGATTCCGGATGCCCACGGCAGGGAAATCTATTAATTGTTTATGTAAAAGAACTATAAAAAGTTTTGTTTCAGGAGGAAAACACAATGGATATGACATTACGTTGGTACGGCAGCAAAAACGACAGTGTGACGCTGCAGCAAATCCGCCAGATACCGGGAGTAACCGGAGTTATTTCGGCGTTGCACGATATTCCGGCAGGAGAGCCATGGCCGTATGAGGAGGTAGTAAAACTAAAGGAAGAAGTAGAAGCAGCGGGCTTAAAGCTTCTTGGTGTGGAAAGCATCAATATCCATGAGGATATCAAGCTTGGCGCACCAACAAGGGACAAGTTAATTGAGAATTATATTACTTCTTTGGAAAGTGTCGGTAAGGCAGGAATCCGGCTCGTTTGTTATAATTTTATGCCGGTGTTCGACTGGACAAGGACGGACCTTGCAAAACCGCTTGCCGACGGCTCGACTGTGCTTGCCTATGATGGGAAGATGATTGAGGGCATCCGTCCGGACGAGATGTTTGAGCGGATTGAAAAGGGAAGCAGCGGCTTTGTAATGCCGGGCTGGGAGCCGAACCGGAGGGATGAGATTAAAGAGCTGTTTGAAAAATACAAGGGTATGACCCATGAGCAGCTTTTGGAGAATTACGGATACTTTATCGAGCGTATTATGCCGACCTGTGAAAAGTACGGCATTATGATGGCAGTGCATCCGGATGACCCAGCATGGGATATTTTCGGCCTGCCGCGTATTGTCACGAGCGAAGAGTCACTTTTAAAGGTAGCGGCGCTTCACCCGAGCAAGCTTCACGGGTTTACACTTTGCACCGGCTCGCTCGGAAGCAGCAGAAAGAACGACCTGGTAAAAATTATCCGCAATCCGGAGATTGCCGAGCGTATCCATTTTGCGCATGTCCGTAATGTGAAGTTTGAAACAGACGACGAATTCCATGAAAGCGCACACCTTTCTTCTGAGGGAAGCTTTGATATGTATGAAATTGTAAAGGCATTGCAGGAGATGGGCTTTGACGGCGTAATCCGCCCGGATCACGGCAGAATGATCTGGGGAGAGACCGCAAGACCGGGATATGGTCTGTATGACCGCGCCTTAGGAGCTGTCTATATCGAAGGGCTCTGGGAGGCAGTGAAAAAGTCAGCAAAGCAGTAATCGTATTACGTTTCCAGACACCGGGAAGGGAAAAGATGGAGCAGGAAGCAGAAGCGGTGCCGACCGCTTCCCTACGTGGGGAGGCGGTACAGGCGCCTAAAGCAGAAGTGATGACAGAATCGTCAGACTTTTTCTGTGTGGATGAGCTTTTTGCACCTTCGGGCTTTATCGGAGCAATGGAGCTGCCGGATACCGATACCTTTCCGTATGGCAGAAGAGTAACGGCACCGGAGAAGTTTAACCGCGGTCCTTCAGACAAATGTAAAATTACGCTGTTACACAGTCTCCGGGACTTTACGGTGTTGCTAAAAATGCGGAAACTCAGGGATAAAAATTGATTGCGCATTTTTATGGAATATGCTAAACTGAAATAGACTGAAAAGAGAAAAATCAGCCGGAAATGTATACAAAATTTAAGGTAAGGAGAAGCGTTATGGAAATTAAAAATCCTATTTTACCGGGTTTCTATCCGGACCCGTCCGTTTGTGCAGTGGGGGATAAGTTTTATCTTGTAAATTCAAGTTTCTGTTATTTTCCGGGGGTTCCGATTTTTGAGAGTGAAGATTTAAAGCACTGGCATCAGATTGGAAACATACTGGACAGAAATTCGCAGGTGCCGTGCGGAAAGGACGGAATGTCCCGCGGGATTTTTGCACCGACCATCCGTTACCATGCGGGAACCTATTACATGATTACGACGAACGTAAGTCATGGCGGGAACTTTATTGTGACGGCAAAGGACCCTGCCGGTCCGTGGTCAGAGCCGCATTATGTGGCAGGAGCAGACGGTATCGACCCGAGCCTGTTTTTTGACGAGGACGGAACCTGCTACTACATCGGGACAAGACCGAATCCCGAGGGCGTAGGACATAACGGCGACTGGTATATTTACATACAGGAAGTGGATTTGGAGAACTGGCGGCTTCTCGGCGAGTATAAGCTTGTCTGGAACGGCGCAATGAGAAAGGCAGAGTGGCCGGAGGGACCGCACCTTTATAAAAAGGACGGCTGGTACTATATTATGCACGCTGAGGGCGGCACAGGTCCGGCGCATGCAGTCTGCGTTGCAAGAAGCAAGGAAATTTACGGGCCGTACGAAGGCAATCTGATGAATCCGGTATTTACCCACCGGCATCTCGGAAAGGATTATCCGATTCGTTATGTGGGTCATGCGGATTTGGTTTCGGATAAGGAAGGGAACTGGTACGCGGTGATGCTTGCTTCCAGACCGTGCGAGTGGCATACGAATATGGGACGTGAGACGTTCCTCGCAAAGGTGACCTGGGAAGACGGCTGGCCGGTCTTTAACGCAGGAATCGGCATGTTGGAGGATGTTGTGACCGTACCGCTTACCGAAAAAGGAGCGGAGGATAAGGACGGTAATCCGGTGACAAGCGGGATTGCCGCAAATGGCATTCCGTTTTCCATGGTAATGCTGCGGAATCCGGAGGAAGGAACTGCGGTAAAGGACGGCGAGGGGTACCGCCTGAAGCTTCTGCCTTACACGCTTGCGGAGTGTGAACCGGCGGCATATCTCGGAATCCGTCAGACTTCTTATTATTTTACGGCGAGTACAACAGTAAAGCTTGTGCCAGAACAGGATAACGAAGCGGCGGGACTTGCGCTGCTGCAGAGCGAAAGAGCATCGGTTGCGGTTCTTTACGGGCAGTTTGACGGAAAGAAGAAGGTACGCGTAGTAAAGAATGAGGCAAATACCGGTCTGTCTGTTCTTGCAGAGCAGGAAGTAACCGCAGAGAAGGTTACGTTTTCTATCCGGCAGAAGGGGCAGGTGGCGTCGCTTTCCTATGATACCGGAGCAGGAGAGCAGGTATTGGTATCGGAGCTGTCCACGAAGTTTTTGAGTACGGAGTCGGCAGGCGGCTTTGTCGGCTGTACGGTCGGCATGTATGCGACTGCGGGTGGAGAAAAGAGCGGTAACACGGCATGGTTTGACGGAATCAGCTATCAGGCGGAATAGAGAGACTGTAATAGGGTGAGGAGGAATTATTTTCCAGAAAATCCTGTGTTTGTTCTATTGACATTTGTCTAGAACCGTGTTAATTTTTTAACATAGGTAAAACAAGATGTGTTATAGACAGGAGGCTGGAAATGAAAAATAGAAAGTACGAAGTAGTAGACAGTATAGAGACCCTCGGAACTGCGATTGAGAAAGTAAAGGCAGCCCAGAGGAAGTTTGCCGGATATACACAGGAGCAGGTGGATAAGATTTTTCTTGCGGCGGCAACCGCTGCGGATAAGGCAAGAATCCCGCTTGCTAAAATGGCGGTCGAGGAGACCGGGATGGGCGTAGTGGAGGATAAGGTAATCAAGAACCACTATGCGGCGGAGTATATTTACAATGCATATAAGGCAACGAAGACCTGCGGCGTGGTGGAGGAAGATAAGGCGTTCGGTATCCGGAAGATTGCGGAGCCTATTGGTGTGGTTGCCGCGGTGATTCCGACCACGAACCCGACCTCTACGGCAATTTTTAAAACCCTGCTTTGCCTGAAAACGAGAAACGGTATTATCATCAGCCCGCATCCGCGTGCGAAAAATTCTACCATTGAGGCGGCAAAGCTCGTATTGGAGGCAGCAGTGGCGGCAGGGGCGCCGGAGGATATTATTGCATGGATTGACGTGCCGTCCCTTGAAATGACGAATCTGGTAATGAAGGAATGCGATATTATCCTTGCGACCGGAGGTCCGGGTATGGTGAAGGCAGCCTATTCGAGCGGCAAGCCGGCGCTGGGCGTCGGTGCAGGAAATACGCCTGCTATTATTGACGACACGGCGGATATTTTGCTTGCGGTCAGCTCGATTATTCATTCCAAAACCTTTGATAACGGCATGATTTGTGCTTCCGAGCAGTCGGTCATTGTACTGGACAAGGTATATGAGGCGGTCCGGGAGGAGTTTGCGGCGCGCGGCTGCTATTTTCTGCAGGGCGCGGAGTTAGAGAAGGTAAGAAAGACGATTATCATTAACGGCGCTTTAAATGCAAAGATTGTCGGACAGAGGGCGGAGAGAATCGCAGAGCTTGCGGGCGTAACGGTGCCTGCGGGAACAAAGATTTTAATCGGCGAGGTGGAGAGCGTCGAGCTTTCCGAGGAGTTTGCCCATGAGAAGCTTTCCCCGGTGCTTGCGATGTACCGCGCGAAGGATATCGAAGAGGCATTTTCAAAAGCAGAGCATCTTGTGGCAGACGGAGGCTACGGCCATACCGCCTCGATTTACCTGAATGCGGTGACAGAGCAGGAAAAGCTTGCGGCGTTTGGCAGCCGTATGAAAACCTGCCGCATCCTGGTGAATACGCCGTCCTCCCACGGCGGCATCGGCGACCTTTATAACTTTAAGCTTGCGCCTTCCCTGACGCTTGGCTGCGGCTCCTGGGGCGGCAATTCCGTATCAGAGAACGTAGGGGTAAAGCATCTGTTAAATATAAAAACGGTTGCAGAAAGAAGGGAAAATATGCTGTGGTTCCGTACTCCGCAGAAGATTTATATGAAGAAGGGGTGTCTGCCGGTTGCGTTAGATGAGCTGGGAACGGTCATGGGAAAGAAAAGGGCGTTTGTCGTAACCGATACGTTCCTGTACCAGAACGGCTACACGAGACCGATTACTGATAAGCTGGATGAAATGGGAATTACCCATACGGAGTTCTATCAGGTGGAGCCGGACCCGACGCTTGCCTGTGCAAAGGCAGGCGCCGCGCAGATGGCGGCATTTGAGCCGGATGTTATTCTTGCGCTTGGCGGTGGCTCTGCGATGGATGCGGCAAAGATTATGTGGGTGCTTTACGAGCACCCGGAAGCGGACTTCATGGATATGGCAATGCGTTTTGTCGATATCCGGAAGAGAATCTACACCTTCCCGAAGATGGGAGAGAAGGCATATTTTGTTGCTATCCCGACCTCTGCGGGCACGGGCTCCGAGGTAACGCCGTTTGCAGTTATTACGGACGAGACGACCGGAGTCAAGTATCCGCTTGCGGACTATGAGCTGCTTCCGCATATGGCAATTATCGATGCGGATATGCATATGACTGCACCGAAGGGGCTGACAGCCGCTTCCGGTATCGATGCGGTGACCCACGCGTTAGAGGCATACGCCTCCGTGATGGCGACGGACTATACGGACGGACTGGCACTCGGCGCATTAAAAATTATTTTCAAGTATCTGCCAAAGGCTTATCATAACGGCGCAAACGACCCGGAAGCAAGAGAGAAGATGGCGAATGCTGCAACGATGGCGGGCATGGCGTTTGCAAATGCGTTCCTTGGAGTGTGCCATTCTATGGCGCATAAGCTCGGCGCATTCCATCATCTGCCGCACGGAGTTGCAAACGCGCTGATGATTGACGAGGTGCTGCGTTTTAATGCAAGTGAAACGCCGACAAAGATGGGAACCTTTTCCCAGTACGACCACCCGCATACGCTCGCGCGTTACGCGGAGGTGGCGGATTTCCTCGGGATTCAGGGAAAGGATGACAGTGAGAAGTTAAAAAACCTCATTGCTGCTATCGACGACCTGAAGGAAGAGGTAGGTATTAAGAAGACTATTCGTGAGTATGTACCGGATGAAGAGGATTTCCTTGCAAGACTGGACGAGATGACAGAGCAGGCATTTGACGACCAGTGTACGGGAGCAAATCCAAGATATCCGCTGATGAGCGAAATCAGGCAGATGTACCTGAATGCTTATTATGGCAGGCAGGAGACGGTGTAAAGGAGGCAAGACTATGAAACTGGATAAGGCGATTGCAGTAAGGGCAACAAAAACCGTTTATCAGGATGGGAATCGCGTGATTAAGGTGTTTAACGAGGATTATTCCAAAGCGGACGTATTGAACGAGGCATTGAATCAGGCGCGCGTGGAGGAGACCGGACTGCCGATTCCGAAGATTCTGGAGGTCACAAAGACAGACGGTAAGTGGGCGATTGTTTCCGAGTATATTAAGGGAAAGACGCTGGCACAGCTGATGCAGGAGGAGCCGGAGAAGAAAGAGGAGTATCTGAAATATCTGGTAGAGCTTCAGATGCAGGTGCATGAGAAGCGTGCGCCGGGGCTTACGAAGCTGAAGGATAAGATGAACCGTAAGATTTCACAGGCAGAACTGGATGCCACGACCCGTTATGAGCTGCATGCCCGTCTGGAGGGGATGCCGAAGCATACGAAGGTATGCCATGGGGATTTTAATCCGTCCAATGTCATTATTTCGGACGAAGACGGCAAGGCATATATCATTGACTGGGCGCATGCGACACAGGGAAATGCTTCTGCCGATGTGGCAAGAACCTATCTTTTGTTCTGTCTTGCAGACGATGCCGAGGGGGCAAAGCAGTATATGGAGCTGTTCTGTAAGATGAGCGATACCGCAAGGCAGTATATCGAGCGCTGGCTTCCGATTGTAGCGGCTTCCCAATCCGTGAAGGGAAAGCCGGAGGAGCGGCAGTTATTGCTATCCTGGGTAAACGTGGTCGATTACGAATAACGAAAAAAGGGGGCTGGCACACGAAGCGCAGCCCCCTTTTTACATGTGGAGGATACCTAATTCCTGTAAATGAGAGTGCCTTTGTCTTATTTTTGCAAGCGCTTGCGGTTGCCGGACTTCCTACTCCGCGCCGATGACTGCCTTGATTCTCCGGACGCCTGCCGAGGAGGCTTCTTCCTTTAGGATTCGGAAGGAGATGAGCTCACCTGTGTTTTTGGCATGTGGGCCGCCGCAGATTTCTTTTGAATATCCGGGAATGGTGTAGACCTTTACAATGTCTCCATATTTGCCGGAAAAGACGCCGACTGCTCCGGCTTCATAGGCTTGTTCGGGCGTCATTTCTTCTAAAACTACATCGAGGTTGTTCCGGATTGCTTCGTTTACAATGGCAGACACCTGTTCTAGTTCTTCTGTTGTTAATTTCCGGTCAAAGGAAAAGTCAAAACGAAGGCGTTCAGAGGTGATGTTGCTGCCCCGTTGGAATACCTCTGTCCCGAGTACCTTCCGCAAGGCGCCGTTCAGCAGGTGCGTTGCAGTGTGAAGCCTTGCAGTCTGCTCGTTATGGTCGGCGAGCCCGCCCGCAAATTTGCCTGCAGCGCCCTGACGTGATTTTTCCTGATGCTCCTTAAATTTTTGGTAAAATCCATCCATATCTACGAGGCAGCCCCTTTCCGTGGCAAGCTCCAGTGTAAATTCAATCGGGAAGCCATAGGTGTCATAGAGTTTAAAGGCAAGCTCCCCGCTCAGTGTTCCACCTGTTCCGAGCTGCTCTAAATACCGGTCTGCTTTCTTCAAGCCGTCGTCCAGGGTCTTGGAAAACAGGAGGTACTCCTTTTGAAGCTGCTCCAGAATGAAGTCCCGGTTTTCCTTCAGTTCCGGATAGGTGTCCTGGTACTGCAGGATAATTACTTCCGATAGTGTGCACAAATAGTTTTCGTGAATCCCTGCCTTTTTAAACAGCCGGATTATTCTCCGGAGCAGTCTTCGCAGGATATAACCTTGTTCTGTATTGGACGGGCTGATTTTTTTCGGGTCGCCAAGAAGAAAGGAGAGCGCCCGGATGTGATCGCATATAATCCGTTTGTCCCGTTCCGGAAGGGTAGTGTCCTGCTGTGTCAGAATTTCCTCCAGCTTTGTCATAACCGGGAGAAAGAGCTCCGTTTCATATACATTTGTCTTTTCGTTTAATATCATCAGAATGCGCTCCAAGCCCATTCCCGTATCAATATTTTTCTGCTTCAGCCCGGAAAAGCTGCCGTCAGCCTCCTTTTTAAACTGCATAAAGACATTATTCCAGATTTCCACGTATTTCCCGCAGCTGCAGGCAGGCCCGCAGTCCGGTCCGCAGCAAGGTTTTCCCATATCGTAAAAGATTTCCGTGTCCGGTCCGCAGGGACCGGTCTGTCCTGCAGGACCCCACCAGTTTTCGATTCTTCCATAACGGAACAGCTGTTGCTCTGTCAGACCAAGACTGCGCCATATTCCTTCCGCCTCGGTATCTGCAGGAACCATGTCGTCGCCCTCAAATACGGTTACGGCAAGTCTGTCCGGCGGAATATGGAGGTGGTTTGTCAGGAAGTCGAAGCTCATGGAAATGGACTCCTGCTTGAAATAGTCCCCGAGCGACCAGTTTCCGAGCATTTCTAAAAATGTCAGATGGGCATTGTCGCCTACCTCGTCAATATCATCTGTCCGAACGCATTTCTGGATATCAGTCAGGCGTTTTCCTAGCGGATGCTTTTCACCGAGCAGATAGGGAACGAGCGGGTGCATTCCTGCGGTGGTAAATAAAACAGTGGGGTCGTTTTCCGGAAGAAGGGAGGCCGACGCGATTTCTTTATGCCCCCTTTCCTTAAAAAAGTTTACATACCTTGTTCTTAATTCTTTTGCTGTCATGCCTTTTCTCCTTTCTGATGTTTTTTGAAAGCAAAATTTCTCAAAACAAAAAGCCCTAAGCTGATTGTTTTATCAGCTTAGGGCGAACGTACAGTCCGTGTTACCACCTAAGTTCAGATTACTCTGCGCTCTGCCGGTACGGGATTTCTCCGATACCGCTTCCTTTGATAACGGTGGAACTCCGGCGGAGCCTACTAGGGGGAACCTGTTCGGGCCGCAACTCCGAGACTGCTTCCGTATCAGTGCAATAAAGATTTTCACCAGCCATCTTCTCTCTGCAATATTCCTGCTACGTACTATTTCTCTTCTTCGTTTTTTGTTTTGGTAGATGTATCATAACATGGTACGGGCTGTATGTCAAGTTTTTTTGTCCTTGAGTTTCCGCATTTTTTAGCAACTCCATAAAGTCATGGAGACTGTGCAACAGCGTGATTTTGCATTTGTCCGGAGGACTTACGGTTAGCGGAACCGGAATCATCAATACTTCACATCCTTCGGAACGCAAAAGCCAGGAAGAAGATGCAAAAAAGAAGCCGTGCATTATGCACAGCTTCTTTTTATGTCTTAGAACAATCAGATTACTCAACTGTAATGGTTACGTCGTCGATGTAGAAGGACGAGGTTTCCGTTGCCTCAAAATAGAGGATCGGAACAGTAGTCGTCTCTAAGATGGTGTAAGTACCGGTAACCGTTACCCACTCGCCAGGAGCAACCTCACCAGAGCTTGCAACACGGTTGTATGTAGCATCATTGGTGCCGTCGCTTTCTTCCATGGTAACGTTGATTTCGATAGGACCAGCCTCGTCGTGCTTTGCCTTGTAGGAAATCGTCATGGTCTTGCCTGCAAGTTCGTAATCGGAGAGCTTAACCTGTGCGCCGTTCCAGCTGGAAGTACGGCCGCCTACGTACATTGCGCCGTCTACGATGGTCGGAACAGAATCACCTCTTGCAACGAAGTAGGTGTCTTCACCCGAGAAATCGAGGGAAACAGGCTCAAATGTTTTCTTTGCAGGCATATCGTAATCCGGGTTCGGGTCAACCGAGCTGTTCGGGTCGTAGGAAACAACAACGTTGTCAAGGAAGAACTCTGCGGTTTCGCCGCCATCGAAGGTCTCGAAGTTAAGGACCGGAGAAGTAGCGTTAGCGTATACCGGAATCATGCCCTCGACATGTACCCATTCGCCGCTCGGAGCTTCTACAGGAACACGCTCCGGCCACATGGTGGTGCCATCCTGCTTCTTTACCTCTAAGGTACAGTTAAAGTTAAGCGGTGCGCCGGTTTCCTGATAAAAATCAAAGGAAACGTATACTTCCTTACCGATTACATCATAGGAATTATTGCTTGCATCGGTAAAACCAAGGGAAACGCCATGCCATGAAGCGGAACGGCCGTTAACCTGGATAGAACCGTCGCTGTTGCAGCCAATCTCGCCCCACCATACAGCGGCGCCGCCTCTCTGACCGAAGTAAAGAGTATCTCTCTTGGCTTCGCCAGTGATGTTGTGGATGATTACCTTGCCATCAGCCGTAAGAGCCTGCGTAGGTTCTGGAGCTTCGGTCGGGGTCGGGGTAGCCGGGGTCTCCGTAGGCGTCAAATCTCCCCCCTGAAGAGCTTCCGTAGGTGTCGGAGCATCGGTCGGGTTAGACGGAGCCTCGGTAGGCGTCGGGGTCGACGACGGATCAGCATTGGTCTCTTTGTCGCCACAGGCTGCAAATGCTACTAACATAGATACGGCAGCAGAAACAGCGAGTAAGCTTTTAAACTTCTTTCTCATTTTGAATCCTCCTCCAAAATATAAAGTAAAGTGGTGACAATCTGCAAAAGCAAATTCTCAAGGCTATCATATCACCATTTTAGGAAAAGGTCAATAGCCGGGAAAGAAAATATGCAGTTCTGTTTTTTCAGTTTCCATAGAATGACAGCTTCCTTGTTGTGGAAACTGAAAAAACGCGGCTGCTTCTGGCTTATTGTGAAATTTGCCGAATAATCCGAAGAAAAGGCTGTTATTGCGGTAACAAAATGTCAAAATTAATAATAAATTAAAAATTACAGGGGACAAGCTCTCCCTGAAAGGTGTTAATATGCACAAAAAACTTCCCTAAAAGTTCGTTTTATACTTGAAATTACACAAATATTATAATATAATTAACTATAGGTTGTAAGGAGCCGGTTTTTTAGCAGTCGGATTTATACCTTTTGTAGCGTGGCGGTATGACAGGCAGGAGCCGGAAAAGCGGGCTTTGACGGGCACTTTTCTGGAGGAGACGGCCGGCATGGCGCCGCACGGTACAAAATTCTTTTTCCGTTACCGTTGTTTTTAGTAATTATGTACAAAAACGGAAAAAGAAAATCTTTGGTAGTTTTTACCAAAGAAAAGCCGGTACACATTTGCCGGGGGCAGAAGGCGCAGCAGAGCGTCAGCTCCGGGAGCCGTGTACGGTTTTGGTCTGTCATTACGGCAGACCGGATGTGCGAAAGGAATATGCACAGGAAAGGAGAAGACTATGTCAAAAGGAAAGAAAAGATTCCTTACTGCGGCTGTAGTGGTAGTTGCCGTAATCGTTGTGGTAGTACTGCTTAAAGTACTAGGCGGCGGTAACAAAAGCTTCAGCGAAAAGTATGAAGGGACGAATCTGGAAGTTGCTGCCGGAGAGTTCGGCCGTAATGATACATATGCCATGTACATGAAAGCGCATGCGGATTCGCCAAGGCCTCAGGTGGATGAAGTCGTAGTAGACATTACCGCATATGATGCGGCTACGGCAAAGGAAACCGAGCTTAAAACGAATTATGAAGGGGAGGCAAAGGTTCTTTACCAGGGGGATGACGGATATACCGCGTGGAAGGTAACTGTGCCGGAAAGCGGAATGTACCGTGTATATATGGAATATTATCCGGTGCAGTCCAGAGGAGTAAGCATGGAGCGTGGCTTCTATATTAACGGAGAACTTCCGTTTTCCGGTACCGACGCGCTTACGTTTACGAGACGCTGGGCCGACAGAGACCCGATTATAACCGATAACCAGGGAAATGACCGTCCTCCGGTGCAGGTAGAGGTACCTGACTGGTGTTCGGCTTATTTTTCCGATTACATGGGATATGAGACAAAGCCGTATGAGTATTATTTCGAAAAAGGAACTAATACGATTGCTTTAGAGGGCGTAAATGAGCCGATTGCTATCCGGAAGATTTCCTTACAGGCGGTAAAGGAAGAAGATACCTATGCCGATTACCTCGCGTCGTCTCCGAAGGTTTCCGGCGGAGAGGATTATATCCAGGTAGTACAGGGCGAGGCATCCATTGCACGTTCGGCTCCGTCCCTGTATGCGCGTTCCGACCGTTCCTCGCCGAACACAGTTCCGTACAGCGTAACGTCGACCAAGATAAACTACGGCGGCGGTAATTTGTGGAGAATTGCGGGACAGTGGATTGACTGGGAGTTTGAAGTACCGGAGGATGGTTATTATAACATTACCGTTAAGGCCCGTCAGAGTTATAACCGTGGTATGGTTTCAAACCGTATTGTTTATATCGACGGAGAAGTTCCGTTTGCGGAAATGTCCTCCGTTTCGTTCCCATATGATACGCAGTGGAGCAATGTGACGCTGACGGATGCAGAAGGCACACCGTATAACTTTTATCTGACGGCAGGAAAGCATACCCTCCGTATGGAAGTTACGCTTGGTGAAATGGGAACTATTTTAAGCGAGCTTCAGGATTCTGTGACACGTCTGAATGAGATGTACCGTACGATTCTTGTATTGACAGGCGCTACGCCGGATAAATACCGTGATTACAAGATTCATCAGGTATATCCGGAAGTAATCGAGGCAATGGATCTGGAGTATAAGCGTCTGTATAAGCAGATTGATGACTACGTGGCTTATACCGGTGAGAAGTCCGGTGCAATTGCAACGGTTCAGACACTGGCAAAGCAGATAGAGAAGTTTGTTAAGAGAACTGACAAGATTACCAAGCAGTTTGTCGGTTTTAAGACGAATATCAGTGCGCTCGGTACTTCAATTAATACGCTTTCCGAGTCGCCGCTTGATATCGACTACATCACCATTACCGGTGTGAACCAGAAGCCGGATAAGGTAAAGAATTCCTTCTGGGCAAAGCTGGTACATGAGGTACGTTCCTTTGTTGCCTCCTTTACCGTGGATTACAATTCCCTCGGTGACGTTTACGAAGACAAGGAAGCGCTGACCGTATGGATTACGACCGGTCGTGACCAGAGTACCGTATTAAAGTCGATGATTGATGATACGTTTACTCCGGATACCGGGATTCCGGTCAATGTAAAGCTGGTACAGGCAGCGATGGTAATGAGTGCGACGATTGCAGGTACCGGTCCGGATATTGTTATTTCCATGGCGCAGAGCGAGCCGGTGAACTACGCACTGCGTAATGCGGTAGAAGACCTGACGCAGTTTGAGGGCTGGGAAGAACTGTTTGCCCAGTACAGCGAGAGTTCTTATTCACCGTATTGGTTTAACGGCGGTCTGTATGCACTTCCGCAGACGCAGATTTACAATGTAATGTTCTACCGTAATGATATTATGAAGAGTATCGGGGTAGATGCTCCGCAGACATGGGACGAACTGATTGATATGCTTCCGACGTTGCAGCAGAATAACCTTCAGGTTGCAGTTCCGACGACAGAGCGTAAGTTCGGAACAACGGCAAGCCCGGATCTGTCCAGCTTCTATGCGCTTTTGTATCAGAACGGCGGCAGCATGTATAACGAGAAGCAGACACAGACCCTGATTGCAGGTGAGGCAGGAATCAAGGCGTTTGAGACTTACACAAGATTCTACACGCATTATGGTCTGCCTACGGTGTATGACTTTGTAAACCGTTTCCGTTCCGGTGAAATGCCGATTGGTATCCAGGACTATGATACCTACAATACGCTTGCAGTAACCGCTCCGGAAATCCGTGGTCTCTGGGAGTTTGCACTGATTCCTGGTACAATACAGGAAGACGGTACAATCGACCGTTCCTGTTCTTCGTGGGGAGTCTGCAGTATGCTGCTCCGTCAGGACGATGCGACAGAAGAGTTCAAGCAGAAATGCTGGGAGTTCATGAAGTGGTGGGGCGATTCTGCAACGCAGACACGTTTCGGCCGCGAGCTCGAGGCAGTATTAGGTTCTTCTGCAAGATACCAGACGGCAAACAAGATTTCCTTTGAAGAGCTTGCATGGAGCGCAAAGGAAATGGACGTACTGAAGGAACAGTGGAGCTATACGGTACAGATTCCGGAGGTTGCCGGCGGATACTATGTGGGACGTCATGTTACCAATGCTTCCCGTAAGGTTATCAATACACATGCAGACCCGCGTGAGACACTTCTCGACTATGCAAATACCATCAACGATGAGATTGAGAAGAAGCGTCTTGAGTTTGGTCTGGAAGTAGATTAGAAAGGAGGATGACATGGGCAATATTTTATCATTGTATTTTCGCAGGAAAAAAAGAAATATGAAAATTGCGTGGAAAAAAGCCAAAGCGTCAAAGAACTGCTACCTGTTCATTCTGCCTTATGCGCTTTTGTTTACGGTGTTCTTCATACTTCCAATCTGCATGTCGCTCGTGTTAAGCTTTACGTATTACAACGTTCTGGAGCCTGCAGAGTTTATCGGGATAACGAACTACAAGAACCTGATTCTTGCGGACGATGTGTTCCTGACTGCGGTAAAGAATACGTTTGTTCTTGCAGGTATTATCGGTCCGGTAGGATATATCGCATCATTCCTGTTTGCCTGGCTGATTAATGAGCTGCCTCGTTATTTAAAGGCAATTGCCATTGTGTGCTTTTATGCTCCGTCCATTTCCGGCGCTGCATTTACCATCTGGCAGATGATTTTCTCAAACGATGCATATGGATGGGTAAACTCCCTGATTCAGGAGTTCGGTATGGACCCGGTGCTTTGGCTGTCCAATCCGGAGTACATGCTGACGGTTGTTGTTATCGTTTCTTTGTGGATGAGTTTGGGAAGCGGCTTCCTTGCCTTTGTCGCAGGTCTGCAGGGCGTTGACCGTGCGCAGTATGAGGCAGCCTATGTGGATGGTGTGAAAAACCGTTGGCAGGAGCTTTGGTACATTACACTTCCAAGCATGAAGCCGATGCTTTTGTTCGGTGCAATTAACTCCATTACGGCTGCGTTCAATGTAGCCGACGTGCCGGAGCTGCTGTGTGGATTCCCGAGTACTGACTATGCGGTACATACGGTAGTATCCCACTTAAAAGACTATGGTAGTCTCCGTTTTGAAATGGGTTATGCCTCCGCGGTAGCAACCATTCTCTTCCTTGCAATGCTTTTTTGTAATAAATTGGTTCAGGCACTGTTACGCAGAGTCGGGAACTAATTCGGATTTCATAGCAAAAAAGAGGTATGCCTGCTTAACAGGTAATGCAAAAAAAGAGAAGGAGAGAAGCGATGAGTATAATAAAACGAAGACAGCCGAATCGTTCCCGCGCGGGCGATATCGGAGTATATCTGGTCTTGATCATGTTTGGCTCGGTCATGGTACTTCCGTTGATTTATGCCACATGTCAGGCGTTTAAGCCATTAGACGAAATTTATAAGTTTCCGCCGACAATTCTTGTAAGAAATCCTACCTTGGATAACTTCTCGGATTTGTTTGTTACGATGAGCCAGTCCTGGGTTCCGTTTACAAGATACATATTCAATACCGTATTTATTACGGCGGTAGGTACCGTGGGACAGCTTTTAATTGCTTCCATGGGTGCGTATGTACTTGCAAAGTATGATTTCCCGGGCGGAAGAAAGTTCTTTACCTTGATTACTACAGCGCTTATGTTCAACGGTTATGTAACATCGATTCCGAGTTACCTGATTATGGCGAAGATAGGCTGGGTAGACAGTTATCTTGCAGCGTTTGTTCCGGCGTTTGCGGCACCGATGGGAATCTTCCTTATGAAGCAGTTCATGGAAGGAATTCCGGATGCCCTGCTGGAAGCAGCAAAGATTGACGGCGCAAAGGAATGGGGAATTTTCACGAAGATTGTTATGCCGAACGTAAAGCCGGCATGGCTGACGTTGATTATTTTCTCCGTACAGGGTCTTTGGAATAACCCGCAGTCAACCTATATTTATTCCGAGGAATTAAAGACGCTGCCGTATGCGTTGCAGCAGATTACAGCAGGCGGTGTTGCACGTGCCGGCGCTGGTGCTGCGGTAACACTGGTAATGATGATTGTCCCGATTGGTATCTTCATTTTCTCAGAGAGCAACATCCTTGAGACAATGGCAAGTTCCGGTATTAAAGATTAGGAGGAGAGAAGAATGAAGCTGAAAAGAAAAATTGCTGTGGCTCTCCTTTGTATGACGGTAGTTCTTACCTTTTGTCCTGCAGGGGTTGCCGGGGCGACAGAAATCAACACGTACACCTATAATTACGATTACTGGGGTCTGGAGTATGAGTGTCCGGATGCATACCGCCCGACGACGTTTATTACCGGAGATATGCTTGGAGTCGGAGAGTTTAAGGCGGCACAGGGAATGTATATCCGCGGCGACAGGATTTACGTTGTAGACAGCGGGAATAGCCGTATCGTTGAAATCCAGGTACAGGGCACTGAAATGAAGGTAGTCCGTGAGATTAAAGAGTTCAAGGGAGACGCTGAGGTTACGACGTTTAGGACGCCGAATGATGTTTTTGTAGCGTCGAATGGTGATTTCTACATTGCAGACACCGATAATTTCCGGGTAGTGCATCTTGATAACGATTTGAATCTTATTAAGATCATTACACAGCCGAATGATGTAACCGTAGACCAGTCCTTAAACTTTCTGCCGACCAAGATTGTAGCTGACCGTGCAGGCCGCGCCTTTGTCCTGGTAAGAAACGTCAACAAGGGTTTTATGGAGTTTGAAGCGGACGGTTCGTTTATCGGCTATATCGGAGCAAATGAGGTAGTCTTTGAGTGGTCGGATTATCTGATGAAGCTGTTTTCTACACAGGCACAGCGTGAACAGATGGACAGCTTTGTACCGACCGAGTACAACAACCTCTACATAGACGGAAATGGATTCGTATATTGTACGACCTCTGTGTTTGAGGATTGGGCGGTCGAGAACGGCGATGCAAAGCCAATCCGTAAGTTGAATTCACTTGGTACCGATATCCTGATCCGGAATGCGCCTAGCGGCTGGACTCCGATTGGCGACCAGCAGTGGGATGATTTTGCCGGTATGAAAGGTCCGTCCCGTCTGATTGACGTCACTGCGTTTGATAACGAGATTTATTATGTGTTAGACCGTGTCAGGGGCCGTATCTTCGGCTATGACGAGCAGGGAAATCTTTTGTACGCGTTCGGCGGTCCGGGAAATAAGTTAGGATATTTCCAGATGCCGGTTGCCCTTGACCATATGGGTGAAGACCTGTTTGTACTGGATTCTACTTCGGGTGGAATCACAAGGTTCCAGCTCACGGAGTTTGGTATGTTAATCCAGAATGCGCTTGCTGAGTATAAGGTAGGTCACTATGATAAGTCCGCGGAGTACTGGAACGATGTGTTAAAGCTGTGCGGCAGCTACGAGCTTGCCTATATCGGAATCGGAAGGGCGCATCTCCAGCAGAAGAACTATACGGAGGCAATGAGGTATTTCGCGATAAAGTATGACACCCAGAACTATTCCCGTGCGTGGAAGTATTACCGCAGGGAGTGGATTGAAAGCAACATGGGCTATGTTATGGTGATACTGGTTATCCTGATTGTTGTACCTGCAGTAGTGAAATCAGTAAAGAGAGTAAGGAAGGAGGCGCGGGAAGAATATGAGCATGAACTTGAACTCAGCCGTAAAGGGAAATAAGCAGGCAGCTCTGAGGCTGCTGAAATCACTCCGCTATGCCTTATATGTAATTACGCATCCGTTTGACGGCTTCTGGGATTTGACCCATGAAAAGAGAGGCTCCATGGCTGCTGCACATGTCCTGGTGGTTCTGACATTTATAACGCGTCTCTTTTACTATCGTTTTACAAGCTTTATGTTTGTAAAAGTTTACTGGGAGCAGTTTAATATCTGGAGAGAGGTTGTCAGTATCCTGGCGCTGGTTGTTATCTACTGTGCTGCAAACTGGTGTCTGACGACTCTGTTTGACGGAAAGGGACGTTTTTCGGATATTTATATCGGGACGGCGTATGCGCTGACACCGTATATCCTGATTACAAACATTGTAACAATTATAAGTAACTATGTAACGGTAGAGGAAGGAACCTTCGTTACCTATTTTTCCAGTCTTGCCATGATTTGGAGCGGTCTGCTGATTCTTGTATCAATCATGCAGATTCACGACTATTCCCTTGGAAAAGCGATTCTTGCAATTATCTTTTCCGTAGCGGGCATGATGGTTATCGTATTCCTGCTTATGCTGTTCTTTAGTTTGATTAGTGACGGTATTGCATACTTTGTATCCATTTACAAAGAAATCATGTTCCGACTGTATTAACCGAAAGGAGGAAAAACAAGTGAAACGAATCGGTAAATGGTTAGTGTTCCTTCTTTTGGCAGGTGCTCTTTGCGGCTGTGCGAAGGAGGAGGAGCAGGAAGCAGTTCCTGTCCGTAACTACGATGCATCACTGCACGAAGGCAAGGAATACATATTGGAAAATGATGACCTGAAGTTTGAATTTGACCCTGCGACAACCCAGTTTACTCTGACGCAGAAAAACACCGGAAAGGTCTGGTATTCCAATCCGCCGGAGGCTGCAAATGACCCGCTGGCGAATTCTTCGGCAAAGAAGAGCCTGCAGTCGACGCTTATCCTGGAGTACACCACAGTAAACGCTGTGAATGCGTTGCTGAACAGTTATGAGTTCAGTGTTGCGAATGGTATTTATGAGGTTGAGGCTTCAGAGGACGAAATCCGGGTACTGTATACGATTGGTAAGGTAAGCAAGACCTTTTATATTCCGTTAGCAGTTCCGGAGTCCCGTATGAAAGAGTTCTACGACAAGATGGAGAGGTCGCAGCAGAAAAAGCTGGACGACTATTACCGCCGTTATGATATCAACAATCTGTTGGCGACGGATGATAAGAGCGATCTCTTAAGCAAGTATCCGGATCTTGAGACTGAGCGTGTCTATGTAATCCGAGAGAGCTCAAGCAGCAGGGAGTTCATCATGCGCCAGATTGAAGACATGTTTGCTTCCGTGGGCTATACCGAGGAAGATTATTATGCGGATTTAGAGCGTTATGCTTCCAGCGGCAGCGGCAGCGACAAGGTAGTAATCAATCTGACTGTGGTTTACCGTCTGGACGGGAACCGTTTTGTAGTAGAGATTCCAAACGATGAGATTGTGTATAACGAGAAGTATCCGCTGACAAAGATTTCCGTGCTTCCTTATTTTGGCGCAGGCGGCACCGAGGACGAGGGGTATCTCTTTGTTCCGGAGGGTTCCGGTGCACTGATTCACTTTAATAACGGAAAGTCAGAGCAGTCGGCGTATTATGCCGATGTTTACGGCTGGGATTACGGCAAGAAGAGGACAGAGCTTGTAGATGAGACCCGCTCCGCCCTGCCGGTGTACGGTATTGCAAATGGAGACAGTTCCTTTCTTAGCGTGATGGAGGAGTATGGTACAATTGCGATGATTCAGGCAGACGTAAGCGGCAGGCAGAACAGCTATAACTATGCGTATGCTACCTATGAAATTCTCCACAGCGACAAGATGGATATTTCCGCAAAGTCTGACCGTACGGTGCTTGCCTTTGAAGAGAACGTTCCGGAAGGGAAAATCGTACAGAGCTATACGTTCTTAGAAGGTACGGATTATGTGAATATGGCAGAGACCTACCGGGACTATCTGCAGAAAAAGTATCCGGAGCTTCAGAAGGTTGCGGATACCGAATTGCCGGTTGCAGTAGAGCTGATTGGCGCGATTGACCGTGTAAAGCATGTTCTTGGATTTCCGGTAAAGCGTCCGGAGGTACTTACATCCTTTGCCGAGGCACAGGAGATTCTGACAGAGATGCTTGCTGACGGCTATGAGAATCTGTCCGTGCGTTACAGCGGCTGGATGAACGGAGGCGTCTCCCATACGATAGCGAAGAATATCGATCTGACGAGCGGCATGGGCGGAAAGAAGGCGCTGAAGGCGTTAATGGACTATGCAAATAGCAACGGGGTTGACGTATATTTGAACGGCAGTGTGGAGATTGCAAATAACAGTGACCTTCTGGACGGTTTTCTCCGTTCCCGTGACGCTGCGAAGCATGTCAGCAGGGAGGTAATAGAGCATTCTCCGTTCTCAGCTATCTGGTTTGGAGAGTATGCAGAGAAGCGTATGGGTTCCTATTATCTGCTCCGTCCGTCTGTCTGCATTGAATTGATGGAAGGGCTTGCCAAGGAGGCTGCGAAGTATCAGGCAGGTGTCAGCTATGAAGACATTGGTTACCTTCTCAGTGCCGACTACAATCCGAAGCATACTGTGACCCGTGAGCAGGTAATGAAGCTGCAGGCAGAAACGCTGGCAAAGCTGAAGACAGACGGTACGAAGATTATGGTTTCTGCTGGAAATGAGTATGTACTTCCATATGCGGATATTGTCACAAATGTTGACCTGGAAGGAAAGTCATCTGTAATCCTGGATGATATGATACCGTTTTATGAGATTGTACTGCATGGTCTTGTGAACTATACCGGAGACGCAATCAATCTGTCCAGTAATGCATGGACTTCCGTATTGAAGTGTGCCGAGACGGGTGCAGGTCTTTCCTTTGCCTTTATGAAGTCAGATGCAGATGCCCTGCAGAATTCGGAGTATATGCATTACTTCGGCGCTTACTATGACGGCTGGAAGGACTGGGCGAAAGAGTATTATCTCCGCTACAAGGAGGAGATGGCAGGACTGAACAACCAGTACATTACGGGTCATTCCATACTGGAGGCAGGAGTTACTGCTACGACCTATGAGGATGGAACAGTGGTTTATGTAAATTACAACAATGAAGCCTATACGAACGGTACCGTAACGGTTCCGGCGAGGGACTATCTGGTAGAAAGGAGAGGGAATTAAGTGAAAGCAAAAAAACCAAGAAACTTACGCAGACGCAATGCGATTGCGGGCTATCTGTTTATTTGTCCGTTTATCATCGGGTTTGTTGCGTTTTTGCTACAACCGATGTGTGAATCCTTTTACATGAGTCTTTGCCGGGTAAATATCGTTGCAAATGCGCCGAAGGGAGAAAGTCCTTTCGACATGAACATTATTACTACGCTGAAAGAAACAAACTATTACAGGGCGTTTTTTGTTGAGGCGCAGTATAAGACCGAGCTGATTAACACATTAAAGGCTATGGCGGTCCAGGTTCCGGCGATTCTGGTCTTCAGCTTCTTTATCGCATTACTGCTGAACCAGCGTTTTAAGGGAAGAGGCTTTGTACGTGCAATTTTCTTCCTGCCGGTAATTCTTTCTTCCGGTGTCCTGGTCGGACTTGAAACGAATAATATCCTGATGTCAGGAATCAAGGATGTCATTGCCGAATCATCCGGGCCGGGTATTACCGATGCATTAAAGGATATTCTGCAGGCGATTGGTATCGGACAGAAGATTCTGAAACCGGTATTTGATATTATCGAGGCGGTTTATGACGTCGCGCTGGCTTCAGGTATCCAGATTGTTATCTTCCTGTCCGGTCTGCAGACCGTGTCGCCGAGTATGTATGAGGCGGCAAAGATTGAAGGCTGTACTGCATGGGAGAGCTTTTGGAAGATTACGCTTCCGATGGTAAGCTCCATAATACTCGTAAATTTAGTTTACACAGTAGTCGACTTCTTTATGCGCTCCGATAATAAAGTCATGGAAATAATCACAACGAAAATCAATCCGGGGATGGACTATGGTCTTGGTTCTGCCATGGCGTGGGCCTACTTCGGGATTGTCATTGTGATTCTAGGCGTCGTAGCTGCTATCCTATCGAAGGTGGTATATTATTATGAGTAAAAGCAAAGTAAAAAAGCAAAAAAGAAGAGATTTTTGGGAGCGTAATAAAAAGACAAACGGTTATCTTTTGCAAAGGACAATAGGAGATTATACCGTCCGTATCATCCGGGCCCTGCTTTTATTCGGTTTATGCTTTTTGATTCTGCAGCCGCTGATTAATAAGCTTTCGGTCAGCTTTATGAAGGAGGCGGACCTGTATGATGCAACGGTAATTTCCGTTCCGCAGCATTTTACGCTCGAGAACTACCGACTGATTAATAGTCTGATTGGTTATTGGAAGTGTATGTGGAACTCGTTGTGGATATCCCTGCTGGTCAGCTTCCTGCAGGTAGCTGCCTGTACGCTGGTAGGCTATGGCTTTGCCAGATTCAAGTTCCCGTTTAAGAAGTTTTGGTTTGCGTGCGTAATCCTTGTGATTATCGTACCACCGCAGACGATTATGAGTTCGCTGTACCTGAGCTTCCGTTATTTTGATGTATTCGGTATTTACGGACTCGTTACCGGCGGAAAGACCATCAATTTGCAGGGCTCTATCCTGCCGTATCTGATGATGTGCGCAACCTGTATGGGATTAAAGTGCGGTCTGTATATTTATATGCTCCGCCAGTACTTCCGCGGGATTCCGAAAGAGCTTGAGGAGGCGGCATATGTGGACGGCTGCGGCAATTTCCAGACCTTCATCCGCATTATGCTTCCGGACGCAAAGGCAATGATTACATCCTGTTTCCTGTTTGCCTTTGTATGGCAGTGGACGGACTCCTTTTATACGAAGATGTTTCTCGGAGACGTAGAGGTTCTGACAAAGGGACTCAATTCCATTGCCGGACGTCTGGACAATTTTGTAAGGCAGACGGGAACAGGTCTTATGGCGTCTGAAGCGTATCTGCAGCAGCAGATTTCGACCGGTATCCTGATGGCGCTTGCGCCGCTGATTCTCCTGTATCTGTTTGCACAGAAGGGCTTCGTGGAGAGTCTGAGCCAGACAGGTATTAAAATGTAATAAAGTTTTAAAGAAAGCATAGAAATATCTAGCATTTTGTGTTAAAATGTAGTATAATGATAAAAACGCAGTGTGTTTGATGTGTTACGATAGTATGATGCGAAGGCATTTACTATAAAAGAGGAGCGACATAATGTCGAATGGGCGCCAAACCCAAACAAAAAAAGGAGGAATTTTGGTATGAGAATTAAAAAGTATGCTGCAGCTTTTCTTGCTGCAACAACGGTTCTTGGAAGCCTGGCAGCCTGCGGACCGAAGGAGACGAGTGGTGACGTAACCAACACTCCTACGCCTGGTAACAACGAGCCGGGGCAGCCAGAGGGTACTACTACGCCGACTCCGACGGAGGTTCCGGCGAGAGACCTTGGTGGATTTGAAGTTATCATCGGTGACCACTGGTCCCCGGAAACTCCAGAACCGCCGAAGAATGCACAGGAAGAGGCTACGCTTGCTTACCGTGAGTCGATTCAGAAGAAGTATAACTTCAAGGTAACGCAGAAGGCTGTTGCAGGCTGGGGCGACATGACTGACACCTGTACGAACTCCATTCTTGCAGGCGACCCGGTAGCACAGATATTCATTCTTGACCAGGGCTTTGTAGCAAAGCCGATGAGCAATGGTCTCTTCTATGACCTGGCTACGCTGGATGAGCTTGATTTCACCGAAGACAAGTGGAATGATTCTTTGATTGAACTGATGACAAAAGGCGATTCCATTTATGGTATGGCTTCAGGAAGACCGGAAGCAAGGGGAGGTCTGTTCTGGAACAAGAGAATGTTTGAAGAAGCAGGTATTGATCCGGAGCTTCCGTACGAGCTGCAAGCAAGCGGCGAGTGGACCTGGTCTAAGTTTAAGGATATCTGCGGAAAGCTGACCCGTGATACGAACGGTGACGGTGTTACGGATGTTTACGCAATGGCAAACTTCGGACCGGATATCTGTAAGCAGTTTATTAGCTCTACGGGTGCGCAGGTGGTTAACTACAACAAGGAGACTGAGAAGTATGAGAACAATTCCCAGAGCCAGGAAGTTCTTGACGCACTTAATTTCCTGAAGGAGCTTGGTGATGCAGGTTACGAGATGCCGGCACCGGCTGAGGCTCAGTGGGATTGGTTCAAGCAGGCATTCGCTGATGGCTGGTTTGCAATGCAGTTCAATGAGACTTACATGGGCGGTCAGATGTGGAAAGACATGGAAGATGATTTCGGTTTTGTATGCTGCCCGAAGCCGGATGGTTACGAAGGCGGATATCACACCTATTACAATGATAACGTAGTAATTATCCCAAGCTGCTATGATGCAGAGACCGCTTCCAAGATTGCATTTGTTTACAACCTCTGGGCAAATCCGACTCCGGGTTATGAAGAGGACGACGACTGGAAGAGCATCTACTATCCGAAGATGCGTGATGAGAGATCAGTAGATGACACTATTGCAAAGTTCTATGAAGATGGTGTAGCTCTGACTCTGAATATGGCACTCATTTATGGTCTGGATACCGGTGCATTATTCTATACCTATCCATTCCAGACAATGACACCAGCAGAGAAGATTGAAGAAATCCAGAACTCCTGGAATACTGCAATCAACGAAGCAAATAAGTAAACCGTACCGCTGTCAGAAGCGTGTATGAGAGTTCTGTAAGGGGCGGGCAACCGCCCCTTATATTGAACTCTGGCAAAGCTTTAAAAAGAAGGGATTTTGTAAAGGAGTGTGGCAGATGAGAAGAAGTATACTGTTTGGCATACTGGCTGGCGCAGCGGTACTGCTGTCCGGCGGATGCGCAGGTACAGTGGAGGTTGGTCCGGTGCCGTCGATTACGCCAAGGCCAACAGTAACGCCGGCAGCGACTCCGACACCGACACCGGTGCCGAATGACCCGAACCGGAAGAATTTTATTGAAAAGTACCAAGAAACGGGAGAACTCCCAAGCTTGTGTGAGGCATACCAGGATTATTTTAAGTTTGGGGTTGCGGTAACGCAAGAGGATGTAGAAGACGAAAAGAAGCAGGCAATGATAAAGAAGCAGTTTAACAGCCTGTCCTGTATGAATGAATTGACTCCTGGACATATATTAGACCACGAGGCGACATTAGCAAGTGGGAACAGGGACAGGGCCGTACTTGATTTTTCAGGTGCTGATGCTATTTTACAGTTTGCCCAGGAAAATAATATGACGGTGCGCGGTTCGGCATTGATTACGCATGAAGCGCCGGCATGGTTCTTTACTCCTGATTTTTCCGTACCAGAGGAACCGGAAGAAGGGGAAGAGGACACCGTTACACTCGCTTCGGCGGATGTAATGACAAGACGTATGGAAAATTACATAAAAGATGTGATAGAGCACTGTAACACGGAGTATCCGGGTGTGGTTGTGTGCTGGGATGTACTGGAGGAGGCGATTGCAACGTCCGAGGGACATGAGAAACGGTACCGCACTGCTTCCAACTGGTACAAGACAATGGGAGACGAGTATATTGTAAAGGCATATGAATTTGCAAGGACCTATGCGGACAGTACACAGAAGCTTTTCTACAGTGAAAAGGGCTTCCATGAGACAACACTGCGCCTTCCTTCAGTAGAGCTGGTAAAGATGCTGAAGGAGAGAGGGTTGCTTGACGGGTTTGCGGTGCAGGGACATTGGTCGTCCCAGTCGCCGAACATGATGGCACTTGACGATATCTTTAAGGCAGCCTCGGAGTTCGGGGTAGAGGTTCATGTTTCGGAGCTGGAAATTGATATGAAGGCAAATAACAAGGATGATAAGGACCGGACTGAGGAGGAGATACTCGCGGCAGCAGCCAAGCGTTACAAGAGTATTTTTAACTGGTTTGTGCGTGTAGAGGATGCAAAGACATACGATATTGCCAATATTACCATATGTGGCCTGACAGATGACGTTTCGCCGCTGAACCAGCCGACGGAGGAGAAAGACGAGGAGACGGGCGAGATGGTTACGAAGGTTCCGGAAAAAAATTATCCGGTGCTCTTTGATGCCGGTTTAAATCCAAAGGATGCATTTTTTGGTGCGCTGTTAGATGAAAGTATTAAAATGTATTGATGATTCAAAGGAAGGTGAAATGAAATGATGCAGACAGAGAGCTTAGCAGAAAAGTATAAACCATATTTTAAGATTGGAACTGAAATCGGATGGCGTATTCCGGATACGCATGCCGAGCTGTTAAAGAAGCACTTTAACAGCATTACCTGTGGAAATGAGATGAAATATTCCAGCCTTTGCAGGACGCCAGGGGAATATACCTTTGAGCGTGCAGATAAGATTGTTTCCTTTGCCAAAGAAAACGGCATGGTAATGCACGGGCATACCTTTGTATGGCATAACCAGACTCCGGATTTCATTTTTGAGAATACGGATGAAGAGGGGCTGCTTGCCACACTGCGGGCGCATGTAGAGAAGGTAAAGGAGCATTTTGGCGAGCTTGCCACCTTTGATGCGGTGAATGAGGCGATTGAGGATAAAAGCGATACTTACCTCCGCGATACCAAATGGAAGGCAATTCTGGGAGAGAATTATATCCCGAAGGTGTTCCGTGTCATCAAGGAGGTGCTTCCGAATACAGCGCTGTATTACAATGATTACAATGAATGCGTACCAGAGAAGCGTGAAAAGATTGTGCGTCTGTTAAAGGAGATGTTAGCCGAGGGGGCTCCGATTTCCGGTATGGGAATGCAGTTTCATGTTTCTATCTACAGACCGGAGATTGACGAGATAAAGCGTTCAATTGAAGCATATGCTTCGACGGGGCTGACGCTTCGTATTTCCGAGATGGATGTATCGCTTTATAAGGATAAGGAGCCGCAGTTCTCGCCGCTTGACCCGGAGCTTTTAAAGAAGCAGGCGGATTATTATGAACAGTGTTTCAAGGTATTCCGTGAGTATCACAAGCATATCGATGCAGTGACGTTCTGGGGGGCTGCAGACGATGTCACCTGGTTAAATAACTTCCCGGTGTTCGGAAGGAAGAACTGGCCGCTTTTGTTTGATGATAACCATGAGCCGAAGGAAGCGTTTTACCGGATTATGAATTTCTAAAAGAAAGGGGGATTCCTGTGAAAACATATCAGAATGAAGAGCTTTCGTTTCAAGAGAGGGCAAAGGCACTGGTTGCGGAAATGACACTGGAGGAAAAGGTGTTTCAGACCCTGCATGGCGCGGCGGCAATCGAACGCCTCGGGATTAAAGCATATAACTGGTGGAATGAGGCGCTGCATGGCGTGGCAAGAGCTGGTGTAGCAACGGTGTTTCCGCAGGCAATCGGTCTTGCGGCTGCATTTGATGAGGAGATGATGGAAGAAATCGGAGACCATGTCTCTACGGAAGGACGTGCAAAGTTCAATATGCAGCAGAAGTACGGGGACACCGATATTTACAAGGGGCTGACGTTCTGGGCGCCGAACGTGAACATTTTCCGTGACCCGCGCTGGGGCAGAGGCCATGAGACCTACGGTGAGGATCCGTATCTGACATCGCGTCTTGGTGTGCGTTTTATCGAAGGAATGCAGGGAAAGGATGAGAAGTATTTAAAGGTTGCTGCCTGCGCAAAGCATTTTGCGGTGCATTCCGGTCCGGAGGATATCCGGCACAGCTTTAACGCCGAGGTTTCAAAGCAGGATTTATATGAGACGTATCTGCCTGCCTTTAAGGCATGTGTGCAGGAGGCAAAGGTAGAAGCCGTGATGGGAGCATATAACCGTACGAACGGAGAGGCGTGCTGCGGCAGCAAGACATTGCTGCAGGATATTCTCCGGGATGAATGGGGCTTTGACGGACACGTGACGAGCGACTGCTGGGCAATTAAGGATTTCCATGAGGGACATGCGCTGACAAGTACGCCGCTTGAGTCGGTGGCGCTTGCAATGAACAGCGGATGTGATTTGAACTGCGGTCACATTTATACTTATCTGCTGGAGGCAGTAAAGGAAGGCCTGGTAAGCGAGGAAACGCTGACACGTGCAGTAGAGCGTCTGTATGTGACAAAGATGCGGCTTGGCATTTTTGATGCGCCGGAAAAGGTGCCGTACAATACGATTGATTATTCTGCGGTAGACAGTAAGGAGCAGAAGGCATTCAATCTTTCCGTGGCAAAGAAGACGCTGTGTCTGCTCAAAAATGAGAACCAGATGCTGCCGCTTGACAAAAAGAAGCTAAAGACCGTCGGTGTTATCGGACCGAATGCGAATAACAGAAAAGCGCTTATCGGTAACTATGAGGGAACCGCGTCCGAGTATGTTACTGTTCTGGAAGGAATCCAGGAGTACCTTGGCGACGAGGTTACGGTGCGTTATTCCGAGGGGTGCCATCTCTTCCGGAAGAAGATATCGGGACTTGGAATTGAGAATGACCGTATTGCAGAGGTGCGCGCAGTGTGCGACGAGTCGGATGTCGTAATTGCAGTAATGGGTCTGGACGCAGGTCTGGAGGGCGAGGAAGGCGACCAGGGGAACGAGTTTGCCAGTGGTGACAAGCCGAATCTGGAGCTTCCGGGCTTGCAGAATGCGGTGTTGCAGGAGATTTACGCAAGCGGGAAGCCGGTTGTGCTCGTACTTCTGTCTGGAAGTGCGCTGGCATTTCCTTGGGCAGAGGAGCATATTCCTGCAATTGTGGAAGGCTGGTATCCGGGCGCGCAGGGCGGCCGTGCCGTGGCACAGATGCTGTTCGGCGAGTTTTCTCCGGAAGGAAAGCTTCCGGTTACGTTCTACCGTACCTCCGAGGAGCTCCCGGTGTTCACGGATTATAGCATGAAAGGAAGAACCTACCGTTACATGGAAAAGGAGCCGTTGTATCCGTTCGGCTACGGACTCAGCTATACGGACTTTACCGTATCTGCAGAGCTTTCCGCGAAGGAGATTGCAAAGGATGGAAGCATTACGGTGAAGGCGGAGGTAACGAATCATGGCAGCTATGACGGTGCCGAGACCATACAGGTTTATGTAAAGGTAAAGGGAGTTCCAGGTGCGCCGAATTACCAGCTCAAGGGGTTAAAGAAGGTAAGGCTGGCTGCCGGAACGAGTACGACTGTGGAAATTGTGCTGAAGGATACAGCGTTTGCTCTTTACGACGAAGAGGCAAAGCTTATGTTAAACGCAGGAGAGTATGAGGTGTTTGTGGGAGCATCCCAGCCGGATGGCAGAAGTGCCGCATTGACTGGAAAGAAGCCGCAGAGCTTCCTTGTGACCTGCGGAAAGATAGAGCAGCTTTTATAAAGTAAAGGTCTGCCTGTAAAGAGGAAAGCCGCTGCCTTATTTCATAAGCGGCTTCCCTTTACAGCAGAAAGATTTTCCTTGATTGCAAGATTACAAGATTACAAGAAAGGGCTGTCGCGTGAAGCGGCAGCCCTTTCTTAAAGGTTGATTTAACAAGTACGATAATCTTAATTTAATTTCGCCAGTGTTTCTAAAATATGTTCCTCGTCAATGTAGTTAAAATGCTCGTGATAATAAAGCAGCGAGGCATTCGTTGCCGGTACGGAGCGCCCGTACTCGGAGGCGATGTTGCACAGCTTATTAAATTCCTCTGCAGTGTGTTCCAGCATATTCAGAAGCAGATAGTAGCTTCCGCCTGCAGTGTCCTTGTAAAGCCTGACATTACCGCGGTAGTGAGGAAGAATGACTGCAGCAAAGCGGCTGACGGTCTGCAGGGAATCAAACTGATACATCTTTACAAGAGAAGCAGGAGCGTCCGGTTCAGCGTCGTCCGTTTCCTCTGTCTTTGCAGAAAGTTCGTTTGCCTTTTTGTTTAACAGCTCTTTAAACTGTGAAAAGTAATTCAGTATTTCGTCCGCCAGCGCCGGAATTGCCGCCTTTTCGGACGGGGCATTCTTTTCCGCAAACGGGGTGAAGTTAGAAAATCTGGAATCCAGCTCGTCAGAATCTTCTACCTTAGTAACAACAAGAACAAGGCAGTCAGCATCTACCGGAATCGCTTCAATCATAAGAGGTAAGTCCTCGGTATCAAAACCACATTCATAGGATGCCATCTGCATTAAATCACGAAATAACTCTTTTGCTTTTTCGCCGCCGTAAAACAATTCGCTCAGTTGTAATTGACGTTCCTGCAAATCCTGCTTATTCAGTGTACAGCGAATCTGTGTATCACTTAAACGCTCGATTGTCATAGAGTATGCACCCCCTTTTTCATGTTATACAAAGTATATAGGAAATCTGTACGAAAGTCAATAACATAAATTGTGAAGTTTGTATAAAGGAGGGAACGGAAATCCAGATGTTTGGAATTGTTGATACCGTACAAATTTTCTCCGGAAGTTTGTGAAATATGCAGAGAGGAAAAAGCTTGCAGGGGAAGGGGGTATGGAGTATAATAGAGACAGGTGGAAATCACCGGCAATCCGGAAGACCGGACACAGAAAAAGGAACAGACAAAAGGACAAATCAGTCCGCGCAGGCGGGCAGAAAGGAGAAGATGGAAGATAAGCTATTGTTCGGGAAATACCGTATTGTGCGGCTGCTTGCAAACGGCAGCGGAGGAGAGGTGTTTCTTGCGGAACACGAGGTACTGAAAGAGCGGCGCGTGATTAAGCGCCTTTGCAAAAAAAGACCGTTTTACCGGGAACGGCTGGAAGAAGCACACATTCTAAAACAGCTGCATCATGCAGCAATTCCCTGCATTTATGATATAGAGGAAGACGATACGGCTTCCTACATCATTGAGGAAGATATGGGCGGGGAGCCTCTGAACGAAGTTCTTATCAGGCAGAAATGCCTTCCGGTTTCTTTTATTTCGTATTATTCCCTTCAGCTTTGTGAAATCATGGAATATCTACATCAGAAAGGTATCCTTTATCTGGATGTAAAGCCAGAAAATATCGTTGTAAACGGTGACAGGATTTCCTTAATCGATTTTGGTGGCGCCGTAAGCAAAGAAAGCCGTTACGGGGTTGTATTCGGCACAGACGGGTTTGCGGCTCCGGAGCAGTACCGCGGGGAAGCGGGAGAGTATTCGGACGTATATGGAATCGGGTGTGTCATAGGGGTTATGCTGGGAGAGGGAAATAAAAAGGGAAAGGAGTTAGAGAAAATTTACCGGCGTTGTGTGCAGCCGCAGCCGGCAAGGCGCTACCGTAGTGTCGGGGAATTAAAGGAAGAGCTGCAGGGGCTTTGCTTCCGGACGCAGAAAAGCGGCAGAAACAGGAAAGAAAAACATGGAAAAAGAGACGTACCGCATCTGATTGGTGTCATCGGTGCCCATGAGGGTGCAGATACGGCTACCGTTTGTACGCTGCTTGCGGGATATTTTGGCGAGCGGGAACAGGGAAAAACGGTCTGTATCGATTTATCGGGACAGCCGGTTTTGCCAAGGCTCTTCCAGAGCTTGTCCGGCAGGGAAAAGGCTATACCGGAGGAGTTTACCCTGCGCGGGGTCCGGTATATCACGGGAACTGCTCCTTCTATTATTGGGGACTGTGTAGCACGTGGTTTTTCGGTCATTATAATTAATTTTGGCGTGTCTTTTGAACGCTTCCGGGACGAGTTCTTCCGTTGCAGCAGCCGTTTTGTTCTCGGAGACCTGTATCCGTGGCGGCTGTGCGACTGGGAGGCGCTTGCCGGACGTTTGCCGGAGCGTCTGCTCCGGCAGGGGATTACGGCGCTTGTGACAGGAGGAGAGGCAGGGGAGCTTCCCTTACGGCTTCACAGGGTAAGGCTCCTTCCGCCGCTTTGCGACGTATTGTACCCGGACCGCAAGACCGGGCGTTTCTTAAAAAAGCTGTTTTGGTAACACTACTGGTAACATTACCTTAAAGCGTGACCGGACAGCCGGATTGCATTTTGCTGCCCGGCGGTGTATGCCGCCAGACCGGAGGCGTGTTTTGCATATCACGTTCTGCCTCCTTTCTGTTTGGAAGATGTCGCAGGCGATTGCGTGCGGCGCGAGAGTTCGCAAGTGAATTCTTTGTTCCCGGTAACAGGAGTTACCTCCTGTGCCGGAATGCACAGGGCAGCACCCTTTGGATTTGCCGCCGCAGAAGCGGAAGCGGCGTTCCTGTTCTCTCAAAACAAGGAAAAGACACGAAAAAGATGTCTGCGGCGGCAGTTCCCTGGGCTTTCGCGTTTTGTATGCCAAAGGATGTCCCGGAGGATGCATGCCATCTTATTTTTGCATGCGCTACGCGTCACCAGACTTCCTTTAAGAGCTGTTAAGCCGCTCGGCAGCGTCCTCGCGCCTAACCAGCTCTAAAAGGTGATTCCGGCTCCGCTAAAGACCGCGGTCCTTCGGACAAATGCAAAAATAAGATACCGTGCCATCCACGGAACTTCTTAAAATGATTAAAAAATGCGGAAACCCAAGGGAAAATTGGGGTTGATTATTTCAGGTATCTTGTATATACTAAAAGCAGAATCTGCTTAGACTATACGGAAAAGAGGAAATGTTTGTGAAGAAGACGGGAATTACGGTGATTGGTGCATTTGTGGCACTGCTCCTGATTGCAGTGCTGCTTGGGGCGGCACTGGTAAAAAAATATACGCCAGGGAAAGAGCGTGTGGCCCCTGCGGAGGTTTATCCGGTAGCGGAGGGTGAAGCGCACGTGATGTTCTGGCAGGAAGAGTATGAAGGAAAGGCCCTGCTCTCCGGAGAAGGGGTTTATCTTGATTTTGCGACTGTCCTGTCGCATATTAATAAAGAGTTCTATTATGACGAAAGTGAGGCGGTGCTTTCCTTTACGACGCCGACGGAGATTATCCGCGCCTTGTTAGGGGAGGATGTGTATTACAGCAACAAGAGCAGGCATACGCTGACATCGCCTGCAGTGATGCTAAAGGCGGGCACGCCGTATCTGTCTCTGGAGTTTGTAGCGCTTTTTTCCGATATGACCTATACCGTTCTGGAGAAGCCTGCGCGGGTGCTCATCCGTACAGGCGCAAAGGACATGCTTTCCCTTGATGTGAAAGAGCGGACCGTGCTGCGGGAGGCGGCGGATATCAAAAGCCGCATTTTATGCGACCTGCCGGAAAAAAGCCGGCTCTGGTATGTGGAGGCGGGAAAGGAAGAAGGAAAGAACTTTGTAAAGGTGATGACAGAAGACGGGCTTTATGGGTTTGTGAGAAAGAAGGAGTTAGGTGAAACTTATTATTCCACATATGCTTCTAATTATCAGGAACCGGAGTATGCACATAGTTTAGAGAAAGAAAAAGTAGTACTTGGCTGGCATCAGGTGACAAATACACAGGCGAATGCGGGACTTTCGGGTCTTGTGGAGGGAAACGAGGCTATGACAATAGTTTCTCCGACCTGGTTCCGTATTACGGATAGTGAAGGGAATATTTCTTCCCTTGCAGACGAGAGTTATGTAAAAAAAGCAAAGGAGTATGGACTAAAAGTCTGGGCTCTGGTAGATAATTTTGATAAGACGGTAGATTCGTTTTCCGTGCTTTCTTCCACAAAGGCAAGGGAGACCTTAATCAATGCGTTGATTGCCGAGGCGCTCCGGTATGACCTGGACGGCCTGAATATAGACTTTGAAATGCTTTCCCTTGCCACAGGCCCTCATTTTATCCAGTTTTTGCGGGAGCTTTCGGTAGAATGCCGTGTAAACGGTATTGTGCTGTCGGTTGACAACTATGTGCCGTCTGCCAGCGCGGCGTATTATGACTGGAAGTCCCAGGGAAAGGTAGCGGACTATGTAGTTATCATGGCATATGATGAGCATTACGCAGGTTCGGAAACGGCAGGTTCGGTTGCTTCGTACGGATATCTGACCGCAGCAGTGGACAATATACTGACGATGGTGCCGAAGGAGCAGGTCATTATGGCAGTGCCGTTTTATACGAGACTATGGATGGAGACAGAAGAAAACGGCGTAAAAAAGCTGACGTCGGATGCGCTTGCCATGCCGGCTGCAGAAGCGGAGCTTGCAAGAAACGGTGTTACGGCGGAGTGGGATGAAACGGTGCGTCAGTATTATGCGGAGTATGAAAAGGGTCAGGCAACGTATAAAATCTGGCTGGAGGAGACGGATTCCCTGCGGGAAAAGCTTGCCTATATCAAAGCGGCAGATTTGGCAGGAGCAGCTGCTTGGCGGCTTGGCTTTGAAAAGCCGGAGGTCTGGGCGTTGTTTGACTGGGAAGTTCTTGCAGAATAAAAGCGCGCATATATTTCTTTAAAGCAGAAGTATAAGGTGCGGAATGAAAAAGGAATGGAAAAACGGAAAAAAGATGCTGCCGCAGTGGCGGAGATATAAGCATATCCTGCTGTTACTGCTGTTTTGTTCGGTATTGCTGTTTGCAAAAAGCGGAGCGGGAGAACGGCTGGCAGCGGTATTTTTGGAAAAGGACGACAAAAAAGAGACCGTAGTAGTGATTGATGCGGGACATGGCGGAGTCGACCCCGGAAAGGTAGGGACGGCAGGGACGCTGGAAAAGGAGATTAATCTTGCGATTGCAGTTCGTTTGCAGGCGTTGTTAGAGCAGAGCAATATCCATGTAGTGATGACACGGACAGGAGATGAAGGGCTTTATCCGGAGAGTTCAAAGAATAAAAAGAGTGACGATATGAGAGAGCGTGTCCGTATTATTACAGAGGCGGAGCCTTCCCTGGTGGTCAGCATTCACCAGAACAGCTATCCTTCGCCGGACTGTAAGGGAGCCCAGGTTTTTTATTATAAGAGTTCGGAAGAAAGCAAAAAGCTCGCGGAGATATTACAGAAGGCATTTCCGGAGGTACTACAGGATGGTAATACAAGACAGCCGAAGGCGAATACCGATTACTATATGCTGCGGAAAACTCCGGGTACAATTGTAATTGCAGAATGTGGTTTCCTTTCTAGTCCTTCTGAGGAGGCATTGCTCATTACTGAGGAATATCAGAATAAAGTAGCAGAGGCACTGCACCTTGGCATTTTGCGGTATCTGTCCGGAAACGAAGGACAGTAGATGGCAGGCAGAGTGCGAAGGCGGTGAAAGGAGGGTGAAAACCCAGATGAAGACGGAAATAGTTAAAATTGACAGGGAACGGTTTGAAGAGTCCGAGCTTGCAAAAGCAGCAGAATATCTGCGAAGCGGAAAGCTGGTCGCGTTTCCAACGGAAACGGTGTACGGGTTGGGCGGCAATGCTTTTGACGTTACTGCGGCGTCGCGGATTTATGCTGCAAAGGGGAGGCCTTCTGACAATCCGCTCATTGTGCATATTGCAGATACCGGCGCGCTGAAGGCGCTTGCCGCAGAGGTGCCAGAGACGGCGTATGCCTTGGCGGAGGCGTTTTGGCCGGGACCGCTTACGTTGATTTTAAAGAAAAGCCCGAAGGTGCCGAAGACGACAACGGGCGGGTTAAATACAGTTGCTGTCCGGATGCCGTCCGATGAGATTGCGTCGGCGCTCATCCGGCTGTCCGGGGTTTATGTGGCGGCTCCGAGCGCCAATGTTTCAGGGAGGCCGAGTACGACAAAGGCGGAGCATGTGATTGAGGATTTGAATGGAAGAATAGATATGATTGTAGACGGAGGTGCTTCCCGCATCGGACTGGAGTCCACTATCGTAGATTTGACCGGCGAGGTGCCTGTTATCCTGCGTCCGGGCTATATTACAGCAGAGACGTTGGCAGAGGTGTTAGGTGAGGTGCGGTTTGATGAGGCGCTGTTAAAGCACAGCCTGTCGGAGCCGGTTGTAGCAAAAGCGCCTGGAATGAAGTACCGGCATTATGCACCGAAGGCGCCATTATATATTATCGAGGGCCGGAGTGAGGATGTTGTGCGTTATATCAACGCAGAGGCGGTAAAGAATGCCGCGGAGGGGAAAATTACAGGGATTCTGGCAACGGAAGAGACAAAGCGGCTTTATAAGGGAGGCATGGTATTTTGTGTCGGGACAAGACAGGACGGAGATACCATTGCAGCAGCCCTGTTTGATACCCTGCGCAGTTTTGACGAAACTGGCGCCAATGTTATTTATTCGGAGAGCTTTGCAGATAACCCGCTCGGAACGGCGATTATGAACCGTTTGCTAAAGGCGGCGGGATATCATATGATTCATGTGAATTCAAAGGAGGAGAAGTAAAATGATAGCATTAGGCTGTGATTCTGCAGGCTATGAGCTGATGCAGGAGGTAAAGAAACATCTGGACGAAAGAGGATTGGAGTACAAGGACTTTGGGACGTATTCCACGGACCCGGTGGACTATCCGGTTTACGGAAAGAAGGTAGCGCATGCAGTGGCAGACGGGGAGTGCGAGAGAGGAATCCTGATCTGCGGTACCGGAATCGGTATTTCGATTGCGGCAAATAAGGTAAAGGGAATCCGGGCCGCGCTCTGCCATGATGTGTTCAGTGCAGAGGCAACCAGGCTCCATAACGATGCGAATATCCTTGCCATGGGCGGCAGGGTAGTCGGACCAGGACCTGCACTTATGATTGTAGATAAGTTCCTGGATACGCCGTTCTCAGGCGTGGAGCGTCATATAAGGCGTGTTGCCATGCTGGAGAAGGAAGACTGATAACATACCGGAGAGTGCCAGATACATTAAGACAATACATATATGTATGCCGGCAAATCTGTCAGAAAGAAATCCGGAAAGCCGGTCAGAATTACCTTTCCTGGTATTCGTCTAACAGCTTCTGGTAAACTGTAAAGCCGTCGGTTTTTATCAGGTTCAGGAGCTCGTTGGCGGAACGGAGCGCCATGGAAAGGTCAGCACCGGCAATCAGACCGGCGTCAAAAGCATCAGCGGCTTCGTCTAAGTCCAGTACACGGACGGAGCCGTCGGGATAGAGAATGACATCAATCAGCAAATCCTCCATGGTGTAGGTAGAGGATTCTTTTTCTATGTGCATTTTCATAATATCGCAGTACCAGTACAGAAGGGAGCCGTCTGCACGAAGCAGCTTGGTTACCTTCCAGTGCTTTGAAAAGTCATACACCGAAATGCCGGAGGCAAAGTCTGTCCGGGGATTTATTGTGTCCCAACGTGTAATCAGACGGTCGTCCTCCAGAGAAAGAATCCGGTCTCCTTTTAGCAAAATACATTCCTGCGGTATGTGCCGCCTACGGTATAGCTGAATTGAAGTGTTCATAAGCATTCCCCCTTCCCACAGTATAGCATGTTTCCCATTTTATTGCAAGAATTTAAAAAACTACATAAAAAACTATACACAAGATGAAATTTGTGGTAGAATAGTAACAACGTTTTTAGGCGCAGGGTCAGACAGGCGGGAAAGCATAGTCAGGAGAGAGTATATGAAGCAAAACGGAAAGGTCATCAAGGCGCTTTTACTGGTTACCCAGCTTGGCATCAGTATGATGGTTCCGATTTTTCTCTGTGTCTTTGCCGGGAATTTTATTGACGGAAAAGCCGGTACTTCCTTTTGGCTGCCTGTGTTTCTTGTTCTCGGAATTGCCGCGGCATTCCGGAACGTATATTACCTTTTGAAGCCGTTTTATGCAAAGGATAAGGAGCGGGAGGATGCAGAGCTTGCCTATATCGAGCGGTTAAAGGAGGAAGGCAGACAGCAGGCGGCAGGAAAGGGAAGCATGGAAGGGGATGATTCTGCAAGGCGGCAGAGGCCGGAACGTATAGCAGGAGAACCGGCTGATACAGAGACAAAGGAACGGTAAGGAGTCTTTGCAATGGAGAAAGAGAACGAAGAGCATACCACGGGCTGGCGTTATGATTTTGACGAGGAGTATGGGGAAAACGGGGAATATATTGAAGAGACGCCGGTACTTACGAGAGAGGAGCAGGAAGCGCAGGTGAAGCAGACATTATGTGACCTGTGTATCGGGATTGTACTCCTGTCGGTGGTAGTAGCTGCAGTAGGGAATCTTCTGCTTGGAGGAAACGTAGGATTTTCACTTGGAATCCTTGCAGGTACAGTAACGGCATTGCTATTAGCATGTCATATGTATCGTTCGGTGCTGATTGCTACGGAGTATCCGGAAAAGCAGGCATCGGGCTATATGAAACGTTCGTCGCTTTTTCGTATGGTAATTATGATAGCGGTCATCGGGGCAGCCATATGGCTTTTAAAATTATATGGCTTATTTGGGACAGTAGCAGGTATCCTTACCTTGAAGCTGTCTGCCTTTTTATGGCCGGTCATTCATAAATACAACCCGCTTTGGCGGGGAAAAAGTAAGTCGCGCCGAAAAGGCGTAGAATAAAGGAAAGGAGTGTGATAAAGTGGGAACTGGGATTGTATCCCGAGGCGTCTTTCTTACCGGAGATGTAGATATCGGTATTACCGGATATTTTCATTTTGAGGTAGGCGGACAGACGCTTTGGATTACGACGACACATGTCAGTCTTTTGATTGTGGTTATCGCGCTGACGGTCTTTGCCCTGATTGCCAATCGTGCAATTAAAAGGGCAAATCCGGAGTCGGTCCCCGGGCCGTTTCTGAATGTTATCGAACTGCTCGTGGAAGCGGTGGATAACCTGACAAAGTCCAACATGGGAAAACGAGGCTGTCGTTTCTCGAATTACATTGGGACGCTGTTTATTGTTGTGATTGTCTGCAATATCAGCGGACTGTTCGGCTTACGGCCGCCGACTGCCGATTACGGCGTGACCCTGCCGCTTGCGCTGATTACGTTTGTAATGATTCATTACAACGGCTTTAAGTACGAAAAAGCAGGACACGTCACGAAGCTGTTCAAGCCGGTTTTGCTTACGCCGATTAACATTATCGGCGAGGTTGCAACGCCGCTTTCCATGTCGCTTCGTCTGTTCGGTAATATTTTGTCCGGTACGGTAATGATGGGATTGCTTTACGGACTGCTGCCGAAGCTTTTGCAGGCATTCATATGGCCGGTGTTCGGCGTACTGCACGTCTATTTCGACGTGTTTTCGGGGGCAATACAGGCCTATGTGTTCTGTATGCTGACCATGGTATTTATTGCACAGAATTTCCCTGAAGATGAAGTGCAGGGATAAGAAGCATTGCAGAGTAAGATTATTTTGAATGGAGGATTTTTTTATGATGAGTCAGATTACGAATGAAGGTTTAATTTTGGCATGTTCCGCAATCGGTGCAGGCATTGCTATGATTGCCGGTGTCGGACCTGGTATTGGTCAGGGTATTGCGGCAGGACACGGCGCAGCTGCAGTCGGCAGAAATCCGGGTGCCAGAGGTAACATCATGTCTACCATGTTACTTGGTCAGGCAGTTGCCGAGACGACCGGTCTTTATGGTTTTGCGGTAGCAATCATTCTTCTGTTTGCAAATCCGCTGCTCGGTAAGCTCTGATAAAGGGGATTGACGAAAAAATCATAAAGGAGGCCGGAACGTGAACGGATTGTTTACCGTATGTTCCAACCTTGCTTTTTTGGAAGCAGAGGCGGAACCTAAGATGGAAGGTTACATTTTCGGACTCACGCCGCAGCTTTTACTGGATGCTTTGATTTTGTTATTGGCAGTAGGTTTTATGTTTGTACTGCTTTCCTATCTTTTATTTAATCCGGCACGGGATATGTTGACGAAACGCCGGGAAAAGATTGCAAAGGAAATGGAGGAGGCAGCGCAGGAAAAGGCGGATGCCGAGAAGTTTAAAGCCGAGTACGATGCAAAGTTAAAGGCAGCCGATAAGGAAGCGGAAGAGATTCTGAGCGAGGGACGCAAAAAGGCGTTGAAGCGTGAGGATGAAATTGTGAACGAGGCAAAGGCGGAGGCTACGCGGATTATGGAGCGTGCGAGCCGCGAAATCGAGTTAGAAAAGAACAAGATGAAGGACGAGGTAAAGCAGGAGATGGTAGCGGTTGCCGCCGTGATGGCAGGAAAGTTTGTGGCTTCTTCTCTTGACCAGGAAAAGCAGGCGCAGTTGATTGACGAGGCGCTGGACGAAATGGGTGATGACACATGGCGAAGTTAGCAGCTGACGTATACAGTGAGGCATTGTTTGCCCTGGCAATCGAGCAGGATAGTGTGGATGTGCTGGCAGAGCAGGTAAAGGCAGCGGAGCTTGCATTTTCCGAAAATCCGGATTTTCTGGGGCTTCTGACACATCCGAAAATCACCAGGGAAGAAAAACTCTCCGTTGTAGAGCAGGTATTCCGCGGACGGTTTGACGACGCGCTGACGGGTCTTCTCACGGTTATTGTGGAAAAGGGCAGAGGCTGTGAAATTTCTGCAGTTTTCCGGAATTTTCTTGATAAAGTAAGAGAATACCGTAAAATCGGTGTGGCTAGCGTGGTTTCGGCAACGGAGCTTACCGGGGAGCAGAAGAGCCGCATCGAGGAAAAGCTGCTTTCCCAGACGGACTATGAGAGCTTTGAGATGCAGTATTCCGTAGATGCTTCGCTGATTGGCGGCATGAAAATCCGTATCGGTGACAGAGTGGTGGATGCAAGCATCCAGTCAAAGCTTGCCCGGATGGCGGGAAGCCTGTCATAAATGACAAAGTCTGCAGGGCAGGCACAGGAGTTGATAAGAACATTTTAGAAAGAAGGTGCTTTTACCTTGAATTTAAGACCGGAGGAAATCAGTTCCGTCATTAAAGAACAAATCAAGAATTACAGTACAAAGCTTGAGGTGTCCGATGTCGGTACGGTAATTCAGGTCGCAGACGGCATCGCCCGTATTCACGGACTGCAAAAGGCGATGCAGGGCGAACTATTAGAGTTTCCGGGAGAGGTTTACGGCATGGTGCTGAACCTCGAGGAAGATAACGTAGGTGCGGTACTTTTGGGTGATATGGGCAATATCAGCGAGGGAGATACCGTAAAGACAACAGGCCGCGTTGTGGAGGTGCCGGTAGGCGACGCAATGTCGGGACGTGTTGTAAATGCACTCGGACAGCCGATTGACGGCAAGGGTCCGATTGAAACGAAAAAGTACCGTCAGATTGAGCGTGTGGCATCCGGCGTTATTTCCAGAAAGTCTGTGGATACCCCGCTCCAGACCGGTATTAAGGCAATCGATTCAATGGTGCCGATTGGTCGCGGTCAGCGTGAGCTGATTATCGGAGACAGACAGACCGGTAAGACTGCAATCGCAATCGATACCATTATTAACCAGAAGGGCCAGAACGTAAAGTGTATTTATGTTGCCATCGGACAGAAGGCATCCACGGTTGCTTCTATTGTGGCTACGCTGGAGGAGCATGGCGCAATGGACTATACGACCATTGTTGCGGCAACTGCGAGTGAGCTCGCACCGCTTCAGTACATCGCACCTTATTCGGGCTGTGCCATTGGCGAAGAGTGGATGGAGGCAGGACAGGACGTCCTGATTGTGTATGACGATTTAAGTAAGCATGCAACCGCATACCGTACCCTCTCCCTGCTCTTAAAGCGTCCGCCGGGACGTGAGGCTTATCCGGGCGACGTCTTTTATCTGCACTCCAGACTTTTGGAGCGTGCGGCAAGGCTTTCCGATAAGCTTGGCGGCGGCTCCCTGACTGCGCTTCCGATTATCGAGACACAGGCAGGCGATGTTTCCGCGTATATTCCGACCAATGTAATTTCCATTACGGACGGTCAGATTTATCTGGAAACCGAGATGTTTAACTCGGGCTTCCGTCCGGCAGTCAACCCGGGACTTTCCGTATCCCGTGTAGGCGGTTCGGCACAGATTAAGGCAATGAAAAAGATTGCAGGTCCGATTCGTATCGACCTTGCGCAGTACCGGGAGCTTGCTTCCTTTGCACAGTTCGGTTCCGACCTGGATGCCGACACCAAGGAAAAGCTGGCACAGGGCGAACGTATCCGTGAAATCTTAAAACAGCCGCAGTATAAGCCGATGCCGGTAGAGTATCAGGTTATCATTATCTATGCAGCGACAAAGAAGTATCTGCTGGATGTTGCAGTAGAAAATATCCTGGAGTTTGAAAAGGGTCTTTTTGAGTTTATCGATACCAAGTATCCGGAACTTCCGGAGCGCATCCGCAGCGAAAAGCAGCTGACAGAGGAAATCGAGAAGCTCATGGTTGCCGTAATAGAAGAGTATAAAAAAGAGTTCTGCAAATAAGCGCAGCGCGAGGAAAGTGTAGGTGATACGATATGGCATCCATGCGTGACATAAAACGGCGCAGGGAAAGTATACAAAGCACAGGGCAGATTACGAAGGCAATGAAGCTGGTTGCTACAGTAAAGCTGCAGAAAGCAAAAGCGCGTGCAGAGGAGTCGCAGCCGTATTTTAATGCGATGTATGCGACGGTAAAGTCAATGTTAAAAAAGTCCGGCAATATAAGACATCCGTATCTTGATGCCGCAGGCGGCGGAAAGAAGGGAGTTATTGTGATTACCTCAAACCGCGGTCTTGCCGGAGGATATAACTCCAATGTAATGAAGCTGGTGACCGGATCCGGTATGAAGAAAGAGGATACACTGGTTTATGCCATCGGACGCAAGGGCCGTGACGGTCTGGCAAGACGCGGCTACCACATCGAACAGGATTATTCTGAGGTGATGAACGAGCCGTTGTTTTCCGATGCGTCTGCAATCGGTAAGCAGGTGCTTTCCGATTTTGCCGAAGGAAAAATCAATGAGATTTATCTTGCGTATACCGTGTTTAGAAATACGGTAAGCCATGTGCCGACACTACTGCGCCTGCTTCCGGTTTCCTTTGAGGAAACGCAAGAGGAGGAAGCGGCACCGGCAGATGCATTGACGCTGATGAATTATGAACCTGAGGCAGAGGAAGCCTTTGAGCTGATTATTCCGAAGTATGTCAACAGTTTGATTTACGGTGGTCTGGTGCAGGCGCTTGCCAGTGAGAACGGTGCGAGAATGCAGGCAATGGATTCGGCAACGAACAATGCGGACGAGATGATTTCCGACCTGGCTCTTAAGTACAACAGAGCCCGTCAGAGCTCGATTACACAGGAGTTGACAGAGATTATTGCAGGCGCGAATGCGATTAGTTAGGAACAAAATTTTACAGAAAAGGAGTGAAAGAAAAGTTGGCAGAAAATAAACTTGGAAAAATCACTCAGATTATCGGTGCGGTTTTGGATATTAAGTTTACGGAAGGGAACCTTCCGGAGATATACGAGGCAATTCAGGTAACCAGACAGGATAACAGCGTTCTGGTGGCAGAGGTTGCACAGCACCTCGGGGACGATACGGTCCGCTGTATTGCAATGGGACCGACGGACGGTCTGGTGCGTGGTATGGACGCGCTTGCGACCGGCGCGCCGATTTCAGTTCCGGTAGGTGAAAAGACACTCGGAAGAATGTTTAACGTACTTGGTAATCCGATTGATGAAAAGCCGGCACCGGAAGGAGTGGAGTATTATCCAATTCACAGAAAGGCGCCGGAGTTTGAGGAGCAGTCTACCCAGACCGAGATGTTAGAGACTGGTATCAAGGTCGTTGACCTTCTCTGCCCATATCAGAAGGGTGGTAAAATTGGTCTGTTCGGCGGTGCAGGCGTAGGAAAGACCGTATTAATCCAGGAGCTGATTACCAATATTGCAACAGAGCACGGCGGTTATTCCGTATTTACCGGCGTAGGAGAGCGTACCCGTGAGGGAAATGACCTGTACTACGAAATGATTGAGTCCGGCGTTATCGAGAAGACCACCATGGTATTCGGACAGATGAACGAGCCGCCGGGAGCGAGAATGAGAGTAGGTCTTACCGGTCTTACGATGGCGGAGTATTTCCGTGATAAGTCCGGGAAGGATGTCTTGCTCTTTATCGATAATATTTTCCGTTTTACGCAGGCAGGCTCCGAGGTATCGGCACTGCTCGGACGTATGCCGTCCGCGGTAGGTTACCAGCCGACCTTACAGACAGAGATGGGCGCTCTGCAGGAGCGTATTACTTCCACGAAGAACGGTTCCATTACGTCTGTACAGGCAGTTTATGTACCGGCAGATGACCTGACTGACCCGGCTCCGGCGACCACGTTTGCACATCTGGATGCAACGACCGTGCTTTCCCGTGCGATTGTGGAGCTTGGTATTTATCCGGCAGTAGACCCGCTTGAGTCCACATCCCGTATTCTCGACCCGCGTATCGTAGGCGAGGAGCATTATCATGTGGCACGCGGCGTGCAGGAGATTCTGCAGAAGTATAAGGAGCTGCAGGATATCATTGCAATTCTTGGTATGGATGAGCTTTCCGAGGACGACAAGCTTTTGGTAGCAAGAGCAAGAAAGGTACAGCGTTTCCTTTCCCAGCCGTTCCATGTTGCAGAGCAGTTTACCGGACTTCCGGGCCGTTACGTGCCGATTTCCGAAACGATTCAGGGCTTCCGTGAGATTTTAGAGGGTAAGCATGACGATATTCCGGAGAGTTTCTTCTTAAATGCGGGCAACATTGACGACGTTCTGGAAAGAGTCAATAACAAGTAATATCGCAAAAGACTTGAACGAACGCGCGGAAAGGAGAATCCATGGCTGATACAGGAAGACTGTTTCGTTTAAAAATAATTTCTCCGGACAGGATATTCTACGATGACGAGGTGGAAATGGTAGAGCTTCGGACCACGGAAGGCGAGATGGGCGTTTTAAAGGGCCATATTCCGCTGACCGCGATTTTGGTGCCGGGGGTTCTGAAGATAAAGGGGACTGTGGACGGCGACAAGGAAGCCGCGCTGCATTCCGGCTTTGTAGAAGTCATGCAGGACCACGTTACCATTCTTGCCGAGTCCTGCGAGTGGCCGGAGGAAATTGATTTAAACCGCGCCAAAGAAGCACAGATTCGTGCGGAGCGCCGCTTAAAGAGCGGAGATGCTGCCATCAATATTGCAAGGGCAGAATTGGCGTTGCGCCGTTCTCTGATACGAATCGAACTGGCGGAAAAAAGAATATAAAGAGAAAGGGGCTGCGCTTCGTGCTGCAGCCCCAGCTTACAAGCGGATGGTATCTTTTACTGTAAATGGAATACGGTTGTTTTATTTTTGCATACGCTTAGCTCCGCCGGGCTTCCTCTAAGGGCTGTGAAACCGCTCGGGTGCATCCTCGCGCCTAAGCAGCTCTAAGAGGTAATGCCGGTTTCGCTAAAAACGCGCTCCTTCGGACAAATGCAAAAATAAAACAACCGTATTCCATTTACAGTTGCGTAGATAAACTGACTGTTTGTAAGCCGTCGCCACGCCCGGAGCCGCTGCGCTCCGGGTGACAGTCCCTTAGTTTTTGTCCGGGATAGATTTTTCCTTTCGTGGGAATAGTAGTAGAAAGCTTGTGTTTCCGCATTTTGCCTGTTGCTTTATGGGCAGTATACGAGACCTTACAGAGAGGTAACATGCGGAAACACAAGTAATACAGGGTGAGGTAAGATGGAGTTTAGCCGGAAAACAGAATAAAAGTTCGGAGGTGGCTTATGATTTATACAATGACATTGAATCCTGCGCTGGATTATAATGTTACCGTGGAAGAGTTCCAGCCAGGGCGCGTAAACCGCTCATCCGGGGAAACGCTGATTGCAGGCGGGAAGGGCCTGATGGTTTCCCGGATGTTAAAGAACCTCGGCGTGGATTCGACGGCGTTAGGGCTTGCCGCGGGGTTTACGGGAGAGGAGCTGATACGTATGGTGCATGAGGCGGGCGTGCGGACCAATTTTGTTACGCTACCGTCCGGGCTGACACGTATCAACGTGAAGCTCTGGGGCGGTATCGAGGGAGAGATTAATGCCGCAGGACCTGCGTATGACGAGAAAAGCTTGCAGGCACTTTTAGAAAAGCTGGGTGTGCTGACTTCAGAGGACACGCTGGTGCTTGCCGGGACAGTACCTGCTTCCATGCCGGAGAATCTGTATGCTTCGATTATGGAGCAGATGAAGGAAAAATCACCGCGGATTGTGGTAGATGCAACCGGGGAGCTGCTGCGAAACGTAATCCGTTTCCGGCCGTTTCTGGTAAAGCCGAATCACCATGAGCTGGGAGAGCTTTACGGAGCAGAGCTGCGGACGAAGGAAGAGGTTCTGCCGTATGCCAAAAAGCTGCGGGAAGAGGGCGCTGTTAATGTACTTGTTTCTATGGCTGGCGAGGGAGCCGTGCTTGCAGCAGCAGACGGGAGCGTCTGGTTCGGGGAGGCGCCGCAGGGAACGGTAATCAACCCGGTCGGCGCGGGCGATTCGATGGTAGCAGGATTCCTTGCTGTTTATGATGGAAAAGAAAAGGCCGCAGAGGCGTTCCGGAACGGAATTGCGGCAGGCAGCGCAAGCGCATTCTCGGCGGGACTGGCGACAAAAGAGGAAGTAGAGCAGCTGGCGGAGCAGGTAAAAATAGAGAAGGTAGAATAAAGGATTCCTTTACGATTTGAATTTTGTATGTCCTTTGAGATCCCTTGAAGTCGGATGTGCAGCAGCTAAAATCCAGAAACGGGAAGGACCTCCGGATTGACAAAAATATATCATTGCAATATAATAGTACTATCGGGGGCTGTGTTTTGACGGGTATGTTTTGTCAAGGAGGAGAAAGAAATGCAAAAAGCAATTTCGACAGCAGTAATTAAACGTCTGCCGCGTTATTATAGATATCTTGGAGAATTAAGAAAACAAGAGGTAGTCCGCATTTCGTCCAAAGAGCTAAGCGAACGGATGAACGTAACGGCATCCCAGATTCGTCAGGACCTGAATAATTTCGGAGGCTTCGGGCAGCAGGGATACGGCTATAACGTGGAGCATTTGTATACAGAAATCGGGAAGATACTCGGATTGGACCAGGAGCATAAGGTAGTGATTATCGGCGCCGGAAATTTAGGGCAGGCAATCGCCAATTATGGGGATTTCGCACGGCGGGGGTTTGCGATAAAGGCAGTTTTTGATATTAAGCAGGAGTTAATCGGCAAAGAGGCCGGAGGGGTAAAAATCCGCTCCATGAGCGGACTGAAGGAGTATGTACTAAAGCAGAAGCCGGAAATTGCGGCGCTTACCATTCCGAAGGAGCATGCGGCGCAGGTTGCAAACGATGTGGTTTCCTGGGGCATCAAGGCAATCTGGAACTTTACCCCGACAGAGCTGCGGCTGCCAAAGGATGTAGTGGTGGAGAATGTACATCTGACCGAAAGCCTGATGCGCCTTTCCTATAATATCCGTGCGGCACAGGAAAAGAAAGAGCAGGAGCTCGGGAAGCAGATTGCCGCGGAGGCATGTATGGAAAGTGCTGCAACAGAGGAATGAGGGGATTGGAATGATAACCGGAATCGGGACAGATTTGATTGAGGTTTCCAGAATAAAAAAAGCGGCAGAACGTCCTGCTTTTTTCGAGCGTGTCTATACAGAAAAAGAAAGAGAGCTGATTGCGGCGCGCCCTGCCCGTGCCGCAGGAAATTTTGCCGCAAAGGAAGCAGTAGCAAAGGCATTAGGCTGTGGCTTTGCAGGAATTGCCCCGGCAGAAATCGAGGTACTGCGGCAGGAGAGCGGACTTCCCTATGTAGTTTTACATGGGAGGGCAGAAGAAAAGGCAGAGGAACAGGGCGTTTCTACGATACAGATATCGATTACGGATACTGCGGAGTATGCGCAGGCGTATGCTGTATGCGAGAGCAGCAGCCGTACAGGGAGAGTAAAAGCAGCAAAGGGCAGCGGCATTTGTGATGCAATCCGTTCCCCTGAGGCTTCGTCTATGCTTCCGGTTCTTTCCGCAAAAGGAATGAAGGAGGCAGACCACGATACAATAGAGGAGCTGGGGCTTCCATCCCTTGTGCTGATGGAGCGTGCCGCACTCGCGGTAACAGAGTGCGTAATGGAGTATATAACAAAGCAGAGCCGTGTCGGTGTATTGTGCGGCACCGGGAATAACGGCGGCGACGGAGCGGCAGTGGCGCGCCTGTTAAAGGAAGCCGGAGTTTCTGCTGTGATTTTGATAAAGGAGCCGGAGCAATACAGGGAAGGGACATTAAAGGGAACGCCGGAATTTCTGCACCAGATGAAAACGGCAGAGGCATTCGGGGTTCCGGTCTGTGGAATGCAGGAAACAAAAGACTATGATATTCTTGTCGATGCGCTGTTCGGAATCGGACTTTCCGGTTCCGTAAAAGAGACCTATGTCGCAATTCTGGAACAGATTGAAGCAGAGAAGCATAAGATAGTGGCAGTGGATATTGCTTCTGGTATTTCTGCAGATACCGGTGCCATCTGCGGCGTAGCGCTGCATGCGGTTGAAACAGTGACCTTTGGCGCGGCTAAATGCGGTCATCTTTTGTATCCGGGAAAGGAATATACGGGAAGGCTCCGGGTCGCTGACATTGGCTTTCCCAAGTCACTTTTGTGGGAAAAACGGTGTGGCTTTTCGATTACGCCGGAAGGAGCAGGAAGTCTTTTACCGTACCGGCCGGCATATTCGAATAAAGGAACATTTGGGAAGGTTGTGGTTGCTGCCGGGAGTAAGGCTATGGCGGGAGCCGCGTATTTTGCAGCATGCGCTGCGTATCGCACGGGCGCGGGTCTGGTACGAATTGTAACGCCGGAATGCAACCGGGAGATATTACAGACAAAGCTTCCGGAGGCAATGCTTTCCGTATATGAGGAAGACCGTGAGATTGCCGGGCTTGCAGAGGAGCTTTCTCGGTGGGCGGATGCTGTTGTCATTGGTCCGGGGCTTGGAAGGAGCAGCGCTGCAAAGTGCCTGACCCGGGCGTTTTGCCGGGCGCTTTCGGGGCAGGGGGAGTCTGCGCCGCCGTCTGTGTGGGATGCAGATGCGCTGAACCTGCTTGCGGAGGAGATGGATGAGGTGCATTGCAGTACGCTGACCGAACGGAAGGCATTTTTGGAGAAGAGTCTGCCTGCGGGAGCAGTGCTGACGCCGCATCCGGGAGAACTGGCACGCCTGATTGCATGGCCGGCAGGAGAAATTACGGCAGGGTTCCGGCAGATTGCCGAGGAGCTTTCTAAGGACAGCAGGCTGGTGTTTGCATTAAAGGACGCAGTGACGTTAGTTGTATCGGGGCAGGAGCTTTTTATCAATACGACGGGAAATAACGGAATGGCAACCGGCGGCAGCGGCGATGCGCTTTGTGGCGTGATTGCAGCGCTGTTAGCGGCAGGGAAGGAGCCTTTTTGGGCAGCAGCTCTGGGTGTTTTCCTGCACGGCGCGGCAGGCGATAAGGCAGCGTTAAGGACAGGAGGCGCGCCTCTGATGGTACGGGAGCTTCTGAAAGCCATCGGAGAGATTGCTCTATAAGGAAAACGAGGTAGCGGAAAATGGAGACAGACGAAAGGACAGACTGCGGACTGCAAAAGGTCAGGGAATATTACAGAGTCAGGGCGGATATCAATCTGGATGCGGTCCATTATAATCTATGTGAGATAAAGAAACGCCTGAAGCCCGGGGTAAAAATTGCCGCGGTAGTGAAAGCCGACGCATATGGGCACGGAGCAGTGCCGGTAGCGGAGGCGGTGTATGGGGAGGCGGACTGGTTTGCAGTATCTAATATCGAAGAGGCGTTAGAGTTAAGAAAATACGGGGTGGAAAAGCCGATTCTGACACTTGGCTATACTGCACCGCCGCAGCTTCCGGAAGCAATCCGGAATGAAATCACGCTGACGCTCTGTGACAGGGAGTCTGCGGAGGAAATCAGTGAAGCAGCACAGCGCATGGGAAGGGATGCCATGGTACATATTAAGGCAGATACCGGAATGGGCAGAATCGGTTTTCCGGCGGAGGAGTCGTTTGCCGTGTTTGCGGCAGAGGCAGCGAAGCTCCCGCGTATTCTGCCGACCGGGGTGTATACCCACTTTGCGCGTGCCGACGAGACGGATTTGGAAGCAACAAAGCTGCAGTATCAAAGGTTTCTGTCGTTTCTTTCCGTTTTGGAGCGGCAGGGACTTACGGGACTTTTGCGTCATGCAGAAAACAGTGCGGCAATTTTGCGGATACCGGAATACCAGCTGGATATGGTGCGTCTTGGCATCAGTCTGTACGGGATGTATCCGTCCGGGGAGTCTGCGGTACAGGAAATCAAGCTTCATCCGGCAATGGAGCTGAAGTCGCATGTTGCGTTTTTAAAGACGGTTCCGGCGGGAACAGGCATCGGCTATAACGCGACCTATGTCACGAAGGAGCCAAGACGGATTGCGACGGTACCGGTCGGCTATGGGGACGGGTACCCGAGGGCGCTCTCGAACTGCGGGAGGGTATTGCTGCATGGAAAGAGTGTGCCGATTGTGGGGCGCATCTGTATGGACCAGATGATGCTTGATGTAACGGATGTGCCGGAGGTAAAGCGGGGAGACTTTGTGACCCTGATGGGAACTGAAGGACGGGAGCGGATTACCGCAGAGGAAATCGGGGCATTGTCCCATTCGTTCCATTATGAGATGGTGTGCAACGTAGGGAAAAGGATTCCGCGCGTGTATTATCAAAAGGGAGAAGCTGTCGGCGCACGGCATTTTGTGTGATGCATACAATATAGCATACAGTGTTTGGTATAGGAAACAAATTTCAGGGAATACTGTTGCTATACAGTAAAGCGGAGCGTGTTAAGATGGTTATTCGACGTGGAGATATTTTTTATGCGGACCTTCGTCCGGTAGTAGGCTCGGAGCAGGGTGGAATCCGGCCGGTATTGATTATACAAAATGATATCGGGAACAGGCACAGTCCGACGGTAATCTGTGCCGCGATTACATCCAAGATGAATAAGGCAAAGCTGCCGACGCATGTGGAGATTAATGCAAATAAGTATGACATTATGAGAGATTCCGTGATATTATTAGAGCAGGTACGCACGATTGATAAGGTCAGGCTGAAAGAAAAGGTCTGCCATTTGGACCGTGATGTGTTGGAACGTATCAACAAGGCTCTTTGTGTCAGCCTTGCCTTGGATACATAACAAAAGAGAGAAAGGGGACTTTACATTCATGCAGGATTATCCCATAGCAGGAGTCATAATAATTCTGGGACTGCTTGTGATTCATGCAATTGCCTGTGCGGCTGAGACCGCATTGAATACGACGCCGGGGAGCATCGTGCGGAAACACGCTGCCGGAGGAGAAAAGGGTGCAAAGCGGATTGCAGGGATTCTGGACCGCAGGAAACGCTGTACCACGGTATTGGATTTTCTTCGTACCATGACATTGTTTTTATGCGGTATTACATATGCGGTGCTGGTCCAGGAATGGATAGCACCGGCGTTGCAAAAGCTGTTCCTGCCGTCCGGTTTTTCCAAGGTAATTACCGCCGTTTGTCTTGTGCTGCTTACGACGCTGCTTTTGTGGTTTACAGAGCTGCTTACGATTAAGGTGCCGAAAAAACTTGCTTACCAGTGTGCAGAGCATTTTGCTATCCGGATTAGCGGCTTTGTCCGTGTTTTTATGGTATTGTTTGCGCCATTTGCGTTTCTTGCCGAGCAGGCAGCGGGAGGGCTGGCCCTGTTGTTCGGTATGCGTTCGAAAGATATGGAAGAGAATGTGACCGAAGAGGAGATTATTTCCATTGTAGCAGAAGGACAGGAGTTAGGTCTGCTGGAAGCGGAAGAGGCAGAAATGATTACCAACGTAATGGACTTTGACGAAAAGACGGCAAGGGACATTATGACAAGGCGGAAGAAAATTGTCGGGGTGCGGGAGGACATGAGTATGGAGGAAGCTCTGGAATTTTGCCTGCAAGAAAGCTATTCCAGATTCCCGCTTTATCGCGAAAGCATTGACGACATTACCGGGATTCTGCATTTAAAAGACTTGATTTCATATTATATGGAGTACCGGAATGAGCCGGAGGTGCTACAGAAGGCAGCTCTGTCTGATGTGGCAAGAGAACCATATTTTGTGCCGGATACGCAAAACATTAATGTGCTGCTGCGGGATATGCAGAAAAAAAAGGCGCATATGGCAGTGGTAATCGACGAATACGGCCAGACTGCCGGGGTGGTGGCAATGGAAGACATGCTGGAGGAAATCGTCGGAGACATTCAGGACGAGTATGACGAGGAGGAGCAGGCGATTCTTCCGCAGGGAGACGGCATATGGCTTGTGCGTGGATTTACCTCGCTGGAAGACCTTGGAGAAGTATTAAGTCTTGATTTTACAAAGGAGGCAGCCGATACCTTGAATGGTTTTCTGATTTCCAGACTTGACCGGATACCGTCAGAGGAAGAGGCAGACTATCCTCCAGTAACAGAAAACGGATATTGCTATGAAATTATGAAGGTAAAAGAGAAGCTGATTGATGTGGTAAGAGTGACGGTTGTGCTGCAGGACATTGTTGAAATGCCGCTGCAGCAGGAGTCGATATAATGTTAAACTATGATTAAATATTTCGCGCAAGGCATCAGAGATGCTGTGTCTCCGGAGGCAGACAAGGCTCCGGAAGCATTTCGGAAGCTTTGTCTGTTTCTACGTCGTCCAGACAGAAGCTTTCGTCTTGCGGCTTTGCAATCTCCAGACTCATCGTTGTCTCCATCCCACCTGTCATGGTAGTGATTACGAGAACTCTGGAACCATCCGGTTTCACAATAATATTTGTCTTTGTTTCTGATTCTTTTGGTTGCGGGTGTTCTGCCCGCACAGCTTTTTCTGGTTGTTCTTTATCGTATTTCTCTTTGGCAGCTTTTCTTGTTTGCTGCATTCTGTAATAAATATCTAAAACAGAGGTCTTGCTTTGCCTTAATGTATCTATATCAGAAGATACAAAAGCTTCGTTTCTTTGAACAGTGTTATTTGTTGCAATTTTTTTTGCCTGTCTGTGTGGAAGGACTGCCGGAAAGACTGTAGGTTCCATATCGTTTATTCTCATTCTGCTGGCTCCTTTTTAGGTTTCGTCCTTATGTGTACTATTTCTGCACGTTTGTTGACCTGTGACAAATACAATTACTTTATGTATCGGACAGATTTCTTTCTTTTGCAAGGGCAGCTTCAGAAAACTTTCTTTCTCCTACGGTTTTCCGACTCTGTGGATAGCTTATAATTTCCGGCAGGTAATTTCAAATACGCTGCCGTCAATCATGCGTAAGCGGAACGTATTTGTTTTTTCGTCGGCTTCGATATCCGCGATCAGGTCGCTTTCACTGTCATTCAGCAGTTCAAATAACCAGTCTTTAAATTCCTCAAGTGTCATATTTCCACGCTCCTTTCATGTATTAAATAGTGTGTTTACGCGAACACTATTATATAGATAATTTTACATGGATAATAAAAATAATACAAGTGTTTTTTTGAGCGAACAGGAGAAAAAATGATAAAATATGACAGGCTGTGGATCACCATGAAAGAAAAAGGCGTAACGCAGTATGACCTTTATACACATTATAATATAAATCGTTCTCAGATTAACAGGCTGAAACATAACAAGAATGTGGAAATCAACACGATTGACCGGCTCTGTAATCTCCTGCACTGCAGGGTAGAAGACATTTTAGAGCATTTTGAAGATGATAATCTCTTTTAATCGAATGTAAGCCCGTGTAAAAGTTCCACATTCTATTCGTATGTATTCCCCTTATAAAACAAACAGAACCTGCAGTGCAAAAGAAGAGAGTATCCATGAAACCGCTAGGGGGCATTCAGGACACTCATCCCGCTGTCAGCATTAAAATTTCCGGCATACTATTTCAAATACGCTGCCATCAATCATGCACAATCGGAATGAATTTGCTTTTTCATTGGCATCGATATCGGCCATAATCCCATTGTCACCATCGTCCAATACGTCGAAAAACCAATCCTTGAAATCTTCAAGGGACATCGTTTCACCTCCTTTCACAAATTAAACAGTGTGCTTATGCGAACACTATTATGTAGCTAATTTTACATGGATAATGAAATTAATACAAGTACTTTTTTGAAATGAACAGGAGAAAAAATGATAAAATATGACAGACTGTGGGCTACTATGAAACAAAAGGGTGTAACGCAGTATGACCTTTATACACATTATAATATAAATCGTGCCCAGATTAACAGGCTGAAGCATAATAAGAATGTGGAAGTCAATACGATTGACCGTCTCTGTAACCTTCTGCACTGCAGGGTAGAGGACATAATGGAACATTTTGAAGATGACAATCGCTTTTAAGAAAATCTTTTAAGAAAAGCGCATCCTGTATATTCCCTATTTATTTCTGTACAATAAAGCCCCCCTCCCCGGGGGACTTTTTTAAAGTGTCCCAACAACTGCGGAAACTCAAGAAAAAACTTTGCCTTTACAGAAGCTGGATTTGTTTGCTATAATGTTAATATAATAATATCAGATTCGAGGTGGATTCATTTTATGAAGTATATCCGAGATATTTACTCAGTACAGTTGGGAACTGTCAGTGAATTGTGCTGAGGAAAATGGAACGTACTGACAGTCGCAGCTGTACTGTTTGAATGGAACGATTGACATTAGAAAAGGAGTACAGTGATGCGTTATATGAAAGAAATTTTGAAAAATAATCGGAACTGGGTGATTGCATATCTGGGAATCGGCTTATTCAATGCATTTATGTCAAATTACAAGGCAGATTATTTTCAAACGATTGTAGATGGATTGACAGGCAGGACGATAACGATTTACGGAATCCTGTTTTATGGTGCCATTCTGTTTGTAACTTATGGAATGAACTATTTGGACGAGTTTCCGGCAGCAAAGCTGGGAAATGAGATTTATCTGGATTTCAAGCTGCTGGCATTACGGAAGATAGGAAGAATGGATTATTCGGAATATCAGAAGCTGGGGACCGGCAAGCTGATACAGCAGATTGAAAATGGCGCTAACGCGGGAAAAGGCGTCCTCTATGATTTCTGGTTCTGCGTCGTGAGAAATCTGATTCCGACCGTGCTGTTCAGCTTGTATTTTATCTGGAAGATAGACAGGAAGATTACTTATTTTTTGCTGGGAGGATACATTGTCGTATTTATTGTGACGAACCTGCTATTGAAGGGACTGTACCAGATAAAAGAAAGGCTCTTAACGAACGAAGAGGAGTTTAACCATTTTCTTGTGCGCGGTTTCATGGAAATGCCGGTGTTTCGTATGAAGCGTCAGTTTCCGGACGAAATAAAGAAGGCATCCAAAGCCAAACGGGTCATTGTGGCGTCAAAGGTAAAAATGAACATGATACATGAGGCATTTTTCACGTTGTTTGCGCTGTTAGTCGCCTGTCTGGATATCGGGATTCTGGTTTATGCGTGGAAGAACAGCCATCTGTCGGTCGGCTCTGTAGTCGCATTAATCACATTGATTGATCATGCGTATACGCCGATTGCAATATTTAATGTTATTTATGTCCAGTACAAATTGAACAGAACGGCATGGAAGCGGTTTACGGATTTGCTGGAGCTGAAAGAGGATAAACAGCTTCGGGAGGGCGCTGTTTTTCCTGCGCTTTTGAACGGAATCTGCGTGGAAGATTTATCTTTCTCCTATGAAAACAAAAAGGTGCTTCAGCAGATTAACCTTACGATAGGGAAAGGTGAAAAGGTGGCCTTTGTCGGAGAGTCAGGCTCCGGAAAATCAACCCTGGCAAAGATATTAATCGGGCTGCTCAAGTATGAGGAGGGCAACGTCCTTTTTGACGAAAGACCGCTTAAGGATGTTTCATTGGAGTCGTTGTATAAAAAGGTGTCCTATTTTTCACAGGATGCGCCTGTTTTTGACGGCACAATCAGAGAAAACCTGGTGTTTGACAAAGAAGTTCCGGAGTCGGTTATTCGGGAAAGCCTGGAGCATATGCAGCTTTTGCCGATGCTTGCCTCGCTGGATAACGGAATAGAAACCAGAATCGGGGAAAAAGGAGCCTGCTTATCCGGTGGGGAGAAGCAGCGGCTGGCGCTGGCAAGACTCTGGTTTGACCATTCGGAGCTGGTTGTCTTAGATGAAGCGACATCAGCATTGGATCAGCTGACGGAAAGCATTGTGATGAAAAATGTGGTAGAGCAGGTGGGAAATGCGACCGTAATTGCAATTGCTCATCGGTTGACTGCGGTGAAGGGCTTTGACCGGATTGTCGTGTTTCGGGATGGAAAGATTGCGGGGAGTGGGACCTTTGAAGAATTGCTGGAAAATAACAGTTATTTTTCTGCATTATATAGGAAAGAAAAAGAGAATTTTTAGTTTTTAGTGTCGTTTAAGACACTCAACGGGGCTGCGCAAAGAGCGCGGTCCCATTTTATTTGTGCAGAAGTATGTTCATAAGTGTCCCAGAGTCCGGAAGGTCAGAGAGCAGACAATAATAGCTATTATACCTGATTTTTCGACAAAATAACCGTATATTCTTTTCTGATTATCCCTGAATGGTTCCAAAAATTGAAAAAAATGTTATATTTTGTTGTATTTTAGCTGTTTTTGTGGTATAATCTGTAGCATAATCCGGAGGGGGATGTGGAAATTGTGAATAACGCTATCCTGCTTGTTTTTTATGGGTACCGACCTCTCACCTCTGCTTTTCCGGACCGTCGTCCGTGTGCAATGTGGAAAGCTGACAGGCCGTATGCCGGCAGGGTATCTGCCGGACGGCACAGCAGAAGCCTTGCAGCGTTTCGGCGGCGGGGCAGAGGTTTTTTGTAATAGCGTATAGGTTTTGTTGGAAATGAAAATGGAAGATGAAAAGGAGCGCAAAGCAATGTATATGACGGTAAGGCAGGCAGCAGAGCAATGGAGGATTCCGGACAAGGGGGAGAATACTTCCTTGTCCTTGTTTGAAATGATTGACCGGAAGAAGATGGAGCTGGACTCTTTCGATCCCCTGACGGAAGAAGAGAAGGAACTTCTGATTGAGGAGTTTGCGGCGGAGTATATCTACAATTCCAATGCCATGGAGGGAAATACGCTGACCCTGTATGAAACAAATATGGTACTGCGCGGACGGATGATTGGCCAGAAGCCGCTGAAAGACCATATTGCAGCGGTCGGGCATAAGGCGGCGTTTGATTATGTGCAGGAATTGACGAAAAATCAGGTGCCGTTGTCAGAGAGCGTCATAAAGCAGATTCATTCTTTGGTGCTGACAGACAGGAAAGAAGAATGCGGCGTTTATCGGAAAAAATTCGTACGGAGTACAGGAGCCAGGGAGGAGCCGGCGCTGCCGTACCGGATACCGTCTGAAATGGAGAAGCTTTTAGCAGCTTACCAAAGCAGTACAGAGCATATCCTTTCGAGGCTTGCGCGGTTCCACATCGGCTTTGACGGAATCCGGCCGTTTGCCCGTGGAAACGGGAGAACCGGCCGTCTGCTTGTGAATCTGGAGCTGATGAAAGCAGGATATCCGCCAATTAATATTAAGTATGCAGACCGGGAGGTCTATTATAATGCGTTTGATGCGTATTATGAAGCATATGACCCGGGTGCGATGGAGAAGTTGTTTGCTGGCTATGTGAATGAGAGACTGGACAGCTGTCTGGCGATGTTTGGGGAAAGACGCTGACTAGTTCTTCCGCCGGAACTCCATTCCCTCATAAATCCGGACCGGATTGCCCCTTACGATTTTTGCATGTTCTCTCCATGCATCATTGCTCTGCTTTTTTTGGGCAGAGCGTTCCCTTTCGTTCAAAATGGCATCGAGCTTGCCAAGTGCATCCTTCCGGTTCCTGAGCTGGCTGCGCTCTGAGGTCGAAGTAACCGTAATTCCGGTGGGGAGGTGAATCAGGCGGACGCCGGTTTCTACTTTATTTACGTTCTGGCCGCCATTGCCGCCGCAATGAAACCGTTCAAAACGAATAGTCCCGTCTTTGCAGATGCGTTCCACTTCCGGCAGGATGCTGACGTCTACAAACCAGTTTTTGCGTTTGTGCTCCGGGCGGTACGGACTTTTGCAAATCCAAAGGACGCTTCCCTCTAAAGCAGACAGGTCATGCTGTGTGGAAAAGAGAATAGAGGTGTAACAGCCGTTTTTTCCGGAAGCATGGCTTGCGAGCAGTTCAATGTCCGGGTATTCTTTCTTCAGGGCTTCAAAGAGCCTGCTTACGGCAAGCTCACATTCTGCAGGACCCTGTCCTGCGCTTAATTGCAGTATCATAGTTCTCCTTTACCGGCTTCCTGCTTTAAAGTTGTAAACAGGGCAGATGATATGATTGATGGTTACGGTGTCACTGATGATTTCTGCGATATCGTCTGCCGTGCGGTAGGCAAATGGCGCCTCGTCCAAAGTATCTTTGTTGATGCAGGTGGAATAAATCCCCTTCATCGCGGTCTTGTAGGCGGAAACGGTAAACTGCTGCCGGATGTCCGCCCGTTTTCCAATGCGTCCCGCGCCGTGCGGGGCAGAGCAGTTCCAGGCGGCATTTCCGCGTCCGGTTCCTAAGATAACGCCGTCTTTCATGTTAATCGGAATAATGACCTTTTCGTCCTGTTTTGCCGAGATGGCCCCTTTTCTTAAGAGCGGGACATCAGAGGAGGTGTCTACATAGTTATGAGGGCAGGAATAGCTGTCCGTAACTTTCCACTTCATGCCTTTTATTAACTCTTCCAGCATAATTTCACGGTTGAGGGAAGCAAAGCGGCGGATCACTTCCAAATCGTGCAGATAGTCTGCCATCAGTGTCCCTTCCAGCCAGGTGAGCTCGTACGGAACTCTGATGCCCTGTGCCGTCAGGAAGTTCTGCCCTTCCCCAAGGTAATACTCGGCCACCTCTTTTCCGAGGTGGCGGCTACCGGAATGAAGAATCACATACAGAGTACCGTTCTCGTCTTTATCTACCTCAATAAAGTGATTGCCGCCGCCAAGAGTACCGAGGCTGAGCAGCGCCTTTTCCTTCCGGATGTGTTTGTAACAGCAAAGGCTGGTGAAATCAAAGTCCTCTGCAAAGCGGTGTGCCTTGCTCCGGATGGAAAAACCGGAAGGAATGCGTTCACGGATAATGGTATCAAGCTTTTGAAATTCTATCCTTGCAGTGCCAAGCGCTGCAAGTGTCATACCACAGCCGATGTCGATTCCGACAAGTGCCGGAAGAATCCGGCTGCCAACCGTCATAGTAAGACCAATCGGCCCCGTTTTGCCCGGATGGATGTCCGGCATGACGCGGATAGCAGAGCCTTTGGAGGCTTCATTGTCACAAATCATCTGAAGCTGTGCAAGGGCATAATCGTCGATTGCGGTCTGTTCGTTATTAGTTGTAAAAATCTCTGCGGAAGTATAGATTCCGTTTACTGTTCTCATAGAAAATCCTTTCTGCGCAAAAAAGCACCTCTGCAAACAGGGTGCGGCATCGTTCTGTCACAAAAGGATACAGTAACGGTATCCAATACGGAATCCCGTATACAGAATAGCAGTTTAGAATGAAAACTGGCTACGGTGACAAAGGACGGCCGGCCCCTGATTGGTAAATGTGGAATGATGAATAGATAAGTGTAAACTCTGCATGGCGGCCTCCTTTCAAGACAAGTAAACAGTTACGATAGCAGGGACGCTTCGGAAAGCTCCCTGTCACTGCATAGTATATCGGCAAAAAAAGCCTTTGTCAAGAGATTCCGGAAAAAATGGCTTAGCGTTCCGGTTGTACCGCAGGGGTCTGCGGTACAACTGGTGTAACAGAAGGAGAGGAGCTGGCGCCTGGTGTTGTGGCGCCTTCTTTTAAGTGTTGTCGTCCTTCGTGGTCCATTTCATAGTTTTCCTTATAAATTAATTCGGAAATCGGAACAATGGTGTAACCTTTTTCCTGAAGTCCGAGGATGACCGCTTCCAATGCCTCCGGCGTGTATTTTGCGCCGTTGTGCATCAGGATAATGGAACCGTTGCCCAGATGCTTGTGGTTGACGACGGTATTGATAATGGAGTCTGCACCGTAGTCCTTCCAGTCCAGACTGTCAACATCCCACTGGACGCAGTGATAGCCCATGTCGTTTACGGTCTGGACGAGCGTGTTGTTATAGTCACCGTAAGGAGGACGGAACAGTGTCATGTCAAAGCCGGTCAGCTCTTTTACACGGTCATGCGCCTTCTGGAGCTCGGTGCGGCACTGTTCCGCAGAAAGTCTGGACATTTGTTTGTGGTTTTCACTGTGATTTGCAAGGTCGTGGCCTGCGGCAGCAATCGCTTTTACGTCGTCCGGATATTTACGGACCCATTCGCCGGTCATAAAAAAGGTAACGTGGATGTTATGCTTTTTCAGAATTTCAAGGAGGTTGGCAGTATCTTCGTTTCCCCAGGGTGGGGGTAGATATGGAATGGGGAATAGCGGGAAAAAAATACTTTTTGAGCAATGAGAAAAATGCTATAATTATCGTAAGAGGATTTATATTTTGTAAATTAATACTGTGATGAATGATTATACGATAAGAAAGGTGATATGGTATCATGAGTAAAGTACGATGGTTGCATTTTTCTGATTTACATATGAATATAGACGGAGTAGAGACGAAAGTAATGCGTGAAAAGCTATTGCGATATTTAGCGGATGAAAAGCTTTGGTGTGACTATGTCTTTTTTTCTGGTGACTTAAGAAATGCGCCAGATGGAGAGTTTCCTAAGGATATGGTTGAGTATTTAAAAAAGATAGTTGAAACCGTAGGAGGGACACCGGAAAAAACATTTATTGTTCCGGGGAATCATGATATCGTTAGAGAAGACAAGGAAAGAGTGGCTGCAATAAAGAGAATGCATTTTAATGGAAATAAGGAGGATAAGTCCAGCAGTGTGGAATGTAAGAAGGACTTCCGTCGAGAGTTCAATAGCTTTGATTTGTTCATAGAGCAGTTAATAGTTTTCATTTCTTCGGCAAAAGTTTCAAGTTACAAAGTAGGTACATTCTACAAGAATTTTTGTGCAGATAATGCTCTGATTCTTTTGGCTGATAATGTATGACCGGTGCTTCTAAAGCAAAAATTCTGTTGTAAAGAGATTAGATTTTTACTAAAACTATTCGTTAATTAGCAGATGGAGAACTCGCAAAGTGTATCTTGAAAAGAAAAGATGATATATTATCTTTTCAAACATAGGATATAAGTACAGGTTATGCTTCGAAGGGGTATTATTTACCTGGCAGGGGCATAATTTGTATAAAACGCCCTCTTTTTAGGAGGTAAATACGATGGATGAGAATAATAAATGTGTGTCGAACAGAGAAAAACCCATTTTGGTTAGCTTCACAAGTACCGATGAGTTGGAGGCAAAGAGTGCTATGCGACTCATTATCGAGTCGCATGACGAAGAACAGAACAAGATATATCTGGGGGCCCTTTAAGGGGCCTTCGGGATATGAAATATGAGAAAGGAGGAAAAGGAATGTATAAGGTAGCCATGTACCTGCGAATCAGTAATGATGATGGTGATAAGCATGAAAGCAATTCGATTACCTCACAACGTAGTATAATTAGCGCATTTATAGCAAAACATGACGACATGGTCTTAAAAAGAGAGTATCTGGACGATGGCGTATCTGGAGTGACGTTTGAACGTCCTGGATTTAAGCGGTTACTTGAGGTGGTAGACTCGGGAGAGATTAATTGCATCATAACGAAGGACCTGTCCAGGCTTGGTCGTAATTATATTCAGACAGGATATTTTCTTGAACAGTATTTTCCTCTTCGAGGAGTCAGGGTGATTGCAATAAATGATAATTACGATACTGATAATTCCAATTCTGATAACGACTTTATGATGCCTATAAGGAACATTTTTAATGCCAGCTACAGTAAAGATATCAGCAAGAAAGTCCGTAGTGCATTTAAGGCAAAGCAGAGTGCGGGAGAATTTATTGGTGCATTCGCCAGTTATGGGTATGCGAAAGATCCAAATGACAGACACAAGTTAGTTATTGATGAAGAAGCAGCGGCGATTGTTCGCAGGATTTTTTCTTTGTATAATCAGGGTCAAGGGAAGATAAGTATAGCACATATATTGAATGAGGAACATATTCCTTGCCCTTCGGAATATAAGAAACTCAAGGGGTTGCGATACACTAATTGTCACCGGATGGAGTATACCGCCTATTGGACGTACAGTACCGTACATAAGATTCTCAACAATGAAATTTATGCCGGGGTAATGGTACAGAACAAATCAGAACGCAGGACCGTAAGAGGAAAAGCGACTATAGTGAACAGTAATGAATGGATTAGAGTGAAGGATACTCACGAGGCAATAGTTGATACTGAGACATGGAATATAACACAGGAATTTTTGAAGCGTAGGGGGAGGCAGCCTAATTTCAAGACAACAGTGAGCCTGTTTGCTGGATTTATCCGATGTGGTGATTGTGGCCGAGCTATGGCAAAGATAAAGTGTGGAAAGGAAGTTCGATATGTTTGTGGGACATATAAGTGGTACACTTCCAAGCAATGCAGCAGCCATTCAATTAAGGAGAGACTGTTGGAATCCTTGATATTGGAGAAGTTGAATGAAGAGTTTATGAAGCTGGATGATGAGGATTTCTCTAAACAAAAATCCAAAAAGAAAAAAGTGGATGTTGGCAAGTATAAAGATAGATTGGCAGAGCTTTACAGTTTAAAGAAAGACAGTTACGAGGATTATCGAAGTGGATTGCTTACGAAAGAAGAGTATTTGATGTATAAGGAAGACTACTCAAAAGAGGAGGCATTGGTAAATGGTCAAATGACAGCAGCACTTCAAATGATGGAGGAAAAGGATGAAAAAAATGGGTGGATAGAGCATCTGAGAAAATATCGGTGCATTGATCGATTAGATCGCGTGATACTGGCATGTGCTTTAGATGGAATCACCGTATGTGAAGACGAGAACGAGATACGAGTGGATATCAAGTTGAAGTATACATTGTGAAAACAGAGTGCGGCATGTATCCTGATATGCCCCACTCTGTTTATCGTATTAATATATATTGACTAGATGTTGAAAAAAACAAAAAAATGTGTCATACTTTTTATAAGGCAAGTCATTAGGGGCAAACAATGATGTTTTAACTATTTATTACGGAGGAAGACATGAGGAAAAAGAAAAGTACATTGGAAGAACGCTTGGTTAAAGGGTACATTAAGCAGAAAAAAGAAGAAAGAAAAGAGTATGCAATTTCAGAGATAAAAGCTTTGAGTAGAGATGACTTATTTGAAATAAAGTGCCAATATGGAGCAGCATTGAAGACGACTATACCATGGACATGGATAATCGCTTTATATGGTGCAGTTTTGGCATTTTTATCAGGTATTGTAAATGAGGAATCAGGAACTAATATAGAATTGATACTTTTAACAATAGCGGTAGTTGGTGCGGGGATTATAGCGATACGCTTAAATTATGTGATGTTGGTTCAAAGATACTTATTATATCGAGTGGAAGAACGTTTGGATGTGCTAAAAGAAGAGGAAAATTGTAAAGAAAAGAAAGGATTTTCTGTGGGTAAAGAAGCGTATAGAGAAATTATTGACATGATAAGAAAACGGGGTGAGAAGGAAAGAATCGAAATCAAAGAAAAAATCGTTAAAAAAATGCTAGAGGATGGGGTATTATCAGAAAGAAAAATTGCAGAATATGCTGAAATGACAGTAGAGCAGATTCGAAAAAACAATAAGTGAGTTATTTGCGTTTGCGTATAAGATACGAGTGTGTTATTATTTATACTATGGTATGATTTCAAACTGCTTGGAGGTGTAACGTGCAGATTCAGGAAGTAAAGATTGCTAATTTTAAAGGCATTGATGAGTGGAATATAAAGTTCAAACCGGGCTTTAATCTTATCAAAGGCGAGAACGGTAAAGGGAAGACCTCTATTCTGGAGGCTATTGCCGTTGGACTTGGTGGTTTTGTGGCCGGCTTTGGGGATGTTGCAACGCGACATTTTTCCCAGAATGAAATCCGGTTGGTATATCAGGAAGTTGGAGATGGTTCCTATGATAAGAAGTATATGGTGCCGGTAGAGGTTTCTTTGAAGGTTAAATTGGATGGGGAAGAGTTTGAGTGGACTCGTGGCAGAAGTAGTGCGAAGGCATCCAGAAGTACTATCCAGCCTAAGAAGATTTGCAGAAAAGCAGAGCAGATGGCTAACGAGAGTGGAGTGATTCTTCCGGTTCTTGCGTACCAGGGGGCTGGACGTGTTTGGGCGCAAAGAAGAGAACGTCCGGAGAACATCTTTAGAAAGCAGTATTTCCGTACCGTTGGTTACACGGATGCTTTGTTGGAGGCTTCTAATAATAAGCTTCTACTTAACTGGTGTGTGAGAATGGAACAGATTGCCTGGCAGAAAGAGATGAAAATTGCTGAGTATGAAGCTGCGAAGCGCGCTGTGGCAGATTTTATGAAGTGCATGGAGCAGAACGGTGAATATGAAGTTTTTTACGATAAGCAGCAAGAGGATTTGCTTTTAAGTTAGTAATCGTGTAGTTTGAAAATGTTTGTGATTTGTACGTTTTTATGATAATATGGATTAAAGTGTTGGATAGTGTACTATAGTCAAGAGAGTGGACACGTTTTTATGAAAAAACTTCTGAGAACAGTTGCCTAGACATGTTCCCAGTAAAGTTCTTCCTTTTCGTTGGGAGTCATCATTCCAAGAGAGCCGTGAGGTCTTTTGGAATTGTAGAATCCTTCAATGTAAGTAAATACATATAGTTGCAATTCCTGCAGAGAATGGTAGGTCCTGCGGTTGATTTCCTACTTTTTGAGGTACTTGAAGAAGCATTCACAACAGGCATTGCAGGACTAATATTTGTATCCTTTAGTGCGTTTGATTATGATATTCCAATTGAAAATCCGAATAAGGACGATTTGTTTGGTATCAAATATGATTATGTTGGGTTGAAAAGGCTAAACGAAGAGCATGATAACCTAGTGAATAAGAGGGTAGAGGACTTGACGGAAGAATTCGTAGAAACATTGAAGTGTTGTTTGGCGAATTCAAAAATGAATTTATGGAAAAAAATAATAGGTGTTTTGAATTCGGATCCCATATTTAAAGAAAATAGTATTTCTGAACTGTTGATAGAAGATACTGATCAGATGATAAGTAAAAAAGATAAAGTAGACAATATAGTTCAGAAGGCTAAACTCATATTTAAGGATTTGAGTAGTGGACATAAGATAGTTTTGTTAACGCTTTCTAGTCTTATTGCCAGGGTAGAGGAAAGGACGTTAGTTGTAATGGATGAACCGGAGGTGCATCTTCATCCACCGCTTTTAGCCGCTTTTACAAGAGCGGTTTCGGAATTGCTTATTAATCGAAATGGAGTGGCGATTGTAGCAACCCATTCTCCAGTCGTTTTACAGGGAGTTCCCAAAGAGTGTGTATGGAAAATTAGGAGATACGGTATAAGTGTTTTGGCAGAACGTTTACAAATAGAATCCTTTGGAGAAAATTTAGGGACACTTACAAGTGAAGTGTTCCGGCATGAAGTTACAGAATCAGGAGTGTATAGAATGCTTAGAGAAAATGTAGACAAGTTTGATTCGTTTGAGGAAATAATGCAAGAGTTTCAATGTCATCTAGGACATGAGGCTCAAGCGTTTTTAAGAGTGTTACTGGCACAGAAGGGGTTAGAAGAGACTGATGAATAAATTAGAAAGACCCAAAGAAAAAGTTAAGGAAGTATATGCAACATGTATTGGTAAAGTGGCAGATGTAAATCTAAAAAGTAAGTTGCAGGCGTGTTCTATTGAAATAGAGCAAGATGAAGAATTATATGATAGGAAAGGGAAAGCCGGGAAACTACGGGAGTTCCCGCAAAAAGATGCGGTTAACGGAGATGTTGACATAGATGAAATGAAAAAAGTTTATACATATAGAATGGTTGGCTTGAAGCAACCAGGGCGTTTGTTTTATAACAAACTTTTAAATTCTGTACAAATATGTCCGTTTTGTGGAATACGGGATGTTGCAACGCTTGATCATTATTTGCCTAAAAGTAGATATGCGACAACTGTGGTAACACCGATTAATTTGGTTCCTGTGTGTAGTAATTGCAATAAAAATAAAGAGAGTAGCGATGCAAATGTTACAAATGAAGAGGTATGGCATCCATATTATGATGATTATGGAAATGCTAGATGGTTATATGCTCGAATTCTAGAGGAGAGTTCGCCAGTGGTTATCTTTTATGTTGATACTTCGTCATGTGGGATTAGTATGGAAGATACGATTAAACTTAATAATAGTTTTTCTATTTTTAAATTATCAAATCTATATGGGATATATGCAGTGAAGGAATTAGAAGATAATGACCACTTGATGAGAACTTTGAAAAAGCTTGTTGGAAAAACAGGTGTAAAGCAGCACTTAGAGATGATGTATGAAAGTAATAAATGTGTAGACGTAAATTCATATAAGACCGCTTTATATGAAGCATTAAAGGAAAATGAGTGGTATATAGAAGAATATTTAGAGTTATAACAAGGGGATTTTCCTTATCTCCCATTCCCCCAGGCGGCATCAAAAGAGAGCGCCACTTTCTTTTCGTCTGTATCCACACAATAAATAGGAAGCTTTTTGGCAGGACCGGAAACGGAAACGTCGGAGCCGAGAAAACGGCTTCCGGCCATGAAAAAGAATGCAAGCGTAAAGAGAAGCAGGCCGTACTTTACGATGCGGTATGTTTTTTCTGGTGCTTTGGGAGAAGTCATAAGTGCCTCGAATTGGTATGTTTAGTGTAATGTATGGAAGTTTTTCTGAAAAAATGCTTGATAAAAGGGAAAAAGCATAGTATGATTTAAGAAGAGCTTATTAATGGACAGAAGTCCAAAGAGATGAGCCGCAGAGGAGGAATTTATGAACAATTTATTGTCAGGATTAGAGGATCTGGGTCTTGGCGGACTTGATGATATGGAGGTATACGGGGACGTAGAAACCAAAGCCAAAAAGCCGGTAAAGCCTGAGGCGGAGAAGCAGGAAAAGACGGAGGATGAGTACCTGTTTGATAAGACCTATAACTGCCCGGTCTGTAACGAGGAATTTAAGACCAGTACGGTGCGTACAGGGAAGGCTAAGCTGATTGGTACAGATTCCGATTTGCGCCCACGTTATCAGGGGGTTGACCCGTTAAAGTATGATGCGATTGTCTGCCCGAGATGTGGCTATGCAGCATTAAGCAGATTTTTTACAACAATGACAAGCGCGCAGTCAAAGCTTGTGATGGAGCAGATTTCCCAGAAGTTCCATGCGACAATAAAGACAGATGGAGTATTTACCTATGATGATGCTATTTTGCATCATCGTCTTTCGTTGGCAAGCGCAGTCGTAAAGCGCTCCAAGGTCAGTGAGAGAGCATACATCTGCTTAAAGACCGCATGGCTTTTACGGGGGAAGCAGGAAGAATGCGAGAAGGAAGCAGAGAAAAAAGAGCTGTTTGCCCAGGAGCAGGAGTTTTTAAAGACTGCATATGATGGATTCAACGAAGCAACGACAAAAGAGGATTATCCGATTTGCGGTATGGATGAAATGACGATGCTCTGTCTGCTCGCAGATCTTGCCAGACGGATTGGGAAGTATGATGAAGCAGGGCGTCTGATTTCTAAGATATTGACCTCAAGAAATGCGTCAGAGCGTATTAAGAACAAGGCAAGGGAAATCAAGGAGCTGATTACTTCCGAGGTGTAGCAAACAGAATACCGGAAAGCCGGGGGCTGTCGCACGAAGCACGGCCCCCTTTTTATAAGTGGAGGATATCCCTATGAAAGAACAGTTATACACGATACCGGTCAACGAGGCGTTTGAGAAGGATTGTGAATGTCCGGTCTGCGCGATGCGGCAGGCTCTGGAGAAGGCGTCCGTTGAGTATACGCTGGGGCCGAGCTATATGGAGGATGATGTGCGGATGGTAACGGACCGCACCGGCTTTTGTGCAGTACATATTAAAGAGCTGTACCGGCAGCAGAATCGTCTGGGGCTTGCATTGATTATGAAAACGCATATGGACCGGACCATAAAAGAGGTAGAAAAGCTTTCCAAAACGTCGGCAGCAGGAGGCGGGCTGTTCAGGAAAAAGGAGACATCGCCTGCAGCGGCGTATATGGAGCGCTTAGACCGCTCCTGTTTTATCTGTGAACGGGTGGAGCAGGTCTTTGAACGTTACATTGCAACGGTATTTTATCTTTATGAAAAGGAAACGGAGTTCCGTACCTGCTTTGCACAATCGAAGGGATTTTGCGGCAGGCACTATGCCCTGCTTTATGACAAGGCGCCGTACAGTCTTTCCGGGAAGCTGCTTTCAGAGTTTTATGAAGCATTGAACCAGGTATATCTGGAAAATATGAAACGGGTGCGTGATGACCTGGACTGGTTCATTGATAAGTTTGATTACCGGTATGCAGATGAGCCGTGGAAAAACTCCAAGGATGCCCTGCCGCGTGCAATTTTGAAAATGAACAGCACGGAGACGGAATAGAATAATCGAGAATAAATTAGAATAATCGAGAATACATGAGTATATATTAGAAATCGCCAAAAAGCAGAGTGTTTTCCGGGACAAAAAAACTTGCAACTTTTTATGTAACTATGTAATATATGGATATCGGTTAGCACTCATAGAGAAAGAGTGCTAACAAAAAGCGACAGAAAGCGGTAAACATGCACCGCCGGAATAGAAGGAGGAATTATTTATGAAGTTAGTGCCGTTAGGTGACAAGGTGGTATTAAAGCAGTTAGTAGCCGAGGAAACGACGAAGTCCGGAATCGTTCTTCCGGGTCAGGCAAAGGAAAAGCCGCAGCAGGCAGAGGTCATTGCCGTAGGACCAGGCGGCGTGGTTGACGGTAAGGAGGTTACCATGCAGGTCAAGGTCGGAGATAAGGTAATTTACTCCAAGTATGCAGGCACGGAAGTAAAGCTTGATGAGGAAGAGTATATCATTGTAAAGCAGAACGATATCGTGGCAGTGGTGGAAGACTAAATAAAAGTAAAATGAAATGTGATAGTTGAATTTCAGAAAAAACGGAGGTTTTATCATGGCAAAGGAAATTAAGTATGGCGCAGAGGCGAGAACCGCTTTGGAGCAGGGTGTAAATAAGCTGGCAGATACCGTAAAGGTAACACTTGGACCGAAGGGAAGAAATGTGGTACTGGATAAGTCCTACGGCGCTCCGTTAATCACCAATGACGGTGTTACGATTGCAAAGGAAATCGAGTTAGAGAATGCGTTCGAGAACATGGGCGCACAGTTGGTAAAGGAAGTAGCCACAAAGACCAACGATGTAGCAGGCGACGGTACGACGACCGCAACCGTGCTGGCACAGGCAATGATTAACGAGGGTATGAAGAACCTTGCAGCAGGCGCAAATCCGATTATTCTGAGAAAGGGTATGAAAAAGGCAACGGATTGTGCAGTCGAGGCAATTTCCAAGATGAGCTCCGCAATTACCGGCAAGGAGCAGGTGGCAAAGGTTGCTGCGATTTCCGCAGGGGACGATATGGTCGGCGAAATGGTTGCCGATGCAATGGAGAAGGTTTCTAAGGACGGCGTTATTACCATCGAGGAGTCCAAGACCATGAAGACAGAGCTGGATGTGGTAGAAGGTATGCAGTTTGACCGCGGCTACATTTCCGCTTACATGGCAACCGATATGGATAAAATGGAGGCAGTGCTTGATAATCCTTACATCCTGATTACCGATAAGAAGATTTCCAATATCCAGGATATTCTTCCGGTACTGGAGCAGATTGTACAGTCCGGCCAGAGACTTCTTATTATTGCAGAGGATGTTGAGGGCGAGGCGCTGACGACCCTTGTACTGAATAAGCTGCGCGGTACGTTCGTAGTGGCAGCTGTAAAGGCTCCGGGCTACGGCGACAGAAGAAAGGCAATGTTGCAGGATATCGCAATTCTGACCGGCGGTACGGTGATTACCGACGAGCTCGGTCTTGACTTAAAGGATACTACGATGGACCAGCTTGGCCGTGCAAAGTCCGTCAAGGTACAGAAGGAAAACACGATTATCGTAGACGGCGAGGGCGACAAGGCAGAAATCGCGGCAAGAGTGGCACAGATTAAGGCACAGATTGAAGAGACCACGTCCGAGTTTGACCGTGAAAAGCTTCAGGAGAGACTTGCAAAGCTGGCAGGCGGCGTAGCAGTAATCCGCGTAGGTGCGGCTACCGAGACCGAGATGAAGGAAAACAAGCTCCGCATGGAGGATGCGCTTGCAGCAACAAAGGCAGCTGTAGAAGAGGGTATTATTGCAGGTGGCGGCTCTGCTTATATCCATGCTTCTAAGGAGGTTGCAAAGCTGGCGGCTACCTTAGAGGGAGACGAGAGAACCGGCGCCAACATTATCCTAGCCGCACTGGAAGCTCCGTTACGCTGCATTGCAACAAATGCAGGTCTGGAAGGCTCTGTGATTGTAAATAAAGTGAAGGAGCAGAATGTCGGCATCGGATTTAACGCATTGACTGAAGAGTATGTCGATATGGTAAAGGACGGTATCTTAGACCCGGCAAAGGTTACAAGAAGCGCACTTCAGAACGCAACCAGCGTCGCTTCCACATTCCTTACCACCGAGTCCGCAGTTGCCAATATTAAGGAGGATGCTCCGGCAATGCCGGCAGGCGGCGCTCCGGGTATGGGCATGATGTAAAAAAAGAACAGGAGGACTTGCGGTCCGCTGCAAAGACTCTTATTACAGAACCTCGGGGGCATAGTGCCTCCGGGGTATCTGTGTATTTCAGACGAAAGGTAGAACAGATGAATAATTTGTACACAGAAGCAAATGTGAAAAAAAAGGTAACAACAAAGGATACGATGATTAAGTTTGCCGTCATTGCCGCGGTAGCCGCATTGTTGATTGTCGGTGTGCTCGGACTGAATATGCTGCTGATTCTGCTCAGCGTGATTGGAGCTGTCTGTGCATTTACGTTCCTGCCGCGTCTTTCTGTAGTCTATGAGTATATTTTTTGTGACGGACAGCTGGATTTTGATAAAATCATGGCGGGAGAGAAGAGAAAGCATTTATACCGTCTTGATTTTGAGAACGTGACAATTATGGCGCCTGCGAATTCCCATGCGCTGGATTCGTACAAGCTGAACGCATCTAAGGTTCTGGATTATTCCTCCATGGAGAAAGACCATAAGGTGTTCGGAATTGTGGAATGTGCAGGAGAGAAGCAAACGCTGATTTATTTTGAGCCAAACGAAAAAATGATTTCTTTTATTAAGCAGAAAGCGCCAAGAAAGCTGTCTGAGTATTAGAGGTTTGTCGGATTGATTCAAAATTGAGCTGCCCGCACAGCCTGCGGAACTTTTCCGGGCTATTCAAAAAATGCGGGAACTCAGGTATATAAACTGCTTGACGCCACCGGCTTAAAGTGTTATAGTAAAAGGCGCGGACCGCGTGACAACACAGAAGAGAGTCTGCAGTCTTTTTCAGGAGGAATAAGGAGATGAAGTTAAAGAAAGTACTTGCCCTTGCACTGGCCTGCACTACCGTGGCAGCTTCTTTTGCCGGCTGTGGCAAGAAGGATGACAAGGTATATAAGGTAGGTATCTGCCAGCTGGTGCAGCATGACGCCTTAGATGCGGCAACCAAGGGGTTTCAGGATGCGCTGAAGGAAAAGCTCGGCGATAAGGTTACGTTTGATTTAAAAAATGCAGCGGGCGATTCGCCGACCTGCGGTGTGATTGTAGGTCAGTTTGTATCTGACAAGGTAGACCTGATTATGGCAAATGCGACCGCTTCCCTGCAGTCTGCGTTTGCAGCTACGGCGGATATCCCGATTGTAGCGACCTCGATTACGGATTATGCAACTGCAATGGACATTGATAACTGGACCGGAAAGACCGGAATCAATGTTACCGGAACGAGCGACCTGGCGCCGTTAGACAAGCAGGCTGCCATGATTAAGGAGCTGTTCCCGGAAGCAAAGAAGGTCGGTATCCTTTATTGCTCCGCAGAACCAAATTCCAAGTATCAGGCAGTGAAGGTTGCAGAATATCTGAAGGAGCTTGGTTTGGAGTCAGAGGAGTTTACCTGTGCAGATACCAATGACGTGGCAATGGTTACTTCCGCAGCCTGTGCGGCAAGCGATGTCATTTATATTCCGACAGATAACATGATGGCACATAGTACCGGTATCGTTGACGGTGTTGCAGCTCCTGCCGGGGTTCCGATTGTCGCAGGTGAGGCCGGAATCTGTAAGGGCTGCGGCGTAGCGACGCTTTCTATCGATTACTACAGCATCGGTTACGAAGCAGGTCTGCTGGCATATGAAATTCTGGAAAACGGAAAGAATCCGGCAGATATGGAAATTGGCTATGCAACGGAGCTGACAAAGCAGTATATCAAAGAACGCTGTGAGAAATTTAATGTTGAGGTTCCGGAGGATTACGTGGCAGTTTCAATCGAAGAGGAAGAGCAATAGCGGACGGACAGAAAAAGAATGAATAGCAGACGCAGCGCCATAAGATTGTCCCCGTTTGACAGGGGCGGTATGGCGCTGTTACTGTATTTTTTTGAGAGGAAAGGTATACGATGAGCGCATTCATATCCTCCCTTCCGGGAGCTGCTGCCCAGGGAATCATCTGGGGCATTATGGCAATAGGAGTGTATATTACTTATAAAATTTTAGATATCGCCGATTTGACGGTGGACGGCTCGTTTGGTACGGGCGGCGCCGTAATGGTTGTCTGTATGACGAGTGGGATAAACATCGGACTTTCGATGTTTCTTGCGTTTCTTGCCGGGTGTCTTGCCGGGCTTCTGACCGGTATTTTCCATACCAAATTCGGAATTCCTGCAATTCTTGCCGGTATTCTGACACAGTTAGCGCTGTATTCGGTCAATTTGAGAATTATGAGCGGAAGTGCGAATATGCCGCTGTCCGTTATGAAATATAATCTGTTGCTTTCCCTGCGGAAAATTCCGAAGTCCATTTTGGTAGCGGGGATTTTTGTACTGGTGCTGATTGCACTTCTGTATTGGTTCTTTGGAACAGAACTCGGACATTCCCTCCGGGCAACCGGCTGTAACCAGGCAATGGCGCGCACCAACGGAATCCATACCGAGCGAAACAAAATACTCGGTCTGATGCTCTCTAACGGTATTGTGGCGCTGGCGGGCTCCCTGCTGACGCAGTATCAGGGCTTTGCCGATATCAATATGGGCCGCGGTGCGATTGTAATCGGACTTGCCGCCGTGATTATCGGAGAGGTCGTGTTCGGGAAGCTTTTCAAAAACTTTGCCCTCCGCCTGTTAGGCGTTGTGTTTGGCGGAATTATTTATTATGCAGTAATTACGCTTGTCCTCAGTCTCGGCTTAAATGCAAACGACATGAAGCTGTTCTCGGCACTGGTGGTTGCAGTCTTCCTTGGAGTGCCGCATTGGAAAAAGCAGCTGATGCAAAAGAAGCGTACCGGAAAGGGGGAGACAAAGCATGCTGGTAATTAAGGATGTTTATAAGACATTCCATCCGGGAACGATTAACGAAAAGAAGGCATTAAACGGAATTAATCTGGTACTGGAGGATGGGGACTTTGTAACGCTGATTGGCGGAAACGGAGCAGGTAAATCCACGCTTTTAAATATGGTTGCCGGCGTTCATATCCCGGATGCCGGAGCGATTCTTCTGGATGGCATTAACATTACCAATCTTCCGGAGTATAAGCGCGCCAAGTATCTGGGCCGTGTTTTTCAGGATCCGATGATGGGAACCGCCGCCGATATGTGGATTGAAGAGAACCTTGCGCTGGCAGCAAGACGCGGGCAGCCTCGGACGCTCCGCTGGGCAATCACGAGGAAGGAGCGGGAGGAGTTCCGCGAAATTTTAAAGCCGTTAGGTCTCGGGCTGGAAAACCGGTTATCTACGAAGGTCGGTCTTTTGTCCGGCGGCCAGCGCCAGGCGCTGACTCTTTTGATGGCGGCAATGCGCAGGCCGAAGCTGTTACTGCTTGACGAGCATACCGCGGCGCTTGACCCGAAGACGGCGGCTACAGTATTAGAGCTTTCCGACCGTTTTATTGAAGAGGGTCATCTTACCGCTATGATGGTAACCCACAACATGAAGGATGCCATTGTTCATGGAAACCGCCTGATTATGATGCATGAGGGACAGGTTATTTTAGATATCCGCGGAGAGGAAAAGAAAAAGCTCACGGTCGAGGAACTGTTAGAGGCCTTTACGAAGGCAAGCGGCGCGGAATTTGCCAACGACAGGGCACTGCTGAGCAAGTAAAGAATCCTTGGGTTTCCGCATTTTGCATATGCCTTTGTGTCCCGGCAACAGTGCGGTAAGCTGATTTTGCAAGCGCGAACACTCCGCCGGACTTCCTCTAAGAACCGTTAAGCCGCTCGGTGGCGTCCTCGCGCCTAACCGGTTCTAAGAGGCGATTCCGGTTGCGCTAACCCCGGGTCCTTCGGACAAATGCAAAACCAACTTATCGTACCGCCACCGGGACTTCTAAAGTCGCTAAAAAATGCGGAAACTCAAGAAATAATTTGCTTGACAAGCGTCCGGAAAAAAAGTATACTATACAGAAACCACCGGCGGGCGGTAAAATATTACATTACAGAAAGAGAGGATTAGAGAAATGGGCGTGATTATCGGTGACGGTATTACCTTTGATGATGTGTTATTGGTACCGGCGTATTCGGAAGTGATTCCCAATCAGGTAGATATTACGACGCACCTGACAAAGAGCATTAAGCTAAATATTCCATTAATGAGCGCAGGTATGGATACGGTTACGGAACACCGCATGGCGATTGCAATGGCAAGGCAGGGCGGTATCGGTGTAATCCATAAGAATATGAGTATTGAGGCACAGGCAGAAGAAGTAGATAAGGTAAAGCGTTCCGAAAACGGTGTTATTACCGACCCGTTTTCTCTGTCTCCGGAGCATACACTTCACGATGCGGACGAGCTGATGGCAAAGTACCGTATTTCCGGCGTGCCGATTACCGAGGGAAAAAGGCTGGTCGGCATTATTACAAACCGTGATTTAAAGTTTGAAACGGATTTTTCGAAAAAGATTAAGGAGAGCATGACGTCCCAGGGGCTTGTAACGGCAAGAGAGGGCGTTACGTTAGAGGAAGCAAAGAAGATTCTTGCACAGGCAAGAAAGGAAAAGCTGCCGATTGTCGATGCAGAGGGAAATTTAAAGGGTCTGATTACGATTAAAGACATCGAAAAGCAGATTAAGTACCCGCTTTCCGCAAAGGATGAGCAGGGCAGGCTTCTCTGTGCAGCAGGCGTAGGCGTAACGGCTAATATTCTGGAGCGTGTGGAGGCTCTGGTCAAGGCAAAGGTAGACGCAGTTGTAATTGATTCCGCACATGGTCATTCGGCGAATGTCCTCCGTTGTGTAGAGATGGTACATGGCGCATACCCGGAACTCCAGATTATTGCAGGTAATGTAGCGACCGGAGAGGCGACAAAAGACCTGATTAAGGCAGGAGTAAATTGCGTTAAGGTCGGCATTGGTCCGGGCTCCATTTGTACGACGCGTGTGGTTGCAGGTATCGGCGTTCCGCAGATTACGGCAATTATGGATGCCTACGAAGCAGCAAAGAAGTATGATATTCCGATTATCGCAGACGGCGGTATCAAGTATTCCGGCGATTTGACGAAGGCGATTGCGGCAGGCGCGAATGTATGTATGATGGGAAGCATCTTTGCGGGCTGTGATGAAAGTCCGGGAACCTTCGAACTTTATCAGGGACGTAAGTATAAGGTATACCGCGGCATGGGTTCTATTTCCGCAATGGAGAACGGCAGTAAGGACCGCTACTTCCAGGCAGATGCCAAAAAGCTTGTTCCAGAGGGCGTGGAAGGCCGCGTAGCTTATAAGGGAATGGCAGAGGATACGATTTTCCAGATGCTCGGGGGCTTGCGTTCCGGTATGGGCTACTGCGGAGCAAAGGATATTGAGACCTTGAAGCAGACTGCCCGTTTTGTAAAGATTTCTGCAGCCTCCTTAAAGGAGAGCCATCCGCATGATATTCATATTACAAAGGAAGCGCCGAATTACAGCATTGATGATAAATAAAGCGGGGAATCAGGAAAAGACCCGGTGAAAACAGAGAAGATGTAATTGGTTAAAAATTACGTTGTTCTCTGTTTTTTTGCCTGCCATGTAGAGATTCAGAAATCGTCGAATAAGATTGAAAAATAAAGAAAATAGTGGTAAACTATCTTGTAGGGGCGTGCATATTTATAGAGGGGCTTTCGTATTGTTAAAACGATTTCAAAAGGGGATATTAAGCGGATGGATATTTTAGTGACCGGTTTTCAGCTTTTGGCAGTTATGCTTTCCTTTTTCTTTATTATATTTGTCGTGAGGCAGAGACATTCTCTTTTATGTAGTTATCTTTTAGTATACACGATTGCGGTATTTTTGTATGAACTTGCCTATCTGTTTGAAATTAAAAGCCAGATGATTGAAGAGGCGTTGCTGGCAGTTCGCTTTGAATACCTTGCGCATAGCGCTGCAGTAATCGCGTCTTTCTTTTTTACAAGTGAATTGTTCCGGGCGAAAATCAGGACATGGTTCCGTGTGCTGTATATTTCCGCCTTTGTCGTAACCTGTACCTTTGTTGCTACGAATCCGTTGCATCATCTGCATTATTCGGAGTATTGGCTGGAGGTGAGGGAGCATTTTTCCGCGCTTCATATGGAAATCGGTATTATTTATGTGATACATACCGCGATTTCACTGATGTCAATGGCAATGTGCGCCGGGGTGATTGTTACGGCGTGGATTCGTGATGCAAAAAGGAAAGAGGATTATAAGAAATATCTGTTTTTTGGCATTGCGGTACTGCTGCCTTTGATTTTCTGGTCGGTGCGTTTCGCGGCTCCAATCAAGGATTACGACCTGATTCCGTTCAGCATGTTCTGTACGGCGTGCTGCTTTGTGCTGATTCTTTACTTTTTCCGGATTTTTGACGTGGCGGAATATGCGAAAAACGAAGTGTTGGAGACAATGGATGAGGGCATTCTCGTATGTGATGAGGAAGGGAAGATTGTATATACGAATGCCAGGGTGCGGGAAATTTTCCAGAACGTTCCGTTAAAAGAGATTTCCGAGGTCCTGCAGGGGCTGGTCCCGACAGAGGACGGCGATTTTTGTATCGGCGGGCGCTATTACTCGGTCATGGAGTCCGAGGTATATGAAGGGACCCGTGTAAAAGGAAAGACATGGTGCTTTATTGATATCACGCAATCAAAGGAGAAGGAGCTGCAGTTAAGGGAGCTACGGGATGCTGCACTTGCGGCGAACAGGGCAAAGAGCAGCTTTCTTGCAAATATGTCCCATGAAATCAGGACGCCGATTAATACGATTCTTGGTATGGGCGAGCTGATTCTCCGGGAAGCAAACAATCCGAATATCTTAGAATATGCGGAGAACATCGAGGCAGAGGGGCGTACCCTGATGGCACTCATCAACGACCTGCTGGATTTTTCCAAAATCGAGTCAAATAAGATGGAAATCCGGGAGATAGAGTATAGCATTGCATCGCTGTTGCATGATATTGTGGCAATGTTTTCGATTAAAATGGAAGAAAAGGGGCTCGACTTCCGGGCAAAGGTGGAGGAGGATATACCGGCAGTTTTGTTCGGGGATGAGCTTCGTATCAGACAGATTCTAAGTAACATTCTGAGCAATGCGGTAAAGTATACGGAACGCGGCGGCGTCTGGATGAAGGCAAAGTGGAACCTGCTGGAAGAGGGACAGGGAGAGCTTGTGATATCGGTACGGGACAGCGGTATCGGTATCCGTAAGGAAGACCTGGAAGTGATTTTCGAGAAGTTCAGAAGAGTGGATGTGGAGCGGAACAGCAGGATTGAGGGAACCGGGCTTGGAATGAGCATTACGGCACAGCTTCTTGATTTGATGCATGGCGGGATTACGGTAGAGAGCGAATATGGAATCGGCTCGGAGTTCAAGGTGCGGATTCCGCAGCGGGTCATTGATGCTACCCCGATTGGCAATTACAGTTTTCTGCCCGAGGCAAAGAAGGAGCCGCTGCAAGCAATCTTTACCGCACCTGCGGCAAAGATTCTGGTCGTGGATGATAACGTGATGAACCGGGTTGTCGTAAAAGGCCTGCTAAAGCGGACGCTGGTTCAGGTCGATGAGGCGGTCAGCGGCAGGGAATGCCTGAAAAAGACCGAGAATAACTATTATGACGTAATCCTGTTGGATCACATGATGCCGGAAATGGATGGAATCCAGACCTTAGAGCAGCTAAAGGAGCAGGACGGCGCATGTAAAACTTCCGTGGTGATTGTGCTGACAGCAAATGCGGTAGCCGGGGCGAAGAAGTTTTATATGGAAAAAGGCTTTCACGATTATCTCAGCAAGCCGGTCAGCGGCGTCCTGCTAGAGAAAATGCTGTTAAAGTATCTGCCGCCGGAGCTGGTAACAGAAGAACCGCACCCGGCCGGGAGCGATACAGTGGAAATGCGTCAGACGAAAGATTCCACGGAGGATATCCGGAGGCTTTTAACTGCAGAGCATATTGATATGCAAGGAAGCCTGGAGAGCTTTGGCGGGGACGAGGAAATGTACCATGAGACAGTGAGGCTGTTTTTCAATTTGCGCGAAGAGCGTATGAAGCGGCTGCAGGAGTATCTGCGTACAGGGGATACCGCCTCGTACGCAATTCTGGCACATTCAATTCAGGGTGACGCGAAGATGCTTGGCATGCCGGTACTTGCTGAAATTGCCCAAGAGCAGGAAAAAATGGGGAAAGAAGGGAACCTGTCGTTCCTGCGGGATACGTTTGTACGGCTCTTGGCAGAATATCAGAGGACGGCAACGTGCTTTGAGCGTGTCTTTGGCAGAATGGAGCCGCCGTTACAGGAGCCGCTGGAGAGGGAGACTCCGCCGGAGCAGACGTTTCCGTCGGAGCTTGCGGGCTTTTCGTATGCGGAGGGATTAAGGAATTTTGACGGGAACGAGGAAGTTTACCGTGAGACGCTGCTTTTGTTTGCAGAGCTCTGGGCAGAGCGGGAGGAACAGCTGCGGGCATTTCTTTCCCAGGGAAATATGAAGGATTACGCCATTCTGATCCATGCGGTAAAAGGAGATGCAAAGACCCTGGGAGCAGATGCGCTGGCAGAGCTCGCGTATGAGCAGGAGCAGCAGGCAAAAGCAGGGGATGCAGAGGCAGTCGCAGGAGGATTTGACCATATCCTGCAGACGGTCAAAACAGCGGTGGAATATTTCCGGGAAACATTTGGAAAGCAGATAGAATAAAGCGGCAGGAGGCAGAGAACAGTGCAGAAAAAAATACTTGCAATCGATGACAGTATCATTGTATTAAAGCAGCTTCAGAGTATTTTGGAACCCCAGTATGAGTTTCAGAGTGCTACAAGCGGAATTAACGGCTTGAAGATTCTGGATAATGAAAAAATAGATTTGGTTCTGCTGGATGTGCAGATGCCGGAGATGGATGGATTTGAGGTCCTGACAGAAATACGCAAGCGGGAAAAGCACAAGGACCTTCCGGTGATTATTCTGACGATGGACGGGCATAAGGAAAAGGTAGTACAGGGAATTTTGAGCGGTGTAGCAGGATATGTGGTAAAGCCAGTTCATTCCATACAGCTTCTGGAAAGAATTGAAAAGTGTCTGGGTAAGGAAGAAAAAAGCGACACCTGATTCACATTTTTTTCACAAAATCAACAAGAACTTTTCGCTATTATGTTGTAAAGTGGATGGTATCAGGGGAAACAAGGAAAAGGAGGTAACATGGAGTGATTGAAGCCATCGGATTGGTAAAAAAGTACGGGGATCATATTGCGGTAGATCACTTGGATTTTAAAGTAGAAAAGGGACAGATTTTAGGCTTTTTGGGACCGAACGGTGCCGGAAAGTCCACGACGATGAATATGCTGACCGGTTACATATCGGCAACCGGAGGAACGATTCTGGTGAACGGATATGATATGTTAGAGGAGCCGGAGCAGGCAAAAAAGAGTATCGGGTATCTGCCGGAGCAGCCGCCGGTCTATCCGGATATGACAGTAACGGAGTATCTGCGTTTTGTCACGGAATTGAAGAAGGTGCCGAAAAAAGACCGGGAAAAGGAAATGGAACGGGTAATGGAAAAGGCGCAGCTTAAGGAGGTAAGGGACCGTCTGATCCAGCATCTTTCAAAGGGCTACCGCCAGCGTGTCGGCATTGCACAGGCGCTGGTCGGGAATCCGGAGGTAATCATTCTGGATGAGCCTACGGTCGGACTGGACCCGGCGCAGATTATTGAAATCAGAGAGCTGATGCGGGAGCTGGCGAAGGAGCACACGGTGTTGTTAAGCTCCCATATCATGCAGGAAATCAGTGCGGTATGTGACCATATTTTGATTATCAACCGAGGACGTCTCGTGCTTTCAGGAACCCCGGAGGAGCTGCAGGCGCAGGCAAACGAGGGCGAGGTGCTGGAGCTTTCGGTGTGCGGCAGCAAAGAGCAGCTTATGCAGGCGTTGACCGGTGTTTCCGGGATTTTGGAAATTTCCGGAGCGGAGAGCGAGCAGGAGGACTGCGCTGCAGTTCTGATAAAGAGCGGACAGGAGATACGGAAGGAGATTTTTTCTGCGATGGTAAAGGCAGGGCTTCCGATTATGAAGCTGGTGCGCCATACGAAGACGTTAGAAGATATTTTCCTGGAAGCGACGGCAGAGATGCAAGAAGAGACCTTGGCGGCAGAAGAGCCGGAGGAGTCCCCGGAGGCAGAACGACCGGCAGCGGAGGGAGCAGAAGGAGAGGAGGAGACAGAACATGATAGCGATTTATAAAAAGGAATTGCGCACGTATTTCAATTCGGTTATCGGCTGGCTGTTCCTTGCATTTTTTCTTGCGTTCGTAGGACTTTATGTGTACCTTTACAATTTTCTGGAGGGATTTGCGTTTATCGGCTATGCCCTGTCCAGCGTTACATTGATTTTTGCCTTGTTGGTTCCTATGGTTACGATGCGGATTATTGCAGAGGAGAACCGGCAGAAAACGGACCAGCTTTTACTGACCTCACCGGTTTCGATTTGGAAGATTGTTGCTGGTAAGTATCTTGCACTGGTTACGTTAATTGCCATTGCCATTATGGTAATCTGCATTTATCCGCTGCTGTTTTCAAGCTTCGGCGCAGTGAATTTTCCAATGTCTTATACGGCGATTTTCGGATTTTTCCTGATTGGCTGTGCCTACCTTGCCATCGGGCTGTTTATTTCAAGTTTAACCGAGTCCCAGGCGTTTGCAGCGGTAATGACCTTTATCGTAGTGCTGCTTACCTGTCTTGCCGATGGTGTTGCGGCGCTGATTCCTTCGACACCGAAGGCGGCATGGGTTACCTATTCCGTAATCTGGGTGCTGCTTGCAGTTTGGATGTGGCGTGTTTTGAAGAATGCCACAGTGGCAGTCGTGATTTTCTCACTCGGGGAGTGTGCATTGACGGCATTGTATTTGTTGAAAGGACCGCTTTTAGAGGGAACGGTTCCTACGATATTCGGAGCATTTTCCCTGCTGCGTGTCTATAATGAGACCACTGCCGGCGTGCTTGAACTGAGAATGCCGGTATATTATCTGAGTATCGCGTTTGTCTTTTGCTTCCTGACCTACCAAAACATACGCAAAAGACGGTACAGTTAATGAGGAGGAGAAGATGATGGAAAAGCAGAACAGCAAAGGATCCCGGTCCTTTTTTCAAAAAATCGGAGACTCCTTCCGTTCCAAAGGGTTCCGTTTCGGGGCATATACGACAGTTACCAGTATCCTTGTGATTGCCGCAGTCATTGTAATCAATCTGATTGTATCGGCAGTCGATATCCGGAAGGACCTGACGTCGGACGGAAAGTATTCCCTGACAAAGGAGACCGAGACGCTTCTATCCGGTCTTTCGGACGAGCTGGAATTTTATTATCTGACAAAGGAGAACGCAACGCTTTCGTGGTTCGAGACTATTTTCGAACTGTATCAGAAGGGAAGCAAAAAGATTGAATTTGAAAACGTGGATATGCTGATGAATCCTAAGTTTGCAGAGCAGTATACGACGGAAGAGGTAATGCAGCACAGCCTGATTGTCGTAAATAAGGCAAACGGACGGAGCAAGTACATTTCCTATAAGGATATGCTTTTGTTTGAGCTGTCGGTTGACCCGAATACCTATCAGTATACGGAAATGGTAACAGGAATAGATGTAGAAGGGCAGATTAATGCGGCAATCCAGTATGTGACCAGTGAAAAGCAGACTAATCTGTATGCAGTAACAGGCCATGGAGAGATGGCGCTTGGAACGGAAGGGCTGAATCTGCTCCGTAAGGCGAATATTAATTATAATACCTTTGAGGTAATGAAGTCAGAGGCAGTTCCGGAGGACTGCGACGTGCTTTATATCTCTGCGCCGACGAAGGATTATACCGAGGCGGAGCTGAAGGTATTGGAAGACTATGCGGCAGCAGGAGGCGATTTCCTGATTGCGGCAGCTTACCAGAGCGATATGGAGAATTTCAACAGGCTGCTTTCCGGCTTCGGAGTCAGCATGGGAGAGGGTGTAATCCTGGAGGGAGACCCAAATTATTACTTCCCGCAGCTTCCGTATGTCCTGCTGCCAAGAATCGTAACAGACCATGCAATGCTGAAGAATTATGCAGGAATGGAGTATCTTCCGATGCAGTCTGCCTCGGCACTGACTGTAACCGCTGAAGACCCGGCAAAGATTTCTACTTCCATACTGCTTTCGACCACGGAAAAGTCATATGAAAAGGCTGGCTATATCAGCACGATGGCGAAGGAGGACGGGGATAAGGAAGGCCCGTTTACGGTAGGACTGTATGTGCAGAATACGGATACAAAGTCGGAGGTTATGCTGTTTTCGACGCCGGCAATTTTCATCGATGAGTATCTGTCTACAGATAATTTTATTAATGCCGCAATATTCACGAACAGTATCAATTATATGGCGGAAGCGGAAGCCATTTCTACTGTGCGCACAATTTCCCTGCAGGAGGAGGAGAAACTGGTTGTGAAGGCGTCCCAGGCGAATGCCATTGCTGTGATGTTTGTGATTGTGATTCCGGTATTTTTGCTCGCGGGAGGCATTGCCGTAATGCTTTACAGAAAGCGCAGATAGCAAGGAGGCGTACATGGAAGAAAGAGAAGAGAGAATAAAAAGATTAAAACGCCTGAAACGGAAAAGAGGGCTTACGGTTCTGGTGCTTGTCGTTTTGCTGGCAGGACTTGGCGGAGGCTATTATGCTGCGAGACAGTACCGGGAGAAAAAGGCAGAGGAAGAAGCAAAGCGGCAGGAGGAAGAGGACAACAAGATTAACGGGGAAGAGCTTACCGTGACGACCTTTGCCCTGCGGGATGTTGCCGCAGTCGGGTATACGAACGAAGAAAATTCCTACCGTTTTGTAAGGACGGAAAGCGATAAAGGGGACATCTGGGTGCGGGAAGGAGAAGAGGATTTCCCGACCAAAAACAGTAAGATAGAATCCATTATCTTTAGTCTTTGCGGATTAACCAGCACGACGAAGATTGCCGGGGACGGCGCAACACTTTCAGAATACGGACTGGAGGCTCCGTTGGTTTCTGTTACAATCACGTTGAAGGACGGGACGGAGCAGCGCTTCCGTGTAGGAGCAAAGGCGCCATATTCGACGGGGTACTATCTTTTGCAGGAGGAAACCGGCGATATCTGGGTAGTGGCGGAAAGCGTCTATAAGCAGTTTTCCACGACGGAAATGAAGTTGGTGCAGGAAGAAGGCTTCCCGGAGACGACACAGGAAAATATAACGAAGGTAGAGGTAACGAAGCGCGGGGAAACAACGATTGCATATGAACCGCAGACGGCAGAAGACGGTACAGTCACATATCCTGCCATCTTTACAGACTGTGAAAAGTTTATTGCGGGGACGATACAGGAGTACCGCTGTACGGATTTTGCAGCGTACGGACTGGAAGACCCGTATCTTACAGTGAAGGTATCTTATACGGAAAATGTGGCAGACGGGGAAGGCAATACTGTAAAGGAAGACCGCACAGTAACGCTGGAGCTTGGCGATTTGACGGTAAGTAATAACTATTATGCCAGAGTAAACGGTACTTCGTTTGTGTATATTATGACGGCAGCCAATGCCGCCAAGTATATTCCAAAGTAAACTATAGAGCAGTTCCTTTTGACAGGGGAATGTCGCACAAAGGGCAGCGGCTCCGGGCGTGGCTTGTAAGCCGGGGCTGCGCTTCGTGCGACAGCCCCTTTCTTTTTCTATGTGCTTTTAATAGCCCAGCTCTTCGCCGACCAGGATAACCTTAATGCGGCCCGGGATTCTGGACTTGCGTGTAATAACGATTTCGCAGCACATGCAGTCCGGTGTATAGCAGTCATGGCAGCAGCCGTATTTTGCACAAGGCGTAGTAAGCCCTAAGCGGACGCCGTTTGGCGGCGCAGCGACATTGCGCACACGGTCGATGGCGGACTTTACGTCCGGGGCAATTTTATTCATGCCGACAATCAGGATGACATTCTTCGGTCCGGTAATCAGGCAGGCAACGCGGTTGCCGTTGCCGTCAATGTTGACCAGCTCTCCGTTTAGCGTTACGGCATTGCTGCTCATAAAATAGTAATCCGCGGTTACGGTTTTTGCATAAAGCTCCCGTTGTTCCTCCGGCGTGCCCGCAGTGCTGCGGTCGTAAAGGATACAGTCCGACTTCTTTAACGCATCAAGTAAACCGATTTCCGTACAAGAGACGGAGCCGCCCCAGGAAACGCTGCATCCCGGTGTCAAAAAGCGCAGCGCCGTATCACGCGCTTCTTCCCGGCTCTGGCAATAGTAGCCCTCGATTCCGCGGCGGTTAAATGCTTCAATCAGGCTGTCCGCCAGATTTTCGTAGGTCTGCTGCTTTGGTGTAAGCATAAGATCATGCCTCCCTTCCTTGAAGTATGTTTTTGATAAATGCCCGGAGCCGCGGTGCTTTCTTCCGCGGTTCTGCCGGTTTCTGTACCTAGTTTACAATACCAGAGAAAGAAGTGCAAGGATTTTGTAGAGATATAGTTGCAAACTGTGGCGCAAATTGTTAAAATAGAGAAAGGGAATCAAGATGCAAGGAGGACGGCAGAGTGAAAAATACAGCAGTAAAGGTTTTATTGATTATGACAATCATCAGCAGCGTTTTTCTGTGCGGGCTTTTGTTTTTATTGGTAAATAAGGGGAAAGGTGATAAGGAAAGCGGTTCCAGGCTGAAGGAGTACCAGGATCAGTATGATGCGCGTGTCACGGATTCCAAAATACTGGCGCCGAAGGTCTATGAAGATTTTTCTAAGCTGTCAGACGGGGAAGGGCTCTATGATACGGCAAGGCATACGCAGGTGTATGAGCGTATCGAGGCACTGAAAAAGACGGGCAGCTATACAGAGGATGAGCCGTTGGTGATTTATAATCCTTATGGGATTAATACGCGTTCCCTTTATGTATATTTTAAAACCGGGAAACCGATGAAGATGTCCTATCGTATCAGCGCGCAGGGGAGCGAGATATCTACGTTTTCTGCCGACTGTTATTCGGAAGAGAAGTATACGACGACGCATGAATATATTCTGCTTGGCCTGAATGCAGAGGATGGAAACCGTGTGGCTCTTACGCTGACAGATGCCGAAGGTGCCTCCTGTGTCCGTACCTTTTATGTTGCCGCGGCGGAGTCTCCGAATGTGGTAAAAAGTAAGTTAGATATGAGACGGGGCATCAGCGGGGAGAAGCTTTCTGACGGGCTGTTTGCTCATTTTGGAAATGAAACCGGGGGGCAGGAGACGGTAACGCTTTATGATAACGACGGGATGTTGCGCGGAGAGATTCTTTTGCTTTCCGGAAGCTGTAAAAGGTTCCTGTTTTTCGGGGAACGGATGTATTACAATATTTCCGACACGCAGATAGCGGCAGTCGACCGTTTCGGACGCGCAGAGCGTGTGTATGCGATAGACGGCTACACAATCGGAAACGACTATTGTATCGACGAAGGCAAGAAAAAGCTTCTGGTGCTGGCAAGTAAAAACGGAGAAAAAGAAAAGGGCGTAAATGACCGTGTGTTGTCAGTTGACCTGATTTCAGGGGAGGTAAAGGAGCTTTTAAACATGGGGGAGCATTTAAAGGAGTATAAGGCGGTATGCCGGAAGAACATAGAGGATACGCTGGAATGGCTGAATTTAAATTCCATACAGGTGATGGGGGAGAACGATATTCTTCTCGGGGCAAGGGAAGCCTCTGCCGTTTTTAAGATAAAAGATGTTTACGGGGTTCCGATGTTGGATTATATTGTCGGAGAGCCTTTGATTTTTGCGGGAACGGGATATGAGTACCAGCTGCTTGCCAAGGAGGGGACCTTTGCATCCTTTTTCGGGGCCAATACCGTGACCTACAGGAAAGAGGAGGGAATGCCGTTAGGCATGTATCTGATCGACCTTTATGATAATCATATCGGTGGAACCGACAGCCGCCCGGGTCTTGATTACTCCGAAATGGCGTCCGACCTGGGTACATCGCTGAAGTCAGGGACTTCTTCCTACTTCTGTACCTATCTTGTGAATGAAGCAAACGGAACGTGGAGCCTGCAGGAGTCTGTGCCGGTTGCCTATTCTGGCTATGCAGGGAGTGCGCAGCTGACGCCTTCGGGGCATCTGATAACAGATACTGCCGGGCGCTTCAGCTACAGCGAGTTTGACAGTAATCGGGAGCTGATTTGCAGCTATACAGGCGCCGGAAAAGACTATCTGGCACGTGTGTTTAAGTACGATTTCAAAAAGTTCTATTTTGCAGGGCAGGAGAGCGAGATACCGGCGGATGCGGTTGAAGCAGAATAGAAGAGAATAAAGCAGGAGATTCGGTCCATGGGAAGAAGTTTGTTTATTGCCGAAAAGCCGAGTGTGGCGCAGGAGTTTGCAAAAGCGCTACGCTACCGGTTTTCGCGGCAGGATGGATATATGGAGGCGCCCGAGGCGGTCGTGACATGGTGTGTCGGACATCTGGTGACGATGAGTTACCCGGAGGTCTACGACCCGGCGCTGCGCCGGTGGAGCCTGGAAACAATACCGTTTCTTCCGCAGGACTTCCGGTACGAGGTAATTCCGGCTGTGAAAAAGCAGTTCGGAATCGTAAAGAATCTGCTTTGCAGAAAGGATATCGACTGTATTTATGTCTGCACTGACTCCGGGCGGGAGGGGGAATATATTTACCGTCTGGTGGACCAGATGGCAGGGGTTCCGGCGGAGAAGGAGCGCAGGCGGGTCTGGATTGACTCCCAGACCGAGGAGGAGATTTTGCGTGGAATCCGTGATGCAAAGCCATTGTCGGCGTATGATGCCCTTGGAAATGCAGCGTATCTTCGTGCAAAAGAAGATTATTTAATGGGGATTAACTTTTCGCGTGTTCTGACCTTAAAGTATGGTACGGCAGTGCAGGGATTTTTAAAGGCGGAAAAGCATCAGGCGATTTCTGTCGGGCGTGTGATGACCTGCGTCCTTGGCATGGTAGTCCGCAGAGAGCGGGAAATCCGCAGCTTCGTAAAGACCCCGTTTTACCGGGTAACGGCAAAGCTGTCTGCCGGGGAATCTGCCTTTGAAGCCGAGTTCCGCGCCGTCCAGGGCTCGAAATACGAGGGCTCGCCAAAGCTCTATAAGGAGAACGGTTTCCGGAAAAAGGAAGATGCGATGGCACTGGTTTCGGAGCTGAATGCAGCTGCCGGGAGGGCAGAGTTTGAGGAGCTTACCGAAAAGGAAAAGCAGATTACCGTACAGCGTGCCGCAGACGGTCTGACTGCCGTTATTGAGCAGCTCGAAAAGAAGCAGGAGAAAAAGAATCCGCCGCTTTTGTTTAATCTTGCAGAGCTTCAGAACGAATGTGCAAGACTTTTTAAAATCAGCCCTGACGAGACCTTAAGAATTGTGCAGGAGCTTTATGAAAAAAAGCTGGTTTCTTATCCCCGTACCGATGCGCGAGTGCTTTCGAGCGCCGTGGCAAAGGAGATTACAAAGAATATCAGCGGATTGAAAAATTATCCGCCGGCAGCGGGCTTTGCGGCAGCCATCTTGCAGAGCGGAAGCTACAAGGGTCTTTTAAAGACCCGCTATGTCAATGACAAACAGATTACGGACCATTATGCGATTATTCCGACCGGGCAGGGCATACCGGCGCTTTCTTCGGTATCCATGACCGCAAAGCGGGTGTATGCGGCGATTGTAAAGCGTTTTCTCAGCATTTTCTATCCGCCTGCACTCTACCGGAAGGTATCGATTGCCGTGCGCATCGGAAGCGAGCTCTTTTTTGCCGCCTTTAAAGTGTTAGCAGAGGAGGGCTATCTTGTGCTATACAAAAAGCCGGCGGGCGCCGCGGATAAGGGCGGGACGCCGGAGGAGGCGGAGCCTGCTTCCGGAAAGGGAGGTGCCGGGAAGGGCGAGGAAGGAGAAGCCGAGACCGCCTGCGGCGCGGAAATGTTAGAGGCCTTAAAGGATATGAAAAAAGGGAGTAAGCTTCCGGTTTCCATGTTTTTTATCAGGGAAGGAGAAACAGCGCCGCCAAAACGTTACAATTCCGGTTCCCTGATTCTTGCGATGGAAAACGCAGGACAGCTTATCGAGGATGAAGAGCTCCGCGCGCAGATTAAGGGCAGCGGAATCGGAACGAGCGCAACCCGCGCGGAGATTCTGAATAAGCTGGTAAAGATAGAATACCTTGCCCTGAATAAAAAGACGCAGATGATTACGCCGACCTTGCAGGGAGAGATTATTTTTGAGGTCGTGAATGCCTCTATCCGTTCCCTGCTCAATGCAGAGCTGACGGCAAGCTGGGAAAAGGGGCTTACCTATGTGGCGGAGGGAAGCATCGGAAGCGGGGAGTACATGGGAAAGCTGGAAAGCTTTGTGCGCCGCATGACGGACGGCGTGAAAGGCTTAAATAACCAGAGCGTATTACGCGGACGCTTTTCGGACGTGGCAGGATATTATAAAAAGTAGTTATGGAGAAGAGTAATGATGGTTGAAAAGAGTATCCGCAGTCTGTTTTCAGAATATCCCGAAGTGATTTATGGATTTACAGATATTGCGTACAGCGCATATGCAGGCACTTATAAATCTGCTCTAGTATTTGCAGTTCCCCATGGGGAGCTGCTTACAATCGAAACATATTCGGAAGAAAAATTTGAAAAGGGTCTGAAGGATGCCCAAAAGGTGGTGGAAGCCATTCTGGCACAGCTGAAAAAGGTGCTTGATGAAGCTGAAATAAAATACGATATTCCGCCCATGGCGCAAAACAACGAGACAGAGCTGACAGCCCCTTTTTCTTTCAAGTTTGCTGCAGTAAATGCCGGATTAGGCTGGATTGGAAAAAATGATGTTGTTATTACAAAAAAATACGGACCAAGGGTAAGGCTGTCCGCAGTTTTAATTGATGAGCCATTTGTTTATGGTAAAAAAATCTTAAATAGTAATTGTCCTGAAAGCTGTAAAAGATGTGTAGATGCTTGTCCGCATAAAGCATTGCATAACGTACAATGGAATATCAATTCAGTAAGAAATGATATAATAGATTATAAGCTATGCAATGAAAGAAGAAGCTTATATATAAAAACACATGGAAGAAAAAACGCATGTGGCCTTTGTATGGTTGCCTGCCCGTTTGGGATGTAATAGAAATAAAAATTCCCGCGATATCCATATCGAGAATTAAAAAATAGCAGATAGAACAAAACAATTCAAAATCAAGCAAGGAGTAAGCTATGTTAAAGACGGCAGAGTTATTTGATTTATCGAAAACAGAGGCAAGGGAGCTTTTAGAAACGACAGAGTATGCATGGGAGGTGCTGCCTGCCATCCATGACTTTATTCTTTCCTATGGAGAAACACTGGGAAGCGAGTACGAAAAAAGGGGCGAGGATGTCTGGATTCATAAGACGGCAAAGGTAGCGTCGACAGCATCTGTCACGGGACCTGCCATTATCGGGGAGGAGACGGAACTCCGTCACTGCGCGTTTATCCGCGGCAACGCATTTGTCGGGAGAGGCGTTGTCGTAGGTAATTCCACTGAGCTGAAGAATGTTATTTTGTTTGATAAGGTGCAGGTGCCGCATTACAATTATGTCGGAGATTCGGTTTTAGGCTACCGCGCGCATATGGGGGCGGGCTCGATTGTATCCAATGTAAAGTCAGATAAAACCTTAGTCAAGGTGAAGGAGGAGGGGGCAGAGTACCCTACCGGCTTAAAGAAGATGGGGGCGATTCTCGGGGATTGCGTGGAGGTAGGCTGCGGCTCCGTACTGAATCCGGGAACAGTCGTCGGACCAGAAAGCAACATTTATCCGCTTTCCTCGGTACGCGGCTTTGTGCCTGCGCACAGCATTTACAAAAAAGAGGGAGAAGTCGCGCAAAAGCGCTAAGGAAATGATAAGATAAACGCGATAAGAGGATGAGGAGATAAAAGGATAAAGCAGAACAGGGATAAGGTGAAGAAGCTCTTACGAAAGGAGGGAATGCAATGCGGATTTTTTGTATCTGTCTGCAATATGTCGGGATTTTCTTTCTGATTGTCGAGCTGGTGTATACGCTGCGTCAATGGCCGTCAAGGCCGCAGTCGCATCTGCTGTTCCTTCTGCTGGCTACCTTATTAAATTCTATCGGCTATCTGTTTGAAATCAGTGCGGTGCAGCCTGAGGTGGCGTTTGCCGGAACCAGGCTGAGCTATGTCGGCAAGGCGTATATTCCGATGATTACGCTTTTGTTTGTCGCCGATTACTGTAAGGTTAAACTGCCGCGTATTCTGCCGGGGATAATGCTTGCCGTGCATTCCCTGATTCTGCTTCTGGTGCTGACCTGTGAGTATCATACGCTGTATTATACGGAAGTAGGCTATGATGCCACAGGGGTTTTCCCACACCTCGTCCTCGGCCATGGACCGGTTTATAAGCTCTATATGGCAGTTCTTTTGTTCTGTACCTTTTCGGTGCTTGCCATCGTCCTGTACCGTTACAGGACTGTAAAGGATGCAGAGGAAAAACGCCGGGTGCTGCAGCTGTTTTTGATTGTACTGCTGCCACCAATCGGGCTTGTTCTTTTTCTTTTGGGAATTTCGCACGGGTATGATACGACAGCCCTGAGCTATGTGATTTCCAGTGCGCTTCTTTTAATTTCCACACTGCGGAACAATTTTTTCGAAACCCTGAATCTTGCAAAAGACCATGTCATAGAGAATCTTTCGGACGGTCTGGTCGTGGTCGGGACGGAAAATGAGCTGGTATATACCAATCCTCCGGCGCAGAGCCTGTACCCGGCACTGACAACTGAAACTTATTCCGGCGCCTTAGAGGAAATCAGAAAGAGTGCCGAAAGCCAGAAGGAGATTTGTCTTGAAGACCGGATTTACCTTGCCTCCAGACGGGATATCCTTCACAATCATTCGCTGCGCGGAAGCATCTACCTTTTCAAAGACATTACAGAGGAGCGGAACTATAGCAGAAAGCTGCAGAGAGAGGTAGATGAAAAGACAAAGGAAATCCGGCATATCCAGCATTCTGTTATTGCAAGCTTTGCCAATATGGTAGAGGCAAGGGATGGCGTGACCGGGCTTCATATCAAGCATACCAGCGCCTATGTGGGGATTGTGGCGCATGCTCTGCAGAAGAGGGAAGTACACAGGGAGCTCCTGACCGATGCGTATGTAACGATTCTGATTGAGGCTGCGCCGCTCCATGATATCGGAAAAATTGCAATCCCGGATTCGATTTTGATGAAGCCGGGAAAGTTCAGTGAGGAAGAGTTTGCCGTTATGCAGACCCACGCAAAGCTCGGCGCAGATATTATTGAAGAGCTCCTTGTGGAGCTGGAGGACAGCGAGTACCTGAGCATCGCGCGGGACATGGCATACTGCCACCATGAGAAGTGGAACGGCAGCGGCTATCCGAACGGCTTAAAGGGAGAGGAAATCCCTTTGTGCGCGCGGATTATGGCAATCGCAGACGTATACGACGCGCTCCGCTCCAAACGGAGCTATAAGGACGAATTTCCGTCCGAGAAAGCAAAATCAATTATCGCAGAAGGCGCAGGCACGCACTTCGACCCGGAGGTCGTGGAGGCTTTCTTAGAGAATATCTGGGAGATTGAGGCGGCGGGGCAGGGGACGTATTAGGGGAGAGAGGAAAAAGGAAAAAAGTGCGGTGTCGAATAGAGTCGAAATGTGCGATAAAATGTTGGGATATTTTGTAAAAGGGTAGTGATTTTTGGGAGGGGGTGTGGTATAACTAAAAAGAACAGTTATTAGTTATACTCAAATTATGAAAAATGCTGATGAGATAACAACAGGTAATAAGGATAGACCTAACGGGAGTACTGTTAGGAAATTCTAAAGGATTGTTTTTGATGTTGATAAAGGAATTTGAAATAAAACAGGTTAGAAATAGTTAAATTAGTATTAAAAGGTAATGGATAATCTTTAGTTATCCGTCA
>CAJTLU010000002.1:298676-334534 GCA_910577175.1 uncultured Lachnospiraceae bacterium | reverse complement strand
TCTGGAATGCCTAATTCTAAGGCTTTTTTATACATATTATCTGCTTCTGCCATACGTCCACTTGAAAAGTTTCTTATTTTTCCTCCACACAACATTATCTTTTCAGACCTTCCCGAAAAAAACACCTTAGCTGCTACAGGAACTCTATATTTTGCGGCTTTTATACTGCCCAAAACGATAATACAGTCAACACTTGCACCATTATCATTCAAGCCTTCAAATAAAAGACGATCTACCACATCATTCGTCAGCTCTTCTTTTCTTATCTTTGATACCCACATATGCTATCTCTGCTCCATATCTTTTGAAAATCCATTTATAGCATCCCTAATAAATCGGAAATTTAATGTGCTCGCCAAATCTCGATTTGTCGGTTGGTTTGTTGCTTCGAAGTATCGCATATTTTCCCGCTGGAAGCAACCCCCGCTTTCGTCCGCTTCATTCTAACGGCAAAACCGTCCGCACTACTGCTGCGGCTGCCGGTAGGTTTTGCGTCAATAACTCAAAAAGGCACTTGACAAAACGCTTCATGGGGGTACGCTCCCGTAGATTACTGCGCCACGCTATGGCGCAGCTTAAGAGCTACGGTTCCAGATTTAACCAAAAAGCAGGACGCACGACAGTGCCGGTATCGTTCACATAGTAGCCACTGTGGGAGACGCCATAGGAGTTCACAAACGCGGCATCGAGACTAGAAAAGCCCGGCGAGCGCAGCCACCACACGCCGATTCCGGCGAAGTCGGAATCGCTGCTGACATATCCGCCCCGTGCCTTGGCGTACGCCGTTACTTTCGCACAGCACGCAGGGGCGTCAGGGTCAAAGTAATTCAGTACTTCCCCAATACTGAGAAGGAATACCTTATCCTCCGTATCGTTTCCACCCTCAGTGTCATAGTATGGGTTATCCTCAGTCTTTACCTTCGTCGTCGCGATACGCCCTTGCTCGGTCTGACTGAACGCGGTATTATAAAATGTGCTGTTCAGCCAGCCCCGCAGCGTACACTTCTCCCAGTTCACATCTGTATATTCTTCATTATATCTTTGGGCATCCAGCGCATATTTACTGAGCAGCAGAAGCTTTCCGTCCTGCTTATCCAGTACGAGCCACTCGATTGCCTCCGCTCCGTTTTCAGTATCATTGTCCTGCTCATAGCTTCCGAACTGCACCGTATCGCCGACCTGTGCTTTAGAAATCTCCACTATCGATTCTGGCGCTGCCGTAAGCTCCGGCGTTACCGTTATAGCTTCTGTAGGTTCCGGCGTTACCGTTACAGCTTCTGTAGGCTCCGGCGTCCTCGTTACAGCTTCTGTAGGCTCCGGTGTTGCCTCCCCGGTCGGCATTACCGAAGGCTCCGACGGCTTCTTAGAGCAACCCGCAGCTGTCACCATCAGAAGTGCTGCCGTTATCAGCAAGGCGGCACGGACATGCCTTCTTCTGCTGATACTATGCTTCTTTCTCTTGTTGTTTTTTGTCATAATATCCCCCTTTCTTTTTTACATAGTACTCTACTCTGCGAAAACAATTCTGAAATTAAATCTTTTTTATTATATCATAAGACAGTCCTATGTCAAGAATTTTGGGGTTTTAACGCGAAAAAAGTCGAAAAGCACAACTAAGGTTCTGGCTCTAACCAGAAAGCAGGCCGCACGCCCGCCGGTGCTTGACGGGGTAAATGCCGTGCCGGTATCCGACAGGATTTCCGCAGGCTCCGGCGTTACCATTTCCACCGGCACCGTAATTGGTACAGCCGTCGGCTTTACTGCCTCCTCCGGCAGCTTCCGGGAGCAGCCCGCAGCTGCCGTTGTCAGTAACGCTGCCGCTATCATCAAAACTATGCGGGCATGCCGTTTTCTTTTTCATCCGCGCTTTCTCCTCCTCTGCCTCAGCCGGTACCGGATTTCGACTACCGCAAGTACAAGAAGGATTACTATGGCTACCAGGCTGTTAATCGGAATCTCCGTCCCCCAGATACGGCACCGGCTTGCACGGAACGGTTCCAGGCAAAGGCAGGAGAGCGCATTTAAAAACAGGTACATCTGGAACAAATCGCCGTCCTGCTTTCTGAAGCGTTTTGTAAGCCAGAGAATAAGCAGGATAAGAACAGCCGAAAGCACCCCGTAGAGCGCCACCGGATGCATCGAGATACACACTTCATCGTTTATTATATAGGCTTTGCTTAAAAGCTCCTTGAGCAGAGTGCTTTCCGCTTCCCGCGGCAAATACTCGGTTCCGATACGGACGGAACAGATACCCTCGGAAAAGCGACCGACCGGCTCCCGCATAAACGCACAGCCAAGCCATACCGGGACGGCTGCTGCCGCCGCACCGGCACAAAGCACATCGGCTGCCTTTTCAAACTCTGCTGCTTTTCTGCGACAGTACCATTTTGCTGCAGGCCAGACCCCGAATAGTGCGCCAAAATACGCAAGCCCGCCGCTTCTGAAATCAAACGCCAAAAGTGGACTTTCGGAAAACGGATGCCACTGGAACACCGCATAATATATCCTTGCCCCAAGCAGCGCGGATAAAATCGTAATCCACAGCAATGTCAGCGTCAGTTCCCGCTCCAGCTTTCTTTTCCTTGCTTCCCGCAACGCGACAGACACGCCGGTCACGGCGGCAAGCACCATACAGATTCCATAAAAAGAAACAGGGAATCCAAACAGAGACACTGCCTCTGGTATCTCTGCCATTCCCTGTTCAAAAAAATAAACGGTTCCTGTTTCCAATGTCATTCCGGAATCCCCTCCTTTCTTCGCTTACCGGACTCCCATAAACGGCTTTCGCATTTTCCGGCACCATTGAACAAGTTAGGAGACTGCGTGCTGCCTGATTTTTACATTTGTCCGAAGGATTTACCTTTCGTGAAACCGGAATCACCTCTTCCCGTTCAGGCGCGGGGGCGCGCCCGAACGACTATACATTAAAGCGGAACAGCACGACATCGTCGTCCTGCATTACATAGTCCTTTCCTTCTGAACGCACCAATCCCTTTTCCTTTGCCGCATTAAAGCTGCCACAGTCAACCAGGTTCCGGTAGCTTACGATTTCCGCACGGATAAAGCCGCGTTCAAAATCCGAATGAATCTTCCCCGCCGCCTGCGGCGCCTTCGTCCCTTCGGTAATGGTCCATGCCCTGGTTTCCTTTGGTCCTGCAGTCAGATAGCTGATGAGTCCGAGAATCCGGTAGCTTGCCTGAATCAGCTTTTCAAGACCGGACTCCGACAGTCCCAGTTCCTCTAAAAACAGCTTCTTTTCTTCGTCATCGAGCTCGGCAATCTCCTGCTCAATCTGCGCACAAATCACAAATACTTCCGAAGCAAGCGACTGCTCCGCCTCATTTTCCTTTTTCACAAACTCCCTTACCTCGGCCACATACTGATTGGAAGCGGCATCGTCCGCAAGGTCGTCCTCCTTTACATTGGCGGCATAAATGACCGGCTTTCCAGTCAGGAGATTGTAGGTTTCTACGAGAGCGCTTTCCTCCTCGTCCAGCCGCGCGAAGGTTCTTGCCATATGTCCGTCCTCCAAATGCTTCATCAGACGCTTGATAAGGTCCTCTTCCTTCGCTAACGCTTTATCGTTTCTCGCCCCGCGGGTTACTCTGGATAAGCGGCGCTCCAACACCTCCAGATCGGAGAAAATCAGCTCGTAATTGATGGTTTCAATATCACGCAGCGGATTGACAGAGCCGTCCACGTGGATAATATTCGTATCCTCAAAGCAGCGCACAACATGGACAATCGCATCGACCTCCCGGATATTCGCAAGGAACTGGTTGCCAAGCCCTTCTCCCTTCGATGCTCCCTTTACAAGACCCGCAATATCCACAAACTCTACCACTGCCGGGACAATACGCTCTGAAGCATACATCTTCCCTAACACATCCAGTCTTTCATCCGGCACCGGGACGATTCCGATGTTCGGATCAATCGTACAGAACGGATAGTTTGCCGATTCTGCCCCTGCCTTTGTCAAAGAGTTAAATAAGGTACTTTTTCCGACATTCGGAAGTCCTACGATGCCTAGTTTCATTTTATCGCAATCTCCTTTGAATTTTCTTGATTTATAGTGGTTGTCCACAGTATATCATAGCAAGGCGCAAAAGTAAATCCCGTGCTTCCCTCTAATCCCTTGCTTCTATCATCAAAAGATATCCGTCCGAAAACGATACCTTAATGTTCTCTTCTATCGCTTCATTGCTGATGCCAAGGCTGTTTCCTGCCGTCAGCGTTTTCTCCGTAAGCGGATATTTTACTCCGGAAAGCGTTACTCCTGTTACTTCCCCGAAGAATGGAAGAAAGGACAGATACGTTCCGAACAGCTCTCTTTTCTCCCTCCAAAACGGCTTGTCATGCAGTGTAATCCGGTTGTTTTCATTGACCAGCTCTGCCATACGGCCCTGCAAAAGCACACGGTAGAGCATATGCACGTTGGCAAACGTATGGTCCAGACGGCTTCCTGACGCGCCCAAAAGCACAATCCGGTCTGCACCGGAAGCAAGCGCATGGTCTATGGCAAGCTCCGTGTCGGTGGCATCCTTTTCCGGCTGGTGGCGTATGGTCGTACACTTTGTCTCATACCGTCCTACTAGTTCTCCGGGAGCAGTATCAAAGTCCCCTACCAGATAGTCCGGCACAAGACCCGCCTGTTCGAACACCGCAAGACCTCCGTCCACCGCATACAATAAGGCTTCCTTTTCCTTTGCCACAGATTCCCGCAAAAATGCGGCAGTCAACGTACCACCGCATGCTAAAATTGCTGTCATAGCCTGTACCTCCTCAGCCGCCTCTCTGCTTCTGGAGCATCTTTCTCTGCCGCTCGACCAGATACCGTTCAAGCCCTCTTTTTACTACGGTAAACATACAGCCGTAAAAATGACGGAACGGCTTGTCATAGACCTCTCCGCTTCTGACAATGGTTCCCCGGCAGGTTAGCATTCCGTCGTAGGTCGGGATATCAAAAATAATCTCTGTCTTAAGCTCCAGCAGTTCATTCGTATATAAGCCTGCCCCGGTTACGCTCAGGTCGGATACAATGGCTTCAAACCCTATTTCATTCTCGATGATTTCCCCATTTTCCCCCTCTTCCTTTACGATGCGCCGCATCGGGCACCGTTCGCCGATTGGCACGCGGAACGATTCCCTGCGGTTGTAAATCGTCCCCTCCGCCTGGGAAGAAAACGTATGCACTGCAATGCCGTCTATCCTTGCAAGTCCGCCCTTTACATATTCCCACTTCCACATGCGCTCCCCGCTGCGGTAAATCAGTGTGATATTATCCTCTTCTTCAAAACGGAAGCTCCGGTTTTTTGCAGCAATCCGCGAAACAGCTACTGAATTCGAAGAAACAGCTTCTACCTTACTGACAAAGCGATAGTGGTAGCCTTCGCGGTCCACATGAATTTCTATTGTTTTTCCTAATTGCATTTCCTTAATCTGCAAGCCCGACTTCCTCCTTAAACGCTTTCACATTCTGCAAAATGTCCCCGCGGAATACTGCCGTACCCGCGACAAAAACTTCTGCCCCTGCTTCCGCAACTGCTTTTACATTGGCAAGACCGATTCCTCCGTCTACCTGGATATCATAGCCTCCCAAAGTTTTCTCCCTGTGTAATTTCAGCTCCCTTACCTTTTCCACACATGCGGGAATCAGCTTCTGCCCTCCAAAGCCCGGATTTACAGTCATGACCAACACCCGTTCTATCAGGGACTCTACTTCCTGCAGGGCGGAAACCGGGGTTTCCGGCTTTATGGAAACGCCTGCCCTGACGCCAAGCTCCCTTATCTTTTCTACTGTTTTCTTTAAATCTTCACATGCCTCCGCATGTACCGTAATTCCGTCCGCCCCCGCTTTTACAAACTCCTCAAGATAGCGAACAGGCTCCGTAATCATAAGGTGGACATCAAAGAACAGTCCGCTTTCCCCCCGGATGGAGCGGATTACCGGCATCCCGAACGATATACTCGGAACAAAGATACCATCCATCACGTCAATATGAAGTTCATCGGCTCCTGCCTCTTCCACCATACGGATTTGTTCTCCCAGCCTCGCAAAATCTGCTGCCAAAATAGACGGTGCTAATTTAAACATACCTCTTTCTAACCTTCCCGTGCTACGCACTTCTCCTTTAATATCGCTTTATGTCGCTTAACTCGGCATAAAGTCTGCGGTAGCTCTCATACCTCTCTCCTGCAATTTTTCCGCAGGAAACCGCTTCCTTTACGCCACAGTCCGGCTCTTCCATATGGCTGCAGCCGGCAAAGCGGCATTCTGTCGCTGCCTGCTTCATTTCCGGATAATACTTCCACAGCTCCTGCGGAAGTATCTCATTGACGTACAGCGTAGAAAATCCCGGCGTGTCCATCACATAGATTTCCCCGTCCGAAACAAACAATTCCGCATGTCTGGTCGTATGTCTTCCCCGTTCGATTTTGCGGCTGACATCGCCGGTTTCCATTGCTGCCGACGGACAAAGAAAATTAATCAGGCTCGACTTTCCTACGCCGGACGGTCCTGCAAGAACCGTCGTTTTCCCACGCAAAGCTTCTTTTAGCTCCTTGAGCCCGGTCTGCTCCTTTACGGAAAAAAACTGTACCGGATATCCTGCCCGGGTATAAATCTCTTCTACTTCTTTTCTCTGCTGCTCCGTCACCAGTTCGCATTTATTGAAACCTACCAGCACCGTTATCTGCTTCTGTTCCATGTAAATCAGGAAACGGTCCAGCAGATTAAAATTCGGAGCCGGCTTTGCCGCCGCAAAGACAACCAGCGCCTGGCTGATGTTTGCAGCGGCCGGACGGACCAGTTCGTTTGTCCGGGGCAGAATCTCCTCGAGATTCCCGGTTTTCTTTTCCTGATCCAATACGCAAATCCGGACATTATCCCCGACAAGGGGCTTTATCCCGTCTTTTCGGAAGCTTCCCTTTGCCCTGCACTCGTAACTACTGCCATCCTCTCCGTGTACATAGTAAAATCCCGCGATGCCCTTTGTTATCTTTCCTATCATTGCGCCACTTTTTCCGTAATTTTTGCCTTACAATACACTGCCGGAACTCCGTTGACATAAACCCATAAGTCCTTTGTCTCCCCGTCGGTTACTCCGCTCAGTTTATCCTGATCCACGGAAAAGGACATGGAGGCAACCTGCAAATCATCATAGGATACAGCATCACTATCGTACAAGGAATACACACCGTTTGAGGTCTGAAGTTCAAAGTACACCCACGTAATATCGCCAGGATTCAGCGGGTTATACGGAAGCGTAAACGATACCTCCCACTGTGGCCTAGGCTCCGGAGTCGGCGTCGGCGACGGTCCAGGAGTCGGGGTTGGCGTCGGCGTTGGCGTAGGGGTCGGCGTCGGCGTCGGCGTCGGAGATACAATACCGTTGCTTACATAAATATCAATTTTCGTACCAACCGGCAGCATATTTCCTTCGGACTCACTCTGATAAAATACCAGACCGGCAGCATAGGTCGTAGAACCCTCGTAAGTAACCTCTCCTATATCAAACTCTTTCTCTTTCAACGCCAGGGTTGCTCCTTCTAAGGTCTTTCCAAGAAGATTCGGCACTGCCTCCATCTTCTCGCCGCGGCTGACTACCAGCACAAGCTTGCCGCCCTTGGCTAACAGCTCATTGCGCTCTGGTATCGTCCGGATAACACGGTTATTCTCAATTGTCGAACTGTTTTCAAACTCAATACGCACCTCAAAATCATTGGCTGCCTCTACTCTCGCATCCTCATAATTCCAAAGGGCATAATTCGGCACCTGTAACATTTCCGGTCCTGCACTGATGACAAGCCTGATTTCCCCGTCAAGTGGAATATCAGCGCCGTCTAACGGATACTGGCTGATTACCATGCCAACAGGATAGGTATCGCTGTAATCAGTATCCCCGTCCAGAATCGTAAAACGGTCGGACAGCTTTAACAAAAGCTCTCTGGCATCCTCTTTCGTCCGCCCGACTACCTTTGGCATAGGAACCGTAGGAAGCGTGCTGTACGGTGTCGGAGAGAGCGTCGGCGTACCCATAATCTTTGTCGGGGAAATTCCCGGCGTCGGCGTAACCTTCTCTGTACCGAACATATTGACAAACTTGGACACGACAAAGAAAATAGCGACCATACATGCAATAGCAACGCCTACAACAACAAATACCATTGCTTTATCCCATTTCGGGTCGGTTCCGTCCAGTTCCTCTTCTTCCTCGCGCAAAAGCTTTGCATTCGCCTGCTGGTTTGCCTCAAATCTTGTTACCGGAGACTTGGCAGCGCTTTTAATAACGGCAAGTTCGTCCTGCGTCATATTTTTCGTCGGAGAATCCGATACAACGCCGGCGGAAATCTGTACGAAATCCCCTTCCGGATTCATTACGGAACGCTTCAGGTCCACAATCAAATCGGAGGCAGACAAATAGCGGTTTTCCGGACGCTTCTGCATACACTTCTGCACAATCTTATCTACACTGTAAGGCACGGCAGGATTTACCTCCTTGACCGGCACCGGCTCATACTGGATATGCGAAAGCGCTACCGAGACGGTATTGTCCCCTGCAAACGGAACTTTTCCGCTCAGCATCTCATACATTGTAACGCCGAGGGAATAAATATCGCTCTTTTCATCGCTGTACCCGCCTCTTGCCTGCTCCGGGGAAAGATAATGCACCGAGCCGACCGCATTTTGTGTCACCGTGTTGGTCGTTACTGCCTTCGCTATCCCGAAATCTGCTACCTTTACCTTTCCCTCGCGGGAGATAATAATATTCTGCGGCTTAATGTCCCTGTGGACAATATGATTGTCATGCGCCGCTTCAAGTCCCTGTGAAATCTGGATTGCAATCCCGATTGCCTCTTTAATTTCCAGCCTTCCCTTTTTCTCAATAAACTTTTTTAAGGTAATCCCCTCTACCAGCTCCATCACGATATAATGCAAATCGCCGTCGTCACCGACATCGTATACACTTACGATATTCGGATGGGAAAGACCTGCAGCGGACTGCGCCTCTGCACGGAACTTTGTCACCAGATTCTTATCAGCAGAAAACTCCGGCTTCAAAATCTTAATCGCCACATAGCGGTTCAACCGATGACATTTCGCACGGTAAACATCTGCCATTCCGCCCGATCCGACTTTTTCAATAATTTCATACCTGTCACTGATAAACATTCCCGGTTTTACCATAAAATCTCACCTTTCTAATTCCTATCCTGCCTGATTTCAATTATTACTGCCGATATATTGTCCTTTCCGCCGCATTCATTGGCACGCTGTACCAGCCGGTGCAGCGCCTCCTCCGGTGCATCTGCGCTCTTCATTACAATATGCCGGATTTCTTCATCCTCTACCATGTTCGTCAGACCGTCCGTACACAACAGGAGAAAACGCGAATCCTCTTCTGTCATAACCTCATAATAGTCTGCTTCAACCGCGGCCTCTACGCCAACTGCCCGCGTAATCACATTTTTCTTCGGATGAATTCTTGCATCTTTTCTCAGGAGTTCTCCTTTGCGTATCATCTCTTCCACATAGGAATGATCCACTGTAATCTGCTTCATTTCATTTCCAATCATATAAAGCCTGCTGTCACCGACGTTCACTACATAAATTTTGTCCGGAAATACCGTCGCGGCAACAAATGTCGTCCCCATACCGCTCAGCTCGGAATTTTCTGCTGCATGCGCTGCTACAGAAGCATTTGCTGCAGAAAGCGCTTCCTTCATGGTACTGATTACCGTCGGCTGTCCGCTTCTTTTTACCTGACTGACAAACTCCTCCACACAACAGCGGGAAGCATAATCCCCTGCATTGTATCCCCCCATACCGTCTGCGGTAATATATAGATTCGGCAGGGAACCGACCGGTTCATCACTGCTGTATATGTAATCCTGATTAACCTCCCGCGTTTTTCCCGTATCCGTAACCCAATACGACTTCAAGGCTCTCACCTCCTCCGATACTACTCGTACCCTTCCCCTTCTTTGCTTTCCGTACCGGAAACGGAATCCAGATGACTCTTTCTCAACTGTCCGCACGCCGCTCCGATATCTGCACCCAACTCTCTTCTAATAGTAACATTTATATTATATTTTTCAAGTGTTTTTCTGAAATTTAAAACATTTTTAAAACTTGACTGCCTGTAAGCCCGCTCTTTTACAGGGTTTACGGGAATTAAATTCACATGGCAATTTCTTCCATGCAAAAGCCTCCCAAGCTTTTCCGCCTCCTCCTTCGTATCATTTTCCTCTGCCACCAGACTATATTCATACGTAATCCTGCGCCCTGTCTTTTCGAAATAATCGTCACAGGCGGCAAGCACCTCCTCTAACGGATAACGGTTTGCCACCGGCATCAGCCGCCGCCTTACGATATCGTCCGGCGCATGCAGGGAAAGCGCCAGCGTAACCGGAAGCCCTTCTTCCGCAAAACGCCGTATGTTTTCAACAATGCCGCAGGTTGACACCGTAATATTGCGGATGCTCATCCCCTGCCCCTGCTCCGCAGTCAGAAGCCGCAGAAAACGCACCAGATTGTCGTAATTGTCCATCGGCTCACCGGTTCCCATGACAACAACATGTGACACCCGTTCCCCGGTCAGCTCCTGAATCCGGTAAATCTGTTCTAACATTTCCGAAGGAAGGAGGTTCCGCTCCAGTCCCCCAAGCGTCGAAGCGCAAAAACGGCATCCCATACGGCATCCCGCCTGGGAGGAAATACAGACAGAGTTTCCGTGCTTATATTTCATAAATACGCTCTCGATTACCTTATCGTCCGGCAGCGCAAACAGAAACTTCACGGTTTCATCCTGTGCAGAGGAAAGGCGCTTTACCTCGCGCAAAACGACAAGCGAATAAACCTCCTGAAGCCGTTTTCTTAAGGTCTCCGGCAGGTTTGTCATGCAGGCAAAGTCCGTTACCTGCCGTTTATGCAGCCAGTCAAAAATCTGTGCCGCCCGGAACCTCTTCTCGCCAAGCTCTTCAAGCTCTTTTGTAAGCTCCGGAAGCGTATAGGATTTTATATCTTTCTTTTCTGTTTCCATTTTTCTTTTCTGTCTCCCGTTTCAGGTTCTCACAATTCCGGCAAAAGGGACGGCTTCCGGAACCTTGCTAAGAAAAAGCCGTCTGCCTCGTGGATTCCCGGCAGCAGTTGAAGATACCCGTCCTTTGCCGTATCCGTCCAAAGCTTTTTGGAAAGAAACGGCTCCAGGCTTTCCGGCTGCATTCCGCATTCCTTCAGAAAACAAAAGCCTCCCATATTTTCTTCTTTGTTTAGTGTGCAGGTAGAAAAAATCAGGACTCCGCCCTTTTTTACATAGCGGACGGCATTCTCCAGAATCTTTTTCTGCAGGATGCAAAGCTCCTTTTCCCTCTCCCTTGTCATAAACAGCTTAATATCCGGCTTTTTTCCAAAAATGCCAAGGCCGGAGCAGGGTACGTCAGCCAGAACAACGTCGTAACCTTCCATATCCTCCTCCCGGTAAACCGTCGCGTCCACACAACGCACGGTAATATTTTGCAGACCGCACCTGGTTTTGTTTTCCTCAAGCAGCGCCGTCTTTGCAGTGGTGCAGTCTCTTGCCTCTACGGTTCCGCCACCGCCGGACGAACACAAAATATCTGCCGCCAGAACCGATTTCCCACCCGGCGCCGCACAAAGGTCCAGCACGCGCTCTCCGCCGGAAAGTCCGGCGGCAAAAACTGCCTGCATGGAGCTCTCATCCTGAATATAAAATGCACCCTCATGGAAAAGCGGCAGCGCCTCCGGCGAATCAATTCCAAAAAGCCGTAGCGCTTCTTTGGAATAAACACCTTTTTCTGTCCGGATGCCTGCCTTTTGAAACGCCTCTGTTAATTGTTCTACAGCTATCGTATGTGTCATGCAGCGCACCGATACTGATGTTTCCTTTTCTAAGAACGCTGCAAATATTTTTTCCGCCGTCTCCGTCCCATACTGCTCTGTTATCTGTTCTACAAATGTCGTTGGCATCGAATAGCGAACAGAAAGAAATTCCGTCAGGTTTTCCTCTGCCTTTGGATACTCAATTATCCCTGCTCTTGTGACCGCCCTTGCCACTCCGTTGACAAATCCGGAAAGACCGGAAAAGCCAAGCTTTTTTGTCAGCTTTACCGCCTCGTTGCAGGCAGCGCCTGCCGGTATCTTGTCCATAAACCGGAGCTGGTACACGGTTGTCCGCAAAATTGCCGCAACTGCAGGCTTCATCTTACGGACCGGCGTTTTAGAAAACCGGTCGATGATATAGTCTAACTCCGTCATCCGTTCCAGACATCCCGAAAACAGCCTTGTCGCAAGTGCCCTTTCCCGCTTCTCTTGTATCCTGACAAGATATTTCTCCTTTGCCTCATGGGAAAACTGCCCGTCTTTGCATACGGCAAGCAGCATTTTTACTGCCGCCTCCCTTGCAGCCAGGAAGCCCCTTTCTTCCGCAGCCATTCCTAATCTCTCCTTCTGCGCGCAATCAGAATCAGCCGCAGCAGCTGCAGCGCCGATGCTGCAGTAGCGGCAAGATAGGTATAAGCTGCCGCCCGCAATACCTTTTTCACCTTCGGAATCTCTGTACTATCAATCAGACCACTGTCTCCAAGAATCGCAACCGCACGGGCGGACGCATTAAACTCTACCGGCAGGGTGACAAACTGGAACAGCACCGCAAAGGAAAACAAAAAGATTCCGAGCGGAACCAGACTGTGGTGCAGCCCTAACACCAGCCCAAGTATAAAAAGCGGCATGGAAAGCCGGCTCCCAAAGCTTACGATTGGTACTAAAAAATGCCGCAGGCGGAGCGGTACATAAGACTCGCTGTCCTGGATAGCATGCCCGCACTCATGCGCCGCCACCCCGATTGCCGCAATCGACGTACTTTGGTACACCGTATCTGAAAGCCGCAGTGTCTTTGCCGATGAATCATAATGGTCCGTCAGGTCGCCCTCCACCCTCTCAATCCTTACCTCAGTAATTCCCGCGCCGTACAAAATCTGCTCTGCCGCTTCTGCTGCAGTAATTCCACGTCTGGAAGCTACCTGGGAATATTTAGAATAGGTATTCTTCAGCCCTGCGGAAGCCCAAAGGGAAAGCGCCAGTCCGATAAGAATTAAAATATAAGTCCAGTCATAATACAATGTTACACCCTCCGTTTCTTTTCACTCGTAGTCCCGGCACAAGCCGGGCTGCTTTGCTTAGCTGCCGAATACCAGCCCCGGCACAAGCGGATACCCGCGCAAAAACTCCTCTGCTGTCATACGGCGTTTTCCCTCCGGCTGCAGCTCCTGCACCTTTAAAATACCGTTTCCGGTCATAATCCAAAGCATTCCGTCCTTTACTGAAACCAGTGTCCCACATGGGCAGGCTTCAACCCTGTCGTAAGAAACCGACGCCTTCCAGAACTTTAATGTCTTCCCCTTCCAGTAAGTATACGCACTTGGCCACGGACTTAATCCGCGGATTGTACGTTCCAGATACTCCGCCGGAGCAGTAAAGTCCAGCTTTCCCTGTTCCTTACGGAGCATTTTTGTATAGGTAGCCGCTTCATGGTTCTGCGGCACATAAACTGCCGTTCCCTCTTCTACCTGGGACAGCGCAGAAAGCAGCAACGGTCCTGCGGCTGCCGCCAGCTTGTCATGCAGGCTTTGTCCGGTTTCCGTATCCGTAATCACGACCTCCTCCTTGCACAGCATATCCCCGGTATCGATGCCCTCGTCCATCCGCATAATCGTAATCCCGGTTTTTTTCTTTCCGTCAAGGATGGCTCTCTGAATCGGCGCAGCGCCCCGGTATTCCGGAAGAAGAGAAGCATGCACGTTCAGACATCCGTACTTTGGAAGCGTAAGAATCTCTTTCGACAGAATCTGACCGAATGCCGCCACTAAAATGACCTCCGGCGCCAGCTCCTTTAACTGTGCTACTGCCTCCGGCGCCTTTACCTTTTCCGGCTGAAGCACCGGTATGTGATACTCCTCTGCCAAAAGCTTAACCGGAGATGCGGCAAGCTCTTTCCCGCGTCCCTTCGGACGATCCGGCTGCGTGACGACTGCTGTAATCTCATGCTTCCCTGACTGAAGCAGACTTTTTAATACTTCCGCCGCAATATCCGGCGTTCCCATAAAGACCGCTCTCATATGCTTCCTCCTATTCTTCCGCCGCTCCGGCATCATGCAGCTTTCCTTCTACCTTTTCCACATAGACGATGCCGTCCAGATGGTCGATTTCATGGCAGAAGGCGCGCGCCAGAAGCTCCGTCCCCTTAATTTCGTACGGCTCCATGTTAAGGTTAAGGGCACGCACCGTAACCTCGTTCGGTCTGGTAACAGTTCCTGCCTTTCCCGGAACGCTTAAGCACCCCTCGTCCCCGGTCTGGCTTCCCGCCGTAGCAATAATTTCCGGATTCAGCATGACAATCGGCTGGTTTCCTTCCGCCGTCACGTCAATGACCACGATTCTTTTCAAAACGCCGACCTGCGGCGCCGCAAGTCCCACGCCGTTCGCCGCATACATCGTTTCCAGCATATCCTGTACCAGCGCCCTTATCTTATCATTTACCTCTGTTACCGGCTTGGAAACCTTCTGCAATACCGGATCTCCTAATGTTCTTATTTTTCTTAACGCCATTGTCTTATCCTCCTGTTATTAATAACCATGAAATGGATTAAAGTCAAACTGTATATTACACTTAACCGCCGCTTCCGTCAACCTCTTTTCCTCTGCCGCAGCCCGGCAAAACTGCCTCAGACGTTCATAATCGGACGACTTTATATAAATTATATACCGGTACAGGTCGTTTGCTTTTGCCAGACCTGCCGGGGCCGGACCAATGACCGTCCCCGTTTTTTCTTCCGGGAAAAGCATCCGGGACAGCGCCGCAGAAATCCTTCCAGCCCCCAGCAAGGCAGTCTCCTGTTCCTCCGCCTGTACTAACACTGCCAGAATATGCGCCGCCGGAGGATACCGGAGCAGTCTCCGGTATGCCATCTCCTGCTGGTAAAACGCCAGATAGTCCCCGGCTGCCGCCGCCGTGATGCTGTAATGCTCCGGCTGGTAGGTCTGGATTACTACCTCGCCCGGAAGCCGGTCCCTTCCTGCCCTGCCTGCCGCCTGTGCAAGCAGACAGAACGTCCGCTCCGCCGCACGGTAATCCCCGGCATAAAGCGACAAATCTGCGGCGATAATACCGACCAGCGTTACCCTCGGAAAATCATGTCCCTTGACAATCATCTGTGTACCGATTAATATCTGTGCTTCTCCTTTGGAAAACTTCTTAATAATCTTATCGTGTCCGCCTTTTTGCTTTGTAGTATCGGCATCCATGCGCAACACACTTACCTCCGGAAACTCCCGCAGCACCGCCTCCTCTACCTTCTGTGTCCCGGTCCCGAACAGTCCGATATACTTGGAACCGCACGCCGGACAGAGCTTTGGCTGCTTCGTTTCATAACCGCAGTAATGGCACAAAAGAGTCCCGCCCTTATGGAACGTCAATGAAATATCACAGTGCGGACACTTCATTCCCTCGCCGCAGGCACGGCAGGAAACCGTACCTGCATATCCTCGTCTATTTAAAAATAACATAACCTGCTCCCCTTTGGCAAGCCGTTCTTTCATCTGTTCTTTTAATTTCCGGCTGAAGATAGAACGGTTCCCGGCACGCAGTTCTTCCCGCAGGTCTACAATCTCCACCTGCGGCATCTGTGCCGCTTTGGCACGCTTTGTCAGGGTAAGCAGCCGGTACTGGCCGCTTTCGGTACGGGAATACGCCTCTAAGGACGGGGTTGCGGAGCCTAGCAGCAGGGACGCTCCGGTCAGTGAAGCAAGATACTCTGCCGTTTCCCTCGCATGATACCGCGGCGTTCCCTCGCTCTTATACGCACCCTCCTGCTCCTCGTCGATGATAATCAGGCCAAGCTGTTCAAATGGCGTAAACAACGCCGAACGGGGCCCGATCATTACGTCGATTTCCCCGTTTCTGGCACGCAGATACTGGTCGTACCGCTCTCCTGCGGAAAGCCTCGAATGCAGTACCGAAACGCGCTCGCCAAAACGCTCATAAAACCGGCGCACCGTCTGGAACGTAAGCGAAATCTCCGGTATCAGCATAATTGCCTGCTTTCCTTCCCGGATCACATGTTCAATCAGCTCAAGATACACCTCGGTTTTGCCGCTTCCGGTTACCCCGAATAAAAGATAGGTTCCCCTCTTTCCTTCCTTATAATCCTGCCATACTGCCTCTACGGCAGCCTTCTGCTCCTCATTTAACTGCGGACGCTTATCTGACCATACCCCTGTTGCGGTATTGCGGTAACAGGTTTCCTCCTGCACGGCAAAAATTCCGTCACGGCAGACCGCTTCCACGGTTGCGGCGGAAATCCGGAGCTTCTGCAGCACCTCCCGGTAATCCGCCGCAGACTTCCCGCGCAGCTCCTCCAAAAGTCTGACACGCGCGGTAAATTTCCGTTCCACTGCCTCGTTATAATATTCCGTAAACCGTGCCTCGTCTGCCACAGGCACCAGCGTCCGTTTCTTTACCTCCCTGACTGCCTGCTTTACCGGAAGCACGGTCTTTAACGCCTCATTCATCGTCCCGCCGAAATGTTCCTTCATCCAGTAAGCAAGAGCAATAAACCGCCGTTCCAGGGAAACAGCGCCCTGTACCACAGATGCGATTTCTTTGGTACGTGCCGGGTCAAATACAGGCGTTTCCGATGTATCGATAATATAGCCCTCTATCATCCGTCCGCCTCCGCCAAACGGCACCTTCACCTTGGCTCCGGCAACTGCCTCCGCAAGAAGGGCGTCCGGAATGGCATACTGATACGTTTTATCCAGCTTTTCCAGCGAAATGTCTACAATTACATCGGCATACCGCATGATATCCCGTTTCCTCCTTCTTGTCCTGGTTCCTCATTTTGTGGAAGCCGCACGTCCTTCCTCCGTCACGAAATTCCAAGACGCACCCGTTCCTCCCCTGTCAGCTCTTCCACGACCTCCCGGACTAACTTCCTGTCGTCCATCGGATATTTTACCCCGCGGATTTCCTGATAATCCTCATGCCCCTTCCCGGCAAGCACAATTACATCATCCTCTTTTGCATTTACAATTGCATAACGGATTGCCTCTTTCCTGTCCGCTATCGTAACGCTGTCGCCATCTGCCTTTTTCACGCCGGTCAGAATATCCTCAATAATTGCCTCCGGCTCCTCAAACCGCGGATTATCCGAAGTAACAATTGTCAGGTCTGCATAACGGGAGGAAATCTCTCCCATCTCGAACCGGCGGCTGCGGGAACGGTTCCCGCCACAGCCAAACAGACAAACCAGACGCTTCGGCTCATACTCCCGCAGCGCCGTAAGCAGGCTCTTTAAACTCATTGCATTATGCGCATAATCAATCATCAGCGAGAACCTCGGGGAAACCTCTACCGTTTCCAACCTCCCTCTGACCTGTACTTTGGAAAGAGCACGCTGCATGACCTCTGTCGGAATCTTCTGCTGCATGCAGATAGCAACCGCCGTCAGCGAATTATACACCGAAAATATGCCCGGTATCGGGACGGAAAAACTTTCCTGAAGCGCTCCCTCCGTCCGGTAGGAAACCATCAGCTTCCCGTCTGTCCGGTGCAGGTCAATATCCGTCGCACGCAGGTCCGCCCCCTCTCCGCAGCCATAAGTCATTACCCCGCAGGTATGCTCCTGCAGCATCCGCTCCATATGCGGGTCATCCGCATTCAGAATCCCGTAACGGCACTGCCGGAACAGACTTGCCTTACAGGCAGCGTATTCCTCAAAATCCGCATGCTCGCCCGGACCGATATGATCCGGCTCGAGATTCGTAAAAATACCATAATCAAACAAAATTCCGGCAACCCGGGAAAGCTTCAGTCCCTGCGAGGATACCTCCATTACGACTGCCTGACATCCGTTCTCCACCATTTCCCGGAAATACTTCTGCAAAAGATAGGACTCCGGCGTCGTATGGTCCGCAGCAATTGTTTCCGCTCCGTTTTTGATTTCCACCGATCCTACAAGACCTGCCTTGATGCCGACCGACTCTAAGATATGGTATACCATATACGCCGTTGTCGTTTTTCCCTTCGTGCCGGTAATCCCAATGGTCGTAAGCTTCCTTGCCGGATACCCGAACCATGCCGCCGACATATAGGCAAGCGCCCTTCTGGTGTCTGGAACAAGCACAAGCGTCACTCCCTCAGGAAGCGCCACCTCCCGCTCTGCCACAATCACGGAAGCCCCTGCCTCCGCCGCCGTTACCGCATATTCGTGCCCGTCATATACCGTTCCGCTAATACAAAAAAAAGCGGACCCGGACGGTACAGCCTTTCTCGAATCGTATACCAGCGCCGTTACCTCAGCCTCTTTTTCCCCCTGTATCCGTATTACAGAATGCTCTGCAAGTAATTGCTCCAATAATTCTCCTAACTTCATAAACCTCTCCTTCTACTCTTAGTCATCAAATTTCGTTCCATCCGACAAAAGGGGCCGCGCCTAAAGCGACAGCCCCGTTAATTCTATTCTCCGAGCATATTCCGGTATAAATCCTCATACTTCTTTGCCGAGGTCGCCCACGAAAAGTCTTCTGCCATTCCACGGTCTACCATCTTATTCCACTCTCTCTTTTTGTTGTAATAAATATGCTTTGCATAACGCACCATAGAGAGCATCTCATGGGCATTATAATTCGAAAAACCAAAGCCGGTGCCGGTACTCTCATATTCATTGTATGGTACCACCGTATCCCGCAAACCGCCGGTTTCCCTGACAATCGGTACGGTTCCGTAGCGGAGGCTGATTAACTGGCTTAACCCGCATGGCTCAAACAGGGAAGGCATAAGAAACGCATCCGAAGCGGCATAAATCCTGTGTGCCCTCTCGTTATTATAATAAATATTCGCTGAAACCCGTCCGTGATACTTCCACTCATAATGGCGGAACAAATTCTCATACTTCGGGTCACCGGTTCCAAGGATTACTAACTGCGTATCCGTATCGCAAAGCTCCTCCAGCACACACTGTACCAGATCAAAGCCCTTCTGGTCGGTCAGACGGGAGACAATCCCGATCATAAACCGCTTTTCATCCTGCTCCAACGCCAGCTCTTCCTGCAGGGCAAGCTTATTTTTTACCTTTTCCTTGCGGAAGTTCTGCGCGTTATAATTCTGAATAAGGTACGGGTCGGTTTCCGGATTATATTCCTCGTAATCGATGCCGTTCACGATACCGCACAGGCAGTTCGAACGGGCGCGCATCAGACCGTCCAGCCCTTCTCCGTAAAATGCGCTCTTAATCTCTCCGGCATAGGTCTCGCTTACCGTAGTAATATAATCTGCATAAACGATACCGCCCTTTAAGTAGTTCGCATCCCCGTAAGCCTCCAGCTTATCCGGTGAAAAATAGTACCGGTCAAGCCCTGTAATATCCTGTACTGTCTTCTTGTCCCAGATTCCCTGGAACTTCAGGTTGTGAATCGTCATTACCGTCTTAATGCCGCGGTAAAAGTCACCCTGTTCAAAGCTGTCATGCAGATACACCGGAATCAGACCGGTCTGCCAGTCGTTACAGTGAATCAGGTCCGGGCGGAAACCTATCTGTGGGAGCGCCGACAGCGCCGCACGGCAGAAGAAAGCGAACTTTTCAATATCCTCATAAATATTTCCATAAGGCTTGTCACCCGCAAAATAATACTCGTTATCAATAAAATAAAAGGTAATCCCATCCACTACCGTTTCCAATATACCGACATACTGGCGCCGCCATGCAAGCTCCATATAGAAATGCGTCTTATACTGCATCTTCTCCTTAAACTTCGCCGGAATCGCCAGATACTTCGGAATCATAACACGTACATCATATCGCTCTTTGTTCAGATACTTTGGCAGAGCTCCCACTACATCGGCAAGACCGCCGGTCTTCATAAAGGGAACACTTTCAGAAGCAACAAATAATATATTTTTCACGGTTCTCCTCCTCACGTATAGTAACTAACTTGCGTAGATTCAGTATACCATATTTTTCCTTGTTTGAAAAGCACTTTCTCGGAATCGTTTTTTGTTTTCTGCTTTTACTGTGTCCTCAGCTTGTACTCCAGACGGATTTTGTCGGCAATCAGTGCCACAAACTCCGAATTGGTCGGCTTTCCTTTTCCTCCTGCCACCGTATAACCGAACAGAGCGTCTATCGTATCGGTCTTTCCTCTGCTCCACGCCACTTCAATTGCATGCCGGATTGCACGTTCTACCCGGCTCGGCGTCGTCTTGTGGCGCTTTGCAATGGAAGGGTAAAGCATTTTTGTAATCGAATTTAACATTTCGGAATTGTCTACTGACATCATAATGGCATCACGCAAATACTGATATCCTTTAATATGCGCCGGAACACCGATTTCATGTATGATATCTGTCACATCCATTTCCAGATGATTTACATTCTGGATTTTGACATCTTGTCCGAGCAGACGGTTATGCTCCAGGTTACAGATCGTACTGATTCCCATGACCTGATGAATCCTCTGCATAATAACCGCACTGTCAAACGGCTTCATAATGTAATAGCTTGCGCCAAGTGCAAACACGCTTTCCGTTACACGTTCCTGACCGATTGCGGTCACTACAATCACATGAGGCTGCTTCAGTTCCGTATCCTTGCGTATCTGCTCCAGTACACCGATTCCGTCCAGTTTCGGCATAATAATGTCAAGCAGCACTACATCAGGCTGCAATTCCTTAATTTTTTTGACAGCCTCAATGCCATCCTCCGCTTTTCCGACATGCTCTACCGCGGAATCATTCTTCAAAAGTTCATCATAAAGTTCCAAGATCCGAACATTGTCATCTACTGTAAGAACACGAATCTTTTCCATTTTCTCTTCTTCTTTTCCTTTCTCCTGATTTTTACTTTTTTTGTAAATATTTTACATTCCTCATTATAGCATCTTTTTCATTTTTTGCAAGAGGTTTTTGTAAATTTTTTACAGACATGGAAAAATAAGAGAAAATGGCAGGGAATGTCAGCCTTTTTTCCTCTTCCTGTAATACCAGAAGTGCTCATCTCTGCCGACACATTGAAAGCCTGCTTTCTCCAGCACACGACGGCTTCTTTCGTTTTTCAACAAAGTATCTGCGTTGACTGTCTCCATCCCCAGTACCTCAAACGCATAATCAACGGCAAGCTGTTCTGCAATCGTCCCATAGCCCTTCCCCTTCTGCCTGTCGTTCTGCATATGGATACTAAGCGTGCATTCTTTTTTCGTTTCATCAATGTCCTTCAGCTGAATTTCCCCAATGGGCACACCCTCCCTCATAATCGCAAAAACAATACGATGCTGCTTCTTCTGCCTGTCAAAATATAAATCCACCTGCTCTTTGCTGTATTGATATTCTTTCCTGTCGTCTGCATCGCAAAAAACGGCCGGGTCATTCTCAAAATCCCTGAAAAACCTGTGACACAATTCCCTCGTCATACTACAGAGCGTGATTTCATCCATAATTATTTTCATTTCCCTCCTGTGTTAAACACTGACTCACCTGATTATACCACTTTAACCGCAAAAAAGCTCGAAAATACCTTGGTCTTCTGCATTTTTTTGTATTGTTAGAAAATCCCGGAGACTGTGCGGCATTGCAATTTTGCATTTGTCCGAAGAACCACGGCTTTTCTTTTCAAAGCGGCGCGATACCTGTAATACAGAAATACTTCGTGGAGGATTCCAAAAAAAATGGTACAATAAGAATTACAAAAGCGCTTTTGAATACTATTCTGGAGGTCAATAATGTCAACTATATCTATCGGTACTACAATCAAGCGGCTCCGCCGCGAAAGGGATATTACCCAGGAACAGCTTGCCGAATATTTAGGGATTACCTCACGCGCCGTGTCGCAATGGGAATGCGGCAGAACTGCCCCGGATATTTCACAGCTGCCTGTACTCGCCAATCTTTTCGAGGTCAGTGCGGATGTGCTTCTTGGAATCGACATAACGCAAAAGGAACTACGCATTTCAGAGCTGTTAAAAATGGCAGAAAAGAAGCAATTCTCCGGGTATTATGCCGAAGGCTCCGCCATTTTACGGGAGGCTCTGCGCGAGTTTCCGAACAGTCATAAAATCATGGCTGCACTGATGTCCTGCCTTTTCCGGGAAGCCGACGAGGAGGAAAACAAGGACCAACAAAAGCAGCTGAGACAGGAGGTCATTTCTCTCGGAGAAGAGATTCTTTCGGCTTCTACTGACGATGAGGTACGCTATTCTGCAATCCAGCTTTTGTGCTACACCTATTCCAAAACCGGAGAAGCCGAAAAAGCCGCCGCCTTCGCTAAAAAAATGCCGGAACGCTTCGTTTCCGCGCAAGCGCTTTTAGCCTCCATTTATACCGGAACCAAGCGTTTTCAGCTGTTACGGGACGAACTGCTTCAGACGGTCTCCGGAAATTTATACCATGAGATGTGTTTTAACAACAGACGTCTGGAAAACGGTTGCACGCCTTACAGCAACCAGGAATATCTTGCAATCCTGAAAAAATATCTTGCAATTCTGGATATTATTTTCGAAGACCAAAACTATGGCTTTTGTACACAGCTTGTCAGCCGGACGCAGCTTAGCATGGCATGGTGCTATATGCAGGAAAAGCAGTATACTATGGCAGTTTCCTGCCTGCAGGCAGCACAAAAGCTTTCCATCTGGTGGGATACCGCCTACGACCCGGCACAGGTCTATACCTGTCTTTTATTCCGCGACATGGAGTTTGGAGAGGTATTATACCATGACCCGGAGAATGAATGCCAGTACCAGTTAAATGAGATGAATCAGCCTGTTTTTGACCCTGTCCGGGACACGGCGGAGTTTATTGCGATTGTTGAGGCATTGAAGCCTTATGCGGGGGAGAGGGAACACGGAAAATAGAATTTGAGACCGGAATTATATGTTCTTGAACCCAGCTTCGCCGAAAACACCGATATCAGCAAAATGAAGGCGGCTGTCGTACAAAGCGCGGCGGATTCTTACAAGAGGAAAAGAAGACTTCTAACCGCTTGTAAAAATCCGCCGCGCTTCGTATGGCAGTTCCGTTATCTGTAATAATTAATCAAAGGATTTTACCTCTTCTAATTTCCGTTCATATCCTGTCACCGTGTCAGAGCCGCTGACCTGATTATATTCAATCGTATAAATCTTCATCCTCCCGTCCCTGATTCTTGCCGTACGCTTTTCCCAATATTTCACGTCAGGTTCCCCTGTCTCCGTAACCGGCCATTTCTGTGTCAGAATGCCATCCTTCAACTGCAGGAGCCCGCCTCCGGCAGAAAGAAGTCCGGTATATTCTGTTTCCGTACAATACAAAATATAGGCTTCCGTTCCTGTTTGCAGGGATGCTGCCTGCGCCCTGTCACCCGGATATAGTCCACACTGCCGGAATCTTCCTTCTTCATCCAGGCTTCCGATACATAAGGACTGGAATCCGGCCTGATGTGCTTCGCCAAATTTTTTAATTGCAAAATAAATTTCCTTTTCCAAGGTAATGTATTCGGTTACTACTGCACCGGCATAACCGGTGCCGAAATAGAGCGGTTCCGGCAATTCCCCTTCCTTTTCCGCGCGGAAAACCTCCCGGATTAGCTCCGGACCGGACAGCCCGTCTCCTGCTTCGTATGGTACATAATCTTTCAGCCAATCGGAAACCGGAAGTCCCTGTTCCTTTTCCCAATGATATGCCGCAACATAATTTGTATAATCCTCATATCCCTTTAAATCAGGCTCCTGTACCAGTGCCTCAAAGCTTCCGGTCTCCTGCTTCCGTCCATAAAGCTCCATTGTGCCGTCGGTCAGGAGTACCGGTTTACGATTCTTCCAATAGGTATATACATCTTCCTTCTCTGTATTACCGTAAACCCTGACAGCACTCCCGTCCTCATCAAAACAATACCATTTCATGCCATATTCTTCCCATCCCGCAAACTGCTCCCGGTATACTACCCCGGCAAATGTCTCTTTTTCTGCATTGTATATCCCTATCTGTGAGACGCCATACTCCGTAAGCACCGTCTTATGAAGCTCCCCGTTTCTTTGCTCCATCCTGAGCAGGTATACGCAGTCCTGCGTCTTCATGCTGATATCTGTAATAGAATCTGCTTTATCAGCTTTTGCATGTTCAGGCACCAACAGTACAAAAGCCTCCTTCTCCGTCCGCTTTAAAAGGAAACTGTCCCATTCCGTCTCTGTTAACAGTAACGCAGTATAAGCTTCGGCACAGAGCTCTTTCTCCGTCATGGTGGAAAAGCCTCCCTCTTTTTCTACTGGCACTGTCACCTCCGGTGGCTGCTGTGTAAGCTCCGGTTGCTTCGTCGGTATTATTTCTTCTTCTGGATTTTTACAGCCACTCATCGAGAAAAAAAGAAATAGTAAAAAGAGACATATCATTTTTGTAATCTGAGTTTTATGCGACATGGTTCTTATTATTTTTTTCAATTTCCGTTCCGCCTTTCCTCATTGGTTTACAGATATACTGCAGTTTGCAGTTATTCTATCATTTTTCCAGCTTTTGCAGCCGCCTGGTTCCGGCAATTATTCCTGATGTCACATCCTGTTATAAAATGTCGGAGCTTGCTTACAGCTGTCTACATAAGCGTTATAACACAAATCAGGGATAAATTCAATAGATTTCTGTCTTGAGTTTCCGCATTTTTTAGTAATCCTGAAAGTCCCGGCTGTAACGGCTTTCGCCGGGTTTCACCTCTCTATTTATTTGTGACCGGAACACAGCCGGAGAACCTCCCTGACGGGCGCTTCGCTGGCTGTAACGGCTTTCGCCGGGTTTCACCTCTGTATTTATTTGTGACCGGAACACAGCCGGAGAACCTCCCTGACGGGTGCTTCGCCGGCTGTAACGGCTTTCGCCGGGTTTACCTCTGCATTTATTTGAGACCGGAACACAGCCGGAGAACCTCCCTGACGGGCGCTTCGCCGGCTGTAACGGCTTTCGCCGGTTTTACCTCTCTATTTATTTGTGACCGGAACACAGCCGGAGAACCTCCCTGACGGGCGCTTCGCCGGCTGCACCGGCTTTCGCCGGTTTTACCCATGTAACCCTGCTGCGGCACTAGAAAGCAAGCTTTCCGTGCCGCAGCAGGGTTACATGGGGTTCCGGTCTCAATTTTCGAGCATATTTTCAATAAAGGTTCCGTAGCCTTTGGTGCTGTCGCGGATGAATACGTGGGTGACTGCGCCGATTAGTTTTCCGTTTTGTATTATCGGGCTGCCGCTCATTCCCTGCACGATTCCTCCCGTCAGTTCGATGAGCTGCGGGTCTGTTATTTTTATGACCAGTCCTTTGGCATGGTTCCGGTTGGAATAGTCCACCTGTTCTATCTGGATTTCATAGCACCCTACGGTTCCGTTAATTTCGCACATGATAGATGCTTTTCCTTTTTTTACGTCCTGTTTCAGTCCGATTTCCATAGTCGTGCCGTTTTTCATCATACTACAGTCTTTTTTCACCTGACCGAAAATTCCCTGTGCTGTATTTTTTGTTACTGTCCCAAGCCGCTCTTCCTCTGAACGGTGTATCACTCCGCTTAATTCCCCAGGTTCTCCCGGCTGCCCTTTTACGACACGGATGATTTCCGCATCGTAAGCGTTCCCGCTTCCTACCTCTAACAGTACGCCGGTATCCACATCCGTTATTCCATGTCCAAGAGCACCGTATCTTCCTTCCTGCGTAATATACGTCAATGTTCCGATTCCCTGCGTATCATCACGAATCCATGTGCCGATTTTGTAAGAACCGTCCGCTGTCCGTACTGGCGTAACCGCCACACCAATGTTTTCTCTTCCCCTGCGTACCGTAAAATGGATTTCCGTACCGTCCGATTCCTTTAGTATTTGCATCAGATCTTCTTTGTTGTCGATTGTTTTCTGGTCTGCTTTTATAATATAATCACCAGATTTCAAACGGTTTTCTGCCGGCTCATACGTCATTTTATCCTCACCTGTAACAGAGGTTGTTCCAAGTACCAGAACACCGTCTGTTTCTACATGGATTCCGATTGCGCCTCCTCCGACCACCACACTTTGCGGCGTAATGGCTGAAATCTGTACCTTTTTCAGCGGTAAAATTCCAAACAGACGCATTTCCATTGTAGCATTTGTCGTTTCCGCTGCACGCATTGTAATCGTATCAGATAAATCAATGGTAATGCTTCCCTTTTCCAGAGGCTCTCTGTTAACCTCCAGAACGCCGACGCTGTCTCCCTCGATTTTTGCTGAAAACGGTAGCAAAAACGAGAACTTTTCTTCCTCCCCGGTAATCAGCCGTATCTCTGAGGGAAGTCTGTCTTTATAATAGTAAATTCCGTACCCGAGGATAGCCAATATGTTCAATACCAGCGCCGTAATCAGCCAACCGCGATATTTTTTCTTCATAGCACTGCCAACCTTTCTTTTTCATACTAAACCCGATTGACAGTTCCCTGCAGAAGCTTTTCGCCATAGGAAGCTCTCCCATAATGAAAATAGGGAACCCTGCCACAAAACAGGTTCCCTAATAGTATGCGTAAGAACAAGCGATTCAAACTAGTTTTTTTTATTAACTTTTACCATTCTTCTTTTTTGCCGCCGCAAGTTGCTTCATTTCCCTTGCATTTTCAAGGACTGCGCCGGTAATCTCCGCCCCGCCGAGCATTCTTGCAAGTTCTTCCACTGACGCTTCGCAGGAAAGCTTTTCCAGCCTTGTTACCGTCTTTACGCCGTCCGTCGTCTTTTCAATGAAAAAATGAGTATCTGCCATTGCCGCAATCTGCGGCAGATGCGTAATACAAAGAAGCTGACGGTCAACGGAAATTACTGCCATTTTTTCCGAAACCATCTGGGCAGTCCGTCCGCTGATACCGGTATCGATTTCATCAAAAATCAGCGTCGGTATTTCATCACGGTCAGCAAAAACCGACTTGAGCGCAAGCATAATCCGCGAAAGCTCGCCGCCGGAGGCTACTTTAATCAAAGGCTTCATTTCCTCGCCCGGATTGGTTGCAATATAAAACTCAGCGGCATCAAACCCGTTCGCTCCATAGTCTGTCCGTTCAAAGCGGATTTCAAACCGCACTTCCAGAAAATTCAATTCAGAAAGGGCACGCTTTATCTGCTCTGTCAACTCCACAGATGCCTTTTTGCGAAGCCCGGACAATTTCCCGCACTCTTCCTCCAGCTTTTGCTTTGTGAGCGCACATTCCTTTCTGAGCTTTTCCAGATAGGCGTCAAAGTCTGCATAACGCGCCAGCTTCTCCTCGCATTCGCATCCATAAGCAAGTACTTCCTCCATTGTTTTCCCGTATTTTGATTTTAAACGGTTTAACAAATCCAGGCGCTCCGATACGCGGACATATTCCTCCTCGCTATCCGTCAGCGATTCCAGATAAGCCGCAGCGCTGCGGTTAAACTCCGACAAAAGAGCAGCTGCCTCCTCTACCCTTCCGAGCAGTTCCTCGGCCTCCGTATCGTACATGCTGATTTTCGAAAGACTTCTTACTGCGGTGCTTAACAGACTGTCCGCGGTTTCTTCACTGCCGTCTGCAGTCGCAGAAAGGGCCGCCGCAACGCCCTCTGTCAGAAGCTTCGTATGGGACAGCTTCTGGAAACACTGCTCCAGCTCCTCTAACTCCCCTTCTTTATATGCCGCCTCGGCAATCTCCTTAGCAGCAAACTCCAAGTAAGAACAGTCCCGGTTCTTGTTGGTACTGTCCTCTTCTGCTTGTAAAAGCTCAGCTCTGCTTCTGCGGTATTTTGCATAAAGCATGGCTGTCTTTTCTTTCTGTCTCGCAAGCCTCTCGCCTGCATAACGGTCCAACAGCTCCAGATGCTTTTCCCTGTTTAAAAGGGAATGGTGCTCCTGTTGTCCGTGAATCTCTAAAAGCAATGCAGCAACCGCCTTTACCGTTGCTGCATTTACCGTTTCCCCGTTAATACGGCTGATACTCTTCCCGGCAGCCGTCAGCTTCCGGGAAATCGTCACGCTTCCGTCCTCTATGGACAGCTCCTGCGCTGCAAGCTCTTTTGCGACAGCTTCTCCACATTGCTCGAATATCGCTTCCACATAAGCTGACTCTGCTCCGTTCCGTATCAGTTCCTTCGACGCCTTTGCCCCAAGCACGGTCTGTATTGAGCCGAGCAAAATGGACTTTCCGGCGCCTGTTTCTCCCGTCAAAATATTCAGGCCTTCCCCGAACTCTACTTCCAGTTCTTCAATGAGCGCAAAATTACGCACTCTCAAGCTTCGTAACATAAAAACTCCTTATGGTGCAACTACCCGTACCGTACAGGTCAGTGTCCTTCCGTTCACCCTCGCTTCTACGATTGCCGTACCGGTTCCACGGGAAGTTAAGACTCCGTTCGCCGACACCTCTACAACCCGTCTGTTTGAGGAATACCAACGTACCGTCGAAGTTGCGCCTTCTACATACAGCCGGTCGCCGTTCGAATAGTAATCCATCACAATGGAGGTACGGTTCAGTCCAACGACAATTACATTAATTACCGCCTTTTTACCGGAATCCATCATTACAATTACGCTTGTATTTCCCGGCGCTACTGCCGTAATCTCACCGGTCACCGCATTTACTCTTGCAATGGACTCATCTGTCGAGGTCCATGTCATAGAGTCCGTCGTATTGGCCGGCGTTGACTTTGCAACAATGGTCTTCTTTTCTCCCGGCGCCATTACTATCTCATCTACCATTGTAGTAACTCCGGTAGCCGGAATCGGCGCAATAACCGTAACATAACACTTACAATACTTTCCGCTGCTGTCCCTTGCCTTTGCCGTAATCCAAGCCGTACCTGGGGAAATCGCAGTTACGATACCGTCATCGTCTACAATGGCAACGTCTTCGTTATCCGTCTCCCAGGATGCCGTAGCGTAGGTGGCATCTGCCGGACGGATTTCTGCCTCCAGCTGATAGGACTCACCCTGGATTAAGGTAATCGTCGACGTATTCATCGACATACCCGTTACCTCCGTTACTACACGGATTTCACAGGTAGCCTCCGCCTCGCTTCCATCCGTTGCAACCGCGGTAATGGTTGCATAGCCTAAGGACATACCGCGGATTCTTCCGTTCTTATCTACCTCTACGATACTCTCGTCGCTGGAATACCACTCCATATCCTTATTGGTTGCCGAAGAATTTTTCACCTCCACGGTCAGCTGGTAAGTCTTTCCAAGTCCGAGCTTATACTGCTCCGGAACAATCTTCATTTCGGTGATTTCTTCAATGACAGTTATGATACAAACCGCATTGTAGCCGCCGTCGTCCGTCTGACACTGGATTACGGCTACACCGCCCTGCTTTCCGGTAACCTCGCCGTTTTTATTCACGGTCGCAATCTCTTCATCCGAGCTGGACCACTGCACATTCGTATTGCTTGCAGTAGCAGGGAAAAACTCAGGAACCAGGGTTATTCTTTCTCCTGCGTCAATGACTGCCTTTTCCGGCGTAATCTTTAAGCCGGTCACTGCCTCCAGTACAGTAAGCTTACAGTAAGCAGTCGCACCGTTCTCGGTCTTTACCATGATAATGGTCTCGCCCGCCTTCTTCGCGGTCACACGTCCGGTCGAAGAAACCGTCGCAATACTGGTATCCACGCACTCCCATACAAGCCCTTCCCTTGAACTGTTGACAGGCGTCAGCACTGCATCCAGATAGAAATACTCCCCGGCGTTCATCGTCAGATTCGTGACGGAAAGCTTTACATTCGTCGGTTTTTGCTTTACTACAATTGTACAAAGGTCCATATAGGAGCCGTCTAACGTCTTTATAATAATCTCAGCCTGCCCGACTGCCTTTGCGGTCAGCATACCGGTATTGTCAACCATAACCACAGAGGAATTGGTAGACTCCCAGATTACCGTCGGCGTACTTGCGTCACTCGGCGTCACCAAATACGTCAGGCGGTAATTCTCGCCGACATACATCTCCTTGGAATCAATATCCAAATAAACGCCGCTGACTGCCTTTAAAACTTTTACATTACAAAATGCCTGTATGGAAGGATTATCCACCGAGGTACAGATAATCGATGTCGTTCCTGCCGACTTCATCGTAACCAGACCGTTGGCGGACACCGTTGCCACATTCGGATTGGAGGACTTCCATGTCACATTCTGATTCGTCGCATTCTCCGGCGTAATCGTGGCACGAAGCTGCACATTACTGCCGATTCTTGAGGTAACCTCCGTCTCCGACAAAACCAGACCCTTCACTGGCTCAAGTACCTCTACGTTACAGAAGCCGACGACAACATTATCCTGATTAATTGCTGTAACAACCGCATTTCCTCCGGCAACACCCTTTACTGTAACCGAAAGCCTGCCTGACTCGGTAATCACAAGCACATCTTCATTTGAAGAAGCCCACTTTAATTCCACGCCTTTTAAGGAGCTAGGTTCAATCGAAGCCTGGATTACCTCGTACTTCCCGATGCCAAGCGTCAGCTGCTTCGGGTCTAACGTCACCTTGGTCACCGAAGGCTGTACATAAATCGTACACTGCGCCGTTTTGACGATACCGTTTACCGTCTGCTGCGCGGTAATCACTGCAATCCCCTCTTTGACACCGGTTACCAGTCCGTTTTCTACCTTTGCAATCCGGTTATCGGAAGAAGACCATTTTACCTCTTCTACCCGGTTTGTTACAATCGGCTCCAATAGTATGGTTCCCATAATATTGATGGTCGCCTCAGTATAATTCAACTGGATTCCGTCAATAACCGTTACTTCAATCGTAATATCCGGTACGCCGGTCGCATATTCTCCGTTTCCACCAGTTTCAAAGATACCGTTGTCTCTGTATTTCATCGTAATGATTGCTGTAGAGGAGGAACTGTTTCTCGCCGTAATAATACCTGTCGTCGGGTCAACCTCCGCTATATTCCTGTTAGACGACACATAGGAAAACTGGTTTGCCGCCGGAATATTGGAATTTTCAATAATATTATAGGTATCTCCTACATTCATCAGAAGCTTCCGGTCCGACAGGTCAAACAGTACCACAACCCTGGCTTCAAAGCTTGGAATCGCACCGTTTTTTATATACTCCTTATCAACGTAGGCACGGACCACGTAGGTTCCCGCCTTTACTCCGGTAAAGTTCACGCTCCCGCTGTACTCATTGATAGAATATTTCAATACATCGCTGTTAGAAGAAAGCTCCTTTTCCACCGGCTTTCCTTTTACCGTAACCAGCTGGGAAACCTTCCAGACAAGATTCGACGCCGACTGTCCGTTAACGTAAATCATAAAATTGTCTTTCCGGATTTCTGTTGAAATCTTATCCTTATAGCCGGCATAATCCTTTTCCTCGGTAAAGGAACCAATCGGGGCAACAATTACCGTTGCCGAACGCACCAGCGCCTTGGACTGTCCTGATACCGTCTGCGTTGCCACTGTAATCTCGGCACGTCCGGCGCCGACCGCCGTTACGTTTCCCTGCTGGTCAACCGTGGCAACCAGCTCGTTAGAAGAAGTCCAGTCCACCAACGTGTTTGCAAACTGCGTTGCATCTACATACTTTAATACGACACGCTTGGAATCCCCGATTTTATCTAACTTTAAAATACGATGCCCGGCGTAGTCAATCGTAGTAAAATTCTCACCGGTAATCTGTAAATCCACCTTTACAAGACAGCTGATAGAGTAATTGTACTCACCATCGGAAACTACCGCGGTAATCGTAGAATACCCCGGTCCCTTCCTGACCATCTTCGTCATTCCCTGGACACCGGTATCTTCACACACAATAACACTCTCTTCCGAGCTGTAAAACTTCACCGTTGCTGTCACAGGAAGACCTTCCGTGGATTCCTTCGGCTCCACGGCAAGAAAGGCATTTAAGGTTCTCATTTCAATTTCGGAGCCGGACTGCACGTCTGTCGCATTATAGTCAAACTGATAGCCCAGTGTCGCCGCTTCCGCCCTGACGCCGTCTTTCATTCCAAACAGAAAAACAGCGCAAAAAGCCATAAGTAACAGGCTTATCTTGGAAAATCCGGGTCTTTTTTTCATAAACACTCCTCCTTGGTTGCACTCTCCTCAACTATATATCGGCCGCACCCTGCCATAAATTAATCTCTTACTACAAAATATAGCAGTACTTTTTGGCATTCCTGTGTCAAAATTGTAAATAAGGAAAAGTTTTACTTCCTCAGCTCGATTCCGAGATCAGACAGCCCTTTAAGGATTTTATCCGTAACCGCCGTAATCTCCTTTTCCTCTAACGTTCTGTCCTGTGCGCGGAGTCCTACGGAATATGCCATCGACTTATAGCCCTCCTCAATCTGGGAACCCTCGTAAACGTCGAACAAAGTACAATGCTCTAAAAGCTTTCCGGCATTCTTCCGGATTACCTCCTCTACCTGTCCCGCAAGAATCTCCTTTTTCATTACCATGGAAAAGTCACGGGAAACTGCCGGATACTTTGCAACGCCGGTATACTTAACGTCAAAGCCGGCACGCTCGGTCACCAGCGGCATATCAAGCACCGCAACATACGCCTTATCGCTGATTCCATAGCTTTCTGCCACCTCCGGATGAATTTCGCCAAGATAGCCAATTGCACAGTTTTCGTAAAGAATCTCCGCCTTTCTGCCCGGATGCAGATAAGTGCGCCTTGTCGCCGGGTCATAGGTAACCAGACCGTTTAAGCCTACTTTTGTCAGAAACTCCTCCACGACTCCCTTCATCGTAAAGAAATCACCTTCCCCGTACATGCCGAAGGTCAGCTGTCTTCTCTCATCCGGAAGTTCTGTCAGCGGAAGCTCCTTCGGAAGGTAGATGGTAGCAAGCTCATACAGACGCACATTTTTATTTCTACGGTTGTAGTTTGTTGCAAGTGAAGTCAGCATCCCGTTTAATGGCAAGGTACGCATGATGCTGAAATCCTCCCCAAGCGGATTGCTGATTGTCACGGTCCGGCGGAGTATATCCTCTGCGTCTAACATCAGCTTATCAAATACCTTCGGGCTTTCAAAGGAGTAAGTCATCGCCTCGCAGAAGCCATACTGCTCGGCAACCAGTCTCGCATAGCCCTCGATTCTCCTCTGGAAGGAGAGCTTTCCGGTGGTTGCCTCTCCGGTCGGAAGGCTGACCGGGATATTATCGTAGCCGTAAAATCTCGCTACCTCCTCCGCTAAATCCGCCTGACACTCAATATCCTGACGCCAGCTCGGAACCAGTACCTCGTCCGTCTCCGTATCATATGCTAAATCAACTGTCTTAAAATAAGAAATCATCTGCTCCTTCGAAAGCTCCGTTCCTAACAGCTTATTCGCCTTCTCCGCAGAAAACTTCACGCGCCTTCCGGTACGTACCTTTGGATAAACATCTACGACGCCTCCTACGACCTCACCGGCGCCAAGCTCTTCGATCAATGCGCAGGCACGGTTAATCGCCTCCATTGCCGTATTCGGGTCAAGCCCCTTCTCAAACTTCGCGGAAGCGTCTGTTCTCATACCAAGCTTTTTCGCAGAAAGACGGATGTTCGTCCCGTCAAAGCACGCTGCTTCAAACAAAAGTGTTGTCGCGCTATCTGTAATCTTGGAGTTTTCACCGCCCATAATACCGGCAATGCCGATTTCCTTTTCTGCATCACAAATCATCAGCACCGAAGCATCCAGCGTGCGCTCCTGCCCGTCTAATGTCTGGAAGCTCTCCCCGTCCGCAGCGCGGCGTACAACAATCTTATGCCCCGCAACCGTATCCAGGTCAAAGGCATGCATCGGCTGACCGTACTCCTCCATCACATAATTCGTAATATCCACAATATTATTAATCGGGCGGATGCCGCAGGCTGCCAGTCTTCTCTTCATCCACTCAGGAGACGGTGCCACCTTGATATTTTTTACTACGCGGGCAACATAACGCTTACAAAGGTCCGTATCCTTAATTTCAACGGATACATAATCCTCTGCCCTTTCACTGTTTCCGGTCTCTGGTACCACCGGCGGTACAAACGGCTTACGGAACGTCGCCGCTGCTTCTCTTGCAATCCCCAGTACCCCGAAGCAATCCACACGGTTGCTCGTAATTTCGTACTCAAATACAACATCACGGAGCCCGAGCAGCTCCACAGCATCGCTGCCAAGCTTTACTCCCTGATATTCCGGATTATTGCTGATAATATAAATTCCGTTTTCCGGCGCATCCGGATACATATCGCGGTTTGAACCGAGCTCCTCAATGGAACACATCATGCCGTTGGATTCTATGCCACGGAGCTTCCCCTTCTTAATCTTTGTGCCGCCCTCTGCCTTATTGCCGTCATGGTCTCCAGCCACCCTTCCTCCGTCCAGAACGACCGGGACAACATCCCCTTCTTTTACGTTCGGGGCGCCTGTAACAATCTGGATTACGGTTCCCATTTCGTCAATCTGCACCTGGCAGACAATCAGCTTATCTGCATCCGGGTGACGTTCAATTTTTAAAATCTTTGCCACAACAATTTTTTCCAGATTTTTGTCCAATGCCTCAAAACCCTCTACCTTCGTACCAGTCAGCGTCATAGCATCGGTATATTCCTGTGCGGTACACGAAAGGTCCGGCACATATGCTTTAATCCAAGATAACGGTGTATTCATAGTTTTACCTTCCTTTCCTAGAACTGCTTAATGAAACGCACATCATTCTCATAAAGAAGACGCATATCATCAATCTCGTATTTCAACAGGGTGATACGTTCCAAGCCAACACCGAACGCAAAGCCCGTATACTCCTCCGGGTCGATGCCGCTCATTTCCAGCACGCGCGGATGCACCATACCGCAGCCAAGAATTTCAATCCAGCCGGAACCCTTGCAGAACCTGCAGCCCTTTCCCTTGCACTTAAAGCAGGTCACGTCCATTTCTGCGGACGGCTCCGTAAACGGGAAATGATGCGGACGGAACTTTACCTTCGTCTCCTCGCCGAACAGCTCCTTTGCAAACTCTGCCAGAGTTCCTTTCAAATCGGCAAAGGTAATATTTTTGTCAATTACCAGCCCTTCAATCTGATGGAAGTTCGGGGAATGGGTTGCATCTACCTCATCGGAACGGTACACCCGTCCCGGCGCAAGCACACGAATCGGAAGCTTTCCCTTTTCCATCACGCGCACCTGGACCGAAGAGGTCTGTGTACGGAGAAGAATGTCGCCGTTTATATAAAAGGTATCCTGTTCATCCTTTGCCGGATGATTCGCCGGAATATTCAACGCCTCGAAATTGTAATAATCCTTTTCTACCTCCGGTCCCTCTACTACCTCATAGCCCATACCGACAAAAATACGCTCCACTTCCTCAAGCGCCACCGTATTCGGATGACGGTGTCCTGCTGTCTGCCTTTTTGCCGGAAGCGTAACGTCAATCGTCTCCGCCTTCATCTTTTCCTCACGGAGACGCTTACGGAACAGCTCCTGCTTCTCCTCCAGAAATGCCTCAATCGCCGCTCTCGCTTCATTCACCATAGCGCCTACCTTCGGTCTGTCCTCCGGCGCCACATCCTTCATCGACTTAAGCACTTCCGTCAGCTCGCCCTTTTTGCCAAGAACCGCAACCCGGATTTCATTTAAAGCTTCCGGACTCAGGCACTCTTCCATCTTTTTCATGGCGTTGTCCTTAATTGCCTGTAACTTTTCCTTCATCTTACTTCTTCCTTTCTGAATTTCTGTTTTAGCGCCTTCGCGCTCGCATCACTTTCTTTCTCGTGCAGGCTGCGCTCCGCGCCTGCCCTCACCTCGCGGCTTTCCGCCGCTCGGTCGCGGGCGAGCTCGCTCGCTTCACTTTCTTTTTCGTGCAGGCTGCGCTCCGCTCCTGCCCTCACCTCGCGGCT
>CAJTLU010000002.1:253436-298576 GCA_910577175.1 uncultured Lachnospiraceae bacterium | reverse complement strand
CTTCACTTTCTTTTTCGTGCAGGCTGCGCTCCGCTCCTGCCCTCACCTCGCGGCTTTCCGCCGCTCGGTCGCGGGCGCGCTCGCTTCACTTTCTTTTTCGTGCAGGCTGCGCTCCGCTCCTGCCCTCACCTCGCGGCTCGCCGCCGCTCGGTCGCGGGCGCGCTCGCATCTTCGGCAGTATCCGGAAGCAAGCTTCCGATACTGCCTCTATGCTCGCTTTGCCTGCACGAAAAAAATGCCCCATCCCATACTGACGTAAGGGACGGAGCTTATTCTGCTTCGCGGTACCACCCTGATTCCAAGGCTCTGCGCAAACTACCACATGCCAAGGCTGCTCATTGTGTGCGTAACGTGCACCTGCGGCATCTCCTACTGAACGGTTCAAAGATGCTGCTCCGGCGGGAACATAAAATATAGCCTGCACTTAAGGGCACTTACAGCCGGTGATGCCCTCTCTCTGGAAGAAAACTATATTCTTTAACGCCATCTAAGCATTTCTCTATAAAACTAAGCTTTATTTTAACACAAAGAAAAATAAAGTCAAGAGATAACAAAAGAATTTTTCCGTTTAACTTCTGCCTTCTCCCTTTCCTTTCGAACGTGCAAACGCTGCAAACGCCAGAAGCAGCAATACAAATACAGTCAACAAATCCCACACATCAGCAACAGGCTCTTCTATCATTTTAGACAGTATCAGATTCATCACAAACACAAATGGAACCGTGCACAAAAAGGAGATTCCGAAAGCGGCCCATTTCCTGGTTTTTCCAATAAAGCAAAAAACCGCAAATATCATCCACAAAAATACAATCGAAGGCACCGCCGTCGCTGCACCGATAGAACCTACTTCCTTCACTTTAAGCAAACGGCTGAGCAGATACAAATACGGAATAACAAAAACGCTGAGTGACAACAGACTCACGGCAATTCCCCTTTTCCCCGCTATCAGCCCCGGGAAAGCAATCATCCATGCAAAAGCAATCGAACTGGCAGGAATCAGTGACCAGGTAAAATGACCGGAGATTGCAACATCACAAATAAAGCAAACCATCGCTCCGATTGCAAGTGCTGCCGAAAAAAGAATCGAAATTATTACATTTTTATTCTTATTAGTTTCATCCTTTCTCTTCAAGGCAATCAGATTTTCATCTGCCTTTTTCTCATAGCTCTCCACACTGACCTTCTGTCCGCTTAACAGCTCGTTTACTGTAATTCCGAGTATTTCACAAAGCTCCAGCATAATAGACGAATCAGGCATACTTTTTCCTGTTTCCCACTTTGACACCGCCCTGTCGGTAATATTCAGCTTTTCTGCCAGTTCTGCCTGTGTCAGCTTTTTCTCTTTACGGCATCCGGAAATAAATTTCCCGATTTCTGTCTGATTCATTATAACTGCTTCTCCTTTTCCTGTCTGATACATCCTGGGTTCTCCTTTGCAGATTTTATACCCAAAATGATATCATAGACAATCCACTTTTAAAACAAACCATAGGTTGAGTCCCTGAAATCAACCTATGGTCGGAAAGCTCTGCCACACTCTGTCATACCTTTCCGTCCTCTGCTATGCCCTTCTGTCAAAGGCAGGTTTTTCTTCCAGATAGTCCGGCAGTTCAACAGGTATGCTGTTTTGCGGAAGTCCTTTCTTTGCATCCCCCCATGCGGCAGTATAAATGATGCACAGTTCCGTCTGACGGGCAGTTTCTGCATTCGTCGGATACATGGTCCAGCCGTTATTGGAATAAGTGGCTACCATTTCCCCGTTCTCATCGTAAAACTCGACATACTCGCTTTTTCCTTCCGGCAGATTCTGATATCTTACCTCTCCCTCAAGCAGAGTAAGAATAATATCTATCGGCTTTAACACCTTCTGCCGGCTTTTATCAACCGCCTTCAGCCCGGAAGTAAGAAGTCCCTTTCTGTCGGGCGACACTTCAGATACATATTTTTTCATAAGCCGGTTAAAGCCTTCCGACTTATTTTGAAACTGTCCGTTTGCAAAATCAATATAAGCCTGTTCCACAATCTTCTTTTTGTATTCTGCATCACTGGTGCCGCTTTTTTGTCTGGAAAATACAAAATCGTCGTTCCAGTCAGGCAGAGGAATCCCTCCTATGCTTCCTGCTCCCGAAAAACTACTCTGCCGTAATGAAATCCTTGATGGGTTCATATGCCTTTTGTCACCTCCGTCATATCTCCGGTTTAAAACAACTCATCCAGTAAAATATAATAACGTATCTTTTTCCAATCCGGTTCTATCCCAAGCTCGCGGAAAAGACGCAGGTCATCATAGCCGGACCAGGCTCCGGCTCCATGATGGCTGTATTTCCCGCTGTAATTATTAGATAAACTCCGGTAGCACAGCGCTATATCGCACCATTTGTCTGCAATGCCGGTCCTGCCTAAATCGATATAGCCAGTCACCTTATCCTGCTCTCCAAACACATTAGGAATACAATAATCTCCATGGGATAAAACCGGCTCCTCCTCCGGAATGTTCTGATACAGCCACTCCAGCAGCTCTGCCGGGTCACGGAATCCGTTTTCACCAAAAGTATCCGGCTGTACGTTCTCCAAATCAACCAGATTGTTTTCTACATTATAGCTTGCCGCGGCAAGCTTACGGGCAATTCCCTGATTCGACGGACAATCCGGACAATCGATGCTCCACAGCCTTTTCAGTCCGGCAGCAAGCAGCCTGCACTGCATATCCGGGCGGCTCATATACGCAGGGCTGCATGCCATCTCTCCCACGCATTTATCCATAAGCAGGTACGACCTGCCTTCGGCTATTTCATGCGCATACACGGCAGGAACCGGCAGCCTCCCTTGCAGATACTGCAGCATACGGTACTCATTTTCCGCCTCTTCCTTATACTCCTGCACCTTTAGAACCTTATCGCCGTAAATAAGTACCGACGAGCCGGACATACCGACCGTATCTGTTTCATAAGCTTCTCCTGCAACCAGCTTAGCAATCCCTTCCGGTAAAAACATAATTTCACTCCAGTCATTTCCTTTTGTTTTACTTAACACAATCGGGCTCCCGGCATCTTTACCAGCACAACGTAAAGACCGCCAGTACAAGTACTGCAATTCCAAGTACCGTAATCATAATTCCCGGCTGGAACGATACCTTTCCCTCGCCCTGTTCATAAGTCTTCCCCTTTGCCGTTACCATAACCTCACTGACCGTACCGATTTCCTGCTCCTCCCCTTTGCAGCCGTTTCCTTTATACTCCTTCTTTTTCCCTCTGTATTCATATTCCCAGACAGGAATATAGACCTCATATATATCATCCTCGTCCTCTTCCCGTCTGATATCATATCGTACCAATACCGCAGGCGTACGGTACGCCTCTGCAATTTCCCTCTTCTGCCGAAGTGCGAGAAAAATTATTACAATCCCCATCCCCGTAAGTACGAGGGAAATTCCGAAAAGAAATACCGCTTCCCAGAATTCCTCCGGAAGTTCTCCTTCTGCCAGATGCTCCACAATTCCAAACATCCCCCCCACGGCAAAGAACAAAAGAGTAAGGACAAGCAACCCCTTACTGGAACGATACTCCTCCATTTCCTGGTCAGTACGGAATACATTTTTTCCGGCAATATAATAAACGCTCTCCCTTTTTCCGACCTTTATTCTCTCCTCTGAAGGCACCTCCACAATCACCGGGACCTCCCGGTACATTACCTCATAGGTAACCTTATAAAACTTTTCTCCCCTTTTTCCTGCCTCATCCCCCATTCTTATGGGTTCACACGCAATCACCGTTGCAGAGGTATGTACACCCTCTCTCCGGTAGCGGAACACACTGTATCGGTTGACCAACAGCAAAACCAGAAAACAGAAGCCGATACCTCCTGAAATCGCACAGGCGGGACTGCGCACCAAAAAATAAAACAAAATACCAAAACCGGTACTAAAAAGCAACACAAACTGAATATAACGGGCCATACTTCTCCGGCTCTTCCCTATTTTCTCCTGAATACTATTTTCCTGCATACATCCTCCGTGTCTTGCCGTAACCGCTCTGTTTCTGCATTTATTGTAACAAACACGCCGGAATCCGTCAAACTTTTCCTTTTCTTTTTCCTCATTGTCTGCTATACTAGAAGCAGTTTCATAATTATATTACATTCTGGTTTGGAAAGGAGTACACCATGGACGAAAATTCAAAGCTTTATGAAAACGATAACGACCAGATTACCCTGACAATGGAAGACGGCAGCGAGATTATCTGCGACGTCATCGCCATTTTCCCGGTAGACGGCAGGAACTATATTGCACTGCTCCCGGAGGGCGACGACCCGGAGGCGGAAATTTTCCTGTACCGCTTTGAGGAAAAGGGCGAGGACGACATCGACCTGGTTAATATTGAGGATGACGACGAATTTGAAGCGGTTTCTGACGCCTTTGACGAACTTTTAGACAATGCGGAGTTCGACGAAATGTTTGAAGAGGAAGAGGACTAGCTCCTTCCTTCAGGATATGACCGCTATTTCTCAGCGTGCGTCATGTTCCGGCACATAGTCCGCCTGTTCTATCCGGTAGCTCCCGTCCGGGAACAGGCGGATTAATGTCGCGCCCCGCTGCGCGTGCTGTTTTGCAATACCCGGATAGGCATAATAGTCAATGCTCCGCCGTCCGCAGCAGTCCGCTCTGCACGCAGTACGCCTCATTCAGTACCTTCTCCTCCGGGAACCGATCAAACTGTATCCGAAGTCTTCCTCCATCTGCTTCCGTAATCGTGCCTTCCCCGTAAACAGTATGTACAATCCGGGCTCCTGCTGTAAGCTCCGCCCGGTTTGTCAGCACCTCTCCCACAAAACGGCTCGGAACCAGTTCCTTGGAACGCAGCTCCTTCATGCAGGAAAGCACAAGCCTCCGCTTTGCACGGGTCATCGCCACATAAAACATCCGGCGCTCCTCCTCCACATCCTCGGGCTGCACTGCCTGCCGGTGCGGGGTCAGTCCCTCGTTCAGCTCCGGCAGAAATACCGTATGATATTCGAGTCCCTTGGCAGAATGGTAGGTGGAAAGCGTCACCGCCTCCGCCGTTTTTTTCTTTTCCTGCAGCTTCTGCTGCTGCAGCTGTTCGGAATACTCCTTCATATGGGAAAACCATGCCGCAAAATCCGGATATTCCGCCGCGTCCTCCTGCAGCTCCGCCAGCAGCTCAAGTAAATCCTCCGCCTGCATCCGACGGTAGGCGGCATACTCGGTTAAGAATCCGTCATAGCCCACCGCGCGCCGGATATAAACAACCGCCGCAAGGGGATTTAAGCCCTTTATCATAGCAAGGTCATATTGAAGCTTTTCAATACGTTCAATTACATACTCCTTGTCCGCATAATACGACTTCAGACGCTCAAAATCTACCTCCGATAAATCAAGCGCCTCCCTGGAAAGATAACGCTTCGGCCGGTTCATAATCTGCAAAAACAGCCCCCGCTCATGGCTTCCGAGCGCCATTTTAATATAGGCAAGCAAATCCCTGCAAATCCAGTGCTCGTAAAGATTCGGAACAGAATCCCTTGTTTTAAACGGAATGTTATACTCCATCAGCTTCCCCATAATGCCCCTGGTCTGGAGGTTTGTCCGGTACAGCACCGCTATCTCCCGCCACGGAAGCCCCGCCTTATGTAGTCCCGCAATCTCTTCTGCAATCGCCGTACATTCCTTCTTCCGTTCCGGATAGCTACAAAAAGTTACCGCCTCTCCCTGCTCTTCCTTTGCATACAGCGCCTTGTCAAACCGCCGTTTGTTGTTCCCTACTACCTGCAGCGCCGCCTTGACAATCGGCGCCGTAGAACGGAAATTGCAAAGGAGCGTGACCTTTTCCGCCTCTTTAAAATCCTCCGTAAAATGCAGCATCAGCTCCGGTCTCGCCCCACGGAAACGATAAATCGACTGGTCGTCATCCCCTACGATAAATAGATTGTTTTCCGGCTCCGCAAGCAGACGTATTGTGTCGTATTGCAGCCGGTTAATGTCCTGGAACTCATCAATCAGAATATAGGTATACTTTTGCTGCCACTGGCGTAAAATATCCTCCCTTTGGGATAAAAGCTGATAGCAAAGCAGCTGCATATCGTCAAAATCCACCTTATTTTCCCTGCGCAGGCGTCTCTCGTACTCGGTATAAATCTCCCGGAACACCGCGTCCGGACAGCTCGCAGAATAATAGCTCTCCAAAGAAAAGCGCTCGTTCTTTACCATGGAAATCTCCGTGCCGACTGCCTCAACCAGCTCCTTTTCATCCGAAAAGTCCTGCTCTATCTTTGCACAGGCAATCTCCCTGAGAATACGGTAGCGTTCCTCCTCCTTTAAAATATTTGCCGCATCATAATGATAGGCAAATTTCAGAATCTTAAAAAAGACCGCATGAAAAGTACCGAAGTTCACACGCCCCTTTGCAGACGCCGGCAGCGCCTCGTAGCGCTCCTTCATCTCCTCTGCCGCAGCCTTCGTAAACGTAATCACCAAGATATTTCCCGGATGCACGCCGCATTCTTCAATTAAAAACCGCACACGCTCCGTAAGCACTGTAGTTTTCCCGCTTCCCGGTCCCGCAAGCACCAACATCGGCCCCTCCTTATGGGTAATCGCCGCACGCTGTTCCCCGGTAAACCGCTGTAACTCCATACTGTCTCCTCCTCATCCGCCTGTCACTCTTACACTGACCTCTTTTGCTTTTCTGCAATGCAATGTCCCATATAGGAAAGAAAGGGCTCCGCACGGTCCGCGGCAGCCCCTCTTGATTTCGCGTCTGATTGCGCGTTCTATTCCTCTTCCGGCATATCCCAGTTATGGAAAACATCCTGTACGTCGTCGTCCTCGTCAAGTAAGTCGAGAAGCTTGTTCATGCTCTTAATATCGCCTTCATCGGTTAAAGTTCCCCAGGTCTGCGGAATCATCGTTACCTCGGCAGACACCATAGTAATCCCGGCCTGCTCCATCGCTTCCCGAACCCCGCTGAACGAGTCCGGGTCAGTAATGATTTCAAAGCTGTCCTCTTCCTCGGAAAAGTCTTCCGCACCGGCATCCAGAGCCGTCATCATCAGCTCATCCGCGTCCCCGGAATAGTCCTCCTTTGCTACAATAATCTGACCCTTCTGGTCAAACATAAAAGAAACGCAGCCGGTAGTTCCCATGTTTCCGTTTCCCTTTGTAAACGCATTGCGCACATTTGCCGCAGTACGGTTCTTATTATCGGTCAGCGCGTCCACGATAATCGCAATACCGGCAGGACCGTATCCTTCATAGGTAACATGTTCGTAATTTACGGCATCTCCGTCTCCGGCTGCCTTCTTAATGCTCCGTTCAATCGTATCATTCGGCATGTTGTTTGCCTTTGCCTTTGCCACGACATCCTTTAACTTACTGTTATTGTTCGGATCCGGACCGCCCTCCTTTACGGCTACTGCAATTTCGCGGCCGATACGGGTAAAAATCTTACCCTTCGCCGCATCGTTCTTCTCTTTTTTGTGCTTAATGTTTGCAAACTTGGAATGACCTGACATAACACCGTTCTCCTTTATTCTTTTTCACTTGTTCTGTAATCTCCGATTAAACGGTGGAGCTTTTCCATCACCGCTTCTGTTTCCTTTTCCGTCCGGATAGCGCACATAATTGTATCATCTCCGGCAATACAACCGACAATTCCGTCTACCTGCAGCGCATCGAGCGCAGCCGCAGCCGCCATTGCCATACCGGATACTGTCTTTACCACCAGAAGATTCTGTGCCTTTGCCATGGAGACAAACGAATCCCGCAAAATCCGCGCAAACTTTTCATTCATTTCTATGTTATGCTCCCGCAGGACAATATACTTCTGGCGCTCTAAATCAATCGCAACCTTCGTCAGCTTCAGCTCGCGGATATCACGCGAAATCGTTGCCTGTGTTACATGATATCCCGCTTTTTTCAAAAGCTCACCAAGCTCTTCCTGTGTCTCAATTTCATTTTTCTCTACCAGCTCAATAATTTTATTCTGCCTTGCCGTTTTCATCTTTTCCTTCTCCGCCTTCTTTTTCTTTTCCGTTTCCTGTCTTCAAAGCTACTCCTTGCCGCCCAGTTTTTTATGTAGTACATCAAAAAAACTATGGTCGTTTAACTGTATAAAATAAGCCTTTTCCTTAGACCTGCGAATGACAACCTGATCCTCTGCCGCAAGCTTTTTCGCATTCTGACCGTCTACGGTAACAAACGCTTCCTCGTCCTGTGTCTTTTTCCCTTCCTGTACTACCAGACGCACCTCGTCCTCTCCCGAAACCAAAATACCCCTTGCACTTAAAGAATGCGGGCAAATCGGCGTAATCAGAATCAATTCCGTTGTCGGAACGACGACAGGTCCCCCGGCAGACAGATTGTATCCGGTAGAGCCGGTGGGAGTTGCAATAATCACACCGTCACCACGATAGGTGCAGACCGGCTTGCCGTTTACAAAAATACTAACGCCAATAATACGGGAAAATCCGCTCCGTGTAATAACAGCATCATTTAATGCCGTATCGAACACCCTGTCGCCTACAGATACCTCTAACATCATACGTTCTTCTATCCGGTAATCCCCTGAAACCAACGCCTCCAAGGCAGGCTCTGCCGCTCCATACTCCGCGCCGGTCAGAAAACCGAGATTTCCAATATTAATCCCGATAACCGGGATTTTCTGTGCTGCCAGCCGCCCGGCTGCACGGATTAAGGTTCCGTCCCCACCAAGCACTACTGCGCATTCGGCTCCTTCCGTCAGCTCTCTGCAATAAGAAACCTGCTCCGAAAAATCTTCAAAAAATATAGAAGACTCAATTCCCCGCTGACAGAAAAAAGAAGACACCTGCTCCGCTATCTCTTCTGCCTTATTTTTCCCGGCATTCGCTATAACGCAAACCTTTTTCATCGGCACTTCGTCCTCCTGTCAGACATACTTTTAAGGTAGTTATAGTCTACAACCAAACGAACGGAAAGTCAAGTACAATTCCCCTCTTGAATTTCCGCATTCTCCCGATGCCCATGGAACGTTCCCGGGAACATATGGCTACTTTTCCAACGTCTCATGCGCCTTCCTTGTCACCGCGTCCGCTGTCAGAAGAAGCGCTCCGGCCTCTTTGGATAACGGCCTTTTTCCCAGCTCTTCTCCTGCCTCCTGCACCTCTCCGTTCCTTTCCTGCTTTTCCATATATAAAAGATACTCGATATTTCCTTCCGGCCCGCGGATTGGGGAATACTCAATCCCCAGCATAAGAAAGCCTAAGGCATCCGCATAACGGATTACCTGTTCAATGACCTCCAGATGCGTCTCCCGTTCCCTGACTACGCCCTTCTTCCCGACCTTTTCCCTTCCCGCTTCAAACTGCGGCTTAATCAGACATACGATGCGCGCGCCGGTCTTCATCAGATTCCGTACCGGCTCCAGCACCTTTGTCAGGGAAATAAACGCAACGTCAACGGACACAAAATCCACTGCCTCGCCAATATCCTCCGGCATCACATAACGGATATTCGTCTTTTCCATGGAAACTACCCGTTCGTCGGTACGCAGCCTCCACGCAAGCTGGTTCGTTCCCACATCCACCGCAAATACCTTCCGCGCGCCGTTTTGCAGCATGCAATCCGTAAATCCTCCGGTAGAGGAACCGACATCCATGCATACCGCGTCCTCCAGCACGATTCCAAAAGCATCTACCGCCTTTTCTAACTTAAACCCGCCCCGGCTGACATACTTCATGGCAAGACCACGCAGTTCAATCAGGGCATCCTCCGGCACGACAGTTCCTGCCTTATCCTCTCTGCTTCCATCTACAAAAACATTGCCCGCCATAATATATGCCTTCGCCTTTTCTCTCGACTCTGCCATATTCCGGCGGACCAGCAATACATCCAATCGCTCTTTTTTCTTTTCCGGCATGTTCTCTCCTTTGCTTAACCATGATAAGCAAGCCTTATCTCTCCGGCAATCTTTTCTGCTGTCAATCCGTACTTCTGCCGCAGCAGCCCGGCATCTCCGTGCTCAATATAATGGTCCGGAAGCGCAATGCTTTTCAAATGCACACACGTTCCACGCTCTGCAAAGTACGCCGCTGTCTTTTCGCCAAAGCCGCCCGCATGGACATTTTCTTCCATTGTAACAAGCATACAGTACTGTTTTGCCATCCTCTCAAGCAGCTCCGTATCTAACGGCGAAACAAACCGCATGTTTACCACCGTAACATGATATGCTTCAGCAGAAAGCAGCTCCCTGACCTTTACTGCCGTTTCCACCATGCTTCCGAGCGCCAGCAGTGCAATTCCGTCTTTCTTTCCTTCTTCCCCGCGCTCCTCATACAGTACCTCCGCCCTGCCGTATACAAGCGGCGTCAACGGACATTCTGTAATCGTATGGGCAGCGCCGCGCGGATACCGGATTGCCGCGGGCTTTTTTAACTCCACTGCAAACGAAAGCATCTGCTTGAGCTCTGCACCGTCCCGGGGCGCCATTACCGTCATACCGGGAATATGTGCAAGATAAGAAATGTCCAAAATTCCCTGGTGCGTTTCCCCGTCATTTCCGACAATTCCCGCACGGTCTACTGCAAAAATAACCGGCAGTCCGCCGACACAGACATCATGTACAATCTGGTCATAAGCACGCTGCAAAAAGGTCGAATACACTGCCACAACCGGCTTATATCCTCCGGCAGCAAGCCCTGCTGCAAACGTCACTGCATGCTCCTCTGCAATTCCCACATCAAAAAAGCGCTCCGGATACCTTTCGGCAAACTCTGAAAGCCCCGTCCCCTGCGGCATTGCCGCGGTAATCGCTGCAATCCTTTCATTTTTCTCTGCCAACGCGCAGACTGCCTCAGAAAAGACGTCGGTATAACTCGTCTCCATGGACGGCTCCAATACCTTTCCGGTTTTAATATGGAACGGCCCGATTCCATGAAAAGTGCTTGGATCCTTTTTCGCAAAGCCGTACCCATGGCCTTTTTCCGTTACCACATGAACAAGTACCGGCTTATTTGCCGCAAATGCAGTGCGGAACGCACGCACCATCAATTCTATGTTATGTCCGTCAATAGGTCCGATATACGTAATCCCCATGTCCTCAAAAAACATTCCCGGCACAATCAGATGCTTGATGGAATCCTTCGAACGCTTCAGCTTATAGACCAGCTTTGTCCCGAAACGGGTTTTCCGTAATGTCTGTTCCAAATCGTCCTTAAACCCGACATACTTTGTATTGGTACGAATTTTTCCGAGATAAGTCGCCATACCGCCGATATTTTCCGAAATGGACATATGATTATCGTTTAATACAATCAGCATATTAGAACGGCTGCCGCCGATATGATTTAAGGCTTCATACGCCATACCGCCCGACAGCGCCCCGTCCCCGATGACGGCAGCCACACGGTAATGCCTTCCCTCAAGGTCTCTTGCCGTTGCAATGCCTGCCGCGGCAGAAACGGAAGTGGAACTGTGCCCGGTATCAAATGCATCACATTCGCTTTCCTTACGCTTTGGAAAACCGCTTAAGCCTTCGTAGCAGCGTAGCGTCGCAAAATCTTTTTTTCGTCCTGTCAGGATTTTATGGGTATATGCCTGGTGCCCGACATCAAAAATCAGCTTGTCCTCCGGAAAGTCCATTACAAGATGCAGCGCCATCGTAAGCTCTACCGCCCCCAGATTGGAGGCAAGATGCCCGCCGTTTTTACTGACACTCTGAACCAGAAAGGCACGGATTTCTTTTGCCAGCTTCGCATAGTCTTTTTCATCTATTTTTTTTATATCGTTCGGTTGATTGATCTGTTCCAGCAATCCTTTCATTCCTCTGCCTCCGGAGCCTTTGCAGCCCTTAATAATTCCTCTCTGCCAGATACAACAGCAGTTCCTTTAAAAACGAATCCCGGTAAGGCAGTGTATCCAACAATTCTGCCGCCTGTCCGGAATACTGCCGTACCTTTTTCTCTGCTTCTTCTATTCCGGTCAAAGCTACATAAGTAGTTTTTTCGTTCTTTTCATCGCTATGCAGCGGCTTTCCAAGCTTTGCTTCATCTCCGGTCACATCTAAGATATCGTCTTTAATTTGAAATGCCAGCCCGGCATATATCCCCACCTGCTCCAAAATACGAAGTTCTTCTTCCTTTGCCCCTGCAAGTGCGGCACCTGCCATCAGCGCAGCACTTAAAAGCGCCGAGGTCTTGCGCTCATTAATATAATTCAAAAGCTCCACGGAAAGCGGCTTTCCGGTATACACAAGGTCCACCGTCTGACCGGCTATCATTCCACGCACACCGGCTTTTGCCGCAAGGATACGCATGGCCTTTGCTGCACACGCCCCTTGGGTGCAGACCGCGTCACTCATAATCTCAAACGCATAGTTTAATAAAGCATCCCCGGCAAGAATCCCGACTGCCTCCCCGAACTTCGCATGCGTCGTAAGCTTCCCTCTGCGGTAACGGTCGTTGTCCATCGCCGGAAGGTCATCATGCACCAGGGAATAGGTGTGAATCAGCTCGATAGCTGCCGCAAAAGGCTCCGCAGAGGAATCCGCTCCCCCGAACATCCGGAACGTCTCTAACAAAAGCACCGGCCTCAGGCGCTTTCCTCCCGCCGACACACTGTAATTCATTGCCTCACAAAGAAGATGTTCCTCTCCTGTTTCCCCGGGAAAATAGCGGCTAAGAATCCGGTTTGCTTCCTCCGTTTTCTGCTTTCTTTGCTCGTCAAACTCCATCAGGCTTCCTCCAAAATCCGCAATTCCTTTTCTACCATATCCACTGCGGCATTACACTCCTTTAAAAGCTCCATCCCTTTACGGTACTTTAAAAACGCCTCTTCGAGCGGAAGTTCCTCTGCTTCTAATTCCGATGTTACTGTATCCAGCTCCCAGAAAAGCTCTTCAATCGTCCTCCTTTTTTCTGCTTTTTTCTCTGTCTTTTTTCTTGTTGTGGTTTTCCGTTCCTCTTCCTTCTCACTCATTGGCCGGCATCTCCTTTCCATATCCCATTTCCTTATGTTCTACCTTTGCCGTAAACGAACCGTCCTGTAAAGATACCCTGATGGTATCCTCCGGTTCTACTTCTGCAACCGACTTTAAAGGCCGTCCTTCCTTTCCCGTAACATAGGCATAGCCTCCCGAAAGCCTTGCGGCAGGCGATACGGCATGAAGCCGTCCCGCAAGCAGCTCCAGACGGTGCTTTTGCCGTACAAGATGCCTGTTTACGGCCTGTCCTATTGATTCCCGTATATGGGTAAGCTGCAGCTTCTTTTCCTTTACTGCTCCGAACGGTCCTACCCGCGCAAGCTTCTCTCCGGCGGCTTCCGCCCGTGCCCTCACCGATGCAACCTTCCTTCGCATCGTATAAATAAGGTCTGTATGGAACTCTGCCAGTTCTTCTGCAAACAGCCGGTATTCAAATACTGCCAGCTCTGCGGCCGCACTTGGCGTCGGCGCGCGCAGGTCCGCGGCAAAGTCCGTCAGAGCTACGTCAGTTTCATGGCCGACGGCACTGATGACCGGAGCCCTGCACCCTGCTACGGCACGTACAACGGACTCTTCATTGAATGCCATCAAATCCTCTGCGCTTCCGCCGCCTCTGCCGATAATAATCACATCCGGATGCAGCTCGTCCAGCGCATGAAGCGCCCGGACCAGACTCTCCGGCGCCGCCTCCCCCTGGACGATGGCCGGCTGCAAAAGCAGCTGCACATAAGGGTTCCGCCGCTTTGCAATCTGCACAATATCCCGGATTGCAGCCCCCGTCTTTGCCGTAATAATTCCTACCGTTTTTGCATAAACCGGCACCGGCTTTTTGTGCTCTGCGGCAAACAGTCCTTCCTCTTCCAGACGCCGCTTTAACAGCTCCGTCTGTTCATAGAGCTGTCCGATTCCATCCTTCCTGATCTCCTCTGCATAGAGCTGGTACTTTCCGTCCCGCTCATATACCTGGATACTTCCGAACACAATAACACTCTGTCCTCCCTCCAGGGTAAAAGAAAGCCCCCTGCAGGCACTTGCAAACATAACGCAGGACAACTGTCCGACGTTATCCTTAATCGTAAAATACAGATGTCCCGAAGAATGATACTTGCAGTTTGACACTTCACCTTTTACGGCAACCTGCCGCAACCCGTCATTCTTCAAAAACATCTGCTTAATATACCCGTTTATCTGACTGACTGAAAAAACCGGCTGGTTCATCCACTCCTCCTGTCCGTATGTTTATTCTTCTACCAATTTTGCCAGAATCCCATTGATAAAGCCGGCAGACGTCTCCGTACCGTACTTTTTCGCAAGCTCCACGGCTTCGTTGATTGCTACCTTGTCCGGAATCCTTTCATCAAAACGCATCTCAAACAACGCCAGTCTGAGCAGCGTAAGCTCAACCTTTCCGATACGTTCCAGCCGCCAGCCGCTTGTTGCTTCCACAAGCATCGCATCAATTTCGTCACGATGACTGCAGACTTCATAAAAACGGTTCTTTACTTCCTCTGCATCTTCCCCGGCTGGTGCGGACAAAAAACGTCTGCGGGTCTGTTCACCCGCATCCTCGGATAAATCTATCCCGTCAAAATAGAAAGAGAGCTGTTCCTCCATTTCTTCCGTACTGTGAAAATCCCTGCGGAACAACAAAATGAAGGTATGTTCCCTTAATTCGCGCCTCGTCATAAAAATCTCCCTTATCTTGTGATAGTTGTATCGACGCCTACAATGTGGACATTGACAACCGATACGGAAAGCCCCACCATATTTTCAATTGCATTCTTCACACGCTCCTGAATCGCCTTACAGGTCTTCGGGATGCTGTAGCCATAACGCATCTGCACTGACAAATCCACCGAAACAGTATTTTTCTCTAACTCAATCCTGACTCCCTTCGTCAGGTTCTTCATTCCAAGCCTGCCAACCAGCTCGTTTGTCAAATTACCCTGCATGGCAGAAACTCCTTCGACTTCCGTTGCCGCCAGTCCTGCAACCGTTGCAATTACATCATCCGCTATCATCACATTCCCAATGGAAGATACTTCCTTTGAGGACCAGCTTGCGTTCTTCGCTTCATTTTCCTTTGCCATAACCGCCTCCGTTCCTTACAGCGCCGAAAACTACGTTCCCGGCGCCGCAAATTCATCTCAATTATATATAGTATACCATCAATTTCGGAAATTGAAAAGTGTTTTTCACTTGAGTTTCCGCATTTTTTTAGCATCTTTGAAGTTCCAGGAAGTACGCGCTACCGTAATTTTGCATTTGTCCGAAAGACCGCGGTTCTTAACGGAACCGTCCTCGCCTCCTGAAACTATTGGAGTCGAGGACGCCACCGGGCGGCTTAATTTCCAAAAACTAATCCTCCTGTACCGCTGCCATAATTACAATATGTTCTGCTCCTGCTCCCGTCTTTCTCATAACAATGTCTTCAATCTGTGCAATCTGGCGGTCGGTCACACTCGTCGCGTTGATTACAACATCGACTTCCTCACCCACGATATTCACTACCGCATCGGCAAATCCCTTTGCTTCCAGCAAAAGCTCTGCTGCCTGTTCTTTTTCGGAAATTGCGGTCATTTCAAGCAACACATCGATGGTCTCCTGCTTCTGCTCCTCCGAAATGCTGGTATCTCCGAGCAGATTCATTAAAACCTCTTTGTTCTTTGCCCTTGTCTGTTCCCGGTTCAGCTTTGCATTGACTGCATAATCCCCGCGGATTGTCGTGCTGACTAAAACTGCTTCTCCCGGGTCTTCTACCATATCGCTTCCGTCACTTACCTTATCCCCGCCCTGTACTCCTGCGGACGTCTGTTTTGCTTTTTCGTTTTCGTCCAGGGCAAGCTGCCCTCCGTTCATATCCTCATCCGAAATGTCCCCGGCCGAGAACTGATAGTACCCTTCTGTCTGATCCCCCTGATTTACCGTCTGCTTTGCATCGTCCTTTTTCGTATCCCCTGCCATCTGAAGATACCCGGCAACTGCTATCATAAGTGCCAGTGCCGTAATAATCACCTGGTTTTTCTTAAAAATCCCTTTCATTCTGACCTCCAAATCAATTGTTTATTATCTTTACCTTATGTGCCGGAATATTAAATAATGCCTGTACCGCCTCTGCTATTGCAAGCACGTTTTCCGCCTCTGCCCCGGAGAGAACGATGACAACCCCTGCCACCTCCGGCGTCAGCTCCTTCGTCAGATACGGTTCCTTTTCCCCTGACAGTACCGTCTTTGTTTCCTCCATCACCTTTTGCGAACTGCGAAGCCCACCTCCTCCGTCTTCTTCCTGTAAGCTTTCCGTATCGGTTTCCGTATCTTGCAGAACAATTTTTTCCGTGGTTGATTTTACGGTAATGAGAACTTTTGCCGAGGTAACCCCTTTTACCTTTAAAAGCAGTTCCTCCAGCTTTTCTTCCATCTGCTCCGCATAGCTTTTCTGCTGTGTGACGTTTTGCTGTATAACCGCTTTGGAGTCTGCTGCTTCGTTTTCCTTTCCACGAAACAAATCAGGTACGGATAAAAGCAAAAGCAGTGCTCCCGCGGCAAGAATGATTGCCCACTCCTTGATACCGGGTTCTTTCTTTGTCTTTTTATCCATCCTTTTCCTCCTTGATACTAACATATATATTATCCTGTTCCAGATTATAGAAGTCCGCGAGCCTGTCCTTTATATGAATTTCTTTTGCGCTTGCCGCCGTTTCCTCTCTTTCCCGTTCAAATACGATAGGAGCAATCTCAATTTTCCCTCCCGAACTGTCCGCTTTTACGACAGCCGTCATGGAAAGTCCCCGTATTGTCCCGAAATCCTTTTCTTCTGCTGAAACGGTAAAATCCGCCGAAATCAAAGTAATCCCCTCCTCTGCCAGAATTCCTTCCAACTGCACCGTCAGTTCCTTTTTATATGCTTCCAGGACGGCAAACTCATAACCAGCCTCCTCCGGTACTGTAAAATCCGTATGACTCTGTGCAAGCAGAAGTGAAATTTTCTGTTCTGCCTGCGCAAGCACCCGGTCGTCCATGCCAAACAGACGCAGTACCGGGGACAAAATCAGAATAACCAGAATCATGCCGCAGACGGGACGCACAAACCTTTCATAAGCGCTCCCCTTCAGCAGCTGCATCATCAGATTGACAAACAGCAGGAAAAATAATACCTTTTTTGCATAAGAAATAAGCGCATCCATCAGCCTCCTCCTTTACTGCCTGTCAAAACTGCAATCAGGAGAATCGTAACCAGAAACAGAAGCATCGTATACAATAGCAGCTTTATCAAAAGACGGTGCGCTTTTGCCGCATACCCGAGGCAATCCGTAATCCGCTTGTCCGAAATCGGCTGCAAGACTGCGGCGCCAAACCGCAGGGAGACATTCGCAATCCCGACCCGTAACAATGGGACGAAGCATATGAAAAATACAAACACCGCACCTGCGGCGCCAATCGTATTTTTCAGCAGGACCCCTGCAGCCAGCACCGTCTGTGTCGTACCGTCCAGCAAATCCCCGACAACCGGAATGGCCCCGGCGGTTTTTATGATTGCCGAACGCTTTACCGCATCCGCAGCCGGTGCAATCATTCCCTGGATTGTTCCGATTCCGAGCACCGCTGCAATGGAAATTTTCATTAAATTTTCTGCCGCCGAATAAAACAATCCGGCAAGCTTCGATAAAAAGTCCTCCTCCAGAATCCGGTTTAATACCGAAAGCGTAAAATACAATCCGATGACCGGCAGAATCACATCCCTTAAAATAATACTGACGACAGTAACGCCTAGCATTGCCGCCTGATAAAATACGGAAGCACTGAAGCCTCCTGCCGCAACCGCGACTCCGGTACAGTAGGCCGGCAGCAGCACCTTCATAAAATCAATCAGCGCGCTCAGCGTCTCACTTACAATCATTCGTGAAACCTCGTAAATCTGGAAGGTTCCCGCCACAATCAGCAGATACGCCACAAAAAAGCCGGTCTGGGCAGCCTGTCCCTGCTTTCCTGTTTTGGAAAGAATATAAAACACCGCTGCGGCGGCAGCGATAAAAAGCAGCTCCTTCACTCCGAAAAAGCCGTACAAAAGCCCCTGATACCCCGATGAAGCAAGGGAAGAAAAAAGCTCGCCAAACGGAATTTTCCCGCTCAAAAAGCCGGTAATAATCTCTGAAAACCCCGGAATTTCGTTCTGCGGAAGTAATCGTTCTACAGCCGTATCCAATTCCGAATAGTCGATTGAAAAATAATCCGTATTCATCCGCCCCTCCTCCGCTACAATGTCATCTGACTGATTGCCTCAAATAAAGAAGTCACCACAGGCATACTGAGCGCCAGAATCGCTAACTTCCCGACAAGCTCAATCTGTGCGCTGACGGCGCTCTGCCCCGCATCCTTGCAGAGTGCGGAACCAAATTCCGCAAGATAGGAAATGCCCAGTATTTTCAAGAGAATGGACAAATATCCGCCCGGCAGCTTAATGTACCCGAACAGCTTCTTCAATTCTCCTACAATGTTTGCAAGACTTCCGCCTGCATAAAGCAGCAGAAGGGTACAGGCGCCAAGACTGACCGCCATTGCAAACTCCGGCTTTCCCGCCTTTAACAGCGAAATCACAAATACCGCCGCCAGACCAATCAACACTACCTTTAACATATGCCGCTCCTATAATTCAAATAAATTCATAATTGTCGTAAACAGTTCCGCAATATACGGCACAATCCACAAAAGCACAAGCAAAAGCCCTGCAAGACTCACTAAAAATGCCTGCTCTTCCCTGCCGGAATGCTTTAACACCTGATTTACTACCGAAACCAGAATGCCGACGGCCGCTATTTTAAATATCAGCTGTATTGTCATAAAAACCTCCGCTTTCCGTTCTTTTAGTACAAAAGTACCGAAAGAAAAATTCCGCCGAGCACGCCGAGACTCCGGTACAAATAAGAGCGCTCCTTCTTTTTTTGCTTTTCCTCCGAAAGTGCAAGCCGTATTGTTTCGGCATAATACTCCAATGTCTGGATTTGCTTTTCCCGGTCGGTACCGCCAAGCGACTGGAAGGTGCGCAAAAATGCTGCCTTCTCCTCTGCCGTCAGGACGCTTCCGCAAAACACTTCCTCTGTCGCCTCCTTTAGCAGTACCGGATAAGAAGAACGCCCCTCCTCCATCCGCTCTGCAATCCGGAGCAGTACGCTTTTATATACGCCGTTTTTCTTTTCCTCCCCGCACTCCGCAGCGCATTTTAATGCCTCCGGCAATGTCTTTACTGCATGGGAAATTTCACTTTTCAGCCGGAGCAGACAGTAATACAGCTCCTCCATCTCCTGCGTCCTGTGTGCCATCTTATGTACCGGACAGGAGCCGAACCCTGCCCCTGCCACAATTACCAACGCTGCTCCAATTATTTTCAAGTATTCCATCGCTTAGAGTTCCTCCCCCTCTGCGTCATAAATTGCCTTTACATCAAAGCTCTGTCCGCTTTTCCCAAGACAGACGTATCGTTCAAACCTCCGCTCCTCCCACAGCTCCCTTAACATCGGATTCTTCTGTATCTCTGTCAGTGTGCTGCCGTGGGCGGTTGCCAGAACCTTGCAGCCGCTTCCTGCCGCTGCGCGTATGGCAAGCGCATCCTCCGGAAGACCGATTTCGTCTGCCGCCAGCACCTGTGGTGTCATGGAGCGTAAAAGCATCTGCATTGCCTCCGCCTTAGGACACCCGTCCATCACATCGGTACGTCCTCCCAGGTCATGCTGCGGGATTCCATGATAACACGCCGCCAGTTCAGAACGCTCGTCCGCCACACCGACGCGCATACCGGACTCCGAAAGAAGGCGGACCAGGTCCCGCAAAAACGTCGTTTTTCCACATCCGGCAGGGGCAAACAACAGTGCATGATAAAGCCTTCCGTCTCCGTACAGACGCCGGAACAGTTCCCGGCTGCAGCCCTTGCACTCATGCGCAATACGGATATTCAGAAACGAAATGTAGTTCATCCGGAGTACCCGTCCGTTTTCCGATACGGCACGCCCTGCCACACCGATGCGGTGGCCGCCCTCCACGGTAAAGTAACCCTGCCGCAGCTCGTCCTCAAAGGCATACACCGAATATCCCGTCAGGAGCTCCAACGCCGTTTTGACATCTTCCTTTGACACGCGGTACGCTTCCGCCTCTGAACGGACGCTCCGCCCGTCTCTCGCCAGCAGCTTTTCACCGTCCGCCGTCTCGGCAATCAATCCCCGCCCTGTCCGGAGACGTATTTCCCGCAGGGTCTTCTCCGGTATTGCGGAGCGTTTTATAATCTCCTGCAGGGATTCCGGCAGCATCCGGAGTATCTTCATGGTGTTTCCTCTCTTTCCGACAGAGTTCCGGACACACCTTATGTCCTCTTCTTCGTCTTATCACAATATATGAGACAGGCTATAAAATATGCCCTTTTTCTTGCAAACTACTTTTCCCTGTGCTATACTTTCTGAGAAACCAAAACACAGGAGGCGTGACTTATGTCTGCAAAATACGGTCTTTTAGGGGAACATTTATCCCACAGCTACTCCAAAGAAATTCACGAAGCCCTCACGGATTATACCTATGAGCTGATTCCGTTAACAAGGGAAGAACTGACAAAATTTATGACGGCGAAAGAGTTCGCCGCAGTCAATGTCACCATTCCCTATAAGCGGGAGGTCATTCCTTATTTAGACGCCATGGATGAACGTGCCAAAAGCATCGGCGCCGTCAACACTATCGTAAACCGCGGCGGAAGCCTGACCGGCTACAACACGGATTATGACGGTTTTCTTTACACACTAAAGAAAAATAAGATTGAAGTCACCGGGAAAAAGGTTCTTGTTATTGGCAACGGCGGAGCCGCCCAGGCGGTACTTGCGGTTCTGCGCGGTCTTTCCGCAAAAGAAATTATCATCGTGGATATCACACAGGGGGACGGTATCTGCACCCACGAGGAAGCAAGACGTCTGCACACTGATGCCGCTCTTTTAGTCAATACGAGCCCGGTCGGCATGTATCCCGCTATCGATGCTGCCCCGCTTGACCTGACACCGTTCACAAGCCTTACCGCGGTGGTAGATATCATCTATAACCCGAACGTCACGAAGCTTCTTGCGCAGGCGAAATCCCGCGGTCTTACCGCTGTAAACGGTCTTGAAATGCTGGTAGCGCAGGCATTTTTTGCGGCGCAGCACTTTCTGGATAAACAGCTGGATGAAGCAAAGATTGACGAGGTAACAAAACAAATCCGGGAGACGTTAAAATAAGAAAATACCCATCTGGGTAAAGATAAAGAAAAAGATATGACTTAGTACATCGCATACCCTTCAGGCACTGCGCTGCACTAGGTCATATCTTTTTCTTTATTATCAGGACCTTCTGCTGTCTGCAGATTTTATGATACTGTTCATTTCTTTGATATACAGACCGACATTTTGTGGAACATGGGCATCTGATGCCGTCAAGACCGGCACATTGCACTTTATCATACATTCCAGCATGTCCGGATTCATTCCCAGCTGTTTATCGCCATAGTTAATTGCCAGGCCGCTGCTTTCTTCTATGTACATACATTTTGAACAAAGCGCTTGTGCAAGCTGCAGATAAGTATGGCGATAATCCTTTTGTGGATATGCCCCGAAGCATTGTATCGACTGTGGATGTGCCAGACCTGAAAACAAACCGCACTGAATCAATGACAGCATCCGTGCATAATATTTATCATACAGCTCATCTATATCATACTCATTCTTATCCCATCTCTGCTTCAAATGGCTGAACGCCCATCCGTCAATAAAGTGGATTGAACCGACCAAAAAGTCAAAGGGGTACATTTGCTTAATCTTTGCAATGTCAATTTCATGTTCCGGAGAATAACATACCTCCAGACCAAATTTTAAACGTATCGGGAACTCTGTCTGCTTTAATTTTTCGATATAATCTATATACTCTTGTAACGGACGTGCCTGCTCCCATTTTTTCTGATACCAGTTCTTTTGATATTCATTCAAAGCAGACATTTCATTATACAGACTGCTACATTCTTTGAAGATATGCGTATGTTCCAAAAAGAAAATCTCATCTATATTTCTTTTTACGGCATACGCAATAAACTGCTCCACCCATTCTACTGTATAATCCCCCTTTTCTAAATGAACATGTGCGTCAAGCATGTAAAACTTTCTCCTATGTCTGGAACTTACTTTTTTAATCCCTCGCTCTCAATATAGTATACACACATTCCAGCTAGAAAACAACACCTTTTGAATCGCCTCTGAAGTCCCGGTAGCTGTACGGCATTTTGATTCTAACTTAATTTTGCAGGATACAAAATTTCCCTCTGCCTGACTCTTTGCCCCCAGGCAGAAGGAATTTCTACTTTGCAAACTCCCGGATTGCAGCGTCATTGATTATCCCGCCAATCCGGTGGCTGATATTCGTAGCATAGTACTTCGTCTCTCCGCCCGTCGTAACAGCGAGTACTCCTCCCTTTACCACAATACTATATACGGCATCTGCCGTCTTTAACCGTATGAACGGACAAACATCTGAGCCGGGAGCCGAACTGAGAGCCGGTTCCGGCGCGCTCTGGTAACACCCGTTTAATAAAATCTCCCGGATTTCCTTTAAGACGTTCTCGTCATAAAACTCTCCCTTCAGCTCCGGATTACTTCCCTCATCAAGATACATTTCCTCTACTTCCAAGTTCATCAGACCGCCGAGACCGATATCATAAACATCCATAATTCTGCCGCTGCCGGATTTCCGTAATGTAATAATCGTAATACACACTGATGCAAGAAGTGCGCAGGACAGCACCGCAACCAAAAGAATAACCGCTACTTTATTTTTCATATTCTTTTCCCCCGTTAATTTGTAACTTTAATGCATACCCCGTCTACAGAAGTAAAATAATCCGAGTCAAACCAAATATATTTATTGTTTGTTGCATTCCAGCCATCCCATACTCTCAAATATTTTGCACCGGAATTATATTCACGATAACCAACTGCCACTATTGCATGCCCTACTTCAGTCCACGAGCCGGTACTATCCTGTTTATATCCATAAACTGATGTCAGAACCGGGTAATTATTATCTAAATCGCGGGTCCAGTCTGACCATAGGTCAAACAAATACGTCGTATCTGAAAATACATATTTTGCATTTTCCACAATTTTCTTCATCGCCTTTTTTGCTTCTGAAGCTGACATACCACTCTCACCATATTGATTCCAACCGCTGACAGAAACTATTCTATCATAAACATCCTGTCTGGACGTTCCAATATTGGCAAAACCCCGCCGCTCCCTGTAATAATTTAAAATATTAGCTGCAGCAGTAGGTGTACAATTCCCATTAAAGCCTCCGGTTACACAGTATTCACTCATTACAGTCGGGATGAACGATAAGGCATTCGTAATTGTTTTAGATGTATACCCTCCTGACGTTGGAATCGTTGCACTTACAAAAAATCCGCCATAAAATGATTCTTTATCACTATCAGACAAACCTGCACAAGCATGAACACTTTCAGCCTGAAGTTTCTTGCTTTCTTTCCGTATTTCTTTTATTCTATTACATTGTACTTCAACCGACTGCTTATCAAATAACTTATTTGTAGAGTTATAAAAAACAGTATTATCGCTATTTACAGGAATGGCGTAGTCAAATAACCCTGTTACATAAATAACTTTATCAACATTCTTTTCATCTACATCTTTGCCATAGTTTTCACATAATGTTTCATAAATCCCTGTTCCGGAAAAACAAAATTCAAGAATATTGTTTGTTGCATACCAATCAGAATCAATCACTATATAACCGTTTGGAAAACCGTCCTTTATAAAACTGACACAATAAGAGCAAATCATTTCGCCATCGGTGATTGGCAGAACCTCATCTATAATCGTCCCATCATTATAATTTAAATCTAACCAATAGTTTCCTAATCTTTCACAGTCGGAAACTGATACTATGCGGCTTTCATCCGGAGCTGCCGCTTTAGCACCGGCTGAAAAACTTAACGACATCGTTATCAAACTTAACGATAATATAAAACTAATTAATTTAGTTAACCTTTTTCTCTTTTTCATAACACCCCATCCTCCATTCTGTCATCTATACCGCTATATAGAATGTTTCTTTTCTTCAGACCAGCCTGTTTTAAATCCGGGGCTGCGCTTTCTACAGCGCAGCCCCGTTTCTCTCTCTTATCCCGGAACCCCTAATTACAAGGCTCAAATCTCCACAGCTGGTTCTCTGCGCCGTAATAGGTCCACTGGCACACATTTACGCCGTCCGAAGAGCCCCAGTTATAAACATCAAGCCCTCTCGCATCGTTAGAAACCTTTGTGGCAATCCCGTACACTCCGGCATCCGATGTTTTCATAAGCTTGAACTTCTGTGCATCTGCATTGTTGGCAGAATAGGTCTGGATATTGGTTCCGTCTTCATTGACTCCGTACTGTACGTCCAACATATAACCATGACCGTTCTTTAAGGTAACATACCCGTCTCCCAGGTTCGTTACATACCACTTCTGTCCTACCGCTCCGGAGCCTGTGCCGATTTCCACATTTACACTGTTTCCACCTGCATTTCCGGCTGTCTGCAGATACTTCTGCGAATGCACATTTTTAAGATAATACCAGCCATCTGCCGGCGCCGTCTGGGTTCCTGTTGTGCCGCCGATGCCATAGCCCGCATCCTTGTAGGCATCCAGCACACGGTAATACGCATACTTCGCTTTTCCTAATGTTGAAAACAGCAACGGTGTCGCTCCATCAATCCATGTAACGTCGTCAGAAAGGCCCCATAAGGTAATTCCCGTGATATTGCCGCCGTTCTTCTTGACTTTCAGTATGTTTGACATTAAATCATACATATAATTTGCCTGGTCAATATTATCCTTGTTTACGACATCTAACTCCGTAATCTGTACCTCAAAGCCTTCCTTTACAAAAGCCTGTAATGCCGCCGTATAATATTCCACGCTCGGAAAAGTTGTCCCAAGGTGCGACTGCATGCCGACCCCGTTACACAATTTCCTGTCCGAATTAATGTAATGGATCATCTGGATGACATCATCCACTTCCATGTATGTATTGTAGTCATTGTAGAACAGGCTGACAGAGTCTGTTAAACCAAAATAGCTGATGCAGTCATAAGCATACTGGAATGCACGCTTTACAAATGCCGGAGAGGTTGTTACGTTTCCGTAAATTGCCTGCCAGCCCGATTCCTGCGCGTGCAGATACTCGTTGACAACATCCCATGCATACACTATTTTGCCATATGGGCTTGTGTATACATGATTCATAATGGACTTGATGTAATACTCCATGCGGATATCCATCTGTGCGGCAGATACATAGCCGTAATCTTTAGAATATCCGACCCGGAAAAACCAGTCCGGTGTCTGGCTGTGCCAGACCAAGGTATGTGCCCGTACAGAAAGTCCGTTTTCATAGCAAATCCGGAGTACCTCGTCCAATCTGTCAAAGTTAATTGCCGGCAGATAGGTTTCTGTACAGGAAGAAGGTACATAGTAGCCTGAATTTTTTGCCGCCTCTTTTGTAATAAGGCTTGGGGAATAGCCTAACATTGCGTCCGGCTTCATTTCATTTTCCAGTGTAATGCTGTTATAATGAGTCTTCACATGTGCTAATGTATCCGCATCACGAAGCTGACTCAGATTGATGCATGTCCCGGAATAACCGAACAGTGCCCCATAGGTGTTTAACAATGTCTCCTGCGCTGCACTTGCACTGCCGCACGGAAGCATCACTCCGAGCAACAGGGCGAGCGTCAATACACTGCCAAGCAGCTTTTTCCATCTTTTCTTCATAATAGCAAACCCTCCAAAAATGATGTCTTTCAATAACATACCTGCATACATCAAGCCTGGCTTGTAACTGTTCCCTTTTTCCTCCTTTCCGTTACTATATTAAGTCAATTTCGATGTTTGCCACTAAATTATATCATATTTATAGGGCTAATGTTACATATTCCATTAAAAATCCAAGTATTTCTTCTTGCTAAATCTGCATTTTTCTACAAAATTCGATTTTTGACTGACAAAGCAGTACACCTCGACAGCAGACCTTAACGCTTCTTAGTTTCCTTTAATATCAATTACGACATATTCTGATTTGCATCCCGTTTTAAAGCGGATTGCCCAGTCCGAAATACCAGACGTTACAATAAAATTTGTATTCTCTCTCTTTTCATAACCATATATTTTCTCATTCTCGCTGACAAGTCTGCTGATAAATCCAAGAGGAAACAGCTGTCCGCCGTGCGTATGCCCCGAAAGCACCAAATCCACACCTGCCTTAATCTGGTTTTCATAATCACAGGGCTGATGGTCCAATACAATGATAAACTTATCCATATCCAACTGCCCTGTCAGCTTATCCATTGCTGCTCTCTCGCCGCCAGGCCCTGCTTCTTCTGATAAATCCTGTCGTCCGATAATGTAAAACCTGTCGTCAATCAGTCTGCTTTCATCCTGCAAAACGATGACCTGGTTCTTTTCCAGTTCAGCAATCAAATCATCTCCGTCATATCCTCTGTACGCCGCACCGTAATATCCCTTATCGTGATTTCCGAAAGCATAATACACTCCATAGGTCGTTTTCAGCGTCCCAAGCGCGCTGCAGGCGGCAACCATATCCTCTTTCGAGGTATCGTCGTCCACGAAATCACCGGTAATCACAACGACATCCGGATGGTTCTCCTGCATTTCATTCACATAGGTTAAAAAGCCTTCCCCGTCGAACGTCGTACCGATATGGGAATCCGAAAACAGCAGGATACGCAGACTCCCTGCCGCCTTCTCCGTTTCAACGGTATAGCTTGTCTGCTGTACGTCATGTGCCAGATACCACCCTGCCGTCAGATAACAGACAGAAAAAAAGACTGCCGCTATCCCCGCATAATACGGTTTTATTTTCTTCTTTTTCATTTTCCCGGCGAGCCAAAAGATACCGTCAAAAATTAAGTAGAACGCGACTACATGAAGAATACAAATCACTGCGTTCATATAACCCATGAACAGCCAGGCGCCGCTAAAAAGTAAAAGAAGAATTGCAAGGCAAACTGCAATTCCGGTCTTTTTATTTCCATTTGAAATTCTCTTTACAAAACCAAACCGGTAAATACGGCTGGCCAGATAAGCAAAACCAGCTATCTCTGCCAGAAACAATAACGCCATAATCATCTGCCACATCGCTCTGCTCCTTTCTTTTCTAAACGGGGCGGCTTTTTACAAACAGTCGGAAGAGTCCGAAGGACCGTGCTTTTAGCGGTGCCAGAATCGCCTCTAAGTACCGTTTAGGCGCGAGGATGCCCCCGGGCGGCTTAGCGGTACTTAGAGGAAAGTCTGGCAAGCGCAAACTCAATCCCGCCCGACAATTACGTTTCCCTGGAACCTTGCATCCTCACGGATGACCTCTCCGACCTCCGGTACATAAATATGACCTGACAGCGGATTTTTAATGCTGACAACAGGCGACGTAATCGTCGCTTCCACTTCCGATTTTTCAAAACAGAGGTCCGCATCCAACATCTCACAATCGACCAGCTTTAAATTTTTGCAGTAGCAAAGCGGCTGCGTCCCGATAATTTTACAGTTTTCAAAGGTAACATTCTCGCAGTACCACGCAAGATATTCCCCCTTTACGACACTGTTGCGGACCGTTACGTTCTTTGCGTGCCAGAACGCATCCTTTGTATCAAATACACAGTTTTCAAATACGGAGTCCTCAATATACTGAAACGAATACTTTCCCTTCATCTGAACACCGGTAAACCGGAGCGCGTCGGAACGCATCATAAAATACTCGCTCTGCACAGTGCTGTCCTTCATTTCCATCTCATGCACGGACCAGCCAAATTCCGGTGAAAGAATATCGCAGCCGCACAGCTTTACCCTGCTGCATTCCCGCAGCGCTTTAATCCCATGCAGCTTTGTTCCTATGATTTCAATATCCTCCGAGTACCAGAGTGCGGCGCGGCAAAGCTCCGTCATCTCCGAATCGGAAATTTTCAGTCCGCTGTCATGCCAGAACGGATAACGCAGATGAAAGAAACACTGCTCCACCTGCACGTTCCTGCTTTCCTTTAATGCACTTTCACCGTCCGCAGGGCCGTCAAAAGAACAGTTCTTCAGTAAAATATCATGGCTCTCGTATAACGCCCGCTCCATATCAAAGGTTTTGTTTGCAATTACATCCATCCTGATAACCCCTTTCGTTCCGCATTATATCTCCCATTATACTGTATTTTTCCGGATATGGCAAATACTTCTCTTACATCTCCTGCCATGCCTCTCCCCTATATCATCATAATATGCCGCCGCAAAAAACGGGACACGGCAAAAACAACTGAAAGCAGAAAAGGAACCGTGCCTTGTGCAACGGTCCCTTTCCGGTATTCTTTACGATGCTTTTCACTTTATGATGTTTTTTCAGACTGCCTTGTCCAACGCCTGCTTTAAGTCTGCAATCAAATCCTCTACATTCTCGATTCCGACAGAAAGACGGATTAAGTCCGGCGCCACGCCTGCCTCCTTCAGCTGCTCATCATTCATCTGACGGTGGGTATGGCTGGCCGGATGCAAAAGACAAGTCTTTGCATCCGCTACATGGGTTACAATCGAGGCAAACTTCAGCTGGTCCATAAACCGGATAGAAGCCTCTCTTCCTCCCTTGATTCCAAAGGCAAGCACGCCGCAGGTTCCCTTCGGCATGTACTTTGCTGCCAGTGCATGATACTTATCGTCTTCCAAGCCTGCATAGTGTACCCAGGCAACCTTGTCCTGCGCCTGTAAAAACTTTGCCACCTCAAGCGCATTCTGGCAGTGACGTTCCATGCGAAGCGGCAGGGTTTCCAGACCAAGATTCAGATAAAAGGCATTCTGCGGAGACTGGATAGAACCAAGGTCTCTCATCAGCTGCGCCGTCGCTTTGGTAATATAGGCGCCCTTTCCGAAACGCTCTGCATAAGTAATGCCGTGATAGGACTCATCCGGTGTCGTAAGTCCCGGAAACTTATCTGCATACTTCATCCAGTCGAAGTTCCCGCTGTCAACAATACAGCCGCCCACACCTACTGCATGTCCGTCCATATACTTTGTGGTGGAATGGGTCACAATATCCGCTCCCCACTCAAACGGTCTGCAGTTTACCGGCGTTGCAAACGTATTGTCTACGATAAGCGGTACGCCATGGGAATGTGCCAGTCTCGCAAACTTTTCAAAGTCAAATACGGAAACCGTCGGATTGGTAATGGTTTCCCCGAACACTGCTTTCGTATTCGGACGGAAATACTTTGCCAGCTCCTCTTCCGGCAGCTCCTGGTCTACAAAAGTACACTCGATTCCCATTTTTTTCATCGTCACACCGAACAGGTTATAGGTACCGCCGTAAATAGAGGACGCAGCAATAAAATGGTCCCCCGCCTCACAGATATTAAAAAGCGCATAAAAGTTTGCCGCCTGTCCGGAGGAGGTAAGCATTGCCGCCACTCCTCCCTCCATCGCACAAATCTTTGCCGCTACGGCATCGTTCGTCGGGTTCTGGAGTCTTGTGTAAAAATAGCCCTCCGCCTCCAAGTCAAACAGCTTTCCCATCGCATCGCTGGTATCATACTTAAACGTCGTACTCTGGTAAATCGGCACCTGTCTTGCTTCACCCTGCTTCGGTTTCCATCCCTCATGGATACATGTTGTTTCAATACTTGCCATTGTCATAGCCTCCTTGTATCATAAATTAATCATCGTTTACATACGTTCAGTCTCCGGCTCCTGCAGCCGTTCAAAGCTGTGCAAAAGCCTCTGTCCGGCACTTCCCATTTCCCCGACCAGACAGATACTCATCCTTTCCGGGCGAAGCACCGAACACGCATATTTCTGCAGCTCCTCTGCCGTTACCTGCTCGATTTTCCCAAGCTCCTCCTCCTGTGAAACTACATACCCACGAAGCAGGACGGAACGCCCGTTTCCCTCCATACGGCTCTGCACGCTCTCCTTAGACAAAATAGCCTCCGTCCGGATGAGCGCCTTATGCGTCCGCAGCGTTTCCTCTGGTACCGGCTTCTCCCTGAGAAGCCCGCATACTTCCATCGTATAAGAGAAAATTGCCTCTGCCTGGGACGGCGCGCTTACTGCGTCAATATGTAAAAGCCCTTCCTTTGCATATGGACAGCCGTAGGAATACACCGCATAGGCAAGCCCCTCTTCCTCTCTTATTTTCTGAAACAGCAGCGAATTGTTACTCCCGCCCAGTACCGAATGAAAGACTGCAGCGGCATAACGCTGCTCATCCAGATAAGAAATCGCCGGAAATACCAGATTCATATGAAGCTGGGACGTATCCCGTTTCGTACGGCTGAAGCTCCTTTTATACTCCGCTGCCGGCCGGCTCCTTAACGGCATGTCCTCCGCTTGACCGGTCTTTGCCTCATAATACCTTCCGTAACGCGGATCAAAGCTGTGCTTTTCTCTCTTTAAAGCGCCCGAAGCTTTTTGCCCCTGCGGGCAGAACAGCGCCAGAAGCCGCTCTGTCACCTGCTTTTTTTCAAAGGCTCCAGCAACCGAAAGCACCATCCGCTCCGGGCGGTATTCTCTCTGGTAATAGGTCAGGACACGGTCCCTGGAAAGCCCGCGCACCACGCCCTTATTTCCTGAAATCTGGAACCCGAGCGGATGTCCCTGCCATACGCGCTTCTGTGCCAGCTCATGTACCAGGTCGTCCGGAGAATTATTATACATGTCAATCTCTTCGCAGATCACTCCCTTTTCCTTGGAAAGCGCCCCCTGCTCAAATACGGAATGCTGCAGCATATCGGAAAGCACTTCCATCAGGCAGTAAAGCTCCTCTGCAATTGTCACGCCATAATATGCCGTATATTCTTTTCCGGTATAGGCATTGACCGTATCCCCAAGACGCGCGGTAATATCTGCAAGCGCCCTTGCGCTCCGGGTCTTCGTTCCCTTAAACAGCATATGCTCAATCATATGGGAAATGCCGTTATTCTCCTTTGTCTCACAAACAGACCCCACACCGACAAATATGCCGAATGCAGCCGTTTTTACATAAGGCATCGGCTCCAGTACAACGCGGATTCCGTTCGGCAGACTGATTTGCTCGATTTGCTCCGTCATACATTCCTTTCTTCCGCATGGCGCCAAAATAGCAACTATGCGAAAAACGAAGAGGGCTGCATGGAAACGGCAGCCCTTCTCTTTACAACAGCTCCGGCTGTTTATTTTACATCTTTAATGCTGAAGCTGATTCTTCCCATCTTATCCTTACCAAGGCAGACAGCCTTTACAACATCTCCTAACGTCAGCACATCTTCCACATGATTGATACGCTCCTTTGAAATCTTGGAGATGTGGACCATTGCCTCCTTGCCCGGTGCAAACTCAAGAAATGCGCCGAACTCCTTAATGCTGACAACCTTGCCCTCCAGCACCTGGCCTTCCTCAAAGTCCGTCACGATAATCTGAATCAGCTCAACGGCACGCTGCATCCCTGCCGGGTCCGTGCCGCAGATGGAAACTGCGCCATCATCAGTAATGTCAATCTTAACGCCGGTCTCTTCAATAATCGCATTGATGGTCTTTCCTCTCTGTCCGACTACATCACCAATCTTCTGCGGGTCAATCTGAATCTGGATAATCTTCGGCGCATACTTGCTTACCTCTGCTCTCGGCTCGGCAATCGCTGGCTTCATGCAGTTTTCCATGATAAACATTCTTGCCTCGCGGCATCTTCCGATAGCGCCCTCTACGATATCCCTCGTCAGACCGTGAATCTTAATATCCATCTGAATCGCGGTAATTCCTTCATCGGTACCGGTTACCTTAAAGTCCATATCGCCGAAGAAGTCCTCCAGACCCTGGATATCGGTCAGCAGTACATAATCCTCATCCGTCTCTCCGGTTACAAGACCGCAGGAAATTCCGGCTACCATCTTGCGGAGCGGTACGCCTGCTGCCATCAGCGACATACAGGAAGCACAAGTAGACGCCATGGACGTCGAGCCGTTCGACTCAAACGTCTCGGAAACGGTACGGATGGCATACGGGAACACGTCCTCAGCCGGAAGCACCGGAAGAAGCGCTCTCTCTGCCAACGCGCCATGACCGATTTCACGACGTCCCGGACCTCTCGAAACCTTGGTCTCACCTACGGAGTAGGACGGGAAATTGTAGTGGTGCATATAGCGCTTGGACACTTCGTTCTCGTCAAGCCCGTCCAGCTTCTGCGCATCAGAAAGCGGCGCCAGCGTACAAACATTGCAAATCTGGGTCTGGCCTCTCGTAAACATTGCGGAACCGTGTACCCGCGGAATAATATCTACTTCTGCAGCAAGCTTACGGATCTGGGTAAGTTCTCTTCCATCCGGACGCTTGTGATCCTTTAAAATCATCTTGCGGACGGTCTTTTTCTGATACTGGTAAATAGCCTCTCCGAGCACGGCAAGCCACTCCTCATTCTCTGCGAATGCCTCCTCGAGCTTCTCCGTAATCTGGCGGATGTTCTCCTCGCGCTTCTGCTTCTCATCAGTAAATACCGCCTCTTCCATCTGGGCCGGCGGAACAAGCTCCTTTATTGCTGCAAACAATTCCTCCGGAACCGCACAGCTTGTATACTCATGCTTTGCCTTACCGCACTCTGCTACAATCTGGTCAATAAACGCAATCACCTTCTGGTTGATTTCATGGGCTGCATAAATTGCCTCGATCATCTTAGCCTCCGGCACCTCGTTTGCACCGGCTTCAATCATAATTACCTTTTCTCTTGTGGACGCTACGGTAAGCTTTAAATCAGAAACCCTGTTCTGGGAAGAATTCGGATTAAATACAAACTCGCCGTTTATCAGTCCTACCTGGGTCGTTGCACACGGACCGTCAAACGGAATATCAGAAATCGCTACTGCGATTGCAGAACCGAGCATTGCGGTCAGCTCCGGGCTGCACTCCGGGTCTACGGACATTACCATGTTGTTTATCGTTACATCATTTCTGTAATCCTTCGGGAACAGCGGACGCATCGGCCGGTCGATAACGCGGGAAGTCAGCACCGCATTCTCGGAAGCCTTACCCTCTCTGCGGTTGAAGCCGCCCGGAATCTTACCTACGGAATACAGCTTCTCCTCATACTCTACGCTTAACGGGAAAAAGTCAATGCCCTCCCTCGGCTTCTCCGAAGCCGTTGCGGTGGAAAGCACCGTCGTATCACCATAGTGCATGAAAGCTGCACCATTTGCCTGTGCGGCAACCCTGCCGATGTCTACGGTCAGTGTCCTGCCTGCAAGTTCCATTGAAAAACTCTTATACGCCATTTTGAATCTCCTTTCATTTCTCGTGCGGAGATACCGAAACAACTGAAAAACACACCGGGAGCCGTTATGCTTTTCAGAAGTCTCGGAATTAGTCTCCGCTAAATTCTTATTATACCACAATGTGTAAAAAAAAGCCAGTATTTTTTATATTCTTGAACTTCCGCACTTTTCAGGGCATTTTTCAGCTGCCTTAGAAAGTTCCAAAGACTGCCGCTTCAGGCATCCTGCTTTTCTTCACAATCACATCATCTCCTGCTGTTTCATAAAATAAAAGCAGCAAAATGCCTGAAAGGCATACTACCTGATAGCTTATAAGTATTCGCTATTTTTCTCCCACTGCATTATACTATAGACATTCCATAAGACACCAAAGGAGGCAGACAGCTTATGAACCATTCAACTTATGAAGCTTTTGAAAAAGAAAATATATTTGGAAAGGGCGGCTTAAATGAAGCCTTTTCCGAATACTTTACCGGCAATTCCTATCTGAAACCACTGACAAACCTGGAAGAAACCACGGTGTTTCTTGCAAACATTACCTTTGAACCGGGCTGCCGCAACCACTGGCATATCCATCACGCCAGAAGCGGCGGCGGCCAGCTCTTACTCTGCACCGCAGGCGAGGGCTGGTATCAGGAGGAAGGAAAACCGCCTGTCTCTCTTACAGCGGGAACAGTTATTACGATTCCGCCGGAGGTAAAGCACTGGCACGGCGCCAAAAAGGACAGCTGGTTTTCCCATATTGCCGTCGAAGTACCGGGGGAAGAAGCCTCCAACGAATGGCTTGAGCCTGTAAACGACGAGACCTATTTAAGACTGGAGTGAACTTCCTTATGATGAAAAGAAATCGATTCTGCTTTATTATTTTTGCTTTTGTATTTATTTTTTCACTTGCTGCCTGCGGAAAACGTCAGGACGACACAGCCTTAGCTCCGGAAAATACACCGACCTCCGGTGCTGTCTCCTTACTACCGACGGCAGTCCCTATGCCGGATGCCTCACTTACTCCAGCACTGACGCCAACTACGGAACCGACGCAAGCTCCAACACCGACACTGACTTTGACTCCGGAACCAACACAGGCTCCAACACCGACACTGACTTTGACCCCGGAACCGACGCAGGCTCCAACACCGACACTGACTTTGACCCCGGAACCAACACAGGCTCCAACACCGACACTGACTTTGACTCCGGAACCAACGCAAGCACTAACTCTGACCCCGGAACCAACGCAGGCTCCGGAGCAGGAAAATAAAATCTTAGTCGCCTATTTTTCAGCAACAGGTAATACCGGGAACATAGCGACACTGTTAGGTGATATCCTCACGGCTGATTTGTACGAAATTCTGCCGGAAATACCGTATACCTCTGCTGATTTAGACTATCACTCGGACTGCCGCGCCAACCGCGAACAGAGTGACCCGCAGGCACGCCCCGCCATTTCCGGAGCCGTAGAAAACCTTGCACCGTATGATATTATTTTTATCGGCTACCCAATCTGGCACGGACAGGCGCCAAAGATTATCAGCACATTTTTAGAAAGCGGTTCCTTTTCTGGCAAAATCATTATCCCGTTTTGCACCTCCGGCAGCAGTCCTGTCGGCTCCAGCGCACGCAATCTCCATTCCTTAGCGCCGGACGCAGTCTGGAAAGACGGCAGGCGTATTTCCAGCAATGCCTCCCGTAGTACGTTGGAGGACTGGATAAAGGAACTTGAACTCAACCAAAAGGAGGAGACCATGAAGCTTACCATCGGAGATACGGTTCTAACAGCATCCCTTGCGGACAATTCCTCAACTGCAGCCTTGAAAGAGCTACTGTCCAAAGCTCCTGTTACAATCGACATGCACGACTACGCCAACATGGAAAAGGTCGGTCCTGTCGGCACTTCGCTTCCGAGAAATGACGAGCAGCTCACAACAGGCCCGGGAGACATTATTTTATATCAGGGAAACTCTCTTGTCATTTACTATGATAAAAACTCCTGGAGCCTTACCCCGATTGGAAAAATAAACGGCATTACACAGGCACAGCTGAAAGAGCTCCTCGGCGACAGCAATGTAACCGTTACCTTCTCACTGGACCAGACTTAAAAAAAGGCAATCCGCAAAGGGCGCAAATCCTGAACATTCCGCCAGTATCCGTGACCCGGTATTTTCAGCATCGGCTGACCACACCGGGCACTTTCCGTTTTTCAGCATCTCACGGATACACAGGCTGCAGGCCTCTTTCGCATACCCCTTTCCACGATACCCGGTCAACGTATGGATTCCGATTTCCCTGACCATGTCCGCCATATAAGGTACCGAAGGAGAATCCGTACAGCTTACAAGCTCGCCATCCAGAAAAACTCCACAGCACAGGTTTTCTGCTATCATCTCCTCAAAATATTCCCTCAGCCAGGAAACATTCCTGCAGTCCGGATTATTCTTCTGGAAAAAACATTCATACGCCGGATAATCCTCCGAACGCAGACATCTTGCTGCTTGTCCGTCTGTCTGCGCCTGCCGGAACACATACTTGACACTATGCTGCGGTTTGCAGCCATATACTCTTTGGATTTTCTGTGCCGTTTCTTCTGCCGGACAATATCCATCCAGAACAGCCTTTAATTCCTCTATTTTAGCGCTGGCTGCATCGCCATAGGAAAGAAACAGCCTATCGGATGTTACAAGTGCCCACAGGTCAAACTGCTGTCCGTAGCCGGTCTGCACCTTATTCCGCTCTGTTGCATAAAGCCAGGTGACAGCCTGACTGGAAGAAAACAGATTCTCAGACGAACCAAGCCAACAGGAATAATAAGCTTCTGTAATCTTGCGGGTATCCATATGAAATTGCTCCTCCTTTTTAATTTCTCATCTGTCACTTGCACGTCATCGCGTTCAACAGTTCTTCAATATCAGGAGAAATAGTTTCTCCAAATGCCTTCCGGGCTAAGGTAATCGTATCTGTATCAAGCGCAATTCCTACCTCATTTATATTTTCCAACATATTTTCTAACGCGATTCTATTCTCTCCGTGTTTAATCAGTTCCCTTGCTTCTACTATTACATTTTCAATATATATGACTTTATTATACGCTCCATATTCATCATAAACTACCGCGTTTCTATCACTTTTCTTTTGCAATTCTTCCATTTGAAAAAGAAACTGTTCTAAAAATTCTTTCTTCCTATCACTCACATTCGCTTCACTCCGCCCATCTCCCTAATAAAGCGCTTCTCTTATCTTCCTCATTTCCTTCCAGACATCATCTCCGTAATTGCTTACCAGCACGGAAATGATACCGTTATTCGGATTATACTCTGAAAAAAAGCTGACGCCAGGGTCACAGCCCTGGAAATATGCAAGATCCTTTCCCGCAGGATTATCCATAATCCATACGCCATAGCCGTAGTATCCCTCCTCTGCATCAGAGCCGTCGCCGCTCTGCTTACTAAGCATCTCGGAAACCAATTCCTTTGAAAGCAGCTTTCCTTCTGACAAGGCAGTCCAAAAGCTGACGATATCCTTTACCGTAATAAATGCGCCGCCCGCGCCTGTCCCTTTCGCATCAACAGAAAATATGTTAGTACGGTATTCATTTGTTCCGTCACAATAAATGTAGTGATTCGCACACCGGGACGGCAGCTTGTCCAGCTCATAATAGCCGGTTGAAGTCATACCGCATACATCAAACACATTTCTCTTCAGATATTCGTCAAAAGACATTCCGGTAACCTCTTCCAATATCATTGCAAGCAATACATAACCGGTATTATTGTATTGAAACCTTTCGCCCTTCGGATACATCATCGGCTTATTGATAAACAACGGAAGCAAATCACGGTTGTGCCTGATTTTATAATTCGGATAATCTACCCATAGCTCTTCGTATTCGTCCATAACGCTTTCGTCAAAATAATCCGGAACACCCGACGTATGGGTTAAAAGCTGTCTTACGGTAACCTCCTTGTCAACCTGATGAAACTCAATATGCAGAAGCTCCCCTAAGGTATTCTCAAATTCTATTTTCCCCTGTTCAATCAGCTGCAGGATGCCTGTCGCAACAAACACCTTTCCCGCTGACGCGCTCGCAAATCTTGTGTCGGTTGTATTCGGGATTTCATTTGGCAAATCAGCAAATCCGGCTGCCTTTTCTACCAAAACCTTACCGTTTTGGACTATGTATCGATTTCCTCTGAAACTATCGTCAAATACTATCTCTTTCATCCTCTTTTCTCTCTTCTAGTTCAAAAATAAAAAACAACTCTCTGTTCTTTACACATCCTCTATCTGCCAGTCAATTGGCGCTAAGCCGTTCTCCTCTAAAAACGCATTCGCCTGCGAAAAATGCCGGCAGCCGAAAAAGCCCCTGCTTGCGGAAAGCGGACTTGGATGAGGTGCGGTAAGCACCTTGTGCTTCGGATTCGTCAGCATCGACATCTTGCTTTGCGCCGGACGCCCCCAAAGAAGATAGACAATCGGTCGGTCCTGTTCATTGACTGCCTGTATAATCGCATCGGTAAACTTCTCCCAGCCCTGTCCCTTATGGGAGTTTGCCTGATGTGCACGAACCGTCAGCACGGTATTCAAAAGAAGTACCCCCTGCTCCGCCCACTTTACAAGATAGCCGTTGTTCGGAATCCGGTAGCCGCAGTCCGTCTGCAGCTCTTTATAAATATTGACCAAAGACGGAGGGATGTCCACATCGGGTCTTACAGAAAAGCAAAGTCCATGCGCCTGTCCGACGTTATGATATGGGTCCTGTCCGATAATCACTACCTTTACCTTGGACAGCGGGGTCAGATGCAGGGCGGAAAAAATCTCGTCCGCAGGCGGGAAAACCAACGTTTTTGAATACTCCTCTTTTACAAACTGGTATAACTGTGCATAATAAGGCTTCTTAAACTCTGCATCCACTGCAGGAAGCCAGTCATTGTCAATTGCAGCCATCGCTTTTCTCCTTTTCTTCTTTCTCGTTTTATTTTTATCGGTACTTTTTAATCATTTCAATAAACTCTGCATTATTCTTCGTATTTTGGAAGGTACGCATAATATTTTCCATCGATTCCTCTGACTTGGAATTACTGAACATTTTACGGATGACGGAGGTCGCCTCCTGCTCCTCCTTTGTCAAAAGCAAATCATCCCGCCGTGTGCTCGAACGCGGCAGGTCGATTGCCGGGAACACCCTGCGCTCAGAAAGGTTCCGGTCCAACTGCAGCTCCATGTTGCCGGTTCCCTTAAATTCCTCGAATACTACGTCGTCCATGCGGCTTCCGGTCTCTACAAGCGCTGTTGCCAGAATCGTAAGGCTGCCGCCCTCGCGCATATTTCTTGCCGCACCAAAAAACTTTTTCGGCATATGGAGCGCTGCCGGGTCAAGACCGCCGGATAAGGTTCTGCCGCTTGCCGGAATCGTAAGATTATAGGCGCGTGCCAGACGGGTAATACTGTCAAGCAAAATCACCACATCCCGCTTCTGCTCTACCAGACGCTTGGCACGCTCGATTACCATTTCAGAAACCCTCTTATGATTCTCCGGAAGCTCATCAAAGGTAGAATAAATGACCTCCACGGTCTTTCCTTCAATCGACTCCTTGATGTCCGTTACCTCCTCCGGACGCTCGTCAATCAGAAGAATAATCATATTCATATCCGGATGATTTGTTGTAATCGCCTTTGCAATCTGCTTTAAGAGGGTCGTTTTTCCTGCCTTCGGCTGGGAAACAATCATACCTCGCTGTCCCTTTCCAATCGGAGAAATCAAATCCACCATACGCATGGACAGGCTGCAGCCCGGCGTTTCCAAATGAATGCGCTCATTCGGAAAAATCGGCGTTAATTCTTCGAACCGCTTCCGTTTTACAAGCTCGTCCACCGGAACCCCGTTCACATTTTTAATATAAAGCAAGGCGCTGAACTTCTCTCCCTGCATCCTTATCTTTGTATTCCCACAGATAATATCTCCCGTTCTCAAACCAAAACGACGGATTTGTGAAGGAGAAACATAAACATCATTCTCCCCCGGAAGGTAATTGTCACAACGGATAAAGCCAAAGTTCTCCGGCATAATCTCTAAAATGCCGGAACGCGTCTCTCCACTGTCCAGACTCTGGATATCTGACGGTGTAACCTTTTCCGGCTCAAAGCGCGGCTGGTAGGAAGTCTCGTAGGAGGAAGCTGCTCCTTCCCCGGACGGCTGCTGTACCATTCTTCCGGACGTGCGTTCCTGCCCCATGCCTGTGGTCCGCGACTGCGGCCTTCCCGTCAGACGTTCCTGCCCGGTACCCATTCCCTGCACCTGCGGCCTTCCTGAAGAACGCTCCTGCCCGGTACTCACTCCCTGCATCTGCGGCCTCCCTGAAGAACGCTCCTGCCCGGTACTCACTCCCTGCATCTGCGGCCTTCCCGAAAGACGCTCCTGTCCCGTCCCTGTATTCCGCGACTGTGGTCTCCCTGACACATGCTCCTGTCTCAGCCCTGTTCTCTGGTTCTGCACTCTTCCCGAAGGACGCTCCTGTACACCTGTATTCTGCCGTACCGGTCTCCGCTCCTGCTGCCCTTCGTGTCTCGGAGTCTCCCCGGCTGACTTGTCCACAGCCACAGGTTCTGTCTTCTCTGCACTCTTTTTTTCAGCGTTCTTTTTTTCAGCCTTCTGCTCCTGCACCGCCTTCTGCTTCTGCGCGGCCTTCTGATCCTCCTTTACAAGAAGCTCTGCCAGCTCCTGCTTTTTCATAGTAGAAACTCCTTTGATTCCGCGCGCTTTTGCCTCCTCCTTTAGCTGTACAATTGTCATGTTAAAATAAGCTTCCATAGAACCTCCTCTTAAAACTGCAGTAATTTTTTCCGTTATCTCAACCCATAATTAACTCTTTACATTTTAGCATTCATTAACTTTTCTTACCGAACTCTACATAATCGTATTATAATTGGGGAAAATTTACTGAACCGTATCGAAAAAACTTCCTCATAGCGTTTCTTTTCTTCCATAGTAGCATATTGCACTACAAAATGCAAGTATTCATTGCAGCGACAATGTACGATACAGACGATTTCTAAATATAGAATAATAGAAAGAAAAAAGCCCCTGCCCGTAGTTTTCTTCTACCCGGCAAGGGCTCTTATGTTGCGTCCTGTCCTATTCAAAATCCTTCACCGGCGTGTATTACTCAGCCGTGATGATTTCCTTCTTGTTATAAGAACCGCAGGCCTTGCATACTCTATGCGGCATCATAAGCGCGCCGCACTTGCTGCACTTTACAAGGTTCGGGGCAGTCATCTTCCAGTTTGCTCTGCGACTGTCACGTCTTGCCTTGGAATGCTTATTCTTCGGACAAATTGCTCCCATGATTACACCTCCTTAAAGTTGTTAAAAATATCTCGGATAACAGACATTCTCGGATCCGGTTCCGTGCGGTCACAGCCACACTCGCCCTCGTTCAGATTTGCTCCGCAAACCTTGCAGATTCCTTTGCAGTCTTCCTGACACAGAACCTTCATGGGGAACCCAAGCAAGATTTCCTCGCAGACAAATGCGTCCACGTCTAAATCGTATCCGTTTATAAAACCGGTTTCGTCCAAATCGGCAGCTCTTTCCTCATTGCTCCGGGAAAAATCGACCTCCCGCTCTGTCTGGAACGGAATCGTCACAGCCACCTCCCTAAGACAGCGGTCACAAGGCAGGGAAACCTTCACTTCGCCCTCCAGTGCAATCCTTATCTTTTTTCCTCCGAGATTTGTCATCGTCAGACGTACCGGTTCCTTTCCCAGAAACGGATACCGCCCTCCTGCATAGCAAAACTCCTCTGGTCCGTACGGAATCTCTTTTGTAAATACTCCGCCTGCAACCTGCATAACCTCAGATAAAGATACTGTCATACAAAGCTCCTGTCCCGCCAAATGGCATACCTTGGGTATGGTTCAAAACCCACACTAGAATATTATAGTATCCGTCATTCTATTTGTCAACTATTTTTTTAATTAAATTAAAGCCTTCGTTTCCCTTGCGATTGCAAGCTCCTCATTTGTCGGGATAACATATACTTTCACCTTGGAATCTGCACCGGAAATCTCTACCTCCTCACCGCGGAGCTCATTCTTCTTTGCATCCACGGTCACGCCAAGATAACCAAGGTAAGAGCAAATTGCATTGCGGATTACCGCATCATTCTCACCTACGCCGGCTGTAAACGTAATCGCATCCACGCCGTTCATCGCAGCTACATAAGCGCCGATGTATTTTGCCACACGGTATACAAATGCCTCAACTGCAATATCCGCCCTCTTATTTCCTTCCCTCTGCGCCTTCTGCACGTCGCGGAAGTCGCTGGATACACCGGAAATACCAAAAATGCCGGACTTTTTATTTAAAATATTGATTACCTCGTTTACGTCTTTCCCTTCCTTGTTGGCAATATACTGTACCACCGCCGGGTCAAGGTCGCCGCTTCTCGTACCCATAATCAGACCCTCCAACGGAGTCAGACCCATACTGGTATCCACGCACTTTCCGTTTACTACGGCAGAAATGCTGCCGCCGTTGCCAAGATGGCACACAATTACCTTGGAATTATCCGGGTTTAACTTCCCGAACTCAATCGTCCTCTTAGAAACAAAGCGGTGGCTTGTTCCATGGAAGCCGTACCTGCGGATATCATACTTTTCATAATACTCATACGGAATTGCATACATATATGCCTTTTCCGGCATGGTCTGGTGGAACGCCGTGTCGAATACTGCCACATTCGGAATCCCCGGCATTGCTGCCTCACATGCCTCGATACCGATTAAATTCGCCGGGTTGTGGAGCGGTCCAAGGTCAAAGCAATCGCGCACTACCTTTTTCACATCCTCGTTTACTACGATGGAATCGCTGTAATACTTTCCCGCATGAAGTACACGGTGACCGACTGCGGCAATCTCATTTACATCGGAAATCACACCATAAACCTTATCCTGCAGCGCTGCCAGTACAAGCTTTACTGCAACCTGATGGTCCGGCATTGCCTCTTCCTTCTCTAAAACATCCTTCCCCGCCGGCTTGTGAGTCAGCTTAGAGCCTGCAATCCCGATACGCTCACAAAGTCCCTTTGCGAGAACTTCCTCATTCTCCATGTCAATCAACTGGTATTTCAGGGACGAGCTTCCGCAGTTAATTACTAAAATCTTCATTTTTCTTTCCTCCTATATCCTGTGCCGGGCTCTTCCATTTTTGCAACAGAAAGAACCACTATGCTTACGCACAGCAGTCCGTTCCGCCCGCAGCTCCGGCGCTTTCTTTCATTATACCCCTAATCGCTAACGGAGACAAGCCTTTTTCTGAGTTTTTCCTTAAAAATGATAGACAAGCGTCCCGATTTGTGTTACGATACGCACAGTAGAACCGGTTTGAAAGGAGACATTACTATGAAACTTTGGGGCGGTCGTTTTACGAAAGAAACAGACCAACTAGTACATAACTTTAACGCTTCCATCGGCTTTGACCAGAAATTTTACCATCAGGACATCCGCGGCAGCATCGCGCACGTTACAATGCTTGCAAAGCAGGGCATCTTAACCGGCGCGGAACAAGACGCCATTATTGCCGGACTTTCCGGGATTGAGCAGGATATTGCAAACGGTACCCTTGTCATCGACGGGACACAGGAGGACATTCACAGCTTCGTCGAGGCAAACCTGATTGCCCGTATCGGCGAGACCGGGAAAAAGCTCCACACCGGCCGCAGCCGCAACGACCAAGTGGCGCTTGATATGAAGCTTTACATCCGGGACGAAATCGCCGCTATGGACGAGCTTCTTTTTTCCTTGTTAAAGGAACTGCACCTTTTAATGAAGGAACACCTTACGACCTATATGCCGGGCTTTACCCATCTGCAGAAAGCGCAGCCGGTCACTTTCGCCCACCACATCGGCGCTTACTTTGAAATGTTCAAGCGTGACCGTTCCCGTCTTGCAGATACGAAAGCACGTTTAAACTACTGCCCGCTTGGCGCAGGAGCCCTTGCCGGCACGACCTATCCGCTGGACCGGGACTATACCGCTTCCCTTTTAGACTTTGCCGGAGCCACACAAAACAGTATGGACTCCGTTTCCGACCGGGATTATTTAATCGAGCTGTTAAGCGCCTCCTCCACGATTATGATGCACCTCAGCCGGTTCTGTGAGGAAATCATCCTCTGGAACTCCAACGAGTACCGTTTCATTACGCTGGACGACGCCTACTCAACCGGCAGCAGCATTATGCCGCAGAAAAAGAACCCGGATATCGCAGAGCTTGTCCGCGGCAAGACCGGACGGGTCTACGGCGCCCTGATTTCCATCCTGACTACAATGAAGGGACTCCCGCTTGCCTACAATAAGGACATGCAGGAAGACAAGGAGCTTACCTTTGACGCCATCGATACCGTAAAGGGCTGTCTTGCCCTGTTTACCGGCATGATTTCCACCATGACCATCCATCCGGAGGTTATGGAAGCCAGCGCCAAAAACGGCTTCACCAACGCCACGGACGCAGCGGACTATCTCGTCAACCACGGCGTTCCGTTCCGTGACGCCCACGGCATCGTCGGACAGCTTGTCCTCTTCTGCGAGCAGAAGGGAATCGCTCTTGACGATATGACCTTAGAGGAATATCAGGCAATCAGTCCGGTATTTGAAGCAGACATCTTCGATGCTATCCGCATGGAAACCTGCGTCACCAAAAGAAATACGCTCGGCGCCCCGGGACCAGCCGTCATGGAACAGGTCATTGTCCGGAACGAAGCGTACTTAAACGAAGTATAAACAGGATATTCGCACGAATTACGACCCATTTTTACAAGCGGAACATATCTCTTTCTTGTAACAAGGAGAAAGACACCTTTCTCCTTGTTACAGTCCGGTATTTCAACCGCTTATAAAAACGAGTCGTAATTCGTGCAACAATCATCTGTAAAAAGCTTCCCTGATAATTTTTTCCCTGTAATAATCTGACTGCCTCCGTGAGATACTATTCTCAAAAAAACGGAGGCAGTTCATGTTTAAACACGAAAAAATATTATTTCATCCCATCGGAGTCGAAAAAGCGAATCCGCAATATGCCGCTCTCTTGCAGGAACAGCTCGGCGGCGCGAACGGCGAATTAAAGGCAGCCATGCAGTATATGTCCCAGAGCTTCCGCATCAAGGACCCGGAAATCAAGGATTTATTCTTAGATATCGCCGCAGAAGAGCTGAGCCATATGGAAATGGTGGCACAGACCATCAACCTCTTAAACGGGCACGACGTAGACGCTGTAAGCGTCCCGGCAGGCGAAATCCAGACCCACGTCCTGCTTGGCTTAAATCCCGGCCTCATCAATGCATCCGGCTACTCCTGGACCGGGGACTATGTGTCAGTCACCGGCGATTTGTGCGCCGACCTATTATCCAATATCGCCTCGGAGCAGCGCGCAAAGGTCGTCTACGAATATCTCTACCGGCAGATTCACGACAAAAAGGTACGCGAAACCATCGACTTCCTCCTAAACCGCGAAGAAGCCCACAACGCCATGTTCCGGGAAGCCTTTAACAAGGTCCAGGACACCGGCTCGAACCGCGACTTCGGCACCACAAAGGCAGCCAGAATGTATTTCAACATGTCGGAGCCATCCCCTTCGAACAGCAGATTTGTAACAATAAACGGTAACCCGCCATCATTTTTGTCGGGGAAATAAATAGTGAAAGCATCATACCCCGGAGCTGCTGCAAAACGCGGCTCCGGGGTATGATTATATGGTTTATTTAGATGTCAATTTATAAAATATCACATGTTCAAAACTATCCAGTCTCACATTATAAACTAGCTATTTTGTGAAATTCACTTTGGGAT
>CAJTLU010000002.1:0-253336 GCA_910577175.1 uncultured Lachnospiraceae bacterium | reverse complement strand
GAAAAAAGAAAATATGCCACATTTGCTATTTCTTCATCCGTACCTAAACGCCCAAGCGGTGTAAGACTTCTTGATTTATTAAATACTTCGTCCGCATCCATTTTTCCACCAATTTATCCAGTAAATAATACATTAACACGAATTCCATATTTCCATAAATTATTTTTTAATGTTCTCACAAGATTGCGAATTGCTACTTTTCTCTGTTCCACTTCTCACATTCTGATATTACTTACAAAATCTTATTTTACTAATCAACCTACATTTTCCCTTTTCAAAATCATATAATTATACTGTTCTATCTCGCAATGTACTTCTCAAGCTCTTAACTACTGACAGTATAACTTTCAATTCATACTCCGAGCAACCTTTCATCTCTTTCATAAGTACATTCTGCATTTCCAGATTCTCTGAAACCTCCGGATAGAACACCTGATACAATGGCAAATCCAATTCTCTTACCAACATACAAAGTATCTCAAACTTTAGGTTACCGATATTTTTTTCTATATCAATAATCGTCCTTTTGCAAACACCTATCTTCTCGGCTAATGCCTCCTGGGACAAATTTTTACTTTTCCTTGTTGTGCGGACAGCATCACCCAATGCACTTAATACTTGGTTCATTTCGACTCACCTCTTTATATATAAAAATTATAAAGCTCTCTTTATTGACCGTCAATCTATCCACAATTCACTATAATATGAGTTTTTGTTCACCATTTCGACAGAAGAACACAAGACCTCAAACTGCAAGAAGACATGACTATGTCTAGTAGTAAAATGATTTATATTAAAAATATATTTCACTCAAAACAGATTATTTCTACCTACTTTACAACAGCTTGTCCATTTTTTTCTATTTCAAAGACATATGTAGCAGATATTCCCTTTGATTCCTGTTCTTCTCCTGCAATAGTTCTTTAATCCGCACCGTCTTTGGCATTTCTTCCTTTTAACAGGATAGCGTGATATGGAGCGCATCTGCCACACGCAGAAAATTTTCCAGTAAGGATATATATTTCTTCCTTTTTAGTGCAGAATGGAACGATTCGACCCAAGCGTTATCGTATAGATTTCCCTTGCAACTAAGAGAATACAGAATTCTCCTACTGAACAGAAAGTTCCCAGATATTTGGCTTGTACACCAACTCCCAGGTCACTATGCAAGATGATTCCTTTTGTGCTTTTTAATTTCTTATACTATTTCTACCTTTTGATGCTACTTGTGATAAATGCTCCTTGGGAACTTCAAAGCACTGCAAAGCCGGGAAATAGTGAGCAGTTTAAGTTATGATGGATAAAAACTACACTCACAGCTATTGTTCTTTTGCGAACATGGTAGTCACTTTTTAAATATTTCATTTTCAATCTTAATATGCTGGTTTTCTTTCTAGAGTACCATATATTCCTTAAGAGTAACTGTATCTTTCTTGCAAATCTTAATAAGTGAGAATTGTTTTACTTAGTTACTAAGTGTCTAAGTGTGCTCCAATTCACGCTATATTCATGTTCCATTTGCGGATACGAAATTTATTCTGGCATTATACAGATTTGTAATCTACTGTTTGAATCTCGAAACATAAAATTTTTAGTTTTTCACCATGTTTAACATCTCCTTTGCTCTTTCACTTGATAGTATAAGCTGTTCAACTTTTTTTGTCCACACTTATATACTAACACTAAAGAGCTCGCAAAGCTCCGCCATGACTTTAACAGTCAGCTCGCCACTATCAACGCCCTGCTTCGCTCCAAAAACTATGCCGCGGCAAACGAATTTGCCACGGCACTGAAAAAAGAACTTTCCCGTTTTTCCTGAACCTCTCCCCTACCTGCTCTTCTTTATCACCGGCTCGCACGTCAAGTCCACCCCGAGCTTTTTGAAAACTCCTAAGTCCACGTCGGAAAGCATGACTGACGTATGCACCTGACAGCCCCGCAGTCTCGGAAGCTCCCGCATGGCGCGCTTTGCGTTCTCGTCGTCTACCGCGGAGATTGCCAGCGCTATCAGTACCTCGTCCGTATGCAGGCGCGGGTTCCTGCTGCCAAGGTAGCCTACCTTCAGCGCCTGAATCGGCTCGATTGCGCTCGGCGAAATCAGGTGCGTATCGTGCTCCACTCCGGCAAGATACTTTAATGAATTTAAAAGCAACGCGGCAGATGCGCCAAGCAAATCAGTTGTCTTTGAGGTAATCACAGTTCCGTCAGCAAGTTCGATTGCCGCGGTCGGCACGCCCAGCTGCTCCGCACGCCGCTTTGCCGCCACCGTTACGGCGCGGTCGTCGGTCGTAATCCTTGCCTGCTTCATCAGAAGCTCGATTTTATAGACCTCGTTTTCCGTGTCGTCCCCTTTTGCCAGCTTATTTAACGCCTTGTAATACCGGCGGATAATCTCCATCTTTGACGCCTGACAGCAAGCCTCGTCATCCAGAATACAATTCCCCGCCATATTTACACCCATATCCGTCGGGGACTTGTACGGGTTGCTGCCATAGATTTCCTCAAACACGGCATTCAGTACCGGGAAAATCTCAATATCACGGTTATAGTTTACCGTGGTCATGCCATAGGCTTCCAAATGGAACGGGTCAATCATATTGACATCGTTCAAATCCGCAGTTGCAGCCTCGTACGCCAGATTCACCGGATGCTTGAGCGGCAGGTTCCAGATTGGGAAGGTCTCAAACTTCGCATAGCCTGCCTTGACACCGCGCTTGTTTTCGTGATACAGCTGCGAAAGACAGGTTGCCATCTTACCGCTTCCTGGTCCCGGCGCGGTCACGACAACAAGCGGACGGCTGGTCTCAATATAGTCGTTTTTCCCAAAGCCGTCGTCGCTGACAATCTGCGCAACATTTGTCGGATACCCCTCAATGACATAGTGACGATATACCTTGATATTCTTCTTTTCCAGCTTTTCCTTAAACATATCGGCTGCCGCCTGTCCGGCATACTTCGTCACAACAACACTGCCGACAAAAAGACCGCAATTTTTATACTCCTCTACCAGACGTACCACGTCCTCGTCATAAGTAATACCTAAATCCTCCCGCTTTTTATTCTGCTCAATCGAATCCGCACCGATAACAAGAATAACCTCCGCCTTGTCCGCAAGCTTTAACAGCATCTTTAACTTACTGTCCGGTAAAAAACCTGGCAGCACTCTTGACGCGTGATAATCGTCAAACAGCTTCCCTCCGAACTCCAGATACAGCTTGTCCCCGAACTTTCCAATGCGCTCCATAATGTACTCTGACTGCATTTTCAGATACTTCTCATTATCAAATCCGATTTTCATACGTTGCTTTTTCTCCTTTTCCGTCTCTTTCTCTCCACCGGACTACTCTACAGCCCAAATAGATGCTCTACCAATATTTTTATCCCCAGTACAATCAGTACAATTCCACCTAGAAGCTCTGCCTTAGACTTATATTTTGCCCCGAAATGATTCCCTATTTTCACGCCGATTACAGACAACGTAAAGGTAATCAGTCCGATAAACGAAACCGCCCAGCCAATCTGCACCTTCATAAACGCAAAAGAAACACCGACCGCCAGGGCGTCGATGCTGGTCGCCACCGCCATCGGAAGCATGGCCTTCGGGGCAAAGGAGGCATTCAGCTCCTCGTCCTTCTCTCTCGACTCCCGTATCATATTGATACCGATAATCCCAAGCAGGACAAACGCAATCCAGTGGTCGAACTCTTCTATGTACTTTGCAAAATTACTGCCTAACAGATAGCCAAGCAGCGGCATCCCTGCCTGGAACCCGCCAAAGTATAAACCTGCGATAATCCCCTGCTTCAGAGTCGCCTTCTTAACCGAAAGCCCCTTACAGATTGCCACAGCAAACGCGTCCATAGACAGTCCTACCGCAATCAGAAACAAGTCTAAAATACCCATACCAAAACCTCCGCAACATAAAATCTAGTCTACACGATTTTCGAAACAGTGTCAATATTCCATTATAGTATTTTATGCCAAACTGCACCGGTAAATACGACTACGATTCCTTGGGTTTCCGCATTTTGCATATGCCATTGTGTCCCGGCGGCCGTACAGCCGCCGAGGCCGCTAAGGTCGCTTAAAAAATGCGGAAACTCAAGAACTACAATTCCCATAGACTTTCCCTTCATTTTCTGTTATACTTTAGAAAGGTTTTATTTTGATGATACTTTACTTGACAGGAGGCTGTTATGGGAACAATTTTAGGCATTTCCATCCCGGTAATTCTTCTTTCGGCGGCTGCCCTTACACTGGCAGGAACCATCTGGTACTTTTATAGAAAAGCAAAACGCACCATGAAAGACCTGTTCGGCACAGACAATCTCGGCGAACTGATAAAAAGCCGGGAAGAGGAGGAGGCAAACACACCGAAATCGGTTTCCGGCATGACCTCAATTTATGTACCTCAGATTCAGAAGGACTTTCCAGAGTTAAACTGGATAGAACTCCGTGGCATTGCCGAAAAGCACCTGAAAAAGCATTTGGGCGAAAAAGGCGTTTCGGGCATCCGTATCCATAAAACCGAGGTTCTCTCCTACTTAAAGAACTCCGGCACCTGTGTTATTGTATTCCAGTCGGGTGTACAGTACCATACCGGCACAAAGAAAATCCAGACCCGCTTCAATACACATATGATGTACATCCAGGATGCCATCGAATACGGAAAGGACAACGGCTTTTCCGTAACCTGCCCGCATTGCGGCGGCGCCCTGACCTCCCTCGGCGCAAAGTTCTGCGAATACTGCGGCTCTGAGGTCATTCCGATTAACATTCATGTCTGGAATCTACATAAAATCGAAGAGCTTTAAACAATTTCCACTTATAAAAGGGACTGTCGCACGAAGTGCGCAGCCCCTTTTTCAGCCTTATTTCGTATAGCCAAGAGCAAGTATCGTAAATGCCTTGTCTTCATGTCCTTCTGCCATGCGGACCTCTATCGTATGCTCGGCTGCGGTCTCTTCATCCAGCACAAGCACTACATTCGAATTGTTCCAGCCGCCTGATGTTCTTCCTTGGAGCGTCATTACCTTTTCACCGTCTACATAGACCTCTGCATCGCCGAAGTCAGCGCCGTTTGCGGTCTTATAGTTCAACAGAAGGTTCTTACAGGTCAGCTTCATAGTAAAGCTTTCATTTCCTGCAGCCGCATCGTGCTTCCAGTTCTCCGGGAACGAAGCCTTCCCTTTAAAATACTGCACCGCCGAGTCGGTCTGGGTAAAGCTTCCGACTGTAATCTCTACGCCCTCGCTCTTTGCATCAATCATTTCCACTTTACAGAAATCCAGAGGCTTCCTTCCGGTCTCCGACAGCACATTCATCTCCTCTGCCTCTTCCTTGTCAATCTCATCGATAAGATGCATAATACAGTCGCTCATAATCGTATGACCATAGGTCGTCGGGTGATATTCATCCGAAAAGAACTTCGTATCATCCAGATTTCCTCTCAGATACGGAACTGCAACCGCATCCCGGATGCTTACCATCGGCAGGTCGTAATACTTTCCGACCGGAATATAGTCGCTCTGCATATTCCACTTTGACTTGAACACGGAGAATACCAGAATAACTGCCGCGTCGTTGTCCTGGGAAAGAACATCGCGCACCAGACTTTCATAGGCACGTCCGCCGGTCACCTCGCCGTAATCGTTGACCGCAAACTCAAGGATAAATAAATCCGGCTCTGCTCCAAGCTCTTCAACGATATCCCGCTGAAAACGGATGACGCCAAGGGACGACGGTGTACCGCCAAGACCCGCATTCACAAAATTGATATTTTTTCCCCGGTCCGTTCCGTAGGCCTCTGCAAATGCATCTGCAAACTGGTATGCATAGCCGCCGTTCATAGAATTCGCGCCAGCCCCCTCTGTTACGGAGCCGCCAAGTGCCGCAATATTTACTGTCTCACCGTTTCTTGCCTTTTCCAGTACCTTCTTTAAACGGGCGTTGTTCCCGGTAGACACCAGGGAAGCCTTCATCATATCCTCATACCAGTCGGTCTCCGGTGCCGGCGTAGCCGTCGGCTTCGGCGTTGCGGTCGGCTCTGGTGTTGGAGTTACTGTCGCTTCCGGCGTAGGCGTCAGGGTAGCCGGGACATCCGTAGGATTGGTTCCTGTGGTTCCCTTGTTACATGCCGCAGCGGCCAGTACAACAGCTACTGCAAGTAAGCAAATCTTTTTCTTCATGGTTTCAATTCCTTTCTATGTATCCTGCCTTACTTTGGCTTTACGCCTGCGCCCTTATGCGCAAAACGTTCCACTCTCTTTACTATACACTATTCCCGTTAAAATTTCAATTCCAAAATCCCCTTAAATTTCCGTATTTTCAGGCAACCCGAAAGCCGTCGCCCGATTTTTGCATTTGCCCAAAAGACCACGTATCTCGTTGCATATGCAAAAATCAGGCTGCGGCTTTTCCTTTACAAGATAAAGATTTTCTTCCCCTGTAAGAACATGCTGCGCTTTGTGGAACTCACAAAACCTTGCTACTCCTTATAACGCGCCTGTATAAAGACCTGCTCGATTCCATATCTTTTACAGCATTCCTCTGCCTTTTCGAACAGCTGCTCATGCTCCTTTGCCTGACATTCTCCGGTCAGCTTAAAAAATACCTCTGCATTTTTATCCTCCCCGCTGATGCTATATAACCGCAGATTTTCAAGCCTGGCAAACGGCTCACAGCCCTCCAGCTCCCCTTTCAGACTGTCATAATCCTCTGCCTTTAGCGGCGAACGTACTGCGAGTACCGCAAAAATCCGTTTCAAATTCCTCGCCACACCGCAGAAAATAACGAGCGTCATTCCGATTGACAATAACGAATCCAGAATCGGCAAATGGAAAAAATGCATAATAATTCCCACAATCAATACGGCGGCCCAGGTTAAAACATCCTCCAGCATATGCGTGCTGATTGTCTTTTCATTGATGTTGCTTCCTCTTGCGGTCAGAATCATAGCAATACCGTTCATCAGAATTCCGAACACTGCAAACACAAACATTCCCGCGCCGTCAATTTCCCTCGGTGAGAAAAAACGCTGGGTACAGGTTACAATGATAATGACGCCGCCAGCCAGCAAAATCAGATTGTTAATCAATCCCGCAATCACCGAAAACCTCCGGTAGCCGAAATGGTATTTCTGATTTGGCGGCCTCTTGGAAAGCTTTTCCATACGCCATGCCATTCCAAGCGCAATACAGTCCCCGAAATCGTGGATGGCATCCGACATTATCGTGATGCTTCCGGTCAGAAGCCCTCCCCAGACCTCGACAAAAGAGAAAAACAGATTTAAAAGAAACGCAAGTAAAATCCTGTTCTCAGATTTTTTTACACGTCCACAGCAGCCTGCTGTATTTTTACCCATAAAAAAGAACCGCCCTTCGGTTACACTCTGTTATAGTGTATTCCGTCGGACGGCTCCCGGTACTTTATTCTCCCTTTTTCGCGTTAGTAATTTCTTAGGGAAACGCTGATGAAAGCGTTTCCCGCGCCGGATTTGCGTTGCGAAGCAACATTCACCCCTGCAAATCCGTGCGCATCCGCCGGAGGCTCTGAGGAAGCGATGATTTAATCAACGCTTCCTTAGTTCGTAAACAGCTGCGTGAAGTAGTTTACGCCTTTTGCATTCTGCTGGTAGCCTACGCCAAGCTTCGTAAAGCGCTCATTTAATATATTGGCACGGTGTCCCGGAGAATTCATCCATGCTTCTACTACTTCCTCCGGCGACTTATGTCCCCACGCAATGTTCTCACCGGTATAGCGATAAGAAATTCCATGGTCTTTTAATGCAGACGAAAAGTATCTTCCATCCGGACGTGTATGGGAAAATGACTTCTCAATCTCAAATACACGTGTCTGCGCCGGCTTGCTCAGCTCTGCAGAATACTCTACCGGAGCCAGTCCCGCTTCGGCACGATGCTGATTTACAAGCTCCGTAATACGGAGACCATACACATATGCCTTGTCCTGCTCTTCCGGCTTACTCTCGCCAGGATTATCCGGCTTGCTATCGCCAGGATTATCCGGTTTGCTCTCACCAGGATTATCCGGCTTGCTATCGCCAGGTTTATCCGGTTTGCTCTCACCAGGATTATCCGGCTTGCTATCGCCAGGCTTATCTGGTTTTTCTTCCGGCTTCTCTTCCGGCGTACCCGGCTGTTCCGGTCTTCCTTCTCCCGGTACTTCCGGCTGCTCCGGCTTACTTCCGCCCGGTTTCTCCGGTAATTTGTCACATTCAAACCTGGAAAGCAGTTCGAACAGAAGGTCACACCGGACATTCAGCCGTTGTAACGTCTCTTTCCACTGTCCTGCTGTTTCGCTATTAATCCTGCTTACATATACCGGCCGTGCTGCTGCCTGTGCTACATGCGCTCCCTGCACTCCGGCAGACGTAAGCGCTATCGCTGCTGCTATTGCATATACTCTTCCTTTCATCCTATGCTACTCCTTTCTTTGCTTCCGTCCTGTTACTGCATTCCCCTCGGTACGGGACCCCCGTTACACCGTAATCCTAACATAAATATGAGAAAAGGTACATAGTAGAACAAAGGAAAACGGCACAGTTTTTTCCTGTGCCGTTAATTCAAAGCCGCTATTCCTGACTGTCAGGCTGCTTTTGCCGACCTAAAAGCAACCCCTTTTAATCCCTTTGGAACAGGGAAAAAGGTTTCTGCCTTACCTTCCGGTAAATCCTACAGCAAAACTCCGTTTCCTGTTCTGTAAATTCGCCGCAGGAAAATGCAGCTGCCTTTGCAAGCCCCATATAGCGCTTCCAGTCCTCTGCCGGAACTTCCCGGTAGTTTTTCTTTAATAATTCCTCATACTCGGCATCTCTCAGAGACAATTTAAACAGTTTTCCACTTCGCCGGAGCCTCTGATAAATCTTCCGGTTCACAAATCTGATTGCCTGCCGGTTCCCGCTCCGCTGAATCAGCTGCTGGAGCCGCCGGTCAGCCACCTTTCCTGCTATCTTTTTGAACACCTTCCAAAGAGGTACAAACAACAGTTCAAAAATAAAACAGAAAAACAGGGCAAAGATTAAAATTACCGGAGAAATCCTTTTTGCAAGACTCTCCTTCTTTGCTTCCGAAGACGGCTGTTTTATTTCCGGAAGCGTGATATCCGACGGCTTGCCTGGCTGTATCGTTTTATCATCCGGAGGTATCCCGGGAGTCACCGTCAGCTCCGTCCTATCCTCCGGAGGCTCCTGTCCCGGCATATTGCCCGGAATCCCCGTCGGAACCGGAGTAGCGTAAGGCTGTCCCTCTGGTTTAAGAGGCGGAACCTGCAGTGTAAGGCTTCCGTCCGATACCGGATTATCGTACCCATTGGTGACTTCCACCGGAATCCAGCCGATTCCGTCCAGATACACCTCTGCCCAGGCATGCGCCCTGTTATCCATAACTACCGCCTCATATTTTCCGGACTTAGGCAAAAAAGCAGACTGATTCACAAGATAACCGGCTGCATATCTAGCCGGAACCCCAAACTCCCGGAGAAGCATAACGGCTGCACTTGCATAATGCATGCAATAGCCTTCCCTGCTTGTTCCGAGAAAAAACTCAACCGGGTCAACGCCGGAAGGAAGTTCCGGAAGTTCTGTGCTGTATCCGGTATTCCTTCTCATCCATTCCACGACAAGATATGCCTTCAACAGACGCATTGCATTTTCGTCCATCGGGTCTTCAAAAAGCCCCCTCTGGTATCCATGCTCCTCTATTTCATTTACAATCTCCCTGACACAGGTCATATTCTCCGGCACCGCAAGATAAAATTCCCGTATATAGTTTTCATACCAGACTTCCCATTCCGGACGCTCCGCCGTTTTTTGTTTCAGAAAAGCCGCCATGCTCCCGTCATTAAATTCCCAAAAAGTAAACGCCGTTTCTTCCAGGTCCTTTTCCTTTTTCACGCAACAGTCGCTTTCCACATAGATGCCGGCGCCCTTGGGCTCCGCAAAATACGGAAAATATGCGCCTGTTCCGGACGAATCATAATAAAAAAGACTAGCTGCTATCTCCTGTACCCCCTCCGGCAAATGTCCCGCCGGAGCGTTCCCTATAAACTCTCCTGCCGTGGACAAAACAACCGCCGAAGCAGTCCTTTCAATGTCAAAGCCCCCTCTCCCACACTCCTTTTCAAACGTCTTCCGGCTTCTTTTCCAGACGCCTGCCTCATATTCTCCCGTACAGAACCCTTTCAAATAAATATTTCCTACCGGCCGTTTCTCCGTCTGTATCCGGAGTGCCGGAGCACCCTTATACCGGGGTTCCCGGTTCGTGAGCTCCGCGCTGTCTGCGTCTTTCTTCTCAAATATAGTACCGAAAGCCTCCTTTAAACTCTCCAACGCTTTCGGCGCCTTTATCTCTTCCAAAAGAGAAAAGCTGGAAACCTTATCGATAAACTCCTCTTGAAACTGCTTGACTTTTCCCGAATTTTTCCGGACCATATCATTTGCTAAAGGCACACCCGCAAGCTTTACCAGCACGCAGACAAGCAAGATGCCGGCACCAGTCAGAAAAACAGGCGCAATTCGTTTTTTCTCCGAGAAACCTTTTCTTCTCCCCTGCGCCAGACAAAAATCCTGCAGACTAAACCGTGTAGCATTGGCAGATAAAATCCCGGCAAACATCACAAAAATTCCCCAGCCCTCCGGCGAATCCCCTGCCAGAAACTCCAGCAAAAGGGCTCCCACCGGCACAAGCACCGGAATCGTATTTTCCTTTCGCATCCTCGCTGCCCACAGCAGAACAACACACAGAAAAAACATCACAGCATCCATCGCTGCTCCGATTTGTTCCGGATTCCCGGAGGAAACCAAAAACTCCGTTCCATAATACACATTCCATTGATCCACGTAAAAAGCCGCCATCGCTTGCAGACCGGAACGTATCTCCTCCGCATTGTCTCCGGAACGCAGATACCAAATAGAAATAAACCCTATGGCAAACGGCACCCCCCAGCGCAGGAATGCAGTCATTTTCTTCCTTCCCGGAAACTCCACCTCCATCACAGCACCGGTCAGAACTGCAACCAAAAACAATAACAGCACCTTATTGCTGTTTAAGCTGCCCCACTGATAAACCTCCTGAAGCATATTGTACGCGGAACAAACAAACGCAAGCGTACAGGCTACGGAAAAAAGAACCTCTGCCGCAGCGGTTCTGTATTTTATAAACGTATTTTCTTCATACTGATTCGTTCTGACGGACTCGCTCCATCTTATCTCCCGTCTCTTTTTCACTTTTTGCACGACCTGTCTTTATAATAATAGCTCTCTCTGCGACAACGATTGTTCTAAATTCTTTTCCGAAAACCTTACAACAACCTCCTCCCCTTTTCTAAGCTGAAGCTCCTCGTCCAGCGAAAGTGCCCACACATACGGCTCCATCTGGTATTTTTCCCTGTAACGCTGTACCGGCTCCTCCTTTGGCTGTCTCCAACGAATCTGCATCAGCATCCCGATAAAATAAAACAGACTTTCCTCATCCTCTACCCGCAAACGCTTTAAATCCGCTTCCTCGCCATCATACCATACGATATAATGCGGACAGCCCGCATCCATAATAGAAAAGGAAAGACTGGCAGCCGTTTCCATGTAAGAAATCAGCCGTTCCTTCTTCTCCAGCCGCTTCCCTGGATGAAAATCCAAAAACAATACAACCGGGCAGGGCTTTGGAAACGAATGCTCCTTTACCATAAGCTCTTCCTGCTTTGCCGTCAGCTTCCAATGGATATCCCGGAGCTGGTCTCCCTCCCGGTATTCCCTTATCTGAAACAGCTCGCTGCTATCATCTCCTGACCTATGTCCGTCATACACATCCGATTCGCCGCAAAAATTTTTTGTTGCCGCCGTCAGCTGTACCGGCACCTCATGTAAGACAGGAAGAATCTGGATATCCGCCACGCTGCTTTCCTTACTGTCCCCATGCAGCAGACCTGTCCGGTCATAAACCCGCAGCTTTTTCAGTATAACGGTATAATTTCCGGCGTCGGAAAAGGAAAGCCTGCCGACAAGGGCGTTTTCTCCCCGCGGAACTGCAGACAGCTTCATCCAGCTGTCTGTCCTCTTCCCGTTGAGCCTATCTTCCACACTAAGCAACGCTTTTATCCGCCGCACTGGAAACGGACACCCGTTGGTCACCACAAGCCGGACTATACTCTCTTTTCCCGGCTCCGAAATTCCGACGGGAATTTCTAACCTCGCCTTCACCATAACAACCCGGAACGATACCCCGAAGAGCGAAACTACAAAAAATGCCGCCAACAAGTAAGCTAACAGCATAATTGCCGCATTTTCATACATCAGCGCAAAATAGAACGCTGCAATCGTCACAAAAAATAAATTTATAAAGCTAGACATGCTACTCTTCCTTTTACCGATAGGACGCCGGCTGCTTTGTCTTGGACAAAACTTCCTCCAACACCGCCGCCGCCGAAACCCTGCCTACCCTTGCCTTTGCATTCAGCACGATTCTGTGCTTCGACACATCCAGAAAAATGTCAGCGACATCCTCCGGCAAAACATAGTCTCTTCCGTGTAAATAAGCCCACGCCTTCGCCATACGGACGCAGGCAATGGAGCCTCTCGGGCTTAAGCCCAGCTCAATATAAGCATGCTCCCTGGTCGATTTTGACAATGTTGCAATATACATAAACAGCGGCTCACTCACATGAACCTCCTCCACCTGCTCCTTTACAGAAATCAGCTGCTCCATACTGAGCACCGGATTCACCTGAAGAACAGAGGAACCGCTTTTACCTTTCAGGATTTCCACCTCATCGTCCAGACCGGGATAGCCCATGCTCATACAAATCATAAAACGGTCCAGCTGTGACTCCGGCAAAAGCTGTGTCCCGGCGCTTCCCTTTGGATTCTGGGTTGCCATTACAATAAACGGCTCCGGCACCTTCCTGCTTTTCCCGTCCACGGTAACCATCCCTTCCTCCATTACCTCCAACAGTGCAGACTGGGTTTTCGGAGAAGTCCGGTTTATCTCATCTGCCAGAAATAGGTTACACATAACCGCGCCCGGATAGTAAACAAAGCTTCCCGTTTCCTTCTGGTACATATTAAACCCGAGAATATCCGCCGGCATCACATCCGGCGTAAACTGCATCCGGTTACTCTCTAAAGAAAGCGCCTTCGAAAACGCCATAACTAACGTAGTCTTTCCTACCCCCGGCACATCCTCGATTAAAATGTGCCCTCCGGCCAGAATCGCCGCAAACGCCTTATAGATACAGTCATCCTTCCCTGTAACCGCCTTCTTTACCTCCTCCGGCACCCCGCGGACTGATTGATTGATATTCATTGTCTTACTCCTCTCAGCTCTGCCTTAAGCCGCTTCAGCAGCGCCTGGCAGCCCTCCTGCACATCCCGGTAGGTCGTCTCAAAATCCCCGGTATACCACGGGTCTGCCACATCGTTTCCATTTCCGGCAAAGGAAAGCAGCTTATACACCTTCCCCTCCGGGTCTCCCCCGAATGCCCGCTGCATATTGCGGATATTCGCGCTATCCATCCCGACCAGATAATCATACTCGCCATAATCCGCCCGGGTAATCTGCCTCGCCTGCCGCCTCGCAAACGGAATCCGGTACCGCTCCAAAACCGACCTTGTCCCATAATGGATATCATTCCCAAGCTCCTCGGTGCTTGTCGCCGCAGAAGCCACGAAAATGCAATCCGAAAGACCTTCCTTCTCTATTAAATCCTTCATTACAAACTCTGCCATAGGGGAACGGCAGATATTGCCGTGGCAGATGAAAAGCAGTTTTATCATATCTTGCATAACCTTGTATAGCCCTACAAAGCCTCCTATTTTCTGGCTTTTTGAACATTTCCTTTCTTGCTTGTTTTAATCATATTCTGCATATCTTTGCATAAATTAGCATAGTTTTGTATTAATTTGAGGTAAAAGTGAAGTAAATCAAGATTTATAACTTACCTATTTTATCCACTTTTACACATTTTACTATACATAAATACATGAGTACATGAATTACATATAGTAAAAGCTTCAAGCAAGATAAATATACCACAAATAGCATTCTTTTTCAATCGTTACGTTGAAAGGTTCCGATGTTCGGGTTGCCCGGCAACTTCTTCCCTATACCATATACGGGCTTTTCATCGTTTGCCTGCAATAATATTGCATAATGGGACCATAATAACAGTCTCTAAGATTTTCCAAATAACATTTGGAAAATCTCAGGGTAAGTTTATGAAATGAATACTCTAGAAGAACACAGATAAAAGCTTTTCTTCTTTTCTCGATTATTTAGTCTATTTTTCAGATTTTTTTATATATTTTTCTTCAAAATATCGTCACCATACATTTATCCCTATTTTGATCATACCTAATGCTACTAAATTTATAAGACCGGTCACAATCAAAACATCACTATTATACACATTAGCTATACTTATCGCAGAAGCTATTCATCATCTGCACCACTACATCAAACATATACATTTTCAATCACAATATCCACAACATATTCAAAATCCTTTTGACAATTATGCTATTGTTTCTGCACTTTTCATAATTTCAAAACATGCAATAATCTATCTTTATCTCCTTACTTTTCTTAAATACCTGTACCTTCACATCAATCCAGTCATCTAATCCATCTACTTTAGCCAATAATTTCTGAAATGATAGTTTGTCATCCATAAGTTTAATAAAGAGACTTTTCCTCTCCGCTTTTATATTTATTCCTTTCCATATCTCCACTTCAGTCATATTTACTTCTGCAGAATATAGTTTTACCGGTTCAATCGTATCCGCTATTGCCAAAATAAATAAAATAGGATTATTTCTAAATGATATCTTTTTAAACCAAGGTTGTACTAATTCTTCCAACCCACATTTGAGATATGTATCACGTGTATCTTTTTTCGCCGGCCATATATTATGTGCGATAATACAATCTGCCAAATATGCAAATACTATTTTCTGTTCAAACGAAAAATGCCAATACCCATCCACCAAAAAATTATCAATCCTGATATCAGGATTTCGTGTACTTTCCTCCCTATATGTCCTATAGTAATTTTTCATCAAATTATCATATAACCACAACCCACCTACTATCCCATGGTCATAATGCCTTATTCCTTCTGTCATTTTACAGTACTCTAAATAATTTAGAACAGTTTTACGCGTATACATTGATTTCTTAATTATTGTACCATTATTAAATTCAATTCCCCTAAAAATTCTATCAGAAAACCAACGTTCCTTGCTCGAAACAGTGAACTTACTATATCTTGTTGGAGCCACATATATCAACCCTAGGTCACGGTAAATATTTCCTAGTCTCCAATAAGTTCCTTTTACAACCTCATATTGGTGTAAAAAGCCTTCCGCCTCGCGTCTATACTTATATTTGTACATCCAATCATTTTCTATCGCATATCCCATGTCATGAAATAAGCATACTAAAAACCATAAATAACTGAACTTATAATCCTCATAGCCACGGCTCAGAATAGTCAATTCCGGACATATCTCTCGTTTGATTAATAATCCAATAAAAAATGTTGATACTGTATGTACATATCTTATCGAATCGATTTCATCTATAAATGGTAAAACTACTCTTTTCTTAGCTCCATATTCAAAATACTGTTTAATAAATTTTTTAGCCTTATATGAATCAAAAGGGGTGCTTATTTCTGCATCATAGTAATTCCACTCTCTATTTTCCTTGTATAATTCATTTATTTGTTCAAGCAAATTTTCCATCGTTACATTTCATTCTCCCTGTACATAACATATCTTGCATTTACTGATAGCCCCGGCATCGTCATTTAACACTTTTCAAATCTTTCCTTCCCTTATATGTTATTCCTCCAACATCATCAGGTAACTATCCAGCCTTGCATTCACATAGCCTGCAAACAGCTTTTCCATTGCTCCAGGACTATGCTTTACCTGGTACTCGTCAAACGCATTGTAATAAGAAATCCGGTCTGCAAACTTAATATCAATCGGCGGGAATCTGGCTTTCATCAATTCCAGATTCACAAGCAGCCGGCCGGTTCTGCCATTTCCATCAATAAAAGGATGTATCTTCTCAAATTCAATATGAAACCGTGCAAGGCGGGAAATGATATGCTCTGTACTGGTTCTATAAGCCTCCAGCAATCGTTCCATCTCAGGTTGGATTAGATAGGGCTGTACCGGCTCATGCTTCGCACCCATAATCCTGACCGGAACTCTTCTGTAGACTCCCCGGTCCTCCCGCTTATCCGCCAATACAAGATAATGAATCTGTTTGATGATGCTCTCTGATAAAGGCGCCTGTTCTTTTACTAAATCCCGTACAAACTCAAAAGCCTCTTTATGCCCGACTGCCTCCATATGATCCTTTAACGGCTTTCTGTCAATTGTCAGACCTCGCAAAACCATATCGGTCTCACGAAGAGTCAACGTATTTCCCTCAATCGCATTGGAATTATAGGTGTACTCAACAACAAATTCCTCTGTCAGACGTTCCAATTCTCCCTTTGTCAGAGGGCGTCTGGAATCCAGTTCCATCTTCTTTCTGTTAATCGCCGCCAACAGGCTTTCAGTTGACTTAACCCTTCCGTCCTCCGGCTTTTTCGCATCTGACGGAATCATCCATCTGCTCCCTTCCCGGATAACGCCTGCTATTTTCCCTTCCGAGCATAGTATGCGCACCCGCCTGTCAGAAATCCCCCACCTTTCTGCAGCTTGTTTTACCGTTATATACATAAAGAACCGCACCTCACTTTCCAAAATAGTATACTATACCTTCGGAATAATATCAACCGAAAAGGAACAATACTTTATACATTTCCGGAATAATAGCTTGTCCATTTTCGAGATTAGATGTATCCGCCTTATGATATCCTTTCAAAACCATTTGCTTCCAAAAATTCGTCCAACAATTGAAAGAACATCTCGATTGCTTCTTTCCCGTCTGATATATTCTGCAAAATTACCATAGCATAATTTCGATTACAGGGATATAAGCTATATTTCTTAAGCACAAACTCATTAAATTCTTCCGGAATCATACAATATCTATTATCCAACCCATACTCTTTTAACGCTATACTGTATGCTCCTAAAAAGATACTCAATTTAGCCAGGGAATATTCTCCCACAAACATCGGAGCACGCTTCCGCATTGCACTTAATAAATTCCGTTCCTTTGGAGAGATATCTATCATACCTAACAGTCCTTTCACATCCCGTTTTATAGACCTGCTATAAAATATTTTGTCACATGTTAATTTGTGCCACGTCCTATCTATTTATCCCGCATCCCGATTCAGACACATTTTTAAATATTCTGCCAAACCCTGATTCGTACAATATACATAACACCCTTTCATTTCCCGCGTCATTAAAGTCCTATATGTATTCTTTATAATTTCCTCTGATATCCGTAAAGCTTTTTCCGGATTTTTTCTGCTTCCATAACTATTACGCTTTCTGTAGCTTTCTTTCCTCCATTTCTTTTAAAAAGGCTCTCCCACCCTCATTATAAAAATTGATTTTTTCCTGTGTTGTCATATCTTTTGTAAGCTCATAGTGATATTCCCTAATCTTATGAATATCTTCAATGGTAAAATCCGGGCTGATAATTGGTTTTACAATCATAATCATTCCTCACTTTCTAATAACACCGAAGGATTCCATATCTCAATCATTTTATATCCTTCCAGATTTGTAATTGCCCTTACGCCTCTAATTGTCTTCACATTTACAATATGCTTAAAATTCCATGAAATAATACAATCACATTCATTTATAACTGCTGCTCCTATATGCTGACAGTCATCAAAACTTTTTTGTGTAAGTATTCCCATTTCAATAATTTTCTTTGCTATATTTGTAATATCTTCTGTAATATCAAGTGTTGTGAACTGTATTTCATTCAAACAATCAATAAGCTGTTGCCCAAAGTTCCAAGAACAATAAACTACTTAGAAACCTGAGAACAGCTTAACGCCTTATGCTATCTTTTCAAAACCATTTAAATCATCCAAACAGGTACAATATAATGATTCCTATCAATCGCACTAAGCTCGGGTTTCATGCAGATGACCGCTCCCTTGGAACGAGGCGTAGACGACTTATCCAGCAATTCAAATACTTTTATCAATTCTGTCCCCGGATTTGAAGTCTTCTTAATCTCAATCGGGTTCAGCACACCGTCATGCTCCAGCACGATATCAATCTCTTTCGCGTCCTTATCCCGATAATAGTACAGATATGGTTCCTTTCCACAGTTTAAATAGGTTTTCACAATCTCAGCAACTACATAGTTTTCCAAAATAGAGCCATTCATTGCGCCGCATTCCAAGGTTTCTGCACTATTCCACCTGGTCAGATAACAAACTAATCCAGTATCATAAAAATATAGCTTTGGTGTTTTTACAAGACGTTTTAACAGGTTGTTAGAATATGGATGAAGATAGAAAATGATTCCTAATGTCTCAAGAATCCCTAACCAGTTCTTTGCCTGCAACTGATTAATATCCGCGTCTCTTGCAATATCTGCGACATTTAACATCTGACTGCACCTTGCCGCCACCGCAGTAATAAATCGGAGGAATTTTAACGAATCAATGGCATCAGACAGGTCCCTTACATCCCGCTCAATATAAGTAGTTAAATAACTGCCGTAAAAAATCTGGCTGTTGCTGATTGCGCCACTCACAATTGCCGGCATAGAGCCTTTGTAGATTCGTTCAAAAATGCCTCTTGTATCCGCCTCCTCCCTGCCTTCTTTTCTGGCTGACAGCACCTCCATGTCAATCGTAAAAGGCTCCGTTTCCCCGCCGGAAATTTCTGCCTGGGACAAGGAAGTAAGGGAAAGAACTGCTACCCTTCCTGCCAAGGATTCCTGCACGCCTCTCATCAGCTTGAATACTTGTGAACCCGTCAGCCAGAAGGCTCCCGGCTCATGGTTTTTATCCACATGTATCTTGATATACGTAAAAAGCTCTGGTGCATACTGAACCTCATCTATCAATACAGGCGGCTTATGCAGCTGTAAAAACAATTCCGGGTCCGTTTTTGCAACAGCTCTTTCATTCAAGTCATCCAGTGTGACATATCCTCTGTCAGTACCTTCCATCAATTTTTGAAGCATGGTGGTCTTACCCACCTGTCTGGGCCCGGTAACCAGCACAACCGGATATTCTTTTGTGACCTGGCTTACTATCTTCTCCAGATTTCTCGTTATATACTTCATATTTGCAACCTTCTTTCGGCTATTCTTTATTCTGATTATATTTTAGCCGAAGTCAAGGCAAAAATCAAGTATAGTCCGGCTAATATTTGCTGTATTCAAATTTTAGCCGGACTATACATCATTGATACAATGTTATTTCAGATTCTTTTGCACCTCCAAATACATTTACTCCACGGCTATGCTTTACCAGTACTCATCGGCTCTCATCAATTCCAGATTTACAAGCTATCTTCCGCATCCCGATTCAGACACATTTTTAAATATTCTGCCAAACCCTGATTCGTACAATATACATAACACCCTTTCATTTCCCGCGTCATTAAAGTCCTATATGTATTCTTTATAATTTCCTCTGATATCCGTAAAGCTTTTTCCGGATTCTCTTCATATAATGTCTTGATTCCTTTCAAAGATTGATCCGTTTTTGCTCTTTTTGTAAAATACAGCATACCCCTTTTTTAATCACTCCTTCACCCTCTCTAAATACTTCGCATCCACTTTCTTTATCAGCCATACGCCATTTTCTGACAGATAGAACCTATGTCCGGCCTTGTACATATCTCCGCTGTTTACCTTCAAAACCACCGGATTCCCATGCCGTCTGCCAACCTTCAGGGCTGTTTCAATATCCTTTGACAAATGAACGTATAACCGGCTCATGGGCTTCAGCCCTTCGCTTTCAATGGCATTCAGAAATCTTGCAGCAGTTCCATGATATAAAAACTCCGGCGGCTCCTGCTCCTTTAGTTCAACGTCTACCGGTATGCTATGTCCCTGATTTGCCCGGATCAGGGTTTTATCCTGATTGAAACTGTACCGCTGCTTAGAATCGGTTGCAACTATCTCTTCCAGAATTTCCATATTGATTTCTCTTCCGGTATCGTTAATACCGGCAAGCAGTTCCTCGACATCTGCCCATCCATGCTCATCCACTGTAATATGCGCCGCGTCCGGATTATGGCGCAGTACCAGGCTGATAAATACACCCAATTTTTCTGTTTTTCCCATATTTACCTCTATCCCTTTCTTTTTTTATCAAATCCAGACAGACAATCTCCTGCTTACGCTTTACATCATGCTCTTTCCCTGATTTCGTACAACCAGCGGCCCTGCTTTTCCTATCTGTTTTTTATGAACAACGACCGGAATCCTGTCCTCCGATATTTAACAATATTTAACAATAGTATAAACCATTCTGTGAACAATAGCAATACTTCCAAAACCTGAGTTTCGCATTTTCTAACACCCCGTAAAGTCCCGGAGACTTTGCAATATTCTCCGGAACTTTACGGAGGGTACGCAAAATGCAGAAACTCAAGTTCCGGAACCATACTTGTCCTTTCAAACAAAAAAACAGGACTGTGCTTTCTGCAACAGTCCCAGACTTTTCTACACCGTAGTTACATCCGTATAATACTGTTCCTGCATTCGGAACAGCTCGGCATAGCCTCCTCCCTTCCTCATCAGTTCTTCATGCTTTCCACACTCTTCAATACAATTATTGGCAATAAATATCACCTTGTCGCTCAGACGGGCATTTGACATCCTATGCGAAATAAATACGACTGCATGCTGTTCCCCGATCTGATTCAGATTTTTAAAGATAATATCCTCCGAAATCGGGTCGACTGCTGAGGTCGCTTCATCAAATAGCAGGACAGGGGCATCCTTTGCATACATTCTCCCAAGCGCTATTTTCTGCTTTTCCCCGCCGGACATATCGATGCCGTTATAACCTGTCCCTTTCCCGATATAAGTAGAAAGTCCCTGTTCCAGACGTTCTACCCGCTCCCTTACATCTGCCTTTTCCAGACATTCAAGCATTCTGCTATCTTCCATTTCCCGGTCAAGCTGCAGATTATCGCGTATCGTAAACGGAATCAGCTGGAAATCCTGAAACACAGGACTAATCATCCTGATATACTCATTATAGCTATATTCTTCAATATTCCTGCCATTGAGCGTTATTTCTCCCTCTGTCGGTTGATAAAATCGGCAAATCAGCTTAATCAATGTAGATTTTCCTGCTCCGTTTTTCCCGACAACAGACACCTTTTCGCCCTTTTCTATTGTCAGATTCACATGCTTTAAAATATCCCGGTCTGTATTTGGATATCGGAAAGAAACATCCTTAAATTCAATTTTACACTCCTTTGGCATCTCCGTCAGATTCTCAGTATAGATATCGTCCGGGAGCTTCAGATAAGCTTCCAGCTTATCCATTTGTTCTCTTTGTGCCGCTATCCTCTGAAAGGCGGTCAGCATACGCTCAAACGAACTACTAAGCTTACCAATGGTAGCAGTATACATAAAAAAATCTGCAATTACAATTCTGCCGGCAATATATTCAAGCGTTGCATACAAATACAGCAAAAAGGACTGCACGCCTCCTAAAAAATCCGTTGCCAGCCTCATTTTCAGATTCTCTTTTTCTTTTTTCGTTTCATATTCGATTACCTTGTTATTAACAGCACAGATTTTATTTTTATAATACTCGTTTAATTGAAATATCCTGACATCCTTTCCTTCCTCTGCCCTGATACTTCTTGTCAGATAGTAGTTCCGTCTCCGGTCAACCGGCGTTTTTTCCATATCCAGACGATTTGTGTTCCTGATTCCTCTTTTTGTAATCCCGCTATTGGCAGCCGTAATCGCGACAAATAAAACGACTACCACAGGATTCAGCGAACTCAGTATGGAAATGCTTCCTGCAAAAATAAACAGTCCTGAAATAAAAATGCACAACTGCTCGACACTGTTTGATACAATACCGTCGGTTCTCCATAAATTTCCGATTTTGTTTAAAACATCAGGAGACTCGAGTAAGAAATACTTTAATTTCATTTTCTTTTTCAGTGAATTCGCAGTAAACATATCATTCATTTTTATATATCCGGTACTTGCCATCCAGCTTAATATAATCTTAAGCCCTTTAAAAAATACCTCTCCCAGACACAGAAGAACTGCGTCCGTAAGTATTTTTCCTGTCGCCTGCCCTGCGGTAATATCGCTAATTAATACCCTGAGCAGAAGGATTCCCCAAAAGGTCTCTCCTACTTCTGACAGAGCAATTAAAATCCGCAAAAACAAATAACTCTTTCGTAGTCTCCATACCATAGATAAAGAATATTTTAATACTTTGATTCCATCCGACAGCATCGCCTCTTCCTCCTCTCTTTTCTCTATTTGTAGCTCTGCGCCTGCTTTGTATACATTTCAAAATAATCCGCCCTCCGGGCAAGCAGCTGCTCATGTGAACCTTCTTCCGTTATTTCGCCTTTTTTAATCACTATAATTTTATTACACAGCATCGCAGCTGACAGTCTGTGGGAAATATACAACACTGTCCTGCCGTCTACAATTTCGTCAAAATCACGGTACAGCTGATACTCCGCCGACGCGTCTAACGCTGCTGTCGGTTCGTCAAGCACCAGCACCTGGGAAGGCTTAAACAGGGCTCTTGCAAGCGCCATTCTTTGCTTCTGCCCCTGCGATAATTCTTTCCCGTTATAATCAAACTCTTTTGACAGACTGTCATCATACTGAATCTGATTGTCTTCTAAAATCTGACTTATTTTCAGCCGCTTTATAATGTCCTCCATTCTTGAAAGGTCTGTACGGTCAAACATAATATTTTCCTTCAGCGACTCTGCATAAATCATATAATCCTGAAAAACTGCCGAAAATAATGTAATGTAAGCGCTTCTGTCCAGTTCTTTCACATCTGTTCCATCTATCAGAATTCTTCCTTTGGAAGGCTGGTACAGACCTAACAGCAATTTTACCAAAGTAGACTTCCCTGCACCATTCAGGCCTACCAGCAAAATCTTATTGCCTGCTTCTATTGTTAAATTTATGTCTTTTAGCACATATTCCGTTGTTCCCGGATACATAAACCACACGTTTTCAAAAACAATAGAGTGAAGCTCTGGCAAAGACTTTTTCCGGCTCTGCTCTTCTTCTTTTTTATCAACAATTTCATAATAATCTTCCATATATTCGCCAAACAAATTCATGTTCACTACCGACTCAATTATCGTAGAAAGACTATTGACAAAATTCATAATTGTAGAAAAATACTTGGAAAAATATCCGATGGAAAATCTTCCTTTTACTACATTCCAGGCAAGATAGCCATAGATTACGACATTCTGCAGCCCGCTTATCAACAATGCGCTTCCCTCGATTCCGAGATAGGAAGCAAAAAAGCTTCTTCTGATTTTAAAATAATTCTTCCTGTTCTCTTTATGTTTTTCTATAAGAAAGTGTTCCATCCCAAACAGCCTGATATCCTTTGCCATTTTTACATCATCCATTGCCATATAACAGGTGTTCATCCTTGTGGACATTTCACTTGTCCGCTCTCTCTGTGAAAAATCAATCCGCTTCTTTTTCGTCGATAAAAAGGAATTCAGTAAAACTGAAACAATAATTAGAAGTACGATTCCGATGTGCAAAGTAGACAATATGTAGATATAACAAAAAATCTGCACAATTCCCACAAAAATGTTGGAACATCCTATGCAGATTGCATTCACCCCTCTGGGACCGGACACTCCGCGAAGCACCGACCAGCTTAAGTCACCGTTTACTGCAACCCTGGCACGCTCCACCTTTTTTATAAATGCATCACTTTCCATTATTTCATACGGCATCCGCATCACTGCTTCGGAAAGGTTTTCATGCAAACGGCTTTTTAGCCTCTCTAACATAATATTACAGGTTTTCTGAATACACCTTTCAAGTCCCAACAGACCGGTGCTTGTAACTACCATAAGAACAATGAGACCAAGAACCTCCGGCGTCCCTCTTTTGTTCACTAATGCTTCAATAATAGCTGCAGGAAAATATATCATAGGAAACGGCAACAGACATCTTACAAGAGTCAATGCTACCATTCCCCATTCTAATCTAATCTTATTTTTTTTGGCACTCTGAAATAAAAAATAAACAATTCTGAAATAACTTCTTATTTTTTTCATACAAACCCCTTTTTCTTTTGAATTTTCCTTTATCTTCCTGGCAAATCTTTGCCCCGGAGTTATGACTTACAGACCAGAAAGCTGCAACACTATCCTGCCTTCCCAAATAATTGCCTGCACTTATTCCATAAAAAACGATAAAAATACAAATGAAGCGTCGCATATCCGAAGCCGCCGATAACCCCCGTAACCAGCCTGCGCCTGTTACTCGACTCCTTTATCTTCAGATACTGCAGCAGCCAGTCTGCAAGCATCACAGCCGACATTGCCACACATACCGCATAAGAAAGCTTTTTCTTAAAAAACACGAAAAACGCCAGAACAGACGAAAGTATCACCCCGGCGCATCTTGCGCACACCGGGAACTGATAACCCCGGTAAAAAAAGCTCCGCTCCGGCATCTGATGACATCCGAGCCTTGCTCCGAGCTCCATCCATCTCATCCAGGTCCTGTCGTTCCTCATCATGCCTTAAACTTATAGCCGCACTGGCTGCAGACCCAGTAGGACGTTGTACGGATTTGCTTCCCCTTTCCGCAGGCGCCGCATAAAATCCCGATCGGGCCTAAAAGAAGTGCGCCACAGCAGCCTTTCCCGGCAGAAAAGTCTTTCCCCTTTGTTGTTGTTTCATTAATAATCTGACAGTTATTATCACCGCACTTCGGACACTTCATAGCCTGATTCCTCCCTTGTAAAATATGATTTATTCTATTATATACCAAGTCTCTGCTGCGGTCAATATTTCATTTCCTTGAGTTTTCGCATTTCTATTTTTACAGCTTTTTCACCGCCATCATATAGCAGACGCATATTTTGTATCCGGCATAGCCGTACAGATGCTCCAGTCCGCTATAGATATAGCCTAAATAGGCCTCCTGCATCCCGCTGTCCTTTAAATACCTTGTCCCGATGATAACAAGGTTTACCGCAATATGCTTCCCACGGAAAACAGAGCTCACGGCGGTACAGCCAAGGCTTCCTACGCGCCCTTTGGCATCCTCCGTCCCCACAAGCAACGTCCTCACGATTTCACCGTCAGCTACTGCAGCTAAAACCCTCGTGCCGCTTTGTGCCCCATACAGCCTGCTCGGAGCGTTCCAGAAGCCTGGAGCCTATCCCCTTCCCCCGGTGCCCTGCATCGACGCACTGCAAAAGAAAACATAAACATCCTTTATATTTCTAACTATAAAAGCAGTGTAAATTTACAATTGCGGTTCTTTGTTTGTAATATAAATATAAGCGTCCTCAAGCGTTGCCTCACAAGGACTGCATTCCATTTGAGGCGGCGTTTCACTGATTAATTTCATTCGTAATTCGTCCCCTGCGTACTGTTTCGATGAAACATGATATTTTTTTTCCAGTTCCCTTGCCGTCCCTTCCTCTTTTGTCTTACAAATCCAGATATGACCTCTTGCCTGTTCCAATAATTCTTTCATGTTTCCTGAATAAAGGAATCTCCCATTTTTCATCACTGCAAGCTGATTGCAGGTAGCCACCAGGTCTTCCACCACATGGGTCGAAAATAAAACGGTACGCCCTTCTGAAAAATCAACCAGCAGATTTCTGATGCGGATACGCTCTTCCGGGTCTAATCCGGTTGTAGGCTCATCGACAATTAAAAATTCCGGCTCATTTAAAAGCGCCTGAATAAGCCCGACTCGCCGTTTCATGCCGCCTGACAATTGTTTCATCTTTTTTCTTCGCTGCTCTGACAGGTTTGTCTTTTCAAGATAATAATTGATTCGTTCTCTATAAATCTGTCTGGGTATACCGGATAAGTCCCCCATATATTCCAGGCATTCCTGCACTGAAAGTCCTGGATAGAGGTCTATTTCCTGGGGCAGATATCCTATTTTCTTACGTATTTTTTCAAAATTTTTCTCGCTGTAAAGTATTCCGTCTAAGGTTACCGTACCACTGGTTGGCGATAACACAGTTGTAAGCACCCGCATAAGCGTTGTTTTTCCCGCCCCGTTTTCCCCTAACAGCCCAAACATTCCCTTTGGGATTTCCAAATCGGCATGATTGACTGCCGTTACGTTATTCCTGAATGTTACTGTTAAATCCTCTATCTTAATTCCCATAGCCTTAACCTCTTTTCTTGATGATTTCAGGCAATGCCGCCATTGCCAGGATTCCAATACAAATACAAACAATTTTTCCATATATCCAGCTAAAATCACTGCTGTCCTCTAAGTTTCTGAAAGAATAAGAAAACAGGTTCCATGCGCCAAAGATTCTGTCACCGATGACGGAATTTGTCATCAGCCACAACACCATGCAGCCTCCGATTCCCACCCACATATTCCGAAACAGGCAGGAAATCAGATTGGATAAAATCCCCCAGAAGCCAAGCGTGACAGCGATAGCAGTAAAATATACAAAGAACTGGCATATTTCACTTTCCAAACCATTTTGCCCCATTCCATATATAATTGGATTTTGGAGCAGAAAAAACAGTCCATAGGAGGCGGCTGCGACAGTCAGTAAGAATATTTCCTGTATCACAATCCGTCTGCAAATAAAATAAATTCTCTTTTTCATAGGGCATAGCCGCCAGATTTCTGACCGCCTGCTGACAATTTCCTGCGTATAGGTATCTGCGCAGAATGTGAAAGCAAGAATTGCCATTGGCGCTTCTAATGCAATGCCTATTTCGTTAGAATATGACACCCCTCTGACGAGACTTAAAATTATGACAAAAAATACTGCATAAGCCTGCTTTTGAAAGGTCAGGGAGATTTTCATTTCACGCATCAATATACCCGCCTCCTTTTCCATATCTGCATTGAGAGAAAGAGGATGCACACAGCGGCTAAGATGAGGAAACTCTGATTCAGCAATATCATTGGCGGAGGAACAGTATCAAAAAATCTTCCCGGGAACCGCACCATAATCGCTAACGGTCTGCCGTAATATCCATAAATGCCTTCCGCATTCCCGCTTCCCATATTGGAATACACAATATAAAGAAATAAAAGCGGCACAGCCGGCAGCGGACTTTTAAATACCAATGAAATCAGGCTATAAACGCTTACAATCATCAGTATGTTAGGCAGTATATAGATAACGCTTGCCAATAAAAAGTCTGTCAAATGAACCTCAATCTCAAATCCACTGTTTCTCGTTGCTATAAGGCAAGTACCAAAAAAAATCAGGTTTAAGGCAGCGAGCGTTATCAGGCAGACTGCAAAACCACCCCCTACTTTTCCTGACAAATATTTTCCTGCGCTGACAGGCTTTGTATGAAGAAGCTCATAGGTATTTCTCCTCGTATCCTGCATAAATAAAACGGATAATGAAACGGTTGCGAAAAATCCCATAAACACCCCTGCAAAATCGGCAAATTTTCTGGAAAAATAGTACGAAAATGCCCTGTTTTCCAGCTTCTCCGCTATATAAGAATTGATTTCTTCACTGGTTCCTTTACGGATGGATGTAGCTTCATAGTCATAATATGCATCGTAGAAACCATACCCTTCCAGATGGGCGCAGGCTGCCATAACATCCATTCCTTTCATTTCATCAATCACAGACTGCGCCTTCTCATTGTCCATCTTGAATACGGAAATCAAAACTTCCCGTATCCGTTCTTCCCATATTTCCCGCCGCCGCCCTTCCTCCGTCGGCACATATCCGTGGAAAACATCTCTATCCGCATACGTTTCCGGCTCGTCGTTCACAATGGTTTCCCCTTCCCTGAGATAATGGATCTTCAGATAGGGGCTTACATTTTGAAATATCATAAAAACACCAATTGCAATGCCAAGCCAGAACAGAGGGTTTTTCATATAATTTTTTACCTCTCTTTTCAAAATTGACCACATAGCTTTGCCTCCTTATTCCTAGTGATTCTATCATAGAATCTAAAACACGATTCTGTAATCTAAAATCCATTGTAAAAGAAAAATCACAACAAAAAGACAATAAAAAACGCCGGATTACTTACGCAATCCGACGGAATATTGCTGTCACCACAGCCCCTCCCTGCTCATCATTTCCCAAAACCAATTTTCCTCCATGCTTTTCACAATACAGCCTGCTGATATACATTCCCAACCCCGCATGTTTCAGACTGTCTTTTACATTCTGCCCATAGAACGCTTCCGTAATTTTTTTCGCATCTTCCCGAAAACCATCGCCGTCATCCATGACACAGATACTTAGTTTTGCATATCCAATGTTTACCACAATTGTAATTTTCTGTTTCCCATAACGCAGAGCGTTTGACAGAAGATTTTCCGTTACCTCCAAAATAACTTCCTTATCCCCGTAAAATTCTTCCTGTGATTCTGACACTTGTAACATACATTGTTTCCCATACTCTTTTTCCAAAATGACAAGTTCCCCCTGAATATCCTTCTCTAATTGTCTGGCGGAGATATTCCCCGGAGTCAGCTGCCGGTTTTCTAAACTGCTCAATTTCCGCATTGCTTCTACAAAGGCATCCATACGTTCAATCTGACGTCCGCTCTCTGACAGCATTTCCATTGCCTGTCCCATATCTATCTCTTCGCTTGGCAGATATTCCATCAGCATTTCCTGATACCCTTTCAAAACGGACAATGGAGCGCGTATATCGTGGGCAATAGCCGCCCGCAGTATCTTTTCCTCCTCGACGGTCTGCCATAATGCCTGATTATTTCTGGCAAGCTGTTTTCGCATCCGCTCAAACTCCCTGCAAAGCTCGCCCATCTCGTCCTTATTCTCATAAGAAATGTAAAAATCCAACTGATTCTCAGCAATCTTTTTTGAGCCTTCCGCCAGTTCTTCCATCGGCTTTTTTAACTTGTTCTGGTAAAAGAGGAAAACCGCCGCGCAGCTTCCTGCCATAGACAATATCAACACAGCATAAGTCTCTAAAAAATCACAAAGCTCTGACACAAAAACGTCTGACGGTGTCATCTCATAAGAACTCGGTCTTAGAATCTCCACTTTGTAACCGGAGTCTTCCTTTTCCGCTGTTTCAATAAATTCTTCTTTATCCACATAATTCCACCAGATACGCCTCTGTGTCTGTTCGGCAATTCTGACAATGACATCCGAGAGAAGAACACTGAAAAATAAGGCAACCGCCATATACAAAAGAATGCTTTTTCTCACGGAAAGATTTCTTATTTTATCCATCGGTATCCCATCCCCCATATCGTTTCAATATATTCTGTTTTTGTATATTGCTGAAACTTCTTTCTGATTCGGCGGATCAGCTCTGTGATTACCCTGCTGTCACCTTCTGCATCATAACCGCAGACCTTCTCATAAATTCTTTCTTTATCAAAGATCATCCCTGGATTCATGGTCAAAAATTCAATAATTCCATATTCTAATTTTGTCAGCTCCAGATAATCTGTGTGAATCTGCACGGTCTTTGCCTTATAATCAATAGACAGCTCACCCTGGAAGCACATTTCCGTTTTTTCTTTCCGCCGTGTTTCCCGTTTCAGGTGCGCCGTAATCCTTGCATCAAGCTCTTTCAGACGAAACGGCTTTAAAATATAGTCGTCGCCTCCTGAAGAAAGCCCATTTACAACGTCCTGCTCGTCTACCCGTGCAGTCAGAAATAAAATCGGGCAGGCTACTTTATCCCGCACCCTCCTGCATACCTCTATCCCGTCAATATTCGGCATATTTACATCCAGCAATATAATATCCGGCTGAAGCTTTATTTTATTTAATCCCTCCAATCCATTCTCTGCTGTAATAATTTCATACTTTTTTATTTCAAGATACTTTTTCAACATTTTGAGAAGTTCAGTATCATCATCAATAATCAATATCTTATAAGCCATTTCTGCTCCTTTTCCTTGATATGATTGTCTTTCTGGTTTGGTTTCCTAGCCTGTGTATAAATTATCAGCAACAGGCTGTCCCTTTGCCAGTCAACATTTATAATTGATTATACTACACAAATCCCAACAAATAAACAACGAACACTTCTTGAGTTTCCGCAATTTTTAGCAACCGGGACACAAAGGCATATGCAAAATGCGGAAACTCCTTTTCTGTATGATTTGGTTTCTACAGGGTATCTGCAGGCAATGTATCAGCAGGCTGTCGATTATCTGATATTCCTCTCACGCAAGTGCGTATTCCACAGAGCGTTTTTACTTCATAGAGCTATACTTAAAGGCATTGATACAACACAATGTTCCTATAAAGTAAATATGGGGGCTGTTGCAGATAGAAAGCACAGCCCCCCTTTAGTATAGAATACCCTGAATCAAATGTACAGAAAAACTATTCTCCTGACAGCAGCGCCCTCGGCGTAATCCTCCTTATCCGCAGGGACAAAAGACAGGCAGCCGCAAACGCAAATAATAGTAACACACCTCCGGCAATTATATTAAAGACGAGAGAAATCTCAAAGGTACACCGGACAATTCCCACCTCGTTTAAAAATAAGGAGGTCAGCGGGTTGACAATCTGCATACTGATAAAAATTCCGATTGCCACTGAAATCGTCATTGACGGCATAAAGCTCAGTGCCGTCTGCAGGATAAGCTGGCCCGTGGTAAACCCGAGCGCCTTTAAAATGCCGTAATCCCGCTTCTTGACGTTTAACAGCGTCCTTACTAACAGATACAGCACAAAGACAATCACAACCCCGCTTAATACCAGTATGGCGATTACGATAATTGTCATCAGCGAAACATAGACATTGCCTGTACCCTCTATGACCGCAAGTATGTTGAAGGTTGCATTTACATCGCTTCCGAAGCGTGCTGTTACTTCACTGTTAAAGGCATCAATATCCGTACCGTCCGTAAGATTCATGTAATAGCTCACATTCTGCAGGCTGCCCGCCTTTTCATAGCCTCCGCGGGTCAGTATACAGTCCTTCCCTAAGTTATTGGTAACCTGTGAGAAGCCCGTAATAATGTAATTGTTATCCTTCCCTCCGATTTTAATGGTAATCTCGTCTCCCATGCGAAGTTCCTTTTCCCTTGCATATTTTATGGCAATCACGATTTCATTGTCGTATTCGGGAAAGCGCCCCTCTATCACCATCTTCTGATTGTTCAGCTTTGTACCGTCCTCAATCACGGACGGCATCAGGGAAACCCCGCCGACATGCTGGGCATCTAAATTATTCGTAAAAAGATAGAACTTCTCCACACGGCTGTCGCTCTCCATCATGGAGAGAAACTCCTCCTCCCTGCCTGCGTTTATATTGATGCAGGAATCCGCGGATTCTCCGGCAATTAAATCAATAAACGGCTTCATATCCATAATCATATTCTTATACATCAGGCCCGAAAATACAAGAATAAGGGACAAAACCAGCATCGTAATACAGATTGTAATATTGGTCTTCAGTCCGGAAAGCGTGGTTTTCATCGCAAGTGCAGGCTGAAGCGGCAGTCTTGTTTTCTCAAGAGGAACGTGGTTCCTCCGGAAATTGTGGGTTGTAATTCCCTGCCGGAGTGCGGTAATCGGCTCGATTTTTTTCATTTTCCCGGCAGACAGATATACCGCTGCGGCAACAATTCCCGAACTGAAAACTACCGTTATCAGATAGGGTACCGGCAGAAACCTTACCGTATACGGAATCCCCGTCTGGGCAATCATCATCTCGTTTAACGCAGGGAAAATGCAGTAGGAAAGCGCAATTCCCACGACAGCTGTAACGGCAGAGAGTCCGGAAAATTGCAGAATAAGCGAGAAAACCAGCTGTCTGCCGGTATACCCCACTGCCTTGAGCGCACCGAGGTTCTGCATATTCTCCTGAATATAATTCACTACATTAGAAGCAATGACTACCAGCCCGATAAGCAGCACGAAAAATGCCATCGCACCCGTAATCCCCGCGCAAATCATCTGGGAGATATACCGGGAGGTCGTAAGGTCCTCATAATAATTACCAGAAAGCATAATATCCGGAAATTCTTCTGAAATCACCTTCCGCAGTGACGCTTCTATCTCCTCACCCTGCATTTTGTCCTCAAGCCTGAGTGAAATATAGGTAGACTCTACCGCACAGCTTTCTTCTGAAAACTCCCTGAATTTATCCCCGCTCAGCAAAAAGGAGAGAATCCCGCAGTTATGGGAGCCTGTCATTGTGCTGTTAAAAAATCCGCACACCGTGTATTCAAACGGTTTTCCAAAAAGCTTAAGCTCTATCGTATCGCCAACAGCATAGTTATTTCCCGTGCCGTAAAGCATAGGAATGTAAACCCCGCTGCCAGGACTGTTCTCTCCGGTTATTTCATACTTCCCGACCTCCCTGGAAAAAGCAGCTTCCTTTTCCAGGATAACGGCAAACTGGGACAGCTCCCCGCCGCCATATTGAAAGGAGGCAGGAGCGCAGAACGCATCCGTAACAGAAACCTCTGTCACGCCGGGAGTCCTTTCCAGCATATCCATCACAAACTCCCGGAACTCCTCATCGGCAGAATACGCTGCAAGATTCACATGGCCGTCGTTTAATCTATCGTGGCAGCGGTCAAAATTTTTCTTATAATCCATGGAAAGCATCAGCCACAGGTTCATCATCAGCGACGACAGCAGGACAAGCACAACAATCGCAACAGCCTGCCCTTTCGCCTTGCGGAGATTCGCACGGATAAGCAGTAAGTTTTTCTTCATGCTACCACCCCATTTCCGAAAGGAATCCGGACAGCTTCCTATGGCGCTCCTCGTCGCCCGGCCTGTATTTTCCCAGATTGCACTCTCCTAACACCGTGCCGTCCTTTAAGTACAGGATACGGTTCCCCCGTCTGGCAGAACGCATATCGTGCGTTACCATAACCACGCTCTGTCCCTGTTCGTTAAAGCCTGTCAGCGTGTCAAGAACGTCCAGCCCCGCCTTGGAATTGAGCGCACCGGTCGGCTCATCGGCAAAAAGAATTTCCGGAGCATTGATTAACGCACGGACAATTCCTGCCCTCTGAGCCTCACCGCCCGAAATCTGCGTCGGAAATTTCCTGCGGGTCTCCTCCGGAATCCCTACCTTTTCAAAAAGCTCACCCGCACGGGCAGAAAGTGCCTTTTTATCCTTATTTACCAGCAGACCTGCCACAAGTACGTTATCAAGCACACTCATTGTATCAATCAGGTAAACCTGCTGGAATACAAAACCACAATGTGCCTTCCGGAACAACGCAAGCCCGTCTGTGCCCAAATCCGAAATTACCTTTCCGCCAAAGGTGATTCTGCCGATGGTCGGTGTATCCATTCCCGAAAGTGCGTACAAAAGCGTGGATTTCCCAGCGCCTGACGCCCCCATAATTACGGTAAAATCCCCCTTATAAAGCTCCAGGTCAATGTTTTTCAGAACGTGCTGAAGATTCCCGCCATTGGAAAAGGATTTGCTTAAATTTTCTGTTTTTAATAAGATTTCTTTCATGGCTATCCTCCTTGTTATACGTTCCATTTTACTTTGGCAAATCTTAAATGTCTTTAGAGAATCCTTAAGGAAACCTTAAATCGTACCGCTTATAGCAAGCCTTACCGTGACCCTGAGACCCTTTTGTCCGTTTTCAACCACAAGCTCTCCCTTCATCTGCTTCATAAAATAATCGGAAATGTAAAGCCCGAGACCTGCTCCCTCTATCTGTCCGGTACGGCTCCCACGTTTATATTTTTCCTTTAACAGCGGCAGCTCCTCCTTACTGACGCCCCCGCCGTAGTCCTCTATACTGATAGCAAGATAGTTTCCGCCCTTTTGCACCTCTGTTTCTATCTTCGTATCTGCATATTTATAGGAATTGGCAAAGATATTGTCAAAGACCTGCTGCAGACGGAGCCTGTCCACATACAAAAGGCAACCTGGAACCTCCGGGATTACGGCACGGTGCAGGTAATCTGCATTCTTTAACAGCTCCTCCACCTCCCTGCTCTCTATATCCGCAGGCACTACCGGAAGCTGCCTGAGCTCCTCTAACGTCGCCGTAAACAGGTTCGTAATAAGCGTGTTAATCTGGTCTGCCTTACAGACAATCTGCCTGTAGTTCTCCCTGCTCTTTTCACTGTCTGCCAATGCAGCACCTACCTCCGAGGCTGCCTTAATGCTTGCAACGGGCGTTTTGATGTCATGGGAAAGCTTTGCGACAAGTTCCTTTTTACTTGCATTTGCCTCCACCTCTGCAATCCGCGCCTTCTTAAGCTCGGAACGCATAATATCAAAGCTTTCCGTAAATGCACCAAAAAGATTCTGCCTGTCCATCTCAAGCGGAATATCCAGATTTCCATCTGCAATGCGCCTGGCAAATCCCTTCAGCTTATGAAACGGACGGATTATGGTACGCTCCAGATACAGAAAATATCCTGTGCAGACAATACACTGGATAAAAAGGGCGGCTGCAAAAACAATAATGGCAGCCCGCTTCGCGGACCACAGGGTCTGTGCACTGTTATTGTATAAAATAATTTTACCGACGACAATGCCGTCTGCTTCAAGGTCAAGAATCGTGTCCCTGTGACTTACCGCACGATTGATACTCTCGCTCAGGCCGGGCCTCGTCCGGAATAAAACCGTCCCATCCGTATCTATTACAACATAATCAAGGGCGGTATGGTTCGTATGGCGTTCTATCGTATCCCAATCAGCCTGTACGGACTGCACCGCCTCATTGACCGCAACCGCATCCTGCACCCATTCCGTATCCTGTGCGGCAAATACAAGCAGCGCCGCAAGCTCTGCCGCAAACACCAGAAGCAGGCTGACAAAAAAGAAGCGTTTTTTCATTGCTTTCCTCCGTTAAACCGGTACCCGTCTCCCCAGACGGTACAAATGTATTCGGGTTTCCCAGGATTTTTTTCAATTGCTTCCCGTATTTTCCGGATATGTACGTTCAGGGTTCCGTCGCCCGTGAACTTATCCTCCCATACATTTTCAAACAGCTCTTTCTTTGATACTACCCTGTTTTCCTGCTTCATCAGATAGAAAAGGAGCTTAAGTTCAAGGGCGGTCAGCCTGACAGGATTTCCCCCGGCAAGCACCTGCTTTGCATCAAAATCAACCTTCAGCCAGCCGTCGGCATATCCTGCCTTCGCACTCTGCCCATAGCGTTTTAACACCGCCCTGACCTTGGCAAGCAGCACTCCGAGGGAATACGGCTTTTGCACATAGTCATCGCCGCCGATATTCAAGGCAATAATCTTATCATCATCGCTTGTACGGGCAGAAATAAACAAAATCGGAATGTCAGTTGTTTCACGAAGCTCCTTACACAGCAAAAAGCCGCTGCTTTCACCAAGATTGATGTCAAGCAGCATCAGCCCGGCCGTATTCTCCCTGAAAAACTCCCTGCATGCCGAAGCGCTATATACCACTGCCGTTTTCACGCCGAACAGGTTAAAATACTCCGCCGTACTGTCTGCCAGCAGCTTTTCATCATCAATAATCAAACAATCGTAGTCCATAGCTTCCCTCTTTTCTAAAGCCAAGTATAACATACCCCCGGAAGCTTTGTAAAGCCGGACGGTTCCCTGCGTCCCCGCATTTTATCTGCTACCTTATGTTCCGAAGGCTGCACACCCTCCGATTTTTACATGCGCTTACGCTTCACCGGACTTCCTCTAAGTGTTGTTAAGCCGCTCGGGAGCGTCCTCGCGCCTAACCATCACTAAGAGGTGATTCCGGTTCCGCTTAAAGATGCGGTCCTTCGGACAAATGTAAAAATCGGAGGGTGTGCAGCCTTCGGAACTTTTCAGGGAGTGCTCAAAAATGCGGAAACGCAAGGGACGCTCCCCTACTCCTTTTCGTCCTCTATGCGAAGCTCTGCCCCTTCTATATGCTTGCGCCCCATCTGGTGCCGGAGCTTTCTTGTCTCTACGCTGTCAAACAAAATAGAAAAGTCATAGTTTTCCGGATAAAGCTTCTCTGCCGCCACATGCAGCTTAATGCGCTTATGATTTACCCAGAATTTCCTGTCCGGCATCTGAATCCGCAGCACGCCTTTTTCATTTTCCGGCTCGCAGACAATCCCGATTCTTTTCTCCGGATAAACCATAACGCTGTCGCCAATCCGGTATTCCCTCTTTTCTCTCTTATGGGACGGCGACGTCTTTTTCTTTACAATCCGTGGAATTGCCTTTCCTTTAAACTCCCTCGCCTGCTCCGCTTCCGCAAAGGAGGACAGGTCCGCTCCGCTCCCGTAGGCAGCCTGTTCCGCCCGCCGAAGCATCCCCGCAGGCATTCCGAGTCTCTTTGCAATGGAAAATGCACAGCTCTCCCCTGCCTCGCCGATGACCAGCTGATACAGAGGCTTCAGATTTTCCTTGTCAAAGGTCATCCGCGCGTTCACAATCCCTTCGGTTTTTTCGGCATATACCTTTACCTCGGGATAATGCGTCGTCACCAGAAACAGAGCGCCGCTCTGCTTCAATTCCTCTAAAATTGCGACTGCAATCCCCATGCCCTCTAACGGGTCTGTTCCAGAACCCAGCTCATCCATAAACACAAGGCTCTGCGGAGCGACCTGCTGTAGAATATCGAGCACATTTGTGATATGCGCGGAAAACGTGGAAAGGTTCTCCGACAGATTCTGCCCGTCCCCGATATCACACAAATAATTGGCATTCATACAGATTTCCGCACTGCCGCAGGAAACATGCAGACCGCACTGTGCCATCATACAGTTTAAGGCAACCGTCTTTAATGCTACCGTTTTTCCGCCGGTGTTCGGTCCGGTAATCACAATTCCGTTCACACCATCCCCAATAGAAAACTGGAGCGGAACGCAGCTTTCCTTTTTCATCAGCGGATGTCTCGCATCCTTTAATACAATCCTCCGCTCCGTTATGATTTCAGGCTCGGTGCCGTCATAATGCAGACTCAGCTTTCCTTTGGAAAAGATAAAATCAAACTTTTCCATCAGTCTGATATTTTCCTTCAATTCTGTCGCATTCTCATCCACCATTCCGGTCAGCTCATATAAAATCCTGCGTACCTCGTTTTCTTCGTCAAGGCGCAATTCCTGCAATTCCTCATAATACTTTGCGGCAGCAGCAGGTTCGATAAAGAATGTGTTACCGGTAGCGGACTTATCAATCACGCTGCCTGCAATTTTAAACCTGTACTCCTTTTTTACCGGGACACACACGCGGCCGTTCCGGAAGGTACTGAATCCATCCGACATGCAGTCCTTATTAGCACGTATGACTGCGTCTGCCCTTTCCCGCATCCGCCCTTCTGTCAGGGCAATTTCACTCCGGAGACTCTTTAACAGCTTTGAAGCATTGTCCGAAACCTGTTCATTTACAATCTGCACATAGATGCTCTCTCTTAATTCGTCCAACGGCTGCAGATTTTCCTCATAATATCCCAGAGAAAGCCCTTGCTGCTTTCCCCGGAGCAAATATTGCTTTAAACGGAAAGCCGCCGTTAAGGACATCTCCACCTGCAAAAGCTGCTTGATTCCAAGACAGTCCCCTTTCCCTGCATAATCCACAATCTCCTCCAGTCCCTGCAGGGAGACTAGCGGCGGATTGCCGCAAAGCTCCATCATCTTTTTTCCCTGTGTGGTTTCTCTCTGCTTTGCCAGAAGCTCTGCCTCGGACAAAAGAGGCATCTGTTCCTTTACCTGTTTTTTGGCAGCGTCCGTCAGGCAAAACTCTGCCCAGATTTCTTTTATTTTATCAAATTCTATGAACCGTTCTGTTTTATCCATGTTCTGTTTCCTTTCCCATCAAATTTTTATGAACTTGCACTGTGATAACGCCGGATACCGCGCTTCCAGAATGCTGCTGTAAGCCCGCTAAACAGAATCACAATCCCGATTCCGGACAGCGCCGTCTTTCCTGTCAGTTCTCCGGTCCTACTCTGTACCGGAAGCGTTGCCATAATCCCGTAGGGCAAAATACAGTAAAAAATCACCTTATAAATTCCGGATTTGCTTTGAAGCAATCGCGTCCAGTCCCAGGGTCGGCTCATCCATAAACAGAATCTTCGGATTATGGATCAGCACCGTCATCAGCTCTAACTTCATACGCTCTCCCAGCGACAGGGTCCGTACCTGTACATCCATCAAATCCCGCACGCCGAACAGTTCTGTAAAATATGCTTTCGTTTCCTCAAACTCCTTTTCTTCAATTCCATAAATCTCTTTAAAAAGCCGGAGCGTATCATTTGCCGTCAGTTCAAAAAAGAGCTGGCTCTTCTGTCCCATCACAACCGCATACTGCTGCTTCAATTCATTCTTTAAATCGTTTGGATAATATCCAAGCACCTGGATATCTCCGGAAGTCGGTGCAATAATTCCGGTCAGCATTTTAGTTAAGGTCGTCTTCCCTGCGCCGTTCGGCCCGATGAGTCCGGTAATCTCCCCCTCCTCCATAGAAAAATCCAGCCGGCTGACCGCCGTCTTCTCTTCGTACTCCCGTTTCCAAAGACAACGGAAGCTTTCCTTCAGCCCCTCCGGCTTCTTAAATCTGCGGTACGTTTTTGTTAAATTTCTTGTTTCAATGACTGTCATGTCCGTTTATTTCCTTTCTCATCAAATCTTTATAAACCTGCACTGTGATAACGCCGGATGCCGTGCTTCCAGACAATGCCGTCTGTCGTCTCTCCTCACATACAAGAAAAAGACCATGGGCTTCTTCCGCCAAAAGGGCAGACAAATCCATGGCCACAAGCAGCCTGTTGAAAGAAATACGAAGCAAAAAAAGCACACCTGACAGGCATGCTCTCCGTTTTCTGTAACAACAGACTCTATTTATCCGGATTTATGAAGCACTTGTAAGGCAGATACCTCAGGGCAGACCTCTAGCGTAAAACCTCTGCCCCGCAACAAATTTAGTTGTCGGCGTTCTCTCTGCTTTTACTTACAATGCTTAACATAAAATCTCCTTACTTTACAATCAAAACTACTTTAACGCTCTTATTTTACCACGGCGTTATTCGGATGTCAACAATTTTATCCTTTGGATTTTTCAGTTCTCTTTTTTTGAAAACTATGGTATACTTGATACAATATAAATTTAAGAAGAACGATTTGCCGGGCTTTATCCGGCTTCAGAAAGGATTCCACCATGGCATTTGACGGACTTATGACTGCGGCTCTCGTAAAAGAGCTTTCCGATACTTTAACCGGCGGTCGGATTACCAAAATTGCACAGCCGGAAAAGGACGAGCTGCTGCTTCAGATAAAGAACTATGACACCTATAAGCTGCTGCTTTCCGCAGACGCCTCTCTCCCCCTCCTCTATCTGACAGAGGAAAGCAGGCAGAGCCCTCTGACAGCGCCGAATTTCTGTATGCTGCTGCGGAAGCATTTTAACAGTGCACGCATTCTCTCGGTGACCCAGCCGGGACTGGAGCGTATTGTTGACTTTACGGTAGAGCACTTAAGCGAGCTGGGCGATGTGTGCCAAAAGCACATTCTGATAGAGCTGATGGGCAAGCACAGCAATATTATCCTCACGGACGAAAACAGCACTATCATCGATGCGATTAAACGGGTTTCCGGTATGGTAAGCTCCGTCCGCGAGGTACTGCCGGGGCGCCCTTACTTTATCCCACAGACGCAGGATAAGCTCGACCCCCTTACAGTTTCTTTTGCGGAGTTTCTGACGCTCCGTGAAAGACCGATGCCGCTTTATAAGGCGCTTTATTCCGCCTTTACCGGACTCTCCCCGCAGACTGCAAACGAGCTCTGCCACCGTGCCGGTCTCTCGCCTGATTTACCGGCAGCGGAGTTTTCCGAAGACTTTTTACAGCACCTGTTCCACATTTTTTCCGCTCTGATGGAGGATGTCAGACAGGGACGCTTTTCTCCGAACCTGATACGGAGCGGGAAGGAACCGGTTGCGTTTTCCGTAATCCCGCTAACCATGTATGAGGAAGGCGGTTACGAGGTACAGACGTTTTCGTCGGCTTCTGCCCTGCTGCGGGAGTTCTATGCGGAAAAAAATACCATTACGCGCATCCGGCAGCGTTCTGCTGACCTGCGCCGGGTACTGCAGTCGGCATTAGAGCGGGAGGTGAAAAAATACGATTTGCAGCTCCGCCAGCTAAAGGATACGGAATCCAGAGATAAATACAAGGTATACGGCGAGCTTTTAACCGCTTACGGCTACGGCGCGGAGCCGGGCGCAAAGGAAATCACCGTAACGAACTACTATACAAACGAGCCGCTTACCATTCCGTTAGACGAAACAATGACCGCCCTGGAGAATGCCAAGCGCTATTTTGAACGCTACGGAAAGCTGAAACGCACGTTTGAAGCACTCACTACCCAGACCGAAGAAACAAAGTCCTCCATCCTTCATTTGGAATCTATCCGCAATGCACTGGAAATCGCAAGACATGAGGAGGACCTGGTGCAGATTAAGGCAGAGCTTTCCGAATACGGCTATTTGAAAAAGCATTCCCCGCTCCGGAAAGGGTCTGGCAACGGAAAGAAAGAAAAAAAGGTACGCATCACTGCAAAGCCTCTTCACTACCGTACCGCAGACGGCTTTGACCTTTATGTCGGAAAAAATAACTATCAGAACGATTTCCTGACCTTTGAGTTTGCAAATGGAAACGACTGGTGGTTTCACGCCAAGGACTGCGCCGGCTCCCATGTTATTCTGAAAAATGACGGACGGGAAATTCCGGACCATGTGTTTGAAGCAGCCGGTTCCCTCGCTGCCTATTACTCCAAAAACAAAGAGTCCGGAAAAGTCGAAATCGACTATGTAGATAAAAAGCAGGTAAAAAAGCCGAACGGTGCAAAGCCAGGCTTTGTCGTCTACTATACGAACTACTCCCTTATGGCAGTACCGGATATTTCCGGGCTGACAGAACTAACCGACTAATTGATGCAAAAGGAGACCTTTATGCTGCTTGCCGATACCCATACCCATACAAAATTTTCAAGCGACTCTTCCGCAAATCCTGCGGAACTGCTTGCAGCTGCAAAGATGGCAGGACTTTCTGCGCTTTGCTTTACCGACCATATGGATCTTGACTTTCCGGGGGACCCTTCCCTGTTTGTCTTTGATACTGACGCTTACTTTAAGGAACTCCTCCCTTTGAAGGAAACAGCGGCAGCCGATGCCTCGTCTCCGGAGCTTTTACTTGGCATCGAGCTCGGACTCCGCCCAAACCGCCCGGACTTACGGGAGCGGATGGATGCGCTGCTTTCGGAACATCCCTTTGACTTTGTGATTGGCTCTACCCATGTAGTAGACGAGCTGGACCCTTACTATCCGGACTACTGGACGCTTCCCGGGAACCGGCTGCGCCGCTATTTCGAGGATGTCCGCACCAACGCGGCAGAGCATACAAACTTTGACTCTCTCGGACATCTTGACTATATTATCCGTTATCTTCCGGATTCGGTTTCTTTAATAAAAGACTATGCCGTACGGGATTTTATGGACTTAATTGAAGAAACGCTCCGTATCCTTATCTCCCGCGGTCAGGCACTTGAGGTCAACACTGCGGGACTCCGGAAGGACCTTTCTTTCGCACATCCAAAGACAGAAATCCTGGTCCGCTATCGCGAGCTTGGTGGAGAGCTTCTGACCCTCGGCTCGGACGCTCACACGCCGCCCGAGACCGGCGCAGACATCAAAAAAACCGCAGAGCTTCTGACCGCCTGCGGCTTTCGTTATTATTCCATATATCGGGAGAGAACGCCTGAAATGATTGCGCTCACATAATATATGCCTGCACTCTTTTTCTTTGACTGGAGCTGTCTTATTTTTGCATTTGTCCAAAGAACCGCACTCTGAGCAGAACCGGAATCACCTCTTCGTGCTGCTTAGGCGCGAGGACGCTCCCAAACGGCTTAACGGTATCTGGCTCTTTACAGTAAACGATGTCTTCCGCTTGTAAGCCGGGGCTACACTTCGTGCAACAGCTCCTTCTATTTTCTCCTGTCAATGCCCGTTCTTTTATAGTATTCCGACTTATCCTGGTACATACGGCTCTCAGCCTCTGCCATCAGCTTATCAATACTCTCCGTTCCGTCCGGATTCCATGCACAGCCGACTGCCAGTACCAGATTGTCCTTCTCCATCTCCTGCTTTAATGCCGCTTCCCCTTTCTGCAATCCGTCAAGGTTTATGCCAGAGCAAAGCGCCAGAAATTCATCCCCGCCAATACGGAACAGGCTGTAATCCCCGAATACCTTCCGCAGACACTCACCTGCAGTAACAAGCAGCCTGTCGCCTGCTTCATGCCCCTGCGTATCATTGACCATCTTCAATCCTGTTACATCACAATATACCACTCCCATGCTTCTGCCGGACTGCCAGGTTTCAATATACACGTTCATGGCATACCGGTTTCCAAGCTTTGTCAGGGAGTCGCAAAACGACATCTCCTGCAGCTGCCTTACCAGATTCCTGCGCTTCAAAGAGGAAACGATAAAGTGCCCCATAATCTGGAGCATATTCAATGCATAGTCCAAGGACTTTCCGGTCGGATTATCAATTCCGTAGAAGCCGATTGCCACCTTATCGTTATACAAAGGAACTACAATCAGCGAATGAATCTTCTGGTTTTTCAGAATATTATACTGGAGCGGGTCGCTTTCCCTGATGTCCTCCAGTTCTGAAATCACAATCGGTCTTTTCTCGCTGAACTTCTTATACCAGCTGGCACAGACCTCCGGCGGCACATTCTGCAGATTATCTTTCTCTGGCGTCACGCCGCTCGATACCCACTCATAAGTATTATCGTCGCCGCCCTCTTCATTCTTTTCAAAGATATAGGTTCTGTCACCGCCAAGTGCTTTTCCAAGATACTCTAACACCACGTCAATCGAACGGTCAGGAGTCGGCATCTGCAGGGCAATCCGCAGTCCCTCATTGATAAATGCCTCTAAGTTCTGGCTGCTGTCATCGGCCTGTGCGCAGCACTTCTCATCGCTGACATCAAAGGCAATTTCTACGCGGTAACGTCTGTCCCCGTCCGTCTGCAAGGTATTTTTTACCATAAGATGCCTGCCGATAATAGGATTGTAGTAGCTCAGCTCCTTAAACTTCCCCTCCTGCAACTCGCAATTATTGCAGTTTGCACATGGAGAAGAGCATTTTTGGATTGTTTCATAGCACTTTTTCCCACAAAGTTCCTCCATAGAGGAAAAACCATATGTATTCCGCGCTTTCCGATTCATATAAACCAGACTATGGGTATCTATATCCGAGACATAAACATATTCATCCATATTCTCAAAAAACTTCCATATCTCATCTATCATGTTACAGACACTCCTTATTCATGGCATAATAATGTTCATTATATCCCGAAATGCTCCCTTTGTCAAATTTATTACTCTTACCAAAAAGCAAGCGGGCGACCCCCTGTATTCAGGGACTACCTAAAAATGGCAACAGGGTTGAAAAGCAGAATCAGGCGTCTCCCTGTATCCGGGGACTACCTACTAAACTGGAAAAGTTATTGCTGAAACATCATATCTGTCAGCTCAATCTGATTGGTAAGACAGATATGCATGGGTATACCACGCCGCTCCGGCGCCGAAACCTGAAACCCAAGTTCTTCAAAAACTATCTCCTGATTATCCCAGACCATAACGTCGACCTGGATGCCAAAGCCCGGCTTCAGCTTTGAATTCAAAAACTCAAGGAGCCGCCGTACCAATTCAGCTTCAATGCCCTGCACCTGATAGTCCGGCACAACAATAATATCCCGAATCAGCGCCACCGAACCACCATCCCATATCAGACGCGCCATCCCAATGGCTCCGCTTTGGCCGTATGCGGCGGCAACCAGCGCGCTTCCATCAAGGCTTGCCTGGAGCTGCTCCGGGTGGATTCTTCTAAATCCAACGGATGCCCGGAGAAAATTCGCATTTTCCTGTGTGATAGTATTTGTATATGTTATTTCCATTTGTCCCTCCTGTATCGGCTCGTACTGCATACCAAAGTCTTGCTAAAAATGCAACAGCTCAAGACAGCCGCCTGCGTCTGATAATGGCGCCGCCTGCTACCACATAGCCTCTCTGCTCTATCCCGCTGCCCTGACGCATACCCTGTAACACAGGCTCCGTATAAGAAAATGTCTCCTCTTTATAAAATACCACTGCCTGTCCCGGTGCAACGGCACGTTGCGGCTCGTCAAACACACAGCGCAGCCCGTCTCCTTCCCGGTACACGGTACACATAGCGCCCTTGTGGCTGTAACGGATTTTAGCAAAGAACCGCATGCCGTCCTCTATCTGCTCCACCGCCATTCCATGAAACCCTTCCGCATAAACCGTATCGTCAAACAGTGCGGCATTTCCCGCCAGAACCACTTCATTTTCCTCCGGGCGAAGCTCTTTTACATAGTACGGTTCACCAAAAGCAATTCCGAGACCCTTACGCTGTCCTACCGTGTAATGGAGAAGCCCCTGATGGGTTCCTAATACCCTGCCATTCTCGTCCACAAAATTCCCGCAGGGCGGCTGTACCCCTTCTGTCCGTATGATATAATCCGTGTAGCTCTCCCCTTCCGGCAAAAAGCACACCTCCATGCTGTCAGCCTTTTCCGCTGTCAGAAGCCCGATTTCTGCTGCAATTTTACGCACCTCTTCCTTTTCATAAGCGGCAAGGGGCATCACGGTACGCGACAGCTGCTCCTGGGTCAGACCGTACAGCACATATGCCTGGTCCTTTGCCACAGAAGCAGCACAGCGAATTGCAAGACGGCCGTTTTCCAGACGCACAACGCCTGCGTAATGCCCGGTTGCAATCCTTTCTGCACCTAATGCGTCCGCCTCATAAAGCAAGGTGCTCCATTTCATTTCCGGATTGCAGACAATACAGGGATTCGGCGTCTCTCCCTGCTGGTAAGACTCCGTAAAATAACGGATAATCTTCCCTCTGAACCGTTCGCTTAAATCAATACTGTAATGGGAAATACCGATACATTCCGCTGCCGCCCTGGCATCCTCCGCCTCTTTTGCGGCGCCCTCGTGCATGCAAAGCGTAACTCCTGTTATCTCATATCCCATCTTCTTCAGCAAATACGCCGTTACAGCGGAATCGACCCCGCCAGACAGGCCTACTACTACCTTCTCCATATTGCTTTTCTCTCCTTATGTGTCCCGGCAAATCCTGTTTATCTGTTTCCTCCGTCAGAGCGGCTGCCTTCCTTGGCAGCAAATCCGGCATAATACGGGGACATTGCCCTGACCCGTCCGATAATCTCCTTCATGCGTTCCACGGTAAAATCAAGCTGCTCCTTTGTCGTACCGCGCCCCATGGTAAAGCGCACCGCCCCGTGCGCCACATCCTCCGGCAGCCCGATTGCGGTCAACACATGGGAAGGCTCTGTCTGCCCCGTGGTACACGCCGAACCGCTGGAGGCGCAGATGCCATCCGTATCTAACATAATTAACACCGTTTCTCCTTCAATGAACTGGAAACAGAAGCTCGCATGGCCCGGCAGACGGTCCTGTGCAGACCCAGTCAGGCGCACATACGGAATTTCGGAAAGTACGCGCCCTATAAAATAGTCCCGCAGCTTCTTCTCCCGTTTCTCTGTCTCCTCACGCCTTGCAAAAGTAAGCTCTGCCGCCTTTGCAAAACCGACAATCCCCGGCACATTCTCTGTTCCGGCACGGCGCCGTTTCTCCTGTGCCCCGCCATGAATAAACGAAGGCAGCCTGACGTCACGCCGCACATACAAAAAACCGACTCCCTTCGGCCCGCCGATTTTATGCGCGCTTGCCGAAAGCATCGCTATCGTTCCGTCCTCTACCGAAAGCGGAAGCTTTCCGTACCCCTGGACCGCATCCGTATGGAACAGGATTCCCCTTTTATGGGCGGCAGCTGCAAGCTCTGCTACCGGTTCAATCGTCCCGATTTCATTGTTTGCCGCCATAATGGAAACCAATACCGTATCCGGCCGGATTGCCCGTTTAAGCGTCTCCACGGAGATTACGCCGTCTTCATCCGGCGTAAGATAAGTAACCCGGGCTCCTGCAGCTTCCATTGCTTCACAGGCATGCAGCACTGCATGGTGCTCTATTTTGCTCGTAATAATGTGCTTCCCTTTCCCGCGGCAGCACTGCAGCGCCGTTTTCACGGCCCAGTTATCGGCTTCCGTTCCGCTTCCCGTAAAATAAATCTCCTCCGGTCTTGCCCCGATGGTCGCGGCAATCTGCTTTCTGGCATCCTCCAACGCCCGCTTTGCCCTGCCTGCCAGCGTATACTGCCCGGAAGGATTTCCGAACTGCTCCGAAAAATATGGCAGCATCGCCTCCACCGCCTTGTCGTACATCGGCGTGGTTGCCGCATAATCTAAATAAATCAACTGTTTTCCCATGATTCCGTCCTCACAAACTATATCTATATTGTATGCAGAGGAATCCCTCTGTGTGTAATCTGCTCCCTTTCCCATCTTACCATAAAACGGGACACAATTCAATGAACAAAATCCTTGCGTTCCATCCAGATGTATCATTAAACCATAGGTTTTTAAGTCTGGAGAAAAAAACAGCCGCCCGGTGTTAGCGGACGGCTGCCTGTTCCCTATAAACGGATGTCTGTCGGCGTATATGCCCGGAATGCCGGCTTTGCTTTCTCTGCGGATGCTTCGTCTGCCTGCATTTCCGCACCTTCCACACTGCCCTGTAACTTTGCCTGCTGCTTCTCCCTGCGCTGTTCCATCTGGTGCTGCCTCAGCTGCAGATTCAGGTCATTAATCCGCTGCTGTAGTTCCTGCCGCTTCTTTATCTTTTCTTCCGGTGCCATCTCCTCGTTGGAAGAAAGCTCCTGCAGCTGCTTTTTAGCATCGGCAATCTGCTTCTTAAGATTCCGGCTGTAAGAATCCGTTGCCTGGTTCATTCCCACCTGTCCTGCTTGTGTGTTTACTCCGCTGATACCGTTCATTGCCATTTTCTTTTCCTCCTATCCTTACAATATTTTTAGGTAAGACTGCCGCTTACCCTTATTTCATTTTTCGGTTCTGCATTTTGTAAACTAAACCGCCCCTGCGCAGAACAGCTCTTTTTCGTTGTAAACGCAAAGATTTCTGCTCCGGATGGTTCTACTCTGGCATTATTCCTTTCCCTTTCTCTGGTTGAACCTTAAATAGCATCTGACAAAATCCTGATAATTCCGCTTTGCCAGAAATGCCTGTCCCTTTTTCAGATAAATGGTAGTCGCATCGTATTTCCTGACAAACTTGAAATTGATAAGATACGCCCTGTGGGGACGGTAAAAATCCTCCCCTGCCCTTTTCTCCAGTTCCTTCATTTTCCCGTAATACTCTATGTCCGCATCCATTGTGTGGAGCATTATCTTCCGGTTAAACACCTCGGCATACACAATGTCCTCCAGAGCTATTGTAGTGTGCTGGCCCTTTGTAACTACCATAAGGCCCGGCTTTTCCTTTTTTATCCCTGCGCGCTCCGCCTGCCGTTCCTTAAACTGCCTGACCGCATTGTGCAGGACCTCCTCAAACTTCTCTTCCCCGAACGGCTTGACAAGATAATGAAACGCTCCGACGTCGAATGACTGGAATACATAGTCCTCCGTTACCGTCACGAAAATAATTATCATCTGACGGCTTAATTCACGAAGCATCCGTGCCGTTTCCAGCCCGTCCGGCTCCGGCATCTGTATGTCAAGAAACAGGATATCCGGAAGCGGTACGGCATTTAATACCTCCTGCCCTGACGGATAGCTTCTGATAGTCTCCGCCGGATAGAGCTTCTTTATTTTATCCGCTATCATTTCCCGTATTTCCTTCTGGTCATCGCATACGCCAATCTGCACGCTTTCACCTCCTGAAAAATATAGTTTGTAGTTATATCGGATTTCTATTTGATTTTCGTCAAAGAAATGTTGTGGACAGACCTTTTTCTGCTGTGAATGCGTTCAATGACATATAAAGTTTCGCAAATAACTTCAAAAAATAGACATGATCTATAACCCGTTTGGCAAAATAGAGCTGTTACAACAAAATTTACCAAAAGAAGCTAAAAATCATGTCTCATTTTCAGAATATGCAAAGCATTCAAATTTTCCAAAAAGACGACGGATTATACACAAATACTTTCCATCTTGGAAAACCTTCAATCTTGTAATCTCTTGGAATCAATTCTACCTCTCTTCGTTCATCTTCTCTTCTTACATCCGCATTATCTAAACTGACACTAAATCGAAACAAATTCTTCGACATATATTCCATATACCATACTCTGTCAAATTTTCCTCCATTATATGATGCTTCTTTGTTCTCAAAAAATTGCTCCCCTTCAATTAACCCTTCTCGAAAGCGCTCAATTGAAATAAATTCGCCTTGCTTATTTTTTAAATATAATCTCATTGTAGGGTCAAGCATAATTCTTTTCCCGGATGGCAAAATACAATCAACAACCACATGACAATCATTAAACGGCTCTTCAAATGGCTTACATGTCACATGTCTTGCTTTTATTCCATTTATTCTTAATAATTCCGCCAATATCAATGACAATCCGCGACAATTTGTTTTTTTCCCATTTTGTTCATATGCTTCAATAATATCAACTATCGTGTGATTATGCGGGAGTGAAATCTCTGAGTTATGACGAAAATGCTCACCGACGAAACTAAGTAATCGAAACACAAAATCATCTGACTCAGGCGAAATCCCTTTCATATACTCAGAAAAATTATATTTCTCAAGTAATTTAGGAACTTCATTGTTCATTTTGAACGAATAACCATACCTTATTTCTTCATGGTCAGCATCATACTCTTTATATTCCCGTAAAATTTCTATTCGGGATTTTTGTAATTTAACATTAATAATTTTTCTCTTTCCTTTCTTGTAATATACATACAGACATATATACAATACCAATAAAAAAGCAACTAAACTTAAAATTAAATAAGGATTCTTCATCTGATTACTCTGTCCTCCACCAATTTTATTTTTTCTATAGCCAATCTACCCTCTTCTTATAAATACTTATTATTTCCGGGTATAATTCCTTTTCTTTACTTAATAACTCTTCATAAATTTTTTTAACTTTCAACAATAAGGCAAACGAATGCTTTTTATCTATTGTGTATTTAAAAATTAATTGAAATGCTGTATAGGCATGCTGTTCTATTTCAATTAATTCTCTCAATATTTTTTCATCAAAAAATACATATTGGCTTAATAATCTTATTCGATCGCACATAATTTTCTTATGTTCCCATATCATTCTAAATAATCTTAAATCAATATCTTCCTTCTCATATTGATTTTTCTTAATAAGAAAATCGAGACAATCTATCATTACATTCCAAATACTCATCCCGTATTCATGTATTATATCATCATAAGATGTTTTTTCATAATAATAATCTTCTAAAATCTGTAAAATAAACTTATAATCTATTTCAACTCTTGCAGCCTGCTTTATACGAAATGAACAAAAATCATCCGTTTTAACATAAGCTGACTTTAAAACACAATTTGCAATCTCTCTTTTATGTATTTTTAATTTCTCAAGCTTCCTTCACCTTTTCCATTATTAAATCTCTCTCATTTTCATACATATTCTGTAATATAATATTACTAGCTAACGAATATGGATATAGTTTAAAATCCTGAAACATAATATTTAACAAGTTCCTATATTGTTTTAAATCATATGCAGCAATATCGATTCCATTTAATAAGATTTTACCTTCTGTTGGTTTTAATAATCTGTAAAGAAGAAGAAGAACTGTGGACTTTCCAGCTCCATTTTCTCCCAAAAGAACAATGCTTTCTCCTTTACTGATTTTTAAATTAATATCTTTTAGAACCTTTCTTCCTTTTCCGGGATAAGAAAATGCAACATTTTCAAACACTATCTCAAAATTTGAATTAGCATCAATACCAATTTTTTTCACTTTATCATCCTCATCTTGGATGTCAAAAAACATATATATTTGTTCTATATATTGAGTTGCCTGCTGCATCACACCAAAGTAATTAATTACATTATTCCCGAAAACATCTAGACAAGCTCTATAGCATGCCCAAAACTTACCAATGGACAAAGTTTTTAAAACAATTAATTTATAAGAAAAACAAACAAAATAAATAACATGATACAATAAACTGAATAAATGACTTTTAAGAACTTTATACCAAAAGGATTCTTTATTTTTTCTTATATCCTCTTGTTTTTGTTCCTCTATTATATCCTTATATTTGCTTAAAAAGAAATCAAATGCATATTCAACTTTTAATACTTGATTCGAATGCTTATTTAAGAAAATAGAATCTTTGTAATATCTAAATCTCCTATTTAAACTATTTTTCTTTAACATATAAATAAATTCTATGTTATTTACTTTAACTACTATTTTTTGTATCCAAATAGTAATTGCAAGAAATAATAGTAAAATTATCAACCCCATCAAGCCACCATATAATACTACTGTTACAAAATTAATAATAAATGCAACTGCATAACCTATATAAGTACTTACTATTGTTTCACTATTATAGAATGCCATAGCCGCATTATAATATGCAAACATTGAAATATCTTTCGTTTTTGAATTAAACTGCTCCTGATAATTAAGTTTTTCCAACTTAAGATAAAAATCTTTAGAAATGTCTTTAGCAAGGAGATGAATATGTTTAGTTCTCATAACATTATCTCTATATGTCTCAGCTATCATACTAAGTAAATTTAATAATATTATCACTCCAAAGACAAAAATACATTTACTAAATTCAATCCCCCTTTGTACATGGTCTAAGACATATTTAATTAATACCACAGAATTAATAAATGCCGTTATTTCCACATAAATAGTAAAAATTGTATCTTTTACCAAAAAACCCGTATCTACATTATTTCCTTTTATTCTTGCCCGTGTTAAAATCTTATGACAATGTCTTACTTTTTTAATTATTTCTTTCATGGCCGTCTCCCTATTAGCAAGTAATTGTTGTATAACTTTTTTCTTGAGCTTCATACATTTTTCTGTATAATTCGCTGTTCAGCATCAACTCACTATGACTCCCTTTTTCAATTGACCCTTCATTGTTTAATACAATTATACAATCAGCTTTTTTTGTAGAGATTAATCTATGAGTAATATACAATACTGTTTTCTCTGTCAAATTATTAAACACCATTGAAGAGAAACTGATATCAGCAGCAGGATCAATATGAGATGTTGGTTCATCCATTATTATCATTTCTGCATTTTTAGCCAGTGCCCTTGCTACAAGTAACCTTTGCTGCTCACCCCCTGAAAAAATAACACCATGTTCAAATATATCTACTCCATACTCTGTCTTTTCTTTATTTTCAAGTTTTTCAATTCGGTCGTAAATTCCAACATTACTCAATACTTCAAATAGCTTCACATCATTTTTATGTCCAAAATATATATTTTCTTCTATAGTAGCATTAAACATACTTGAATCTTGAAATAAAACACCAAAAAAATTTCGATAACTCTCTATATCATATTCTTTTATATTAATAGAATTTACAAATATCTCCCCAGATTGCGGCTCATACAATCTAAGAAGCAACTTAATTAACGATGACTTCCCGTTTCCATTTCTTCCTACTAATGCGACCTTTTGCCCTTGATTTATTTTAAAAGTAACTCCATTCAAAACATTTTCATCCATTCCAGTATATCTAAAACTAACATTCCTAAATTCTAAATTTTCAAAATGATCTAATACTTTTTTCCCAGATACTATCTCATTCTTATAAACCATTATTTCATTATAATGCTCAGCATAAAGTGCAATATCATCATATTTTGAAAGCATTGTTACAAAATTATTTAGAACTCCAAATAGATTTATTGATGCATTATATGCAAGCAAAATACCTGCATAAGAATACTCTTTATATAATAAACATCTAAATGTAAGATAAGCTAAAAAAATAACTTTTAGAAAAAATGTCGATGCAAACAGTTTTCCAAAAGAAAATCCTATAAATTTCAACCTTGATTTGTAAAATAGTTCTAGGGCCATTTCTTTTTCCTGTAATACTTGTTCAAATAACATTTTTGCCCTTTTAGGATTTTTTATCTCTTTAGCATAGTCATAATCCATAAAAAAGTGCCCTAAAACTTCTGCCCTTCTATTTAGAGATAAAGCTTTTTTTTGATAAGCCAAATTGAATCTTGTTTGCAAAAATTGTAATATAATTGTTGCCACTAGTGCCAAAAGGACAAATAGCCATGTCTTTCCAGATACTACAATAATCAAAGAAAAATTAAGAAAAAATATAAATATACAGCTTAACATCATTGCCACATTTATAATTGCTTCAAAAATTTTTTCTTCAATATTATTTATATTAAGAATATGCTTTTCATAAAATGAAGCATCATCAAATCTACTTATATCAGAATTTGATATTTTTTTAAATATTTCTGAAGTAATTTTTTTAGAAACATCAGCGTATTGCTTACACATACATATGTCTTCAATTCTATTTAATATTAACGAAAGAAAAAATATTACACTAAAAAATGAAATCACTATATATATAAGTTTATTATATTGATTATTTTCATATGCATTAATTATTAACGCAGGAATAAGAACAGTAATCCCACAATCTTTCAATTGATTTACAAGTGTTTTAAACAAAAAAAAGCACAAAATTATTATTCCCGATTTTCCAGCTGCCTTAATGAGCTTTACGATATCTTTAATTTTTTTCCACATAATCTTTCCTCATATTCATATTACCAATATTAAAACCTTTTAATTAACTTTTCCGGCATAAACATATAACATCTCTTATGTCATAGTATGACGCAGCAAAATTAAGCATTACAAACGAATATGCTAACATACTACGATAATTTGTAAACAACATTATAAGAGTAGGGATAATAGTTATCACAAAAATTGGTGCTAACTTAACTAATATCCATTTCCATGTTTTTAACTTCACATCTATATGTATATATATATATCTTATCCAAATACCTTGACGCTTAACTCCTAATGAAAGCTTTTCATTTGTAAATAATCTTATCACAAAAAAATGCATAAATTCATGAATTAAAATACACACAGGCAAAGACAATATTGCAATCAAAAAAAGTTCAAATTTACGATATCTCTTCACCCAATCTAATCCTAATATAAAATAAAATAGAAATACTACTAAAATTTCCCACAACAAAAAAATACACTGCTTCCACTTTATTAATCCGATTTTTTTACTATTCCTACTCATCATCTCTCCAACTATTAAGACAACCTTGTGTACTGCATCTGGATTTAGTGCCATCAAAAATTCTGTCTGCTGTATTGTAAGCTGACTAATATTGTTATATTGAAAAGGAATTGTTCCTGATTGACTACCAACAAGAATTAAATCTACATTACTATTATCAGCCCTTCCCAGTTGATCATTCAATGTTAATACTGCATCTTGCTCCGACAAATACACTGTTGATTCATACCCAATAGGATACACATAATCCATTCCAAATAAATACCCTGTCGGTTCTGATGATATTTGAAATACTTGATATCCATCAGACAAAAATCTTCTTCTTAACTCTAACTGAACATGAAACTTACCTTGCCTAGAACTTGTACCACAAACTGCTATAAGAGGCTTACTTGTCTTTCGTAATTTACCAAATCTGTTTTGTGGTATACAAGAAATATCAACATATGGAAATGCCATTCGTACAGCACATTCTGGATAATCTTTTATGTATTTTGTGATATTTGCCAACGAATATACCCTTTTATTATGCCGGTTGGCTTGATTTAAAATTTCTGCCGTAATATCTTTTTGTATAGTATATTCTATTTCATTACAATGTCCTAAAATAACAGTATCAAAGTCACCCTCCCAATTAATCGTTTCAATACTACAAACCTTTTTTTCATTGGTGCTGTATTTCAATACTTGGCAAATCTTTTTTCCAATACTCATATCATATTTAAAACTGTAATAACCAACAACCTCAAAATCACATAGTTCTTCATTCCCTGCAATTTGAAACATTTCCTTATTAAAAGGAACTACTATTGCTTTGTTCATTTGTCTAACAATTTCCTCTGCAGACGTTAATCTTGGAAAATAATGATACTCATGAACATAACAAGCTTCTCCTTTTAACATATCCATAATCACACTAATATCTCTTATTTTATATTTACTAATAATTTGTGCCACTTTAGCAGAAATCAATGTTGAAGAAAAACTACTGCCATTTAAAATCATTTGTCTACCATTCCAATTGACTCTAAAGCAGTTAGAACTAGTGCGAAAATTAATAATACTTCCTTCAACGTACTCATACTGATTCTTTTTTATATATCTACTACCCATATCAATTCCCACCACGTTATCAAAGGCAGCAGGATAAGATACTGATCCATTATTTGCATAGGCTGCTACCACATATATTTTTTTATCGTATAGCTTGGAAATCACATTCTTAAGTTCGACAATTTCATAAAGGCTCTCCACTCCTGCGCTAATATGAATCAAATCACATTCTACTTTTTCTAAAATAAACAAAAATGCATTTAACAAAACTACCGAACTACACCTTTCCTCACCATCCAATATACGAATCACATAAACTTTAACATCATCCTCACATTGTGAAAGTAATAAATCAGTCACTGCAGTTCCATGCCCACTTGTATCTAAATACTCATTTTTATATAATATTTTCCCATCTTTTTCCTCAATTGACACTCCACCAATGACTTTTTCATATGCATTTCCGCTATACCCACTATCTAATATAGTTATTACCATTTCAACTCCTAATCAAATCTCCTATTTACTTCCAATACTCTTAACAAAATTAATCATACATTGATTTCCACATTTTGTCAATACTTTTTCTATTTTTTGTCAAAAAATTATTGCTTTTTATTTAAATCTCTATTTTTACCCTTCATTTTCAACAGATATTTATCGAAACGGCACCGAAATTTCCTTTTTTCTTCCCATGCACACATCTGATATTCCCTTTACCTTTCTACTGCCTGCATTCCGATACACCTCTGTCATATCGTCTTTTTTACTGTCATAAATTAATAAAAAACGCCCGGAGGCCGCTCTTTGAAAAATGCATTGTTAAAAGGAACCTTGCTGCTTACCTTTGCCGGTCTTATCACGCGTATTCTCGGATTTTATTACCGTATCTGTCTTGCAGACGCGCTCGGCGCGGAATATCTCGGTATTTACCAGCTTGTTTTCCCTGTCTATGGTATCTGCTATACGCTCTATGCCTCCGGCATACAGACTGCGGTTTCAAAGCTGGTTGCGGAGGAAAACAGCCGCGGGAATGTTTCCCTTGTCTCCTGTCTGATGCGTCGCGCCCTGCTGCTTTCCTTCGGAATCGCCCTGCTGCTTTCCTTTCTTGTGTACTTTGGCGCCACGCCTTGCGCGCGCTACTTTCTTATGGAGGAACGCGCTGCGGATTCATTAAGAGTCCTTTCCGTAGTCTTTCCGTTCTGTGCCGTAACTGCGTGCATTAACGGTTACTATTACGGCAAAAAGAAAACTGCAGTTCCGGCATTTACACAGCTTTTAGAGCAGGTCGTGCGCATTGCCGTCGTCCTGTTTTTAGTGACGCTTCCTACCTATTCCACCGAAAAGGAACGCTGTCTTGCTGCGGTAATCGGTCTGGTCATCGGAGAGGTTGCTTCTAATCTGTTTAACTGCGCCGCTTACTTTATTCATAAAAAAAGAGAAACAGAAACGCTTTCCCAGTGCGGGAAGCAGGCTATCACCTCCCGCCTGCTTTCTCTTTCCGTCCCTCTTTCCTTAAATCGTTTGGTCATCAATATTTTACATAGCACGGAAGCCGTTTTTGTGCCTTCCATGCTCCGGTTAAGCGGCTTAAGCGTCTCGGAGGCATTAAGCCTTTACGGCATTTTAAACGGTATGGCGCTCCCCTTTATTTTGTTTCCTTCCGCCATTCCAAATGCCTTATCCGTTCTTCTGCTTCCTGCGGTTTCAGAAAATCTGGATGAAAAAAACCGGCCAAGGCTGCAAAAATGCGTCGGCGCCTCGGTCAAATACAGCATGATTATCGGGCTGTTCTCTACCGCCGTTTTCTTATTTTTCGGAGCCGGCATCGGAAACGCTGTCTTTCACGACTCCCTTGCCGGAGAGTACCTGCGGATTCTTTCCCCGCTGTGTCCCCTGCTCTATCTCTCCACGACGCTCGGCAGCGTGATAAACGGCTTCGGGAAGCCCCACCTTACCTTTTTTACTACCGTTGCCGGACTGCTGGTACGGCTCGCCTTTATCGTATTCCTTGTGCCGCGTACGGGCATCTACGGATATCTTCTCGGTCTTTTGGTCAGCCAGCTCATCAGCACGCTTTGGGAAGCTTATCTCGTAATAAAATACTGTAAGGCATTTCCGCCGGTTTCCGAATGGCTCGTTCTTCCGGCCGTTTTTGCCTTTGCACTGGCGCCATGCTGCGTCTGTTTGTACCGCTTTCTGCAAAAGGAAACCGGGCTTCCTTCTGCCATGCTTTTATTCGGTATCTGCGGGGTGTTCTGCCTCTGTTACCTTCTCTTACTCTATGTTACGAAAATCATCCGCAAGGACGAATTGCAGGATTCCTAGCCTTATAATCATACAACTGCTGACAGAAACGACTGCCGGACAGAACCCACGCAGGTTATTTTCCATTGCCTGAAAATACTACCTTACGGGCTCTGTCCGGCAGGGACAATTCAATATGTTATCCTTATCCTTTTTACATGCTCTTCTCTTACCGTCTCTACTCCTGCTCCAGAAAGGCGTACTGGGACATATACAGGTTGTAATACTCGCCCCTCTGCTCTAACAGCTCATCATGGCTGCCCTTCTCGACAATCCTTCCATGGTCGATGTACATAATGCAGTCCGCGTTCTTTATCGTGGAAAGACGATGTGCAATAATGAACGATGTCCTTCCTGCCAACAGTCTTGCCAGCCCCTGCTGCAGCAGCAGCTCGGTTTCCGTATCGATACTGGAGGTTGCTTCATCCAGTATCAGAATCTTCGGGTCGGCAAGCAGTGCCCGTGCAAAGGAAATCAGCTGCCTCTGTCCCTGGGAAAGCCTCGTTCCCCGCTCATTAACCGGCGTCTGGTAGCCTTCTTCCATCGCCATAATAAAGTCATGGGCACAGACTGCCTTTGCCGCCTCAATGACCTGCTCATCCGTAGCCTCCATATTGCCGTAACGGATATTATCCATAATCGTACCTGAGAAAATAAAGCTGTCCTGCATCATCACGCCCATCTGGGTACGCAGCGAATGAATCGTTACCTTGGAAATATCAATGTCATCTACCAGAACCGCACCGGAATCCACATTGTAGAAACGGCTTAACAGGTTGACAATCGTCGTCTTTCCGGCTCCGGTCGGGCCGACAATAGCAAACGTCTCGCCGACTGAGGCGGTAAAGTTAATCTTATCAAGGATTTTGACACCGTCTTCATAGGAAAACTCCACGTCACGGAACTCTACTTTCCCTTTCATCGGCGGCATAATTCCCGCATCCGGCGCATCCTTGATATTCACCGGCTCGTCAATCGTTTCAAAAATACGCTCCAGATACGACATCGCAGTCAGCATCGAATTGTAGAACGAAGCCAGCGTGTTAATCGGCTGCCAGAACCTGCCGATGTAGCTCGAAAACGCCACCAGAATACCGACGGTGATTGCCTCGGTCTGGCCGGAAATCCAGCTGACACCGATAAAGTAAACCGCCGCACTCGTAAAAATGGAAATCGTATCGATGACCGGAGAAAGCAGGAAATTGTAGCGTACCGCCCTCATCCACGCCTTCCGGTAGTCTCCCGAAAGACGGTTAAAAATACCGGTATTGTGGTCCTCTCTGACAAATGCCTGCGTCACGCGCACGCCGTTAATGCTTTCCGCAATAAAAGCGTTTAAGTTCGACTGCTTATTGCTCTGCAGCTGCCATGCTTTCCTCTGTTTACGCTTAATAACAAATACAAGCGTATACAAAACCGGAAGACCGAGGAGGCAGTACAGGGTCAGCTTTACATTCATCGACAGCATAAAGCAGACAATAAAAATCAGGCTGCACAAATCCGTCACGGTATTGACCAGACCGTTACTGAGCAAATCGCTGAGGTTATTTACATAGTTTACAAGACGTACCTGGATTTTTCCGTGTGGTCTGCTGTCATAATACGAAAACGGCAGACGTTGCAGCTGGTCAAACAAATCGGTACGCAGTCTGTGGATGATTCCCTGCCCTACCTCGCTCATCAGCTTAATCTTTACTGCCATCATCAGGGCGTTAAACACGACAATGGCAAGCGTGATACAGGAAATCATAATAATCCCGTGCATATCCTCATTCGGAATATACTCATCCAGCACCTTTGTCATAAACTTCGGCAGAAGCATGCCGAGCGCACTAGAGAGCAGCATAATGATAATTACAAAAACAAGCGTGCCGCGATACGGTCCTACGTAGGAAAAAAGCCTTTTTAGCTGCGCGAAATTAAACTGGGATTCCAGGGATTCGTCTACATCATACTTATTTCTTGCCATTTCCTACACCTCCTGTCCTTTCTTCCTGCGGATTTCCTTGAAGGTTTCAAACTCTCCGTACTGGTGATGGAATACGGTTGCATAGTAGCCGTTCTTCGCAAGCAGCGTTTCGTGCGTTCCCTCCTCCACAATTCTTCCGTTATCCAGCACCAGAATCAGGTCCGCCTTCATAATCGAGGAAATCCGGTGTGCAATGATAAACACGGTCTTCTTTCCGGCGATATTGGAAAGCGCCTTCTGAATCTGCTCTTCCGTTTCCATATCGACCGCAGACGTAGTATCATCAAGAATTACGATTGCCGGCTCCTTAAGCAGGGCACGCGCCAGCGAAATACGCTGCTTCTGCCCGCCGGAAAGCCCGATGCCGCGCTCTCCTACGATGGTGTCATACCCCTCCGGCATCTTTGAAATAAACTCATCCGCATTTGCAATTTCCGCCACTTCCTTTACCCGTTCAAAAGAAACCTCCGGATTAGCATAGGCAATATTCCCTTCAATGGTATCCGAAAAGAGAAAGACATCCTGCATTGCAATGCCGATATTTCCGCGCAATGAATAGAAATCCATCTCGCGGACATCCACCCCGTCCACGAGCACCTTCCCGTTTGTCACATCATAAAAACGGCAGATGAGATTCACGAGCGTGGACTTTCCTGCGCCGGTAGCCCCGATGATGCCCACCGTCTGCCCCGGCTTTACCTTAAAGCTGATGTCGCGCAGAATGATTTCGTCAAACGCAAAGTAATCTACATGCCGGAACTCTACCTCGCCCCGTACAAAATCCGGCTTCTGTGGAAGCGCCGGCGGCTTTACATCCGGCTCCTCCGAATATGTAGCATAGATTTTTTCAAGCGAGGTGTTAAACCGCTGTATGTCGTTAATCAGCCAGCCTGCCATTCCAAGAGGACTGTTTAACATCCAGAGATACCCGTTTACCGTTACCATATCGCCGAGGCTCATGGAGCCTCCGATGACCATAGCCCCGCCGACCAGCATCAGCACGATTGTCATCATATTACTCATAATGTGAAAGAGCGGTACAAACTTCATCCAGATATAAGACGAATTTACCTGCGCGTCACGGTAGGCGTCGTTCTCCTTCATAAACTTCTGCCGTTCAAAGTCCTCCTTCGCAAACGCCTTTACCACCCTGTTTCCGCTGATATTTTCCTGCGCAAACGTATTTAAGCTGGAAAAGCACTGCCGCGCCCTTGTAAATGCCGGGTGGATTGCCTTCGACTGGAAGTAAGCCACCAGCGCCGTCAGAGGAAGCAGAACCAGCATTGCCGCTGCAAGCTGCGGACATACAATAATAATCATAACTAAGGCAAACAAAAACATACAGATATTTTCGATTACCTGATAAATAACCCACGCCACAAAATGACGTATCGCATCCATATCGCCGGTCTGACGTGACATCAAGTCGCCGGTCCGGTTCCGGTTAAAAAAGTTGAAATCCTCTTTTAACATCTTCCGGAATACGACATCACGCAGGGTATACAGCATTCCCTGTGACGCCACCTCAAATTCCAAAAGATAAAGATACCGGCAGGCCGAGCGCAGCAACGACACTACAATCATAACCACCAGAAGCTTGGGAAGCCTCTCATACTGCGCTTTCTTAATTACGTCATCCACAATGACACCGGATATCTTCGGATTAATCAAAAGCAGTACCGCGCTGAACAGCACCAGCACTGTACCGGAAAACATCAGCCACCGGTACTTTTTCAAATAACTTAAAAACCATCGGAACGCCGCCATTTTCTTTTCTCCCTTCGTAAATTTTTAAGAAAATTAATTTCTTCTATTTTCTTTCTTCTTTAGTTTACCATGTTTTTTCGTTTTATCAAGTTCTTTTAATATAAATATTTTAACAATTCATAACAAGATTAGGAACGGGATTTTTTAGCAATATGTATCATCTGTGAAGCAAAAAAAGAACGCCCCCCGGATCCGTTCAGACCCTTAAGGACGTCCTCTTCTCACTAAAAATACTTTTTGCTGCCCCAGAGATTACTTTTCTTTAAATCCACATACTCGTTATATGCCTGGTCCAAAATCTGCTTTTCATTCGCAAATTTCAGCATATGGTACGCTTCGTGAAACTTATAATAACCGGAGTCCATGAAATATTCTTCGCGCTGCGGCTTGCTATAATAGCTGTCAGACATCATCAAATACCAATGCACATCTTTTAATACCGTATTCTGCGGTGTGTTAAAGGTATACTGGCTCTTCCCGACATACTTGATAATCTGGGCCTCCACGCCGGTTTCCTCCCGGACCTCGCGCACAGCCGTATCCTTAAACTCTTCGCCTTCTTCTACGGTGCCTTTCGGCAACACCCACCCTTCGTACTTGTTCTTATAATTCTTGTACAGTAGTAAAATCTTCCCTCTGAATATAACTACACCGCCGCAGCTGGTTGCTTCTACCATTGCAATACCTCCTGCTGGTGTGCCTTCAATAACTACCTATAGTATACATCACTTCAGGCTATTTTGCAACTACTCCGACGAATGTTTCTTATTTTTCCAGTTTTCCGGTATGCCATGCCCTATTGCGCGGCAAAGTAGTCCGCTATCTGCCCTGCAATCTCCGTCAGCTCGTCTCCCTCTGTCCGGCTGACGTATTCGAGACACACACCTGCTGCAACAACCGGATGCTCTGCCGGAACCAATACCATTGCCATCCTGTGATACTTTCCAGGTCTTCCTGACGGCACACAGGTTTCCGTATAACGGTAAGAAATTCCGTCCGCCGTTTCTTTTACGACAAAGCTGTTGAAATACTGCATGGCAGCTTCCTCCTCCAACAGGCGGTACCGCTCTGTTTCCGTCCGGTAAATGACCTTGCCTCCCGCATCTGCCAGCTTTTCCGTTACATGCGGCGTTTTGTATTCCCCTCCCGAGGCACAGGCTCCTGCAAACAGCGCTGCCGCAAACGGCGTAAGTCCTCCTTCTTCTGCCGTAATATGCTCCCCGAACGGCGTAGGAAGCTTTCCTCCATAGACTTTTGATGCCATCCGGAAGACTGCAGTTGCTTCATGCACCGGATACTTCCCGTAAAATGCACGATTGAAAAACGGCGCGTTTTCCATTCCGTCATAATCCGCCGCATGCTCCGGTTCAAAATCCGGTAAGGACACTGACGCTAACAGCCCGCCCTTCTGTAAATCAATCACACAGGCAGCTCCGTTTCTGCCATCCAGTGCATGATACACCTGCTTCTGAAGGTCCGTCTGCAAGGTTGTAAACAGATTATTTCCTGGAATCTGCGCATCCTTCATCCGGTACACCAGCTTCATCAGCTCGTTTGCCGAAGAGGACAAAAGGTCGATTTCCTTTACCGCCTCCAAGCCGCTCGAGCCGTTCTGCACCTGCCCGACCACATGGGCATACAGGCTCTGGTACGGATATTTCCGCAGCTCCACGCCATCCAGAAACATGGTAAATGCCAACGGATTTCCATCGGCGTCAAAAATCGTTCCCCTCGCATTTTGTTCCTCCAGCTTTGTCTGGCGTCTGTTATAGGAATTAAAAATCACAGTACGCGCTTCGGTACAGATAAACACTGTAAAATAAGCCGCTACTGAAAACATAAGCACCAGAAATGCCGCAGAGCAATGCCGGATAGCGCGTCTTGCCTGCCCGGACAGCACGCCGGGAACAAAAGCATCCTTATATGCGCGCAGCGCCTTATGCTCACCGTTCCTGTCCTGCATTCCCTGTATCAACATAAACATAAGCACCATACTTGCCGCGGAGCTTCCGCCCGCACTGACAAAAGGAAGCGGCACGCCGGTTGACGGAAACATTCTGGTGACGCCGCCGACATTCAAAAGCACCTGTGTTGTAAACAGCGTAACAAAGCCGGTAAATACCAGCCGGTAATAATCCTCAGTAAACTTTTCTATCATACGGAGCAGCAACAGAATACAATTGATATAGATTCCCAGAAGCCCCAGCGCAAAAAGGGCCCCCAGCTCTTCGCAGACAGCGGAAAAGATATAATCCGTCGTCACGACCGGTATCTGCTCCGGCGCTCCCTCTAGCAGCCCGATTCCGAAAAATTCGCCGGTTCCAATGGCGAACAGGGACTGCGCCAGCTGGTATCCTTCGTTATCCACTACCGCAAACGGATCCTTCCATGCAAGTACCCGTACCTGTACATGGTAAAAGAAATGGTACGCCGCCGCACCCGCTGCCGCAGCTGCCGCAATACCACCGAAAATCCACCGCTTTTTCCCGCTTACGCTATAAAGCAATATCCAGAACACTACAGCAAACAAAAGAGCTCCGCCTAAATCCTTTGATGCTGCCATAACAAGAATATGCACTCCTGCCAAAAACGTCCCGGCAAGAAAGCCACGCCACGATTTAGCCCGCAAAAGCACTGCCGCGCAACCAAAAATAAACGAAATCTTTACAAACTCAAAGGGCTGCATTGCCACACCAAAAAGCTTCACCCAGATTCGCGCGCCTAACCGCTCCCCGGCAAAGAAAAATACCAGAAGAAGCACCACAATGCCGATTCCGAGATAAAGATAACCGTAACGTTCAATACGATGCATGGCACGGATAAAGCCAGGAATAAAGAGTGCTGCTAACAGCGCTGCCGCGACAATCACAAACTGCCGCACTGCACCGTTAAAATCAAGCCTTGCAAGCAGCACGGAGCCAATACAAAGAAGCAGCAGCATATTGTCAAATAAAAGCTCTGACATCCGCGGATACAGCTTTTTATATACAAACGTAATTACGCTGTACGCCGCCAGCTGGATAAGGAAAAAGTAAAGATAATTCTTAGAGCCGCTCCGCAGATACAATACCAGGAAACACAGCGCAAAGATAAGCGCTGCCTCCAGCCGCATGACAACGCGGACCGTCCTGCTGCGCGTCTCCGTTTTTTTCCGCACGGCAAAAAACGCCTGCACATTATAGGCAAGCAGTAATGCCGTTAAAATATAATTCACCAAAGCAAGAAATGCCGTCTGCATCGATTTACTCTACTCCTCTCCTGAAATGTCCTTTGGTATATCCCTCCTTGCACAGCGCAGGAGCCCTTCCGGCAGCAATCTGCAGAATCCGCGCTACCTCCTCCGGCGTCTCAAAGGTAAAATCCGCACGCAGCGCCCACGGTTTCAGGGAAGCAATTTCCTCTTCCTCTCCAAAAAGTGATAGACACTCAGGATTATACACTACATTATAGCAATCCATACAATACTGTTTCACCAGCAGGCGCTTTCCCTGCCGGTCTTTCAGAACAACAGGCTCCCGCTCTTTGGCTTCTTTCCCCTGGCAAAGCCCCATTGTTTTTCTGACACAATGGGCGGAAACCATAAAAGGAAGCCTGCCGTACACGACCATCGTCATATCGGAAACGGACAGCTCGGAAAGCTCTCTTGCCGAAAGCTCCACTGGAGCGGTATACACACCTGCGGACTTTCCGGACAGTTCCCGGTAAAACGCCTTCGCCTCCCGGTTCATTACATACATCGTATAATCCAGACAGAACCGCTCCTGCCAGTGAGACTCAGACTCCATCAAAAACGACAACGCTTCATAATTGCGGACCAGATAGCCGTCAAAGCTCCTTTGTAACGCCGGAAGTTCCCCGGACATCCGCAGAAGCGTCTCCTTCCTGCAAATCCGCGGCAGCACAGCCCAGACTTCTTTTCCGGACGCACGAAGCTCTTCTGCAGCGGCATAAAATGCCTTTTCTTCCTCTTTGCTCCGCAAATCAAAATCCAGATAAACCCGGCGGACATATTCCTCCCGCACCGCTGCCCCCGCTTGCGCCCTGTTGCTTACGACACAATCCAGAAAAGGCTTATCTTCTGGAAATCCTTCCGCTGCCTTCCTGTCCTCTGTTCCCGGAGGATACGCCCTCTCTGTACAAAACTGATCCGGAAGCTTCCGCGCATACTGCGCCTGTACTGCCTTTGCAAGCGTTTCCAGTGCCGTTCTCCTAAGCTCGTTCAAAAGACCATTCGGCAAAAACACATCATCTGCAAGACAAATTTCCAGATGTTCAAAGAAAAACGGTCCGTTCCCGGTTTTACTAAGCTGCTTCCTTACCGAGACCTCCGTTGCCGGAAGCTTTCCGGCCCTCTCACAGACAAAGCCCTCCTGGCAGACAGAAACCTCCAAAGCCTTCCTTTCCGGAAATGCAATAGGAGGAAGCTCCCCTTCGCACCTTGTCGACAGCCGCAGGGTACAGACCTCCCCCGCCTTAGCATAAAAAACGCCGTTTACCGGCTGCTTTTTTTCCCGTTCCAGATACGTCTCCTCCAGACGCTTTAACAGCGCATTGTTCCTTACCCGGTACACTTTATCCCCGGCCTCCGCCGAAAGCCTTTGCGGCAGTCTTGCCACAAGCTTCGTACCGGCTGGCGCGCCGCTTCCCACCGTATACTCGTAATAACCGGGCGTCCCGCTTTCTTTCGCTTTATCCCTGCGGAACTCCAGTACATCCTGCGCATTGACCTCTCTTTGTATACGGATCTCTGCTGTACCTCTGCCGCCCGAAACCACCTCTCCGACCGGCACGCCGAAATGTCCCGGCCGGTTCACTGACATAATTCCCGCGCTGTTGTGACAAATAAAGCAACCGGAGGAAAAACCGCCGCGGTTATATACATCAGCCAGCCGGACTGCTTCCTCCTCCAAAAGCTGCGGATGCTCTTTCAAATAAGTCTGATATCCCTTTTCACCAAGACTGACATACAAATCCGTATACTTCCGGTACGCTGCGGTTACCGCCGCCACATATTCCGGACGCTTCATCCTTCCCTCGATTTTAAACGAAGCCGCCCCGGTCCGGATCAGTTCCGGCAAAAGCGCCAGCCCGCACAAATCCTTAGGACTGAGCCAATACTTTTTCCCTTTCTCCGCACTTTCATACTCCATCCGGCAAGGCTGGGCACAGCGTCCCCGATTTCCGCTTCTTCCCCCGAGCAGGCTGCTCATCAGGCATTGTCCGGAATAACAGTAGCAAAGCGCCCCGTGTACAAAAACTTCGACTTCCCTGCCGCACGTGGCACAGGTTTCCCGAATCTCCTCCAGCGACAGCTCTCTCGCAGGAACCAGACGTGTTACCGGATACCCTTCCAACACGGCAAGCCCTTTCGCCCCAGTGAACGTCATCTGGGTACTGGCATGCAGGGAAAGCGCCGGAAACTCCTTTGCCAGAAAGCGGATTACCCCGACATCCTGTACGATTGTCGCATCCAGCCCCTGCGCATAATAAGGAGCCAGAAACCGGTACAACGCCCCGAATTCCCGCTCCTTGAGCAGCGTATTTACGGTCAGATACAGCCGTTTCCCCCGCAAATGCACATATTCAATTGCTTCTGACAGTTCTTCCGCATCCGGGTTCTTTGCATATGCGCGCGCCCCAAATGCGCTTCCCCCGATATATACGGCATCCGCTCCCGCCGAAAGCGCCGCCTTTAAGGCTTCCATACTGCCGGCCGGGGCAAGAATTTCAGGCTTTTCCATGATATCCTTCTAACTCCGTTTCCAAACGAATAATCCTTTTCTGAGCCTCCAGATTCTCCTTCTTCAGCTCCTCAATTTCCCTCTGTGCGGCCTCCAGCTTTGTCTGGGCGGTAATCACCTCATGCTTTAAATCAAAAATCTCACCGCTTTTTGCATCCGCGTCCCCGCTTGCCTCCTCCATCTGCTTCTTCAGCTTAAAATAGTCGTCAGCAAGATTCAGCTGCAAGTACATGCTTTTCATTTCCGTATCTAACATCCGGTAAGAATCTATCTGCTTTAACTCGGTATATTTTGCGTTCAGATAAGAGGCAACCCGCTGCAGATACTCTTCGCTCTCATAGCCGCTCAGCGTCACTCTTTTTCCGTTAATGATTACTTCGATTCCGTTCTTTTTGTTCATCCGCTTCCTCCTATTCTGCTGTACAGGCCTCCGGCTCCGGCAGTCCGAGATGCCGGTATGCCTTTGGCAATACAACTCTCCCGCGTGGTGTTCTCGCTACAAAGCCATTCATTACCAAAAAAGGCTCATACACTTCCTCTAATGTACCGGAATCCTCTCCGACCGTCACCGCAACCGCTTCTAACCCGACCGGACCGCCGCGGAACTTTTCTATCATGGCTAACAGCACCCGCCTGTCCCCTTCATCCAGTCCGTACTGGTCTACCTCAAATAAATTAAGCGCCCGGTTCGCAATTTCCTTTGTAATTACCCCGTCCCCTACCACCTGTGCATAGTCGCGCACCCGCTTTAAAAAACGGTTGGCAACCCGGGGAGTTCCACGGGAACGCTTTGCAATCTCTAATGCGCCCTGCTCCTCAAGTCCTACCTTTAATACTACCGCAGAACGCAGCAAAATCTGCTTTAACTCTTCATCGGAATAAAACTCCAGCCGGGCGACTACCCCGAAACGGTCACGAAGCGGCGCAGTCAGCATCCCTGCCCTCGTCGTAGCGCCTACCAGCGTAAAGTGCGGCAGGGAAAAGTGCTTAGAAACCGCACTGGCGCCCTGTCCGATTAATACATCCATCATATAGTCTTCCATGGCAGAATACAAAAACTCCTCTACCTGCCTCGGAATCCGGTGAATTTCGTCAATGAACAATACGTCGCCTTCATTTAACTTATATAAAATTGACGCCATGTCTCCGGGCTTTTCAATCGCAGGTCCCGCCGTCGTCCTTAAATTTACGCCCATTTCATTTGCAATAATCCCGGCAAGCGTCGTCTTACCAAGCCCCGGCGGTCCGAAAAACAGAACATGGTCTAACGTCTCTTTCCTTGCCTTTGCCGCCTCAATATAAATCTTTAATGTCTCTTTCAGTTTTGCCTGTCCGATATAATCCTGTAACAGCTGCGGCCGGAGGCTTACCTCGCTCTTCTTTTCATCTCCCAGCGCTTCTGTTGTAATAATCCGTCTTGCCATAGCCTGCAACCTTCCGTTTTTGTTTCAAGCGGCTCAGCCCAGCTCCCTAAGGCTGAAACGCACCACATCATCCTCTGTCATCTCTTCGGTAATTGTTACTTTCTTTACTGCCTTTACCGCTTCCTTTTGTGCATATCCTAAAGCGACCAGCACCTGCACGGCGTTTTCACGAAGCTCCTTTTCTGCCGGTGCAAACGTATTTTCCCCCTCTGGCTCCGCAGAAAATTCGCCTATAACGTCCTCCGTCAGCGCGGCAAGCCTATCCTTTAGCTCAATAATCAAACGTCCTGCAGTCTTCTTCCCGATACCAGGCGCCGCCGCAATCCGGTCGGCATCTTCGGTCAGCACTGCAAGCTTAAGGTCCGGCACACCAACGGAGGAAAGAATCCCAAGCCCTGACTTCGGTCCGATGCCGCTGACGGTCAGCAGCAGCTTAAACACCGTCAGGTCTGTTTTTGAAAGGAAGCCGAACAAAGCGACTCCGTCCTCCTTTACCTGCAGATAGGTATATAATTTCAGTTCCTCTCCGCGTCCGGGAAGCTTCTCCAAATCGGCAGGCATCACAAAAATCTCATATGCCACGCCGCCCGCAGTCTCTATCACGACTGCATTTGCCTCTGCCTCCGTAAACACTCCTTTGATATATGCAATCACACCAGTCACCTCTTTGTATTCCACTCATCCTGCGGATGTCCTGCCCTACTTAAGCTTCTCAAACCTTCCTCCAGAAAACTGCAGCCTTCCTTCATCAATAAACCGCAGGACAACATATAGCGGGATTTCAAGTCCCTCGGATATCTGAAGCGCATTGCTGTTGGGATACTTCTTCAAATATGCTTCGACACTGTCAAACAGCGTCTCGTCAAGCTTTTTGCAATCATCGCATACCATACGGGTATCCGGACTCTGGAACATACAAAAACAGTATTTGCACCGGTTCCGCTTCATGCGCCGCACCTCCTTTGGGACAAACTCTATCTTATATAGTATAACACAATTCTTCCTACGTGCAAATAGTTCCAAAAAGTTTTCTGTAAGTTTCCGCATTTTGTACGCCATATCTCCTCCCGACGGCTGTGTACTGCCCTGATTTTGCATGCGCAACACTCCTTCGGACTTCTTTTAAGAGCTGTTAAGCCGCTCGGTGGCGTCCTCGCGCCTAACCAGCTCTAAAAAGCGATTCCGGCTCCGCTAAAACCGCGGTCCTTCGAACAAATGCAAAATCAGGGCAGTACACAGCCGTCGGGAGGTAGCCGGACTGCTCAAAAAGTGCGGAAAGTCGGGTATATTCCGGAAGTCAGGTATATTCCGGCTTTTCAAATTCCCCGGAATATGCTACACTGGAATAGAAAAAGCTTAGTACCAAAGATTCCATTTACTGAAAGAAGGTCTTGCATGATTACTGCAGTAACTCCCTTTTCCCCGGAATTTATGCCGTTTTTCCCGGAGCCCTATGCCGGAAAACGCGCAATTTACTTTGATATCGAAACTACCGGACTTTCGGCGCAGACCTCTTATGTCTATCTGATTGGCTGTGCCTGCCAGGAAGAGGACAGGCTTGTACTGACCCAGTGGCTCTGCACGGAGCCTTCCGAGGAAAAGGAGCTTCTGCGGCTTTTCTTTGAAAAGGCCAAGGACTTTGACCTGCTCCTCCACTATAACGGCACCAGCTTTGATTTACCCTTCCTTGAAAAGAAAGCTGTAAGGCACCGCCTTACGAGTCCGCTTACACAGCTAGAGAGCCTCGACCTTTACCGGACGGCACGGAGCATGAAATCATGGTTTTCCCTGCCGGATTTGAAACTGAAAACGATGGAACGCTTCTTTGGCTTTTCCCGTACCGACGTATTTTCCGGCGAAGACCTGATTGCCGTTTATGCAAAGTTTCTTGGTCTTTACCGTCTGAATACTATGACAAACAATAAAATGCAGGCTGAAGAACATGCGCTTACCCAGGTTTTGCTGCTACATAATGCGGAAGACGTTAAAAATCTTCCGTCTCTTACCGTGCTGTTTTTTCTGCTTCACCTTCCTGCTTTTTTCAAAGCAGAGCAGCTCCTTTCGCTTCCCCCGGCATCCGGCTGCAAAAAGCCCCATTTCCCTCCTGATTCTGCAACGCAGGACTCTCCAGTGCAGTTTTCCTGCTCCTATTCCCTTCCTTTCTCTATTCCGAAGGACTTTGCCCTTTCCTTTCCCTGGGAAACGTCCGGGCTCCGGCTCCTCTTTTCGGCAGAACAGGGCACGGTATCCTTCCTCCTGCCCGTATACGAAGCAGAGCTGAAATACTTCTATCCTGACCCGGCAGACTACTACTATCTGCCGCTTGAGGACTGTGCCATGCACAAAAGCGTCGCCTCCTTTGTAGAAAAGGAATACCGTAAGAAAGCGACCGCTGCCACCTGTTATACGAAAAAAAACGGCGCGTTTCTTCCTCTTGCTCTCCGTCCCGCTTCCGGGAAAAAAGCAGAGACAAAAAAAGAAGCAGAAAACACTCCTGCTTCTCTTCCGTGCTTTTTCCCGGACTATAAAAGCAAATTTGCCTATACGCCCCTGACCAATGAGCTTCTTGAAAGCCCCGAACTTCTCACCATCCTCTGTCGGCAGCTGCTAGGCAGTCTCCTCTGACTCCTTTTGCGCTCCGGTAATAAACTCCGCATACGGCAGCGTTTCAATCCATGCACAGAACTCCCGCCATTCCGGAAGTCTGTGGTTCTTACGCTGGGCGTAAATCGTTTTTAACTGACGGTAATTCGTAGTCATGGCAGCCGTCAGCTTAAAGCCGCAGGGATTGGAATACAACAGCCGCAGATAGTCTTCCGGGTCCTGTGTCTCATTATACCTGTCCTTTAGCTCATTCATAATGGCAATCATACGCTTGTCCGTATATTCGCTGTACTGATGGTCTAAATCAAATTTTGCAATCCGGTGCATCGTGGACTGGCTGGAAATAAAGTCCAGAAAATGATACCGCTCTGCCTCGGTCCATGCCTTTACAGTAAACGTCAGATCAAACTGTACAATAATCCCCGTCATAAACTGGTCATGCCCGCTTCCTCTCTCACAGGCCGCCAGCTGATAGGTGCGCGGCACTACCTCGCCGTTCAGCTTTTCTACCTCCGTTGCCATCGGAAACTTGCTTCCCCGCACCGCACTCTCCATTCCATACACCTTTACATTGCTGACTACCATGTCTTATGCCTCCGTACTCTGTCTCTCCCAAGCTCCCGCATTTTTTTATTGTGCTACTTTTATTATGCCAATTTTTACACTATGCGATATAGAACTATGCTGCCTTTTTCTTTGCCCTGATGCCCTTGCGCAGTCCGGCTGCCAGAACGATTGCCGCGCCCGCCACAAAGATGAAAAGGGAAATAAACTGGGACGTGGACAATACGCCAACCGCTCCGCGCGGGTCATTCCGCAAAAACTCAATCAAAAATCTTCCAATACTGTAAAACATAAGATAGCACCCGGCAATCACACCGTCCTTTTTTACCCGCTTTGCAAGGAAAATCAGCAGAAAAAAGTGCAGGAAATTTGCCGCGCTCATAATTAACTGTGTCGGTATCACCTTTACCCCATGCATCGACGTATATACAGAATGGTTAAATTCCATCCCGTACCAAGCATCCGTCTCTTTCCCGTAGCAGCACCCGGCAAGAAAGCAACCGATACGCCCGAAGCCCTGTGCTAAGGCAATCGACGGCATGACAAGGTCAAAATACTTTAAAAAGCCAAGCTTCTTTACCCTGGTATAAAGGTAGCCTGAAAAAATGCCGCCAATAATACCGCCGTATACTACAAAACCATACATAACATCCCGGAATGTCATCCCCCCGCTCAAGAGCGTCTTCCATTCCGTAATGAGATATAGAAGCTTTGCGCCTAAAAAGCCGCCGACCGCACACCATATTCCAAGGGAAAGTATCCGCTCCGGGTCCAGACCAAGCTTCTTTGCCCTCCGCTCTGCCACAAACACTGCTGCAATCACCCCGACCGCAAGCATAAGCCCGTAGCTGTATACCGTAAACGGCCCGATTTCAAATAATATTGCTCTCATAAACCTTTTTCCTTTCCGTAACTCCCGTCTATCAGGTATTGTAACAGAGGGAAACCAGAATGACAAGGGGGAGATGAAAATTTCCTCCGGTACTGCCTTTCTATTTTCTTATAGAAGTCCCTGAAACCATACGATTCTCCCCATATATGACTCCGCTGTCCGCTCCCACAACCACCGGGTAATCTACATCCCAAACCGGCTGATGTTCACCTTCGTGTTCACAAAAGATAACCCGCCATGCCTGTTTTCCCAAAGGGATAATATCCTGACTTATGCTGCTTAAGCTGGCATCCCACCACCGCCGGTCGTAAAGGTTCCTGGCATCCCACCAGCTGTAATAATCCAGGTACACATAAATATGCTTGCTTTTATATATAGTATCGTTATTGAAATATAAAATTGCCCGTATAATCACATCTTCCGCCGTGTACCCATATTCTTCTTTTGGCTCTTCCTTATAATCTACAGTCGCATCCACACTATCCCACCCGCTAAGTACCTCTTGATTCTCATCCTTCACGACAAAATGCACCGACCGGGTTCCCTCATCATTCTGAAATATCACATGCCATATATACTTCATCCCGTCGCACTCCTTATCGATCAGCGTCATCAACTCCACTGCCTGAAACTCTGCCGTACGGGTACTCCAGGATTTCCATTCATCAAACGCTTCCACGAGATACTGCTGCCCCTCCTCTAAGACAGCCTCGATTGCCATTTCACTTGTCATCTTCGGCTCGTAGCCCTTGCAGCCGCATAGCATTGTGATAAAGAAAAGCATGGTAAGAAAACAGATGCGTTTCATAAAGTCCCTCCCTTTTAATTCACTGTGGACGATACCGTATCATCCAGATTATCTGTACCCATTTCCTCTCCATATCCTATAGGAATATTATCTCCTACCTGTATGCACATAGCCAGAAACAAAAGGATACCCTGACCCTCTTTCATCCTGCCTCATATACCTCACTGCTTTCCACCTCCGCTGCCGTTAGGCAATCTGCATCCATAATAAGAATATCCATATACCTCGCCGCTTTCTGCCCCTACTACCACCGGGTCATCTACATCCCAGGCTTCATGTCCGCCCTCATGTTCACAAAAGATAATCCTCCAGGCCTGTTGTCCCAGAGGCACAATATCATCCCGTGTATTATCCTCATACAACAAATTTTCAAGATTGCGGACATCCCATAAGCCGAAATTATCCAGGTATACATAAATATGCTTACTTACAGATATAGTTTTTCCAATTTCTATACTTCTGTTTCTGTACAAAATTGCTCGTATTATCACATCTTCCGCCTTATACTTATATTCTTCTTCCGGCTCTTCCTTATAATTTGCAACTGCATCCGCGCTGTCCCATCCGCCAATCACTTTTTGATTCCCATCCTTCACGACAAAATGTACCGACCGGGTTCCCTCGTCATTCTGAACTATCACGTGCCATATGTACTCCATCCCGTCATACTTTTTGTCCAGTATCGTCTCCAACTCTACGATTTGAAACTCTGCCGTACAGGTACTCCAGGACTGCCATTCATCAAACGCTTCCACGAGATACTGCTGCCCCTCCTCCAACACAGCCCGGATTGCCATTTCGCTTGTCATCTTCGGCTCGTAGCCCTTGCAGCCGCATAGCATCGCGCTAAAGAAAAGCATGGTAAGAAAACAGATGCGTTTCATAAAATCCCTCCCTTTTAATTCACCGTGGACGATACCGTACAATTCAGATTATCTGCGCTGGTAGAGCCGTTCACCAGAGAAAAAATAACCTTTCTATAAGTAGTTCCATAATTATGAATCACATAGGTTACTAAGCTATTCGTTGATGAAGCAGGCGCAACTACCTCTGTCGTCCCATCCTGCTTTATCCGCACTAATCCTGTCCCCAGAACACCTGCGTTTCTTCTCACCGAGATAGAAAGCGTTTTTGATACCGATGAGATTTGTCCATACCCATGTCGTGAACTCGTAAAGGCATCCCCTGTTACAGTATAACTTTCCGTGTCAGAGCGGGTGACACAGGATGCCTCGCCCCAGCCAGAAGTAGCCATCGTATAAAATACCGTCGGCTTACTGATATGCAGGGAGCAGTGATTAAATGCTTCCCCTGCCATCGTATACGACTGATTTGCAGCCTCTATCCCTTTCTGGATTGCAGTATATCCATTTGATGTATTTTCCGTTGCTTCTATAATCTTCCGTATCGTCGATATCCCTCCATTGTACATATCCAGTGTCAACGGAAACACACAGAAACCATACTGCATCAAACTATCCTTTTCCATATCATGCGGTGATACGGATGTATCCGGCAAATACTGGCTGACATACCCGTCTGCCACACTCCCGTCTGCCGCATACCGCAGGCCTGCCCATGTCGCAAACGATTCGCTAAACCAGGAGGGCATCGAATCTCTGTAGGTATAAGATATCGCATGAAAGATTTCATGGGCCAGGGTACTTTTAAAGACATTTGTGACTTGATTTGTTACAGTGCCGTACTGTTCACCCAAATCAAACTTCAATTCGATATAACTCGCCGCAGTATTAGCAGTAACATCCTGTTTAACTGTAGCCCCTGCATATCCCGCAAGTCCGGAAATAAGATAGATATGATAATAGGTTTCTCCTGTGGGCTTTCTTGGCGCACGAAACCCATGATTCACGAAAAAATTATGCACATCCCGGACTGCTGTTACCACCGATGCCAAAACTGAAGCATCGGGTCCTCCGGTTCCGGCCTCATAATGTATCTGATAATAGTAGTTTCCCGAACCAATATCTACATTCATCAAGCCTTCCTTTAAATATGGTCCTACATGCGACCTAAGTATAGTATCCCCTTTCTCATCGGAAGCTTCTTTATTCCCTTCCCGATTCTTTTCCAATTCTCGTATGAGTTCCGTACCGCACGGCAATCCGCTTTCTTCCGATGTCAGTGTAGTCAGGTCACAATATAATGCCCTTCTTTCGTCTTCAGATAAAATATTCAAGCTGTAAAGTAAATCTATCCGTTCGCTTAAATGCATCTTACTTAAATCATACACATGAGGGGTATCGACACAGACACCATTCACGTTAATCTGCATCCCCTTACTAACAGATTCGAGGTTCCTAATCCCTTCCATTGAAGCAGATACGGCTCTTGTTGATACACCATCTTTCATCAAATAAGCAAACCCGGTATCCATTTCGCTTTCACTGCATAGCGCATGTAGTTCGGTGCCATCTGACGCATATGCCCTTGCAACCATCTGCCCTTCGTCATATTGCGCCGTTACACGGGCAATCGGGCACAGACCAATCTCCGGAAGCTTCTCTCCTTGTTTTAGTAACGTTACTTCCTCCGTTATCCCGGTTCTCTCCGGCAGACTTGTAAGATTTACCGCTATGGCATAGTCTTTTGACGGCGGAACAAAGGAATAATTCCCGCCCTCATCACAGAATATGGAAAATTCATAGGTGCTGTTATATACTTCTAAATCAGCAGCACTAATGCTTCTATCCAGCTCCGAGGAAAATACCTGAATTTCAATGCCCGCTAACGAAATCTTTTCCTTTGCGGGTTCAGCCTGAGTTACCCTGCCATTCACCATCGCTGCCTTATCTGCACGCATTTCCTCTGCATATCCCATGGGAATATTACTTCCCACCTGCATGCACATGACCAGAACCAAAAGAATACCCAGAAATTTTTTCATCCCGCATTTCTCCCTCCCTTTTTATGGTATTTTATCATAATCCCGGCTGACATTCAAGCAAATCACTAAATTACCTTGAATTATGCTTTCGTACACTGACACGGCACGGGCTTGTCCGCACCTAAAGGGGCGGGGTATTTGCCCCCGCAGGCGTGCGAATAAAAACAGAGGCTGCGCTTAACGCACAGCCCCTCTGATTTACAAAGTCAAATTACAGTACACGTACCTTTAATACGCCATCGATGCTTTCCAGCTTTTTCACAAAGCTGTCTTCCACCTTTGCCACAACATCCAGAACGGTATAAGCAAACTCTCCTCTGCTCTTATTTACCATGTTCTCGATATTGATGTTTCCAGATGCAAAGACGCCGGTAAACTGGGTCAGCATATTCGGAACATTCTTATGACAGATGGTAACACGGGCCTCTGTTCTGCAGATGCCGGCGTCACATGCCGGATAGTTTACGGAATTGATGATGTTACCGTTCTCAATATATTCCTTGATTTCATTGACTGCCATTACTGCGCAGTTATCCTCGGACTCCTCTGTCGAAGCGCCAAGATGCGGAATCGCAATCACGCCCTCCATGCCTGCCGTTTTCGCATTCGGGAAATCAGTAACATACTTTGCAACCTTACCGGACTTTAATGCCTCTTCCATCGCCTCATCATCTACCAGAAGGTCTCTCGCAAAGTTCAGGACAATTACGCCATCCTTCATCATTGCAATCGTTTCCTTGTTAATCATCTTCTTTGTATTAACATTCGGATCCTCATTCTCAACGAGCGGCGTATGAACAGAAATATAGTCGCAGGCAGTGAAGATTTCCTCACGGGTCTTCACATGATGCACGGCGCTGGAAAGGTTCCATGCTGCATCAACGGAAAGATACGGGTCGCAGCCGTATACTTCCATACCAAGGCTTACTGCTGCATTGGCAAGCGGGCCGCCGATTGCGCCAAGACCGATAATACCGAGCTTCTTGCCCTTGATTTCCTTGCCTGCAAACTTTGCCTTTCCTTTTTCTACAAGCTTTGCAACCGTCTCATCATCCTTTACGGTCTGCACCCAGTTGATACCGCCGACGATATCTCTGGAAGCCATTAACATTCCGGCAATAGCAAGCTCCTTTACACCGTTTGCATTTGCTCCCGGCGTATTGAATACAACAATACCCTTTTCCGCACAAGCTGCAAGCGGGATGTTATTTACTCCTGCACCGGCTCTTGCCACGCAGAGAAGCTTATCGGAAAACTCCATCTCATGCATAACTGCGGAACGGACAAGGAAAGCGTCGGCATCAGCCGCGTTTTCGGTCTTTGCATAATCAGCCGTGAAATTGTTCAGACCGACTGCTGCAATTGGATTTAAGCAATGATACTGGTACATAAAGGACCTCCTGATTATTTTGTATTTTCTGCCTCGAACTTCTTCATAAATGCAACAAGCGCCTCTACGCCTTCCTTCGGCATTGCATTATAAATGCTTGCACGCATACCGCCGACAGTCCTGTGACCCTTCAGGTTCTCAAAACCGGCTGCCTTTGCTTCCTTCACAAACTTTGCGTCCAATTCTTCGTTTCCGGTTACAAACGGAACGTTCATCAGAGAACGGTCTTCCTTCCGGACAGTACCCTGGAACATCTTGCTCTCATCAAGGAAATCATAAAGAATCTTTGCCTTTTCCTCGTTATACTTCTTCATGGCCTCCAAGCCGCCTTTTCTTTTCAGCCACTGGAATACCTTGCCGCAAATGTAGATACCGTATGCCGGCGGCGTATTGTAAAGGGATGCATTGTCGGCATGAATCTTATACTTTAACATGGTAGGAGTGCCAGGAAGCGTATCCTCGGTAATCAGATCCTCGCGGATAATCACAATAACAACGCCTGCCGGTCCGATATTCTTCTGGACACCGCCATAAATAACGCCGTACTTTGTTACATCAACCGGCTCAGAAAGGAAACAGGAAGAAACATCCGCTACAAGGGTCTTACCCTTCGTATTCGGAAGCGTCTTAAACTTCGTACCATAAATCGTGTTATTTTCGCAGATATAAACATAGTCCGCATCATCGCTGATTGGAAGATCGGAGCAGTCCGGAATATAAGAAAACGTCTTGTCTGCGGAAGAAGCAATTGCATTTGCCTTACCGTAAATCTGCGCCTCCTGATATGCCTTCTTCGCCCACTGACCGGTGATGATATAGTCCGCAACCTTGTTCTTCATCAGGTTCATCGGAATCATGGCAAACTGCTGGGAAGCGCCGCCCTGCAAAAACAGCACCTTGTAGTTATCCGGAATATTCATCAGCTCCCTTAAATTCTTCTCCGCGGTCTGGATGATTTCCTCATATGCCTTGGAACGATGGCTCATCTCCATAACGGACATGCCGGTTCCCTTATAATCCAGCATCTCCTCCGCTGCTTCCTTTAATACTTCCTCCGGTAATACGGCCGGACCTGCGGAAAAATTATACACTCTTCCCATTTCTTTATCCTCCATTCTGTTTCTCTGCTGCTTCCTGCAACAGATAATCGATTTCATTATAAAACAAATGACAACATGCGTCAATTATTTTCTTATGAATTGCTCACTTTCTCGTCAAGGTCCTCCTCCGAAAATGCCTCCTGAATCGGAGCGCCCGGCGCTACCATCGGCCAGACCTTTTCATCGCAGTCAATCCGGCAGTCGATTACAAACGGTCCCTCTGCCGCAAACGCCTTCCGGATTGCCTCATCAAGCTCCTCTCTGCTTGTTACCGTCATGCCCTCTGCACCCATGCCTTCCGCTACCTTTACAAAGTCAACGCCGTCCTGTAAAGTCGTGTTAGAATAGCGTTTCCCGTAAAACAGGGACTGCCACTGGCGCACCATGCCAAGCACATGATTATTGATAACAACCTGAATCATCGGAATCCGGTTTCTTGCTGCGGAAGCCAGCTCGTTGATGTTCATACGGAAGCACCCGTCTCCGGCAATATTGATAACACGCTTCTCCGGCACGCCCGTCTTTGCGCCCATAGCGGCGCCAAAGCCATAGCCCATCGTGCCAAGGCCGCCGGAAGTAAGCAGTGTACGCGGCTTCTGGAAGGAATAAAACTGTGCTGCCCACATCTGATGCTGCCCGACCTCCGTGACAATGACTGCATCACCCTTTGTTGCCTCGTACAGCCTGCGCACCACATACGGACCGGAAAGCCCCTCGGGAACGCGGAGAGGATATTTCTCCTTATATTCCAGAATATGAGACATCCAATCCGGATTTGACTTTTGCTCAATACGGCTGTTTAAAATCGCCAATACTTCCTTGACATCGCCGATGACGGAAGCGTCACTGATAATGTTTTTGTTGATTTCCGCAGGGTCGACATCGATATGTAATATCTTTGCCCCCTTCGCAAACTTTTTGGTATTTCCCGTTACCCGGTCGGAAAAGCGGGCGCCGACTGCAATCAGCAGGTCACACTCCGTTACTGCATAGTTGGACGTCTTTGTACCATGCATTCCAAGCATACCGGTATAGTTTCCCTTCGTTCCATCATATGCACCTTTTCCCATTAGTGTGTCAGCAACCGGTGCATCCACCTTCTGGACAAACTCTGCCAGCTCGCCGCTCGCATTGGAAATTACCGCGCCTCCGCCGACCAGAATCATCGGGCGTTCGGACTTTTGAATCAGCTTTACCGCCCTTGACAAATCTTCTTCGGTAATTGTATCTTTCACACGTTCTACCGGCTCCGGCACTGCTGCTTCATATTCATATACCGCAGCGGTAACGTCCTTCGTAATATCTACCAGTACCGGTCCCGGTCTGCCGCTCTGGGCTATCTTAAACGCACGACGGATTGTTTCTGCCAGCTTTGTAATGTCCTTTACAATAAAGCTGTGCTTTGTTATCGGCATTACGACGCCCGCAATGTCAACCTCCTGAAAGCTGTCTCTTCCAAGCAGGGAAACGCCTACGTTACAAGTAATCGCAACAACCGGTACCGAATCCATATAGGCGGTCGCAATCCCGGTTACGAGATTTGTCGCACCCGGACCGCTGGTCGCCATACAAACGCCGACCTTCCCGGTCGCACGCGCATATCCGTCTGCCGCGTGCGCAGCTCCCTGCTCATGGGAGGTCAGGATATGGTGGATTTTATCACTGTAATGATATAATGCATCGTAAATATTTAAAATTGAGCCGCCCGGATATCCGAATACGGTATCCACGCCCTGTTCGAGCAGACACTCCAGTACAATCTGAGAACCGTTTAATTCCATGCTTACACTCCTTTCCTCTATCTCTATTTCAGTTCCAGCACGGCGCCCTTGCATGCCGCGGAAACCAAAGAAGCATATCTTGCCAGATATCCTGTCGTCACCTTCGGCTCTCTCGGCTGCCATCTTGTGCGCCTTGCCTGCATTTCTTCGTCACTTATCTTAACATCAATCTTATTTGCATTGATATCGATTGCGATAATATCGCCCTCTTCTACCAGAGCAATCGGACCGCCCACTGCCGCTTCCGGACAGACATGACCGATAGAAGCGCCGCGGCTTGCCCCGGAAAATCTTCCGTCGGTAATCAGCGCCACGCTCGAGCCAAGTCCCATACCGGCAATCGCGGAGGTCGGATTAAGCATTTCCCGCATACCCGGACCGCCCTTCGGTCCTTCATAACGGATTACCACAACGTCGCCTGCCTGGATTTTCCCGGCATAAATTGCCGCAATGGCATCCTCCTCACAGTCAAACACCCGTGCCGGTCCCTCATGCTTCAGCATCTCCGGCACCACCGCAGAGCGCTTTACCACACAGGAATCCGGGGCAAGATTTCCCTTCAGCACGGCAATACCGCCGGTCTCGCTGTACGGATTCTCCACCGGACGGATAATCTCCGGATTTTTATTGCAGACCGGGGCAATGTTCTCCCCGACGGTCTTTCCTGTTACAGTCATACAATCAAGGTTCAGCAAATCCTTCTTGCTAAGCTCTTTCATTACGGCATACACACCGCCCGCCTCATTTAACTCTTCAATATAAGCATGCCCTGCCGGCGCCAGATGGCACAGGTTCGGGGTCTTTGCACTGATGGAATTGGCGATATCCACATCCAGCTCTACGCCTGCCTCGTGTGCGATGGCCGGAAGATGCAGCATACTGTTCGTAGAACAGCCCAGTGCCATATCGACAGTCAGGGCATTTAAAAACGCCTTCTCTGTCATAATATCGCGCGGGCGGATATTCTTCTCTAACAGCTCCATAATCTTCATGCCGGCATGCTTCGCAAGACGGATACGTTCGGAATACACTGCTGGAATCGTGCCGTTGCCCTGCAGACCCATACCAAGCACTTCCGTCAGGCAATTCATGGAGTTTGCCGTATACATACCAGAACAAGACCCACAGGTCGGGCATACATTTTCGACATAATAATCCAGCTCTTCCTCTGTCATCTTTCCTGCCGCATGTGCGCCTACTGCTTCAAACATACTGGAAAGACTGGTCTTTTCGCCATGTACATGACCAGCTAACATCGGCCCTCCGCTGACAACAATCGTCGGAATGTTCAGACGTGCTGCCACCATCAAAAGACCCGGTACATTTTTATCACAATTCGGAACCATGACAAGCGCATCAAACTGATGTGCCAGTGCCATTGCCTCCGTCGAATCTGCAATCAAATCCCTTGTCACAAGGGAATACTTCATGCCGATGTGGCCCATTGCAATTCCGTCACAGACCGCAATAGCCGGGAAAACACGCGGTACGCCGCCTGCCATTGCCACACCGAGCTTTACCGCCTCAACTACTTTATCCAGGTTCATATGACCTGGTACAATCTCGTTATAAGAGCTTACAATACCGATTAACGGCTTATCCAGTTCTTCCTTTGTCAAACCAAGTGCGTTCAACAAGGAACGATGCGGCGCCTGTGTAGCGCCTTTTTTTACTGCATCACTTTTCATAAGTGATTCCACCTTTCTTCCTGTTTATTTGCATCTTTGCACTTATTCCCATTTTAACCAAATCAGTACACTATTGCGTTAAAGTCACAATTTCATTTTAGTATAACAGACCCTCCTGCAAAAGTCAATAGTGACAAAGCTAGCCTGAGCTTTTGCGGTTCAGTAAAAGTGCCAGCAAAAGCACTACCGGAAACACAACTGCCGAAAGCATCCCCGCTTTCAGATTATCCCCGTAGAGCGCCGATACCCTGCCCACCAGCGTAGGACCAAGGGAGCAGCCCAGGTCCCCTGCCAGGGCAAGAAATGCAAACATTGCAGTCCCGCCCTTCGCAATCTGCGCCGAGGCAAGGCTGTATGTCCCCGGCCACAAAAGCCCGACAGAAAATCCACAGAGTCCGCAGCCTGCAAGTCCAAGCCATGGAACCGGCGACAGAGCAATCAAAAGATAGCTTGTCAGACAAAGCACCCCGGAGAAAAGCATTGCCTTTTGCAGCACAAGCTTTTCCCCGGCTTTACTATATAAAGTACGGGAAAAACCCATCATCCCTGCAAACAGCATCGCTCCTGACAGGTCGCCCACGGTCTTACTGACCTTAAGCCCTTTCTCAGCAAACGCAGAAGCCCATTGGCTGACCGCCATCTCGCAGCTTCCTGCACAAAACATCAAAAGCACAAAAACCCAGAACATTCTTTTTGAAAACAGCCCTTTCACAGACAATCCCTTTTCATCCTCTGAAAGAAGCGCTGCAATCGGCACTCTCGTGCAAACAAGCCCATTGACAAAAGGAACTACCGCCCAGAGCAGGGCAAGTATCTTCCAATGTCCAATCCCTACGAACACAAAAAACAGTGTAGACAACAATACTACCCCTACCTGCCCCCAGCAGTAGAAGGAATGCAAAAGACTCATAGCTGCCTCTTTATTGTCGCTCGGACAGGCTTCTACCATAGGACTGATTACAACCTCCAAAAGCCCTCCGCCCACTGCATAAATTACAACCGCCGTCAAAAGCCCGGCAAACGGGTCTGGAAATACCTCCGGAAAAACTGCCAGTGCAACAAGGCCCGCTGCCGCCAGAAAGTGTGCCGCCACAACGGAAACCCGGTAACCGATTTTATCAATCACTACGGTCGATGCCAGGTCCACCGCAAGCTGTAATATGAAATTAAACGTCACTAAAAATGTTATTTTTGCAATTGAAATCCCATAGGACTCCTGAAAGGTCAGAAACAAAAGCGGTGTAAAATTATTGACAACCGCCTGTACAATATAGCCTACAAAACATGCATACATCGTACGCCGGTACCTTGAATTCATCTTTTTTCCCCTTGATTACTTTTTTTAAATGAAAGATTTGAGATAGATTTTAACATACCGTAGAAAAAAAAGCAATCCATTTGTCTTACTTGAGTTTCCGCATTTTTTGAATAACCCGGGAAAATTCCGCAGGCTGTACAGCAGCTTAGTTTTGCATTTGTCCGAAAGACTTACGTTTAACGGAACCGGAATCACCTCATAGAGCTGGTTAGGTGCGAGGACGCCACCGGGCGGCTTAACAGTTCTTGGAGGAAATCCGGTGTAGTGCCAGCGCATGCAAAACTAAGCTGCTGCACAGTTTGCGGAACGCAAAATGGCATACAAAACTTGGAAATTCAAGTGTTTGTCCCCTTGACACGAAAATTAATTGATAGTAAAATCAATCAACACTATCACTAAAATGCGAGGCTTACCCTATGAAAAATCTTCTTTTTTTATGCGGTCCTAACGGAATCGGCAAAACCACAATCAGCAAGGAAATTACTATAAACCTGCCACACTCTGCCTATGTGGATTCTGACCCTTGCCGGTTTATGAACCCGTTTGTACTGGACGCCGTTACCATTCCGACAATTTCCAAAAACATAAGCGATATGATTCTGAACTATTTTAACTGTCCGCTTATCCAGACGGTCATTTTTTCATACGGCTTTCATGGAAGGCGAAAGGAAGTTTTTGAAACTGTAATGAACCATTTGTCCGCAGTTCCGCATCACTTTATTCCCTATCTTCTTTGGTGCAGTGAAGAGGAACATCTCAAACGGCTGCATAAGGACAACCGGAGCACTGAACGCATCGAGACTGCGCTCCATCCGTCAAGAAAAGCTTTTGAGCAGATTCTCTGGCCTAAACTTGATATTACCGAAATGACCGCTTCTGCAGCCGCATTGGAAATTATCCGTAAAATCCCCGGGACTCCTTTTGAATATTAATGATACTCCCGTGGCTGTCAATGGCTACCGGGGCATAAAAAAGCAAAGAAAAAAGCACCTGATACCTTTAAAAATATCACGTGCTGTCTGACTTTTACCCGTATAAACGGCAAAAAAGTATGGACCTGAGGGGAGTTGAACCCCTGTCCGAAAGCCCTTCCGCTACGGCATCTCCCATCACAGTTTGTCATTTCGCATTCCCTCCACTTACCGCCGGCAAACAGGCTGTAAGCTTCAGTAGCTTCATAATACGCCTATACGCGCAAAGCTTAGCGTATATCGTTTCCTACATCGTCGATGCCAGCTTCCTGACGTGTAGGTGCGTCAGGTCTGACAGCTGCCATTAGGCAGCGTATGCTAAATTATCTTCAGCGTTTATCTTTAAATTCCGGATTTTAACGTGGTTCCGGACCACGGATGGCTTCCTTAGCTTCAAAACCCCCGTCGAAACCGGTACAAGCCCCGGTAACAATCCGCCGGAGGGCAGATTATTTATTCTAATACTGTAGTTAGTATATCATATCTTCCCTGCACTGTCAATAGTTATAAGCCTTGAGTTTCCGCATTTTTTTAACAATTGCGGAAAATTCCGGAGACTGCACGTACCTTATCGGGGTATGCGCGGCGGCGTTCTTCTTTCATTTAATTTTCTCTTTTACCCTTCGATTTCTACTTCTATCGCACAGCGGTCTGCCCCGGTCTTAATGCTTTCCAAAAGCGATACCCTGACCCTTTCCCCAAACACCCTCTTAAATATTTCCTCCGCATTTCCTAAAGTACAATAGCACCAGGTCCTCGACAATTCCTCCGGAACCCGTTTCACACAGGCACAATAACATTCCGGATAACAAAACACTATCTTATTCTCTGTTTGATACTCCAGAAACGCAAAGGATTCCTGCTGGTTAAAATCATCCACAAACTGTTGGATGCTCTCTGCCTTATTCAAATACTTCAAAAGTTTATTGGCAATCGCTTTTCCGTCATTGCAGCGACATTCTTTCCTGACCTTTACAATTGTCTCTTCCTCGTAGTGAGCTTCCAGATAGGTACAGACATCCTTTGCCCATTCAAATTTTTTCTTAATATCTGCACTCTTTGACAGCGTATGCGCCTCACCAAACTTTTTTGCAGCTTCTGCTCCGGCCTTCTTTCTTAAGCTGTCAATTAAACGGAGCGCATGCGGATTATCATTCCTTGCCATCGCCACTCCTCCAATGATTCAGCTTTGGCAGCTGTTCTTCCAAAAACGCACGCGCCTGTTCCGGCGGCCAGTTCTCGTTGGACATATGGTCAACCAGAAAATTCACCAGTTCCTCCAGACTGGTATAAACAAATTTCCCGTCTGCATAACACCATTTACAATACTCCTCATTGTACGTACCGTCCGGCTCCTTACTTGTGGCAGCGTCATCCAACGGCATACCGCAGCACTGGCAGACCAGTTTGCGCGGAGAACCAAGCAATGTGTTAATGGACACGTCAAACAGCTTAGACAATAATTTCAGCGTTTCAACATTCGGTACAGTTTCCCCCATCTCCCACCGGGATACTGCCTGTCTGGTTACAAATACCTTCTGTGCCAGTTCATCCTGCGTAAATCCACTTTTTACACGCAGTTCCGTAATAATCTCTTTTGTCTCCATTTTTATCACCTCGGCATGATTATACCACCGCACGCTGCTTCCATCAAGCAACCGGCTGTTGCGCCCGTTCTCCTGCCTGATTCCTCCCTGATACCGGACCCGCGTTTCTCTCTGCGGCCAAACGGCTACCCTTGTTTCATTTGCTTCGTTTTTTCGCCTCTTCTTTCTCTCCTTTCTCTTTTATCTCCTTCTTTGCCGCCTTCTGCGGCACTTCCCGTTTCACATTAAGCCCCATCATTGCCTTTATGAGAGCAAGCAGCATTTCCTTTGCCTTCTTATCCATTGTATTATAGGAACGGATAATTGCTACGGCACTCTTCCATTTGTCATTGTTCAAATCAGCGAGCGTTTTAGCTTCGGTTGCGCTTAAAATCTCGTAAATACAGTTGCTGAAAAACTCCAGTTCCTCCGGCTTTAAGCCGCCAAGCCATTCCTTTACGCCTGCCGCCATCCGTCTGCTGGCCGGCTTTACCTCCGGCAGACGGATAAAGCCCGGTCCCATAACCTCCCATGAAGTAACATCGTGCTGCATAATTCCGTTATGCTTACTCTTTACTACCTGATAATCCTCTTCGTGCTCTAAAAGCATTCCGACAATGGAAGACTCCGGCACCCAGGTCTCAATCTTCTCCTTCACGTCCTGATAACGGAAGCCTTCAATAAACTCCCGGCTGAAACCCGGTCCGTCAAAATTGTAAACACGCAGAATATTCCTGTGAAACATGCGTTTGCATTTTACCGTCGCATACACCGCCAGGTTTCCCCCCTTGGAATGTCCTCCGATATAAACCTTCCTGTTTTCGTTCTCCAGTATCCGCTCCAGATAAGCAAGCGCGTCGGTCTGTGCCGGAACCGGAGAAAGAAAGCACATATTGAAGTCCTCCTTCCAGCCAATCAGGGAATCGTCCGTCCCGCTATAGGAAATATAGCTCTCTCCTTTTCCCAGTACGATTTCAACCGCAGCAAACTGCTCCTGTACTTTTGTATCAAGACGGCTTGCATAATTTCGCAGCAAAAGTGAGGAAAAGCGCCTCGTCTGTGCCATTTCGCGCAGCAAAATCCCCGTAGTACGCAGGGCAAACGAAACACAATTTTCTAACTCCTCCTGTGTATGGAGCTCCCAGTACCGTTTTGAAATCTGTGCCAGTGTAGCCTCCTGCCGTTCCTCCTCGTCCCCGATAATCCCTTTAAAATCCAGATAAGAAACCTGGGACAGAAGCAGGGCGTCTACCACATTCAGCGATACCTCTTCAAACGTAATATCCCCGCGCCATAACAAATACTCCGATAAACTTGCCATTCCCTCACTCCTCTCTGCTTACAATCTTCCCATTTTCTGATTCCATCATAAAAGTTCCTGCCGTTCTGCCATCCCCGCCAGAATCCTTACTATTCCCTGCGCGGAACAAACCATTTTTCAGGCGCCGGAAGCGTCTCCCCCTTCCGGAAGGCCGCAATCGCTTCTATACATACCGCTATACAGTGTTCGATACAGGACACGGAAGCCTCATAAGAGTATGTGGTAAGCTCTTCCTTTTCTGCGGGCGGCTCGTTAAAAAAGTCCTCATACAGTCCGCCGAACACATCATCGTAAAACTCCGGATGGATGCCGTCCAGAGAAATATTCCTGTCCTCTGTCAGGTGATAGGTAAGCCCGAACTCCCTGCGTAAAAGATAATTCAGCCGGTGGAAATCCAGATACGCCGCCATGAAGCCCTGCTGGCGTTCCTCTTTTGAGCCTGCCTTCGCGCGGATATACGGCTCTGACATTTCAAAAAACCAGATACTATCCGTAATCAGGTGGCATAGTACCCCGAGATACAAATCGTCCTGCTTCATTTCTTCCTGGTAACGGCTGACAAACGTATTCCAATTCATCCCCTTTTTATCTCCCGTAACTTCCGTATAATGTGTCCGCAGCTTCGAATCGTCCTTCCGCCACGACATATCCGGACAAAGGGAACCGATATAAAAACGGTTCTGATCCGCAATCGAAATCTGCGCTGCCACACGCTCTGCAATCAGGTAATGAATCATTCTGGAAGGCATTGTCCCGCCTCCCTTCTGCAAAGATACAGATAGGTATCTTTGGTAATCCCATAGCTTCCTTGTCCGCAGCGTTTGCTCCGTAAAAACTGCAAGAACTCGTCTCTCCTCTGTCCTACTGCCGCTTCCGCCGGTCTGCATGCCTGAAAAATATACTCCATAAACTCCTCCGCCGTATCAAACCGGAGCTTCAGGATATAGCTGCGCCGCTCTGCCCCTGGAAATATCCGTAACAGCTCCTCCTCTGCTTTTTCAAGCTTCGACGCAACCTTTGTATATCGGCGCTCTACCGGCGCAGAATTCCCGGAAAACTCCTTAAAAAGCAATCTTATATTTTCAAACAGAAGTCCCCCGCCCCAGGTACAGACCAGTACGCCGTTCTCTGAAAGCCGGTTACGGAGCCTTTCATACAGACATTCCTTCTCCTGAATAAAGAATGCCACATGATTCAAAAAAATGCAATGGAATTTTTCACAAATTTCCATCTGCTCTAAGTCGCCCCATAGAAAGGAAAACTGCCCCTCCGGAAGTTCTCCTGCACCTTCCTTTTCCTTAACATATTTTAAAAAACCGTCTGCATGTGTATTATGCCTGTCCACACAGGTAATCCGCACTCCGTCCGGAATCCGTTCCAGGTTATAGCGCCAGAGATTCCCGTAGCCTGCTCCTGCGTCCAGAATACGCATTCCCGGACATAAGCCTGCCTGCGTAAAGACAAAACGGGACCATCCCCTTGGTTCATCCGAATATCTGCCATACAAATCTGCCAGCTCATCTGCCCTCTGGTTTTTTACAATGTTTCCAAGCGCCTTTAAAAAAGTATCCGCATCCGTCTCACTTTCCTTACATTCTGTAGCTGCCTTTTCCACACAGGAAATCACGGAATCTAACTGCGCCCTTTTTTGCTCCAGCAAACGCTTTTGCGTAAGTAACATTTCCTCTCTCCCTACTGCTTCATAACGCTTTAGAAACTCTTCGATTTGCTCCAGGGAAAAGTCCAGATACTTCATAAGCTGAATTTTTTCCAGCTCTCTGACAGCCGCCTCCGTATAAACCCGGTAGCCGTTCTGTATATTTCTTTGAGGAAACAAAAGCCCCTTGCGTTCATACACGCGCAACGTCTTTACAGAAACCCCCGCCAGCCTGGCAAGCTCTCCGATGGTATAAGTCCGCTCCATATCAGCACCTCTTTTCTTATTCTTTTCTTCATTGTAAACCCTGCCCCTGGGTCAAGGTCAAATAGAAAAGAACTCTTGCGTTTCTGCATCTTTCAGACCTTTGAGGAAGCGCTGCTTAAATCACCGCTTCCTCGGAGCCTCCGGCAGACGCACATGGATTTGATGTGGAATATGAGAAGAGCGTTTATTCCGGCTCCGGCAGAAATCTGTTGCTGATTGCCCGTATCCAGACAGAGGACACTCCCGCTTCCTCCAGCTTTTCCAGAAGCTTTCCCTTCTCTGTCTCTTCCAGCCACCCAAAGAACGCCGCCCGGTCCTCAAGCAAGACAAGCTGCTCTTTTTCCGGAACCGCGACTCTTTCTCCCGTGCGCTCCGTCTGCCTGTAGGTAAGGGCTGCGAACAGCTCTTCCCCGTTCTGGAAGACAGTCTTTATCTCTCTTCCTTTTTTGTCCTCTGCGATGGAAAGAATGAGCTTTGGCTGTTCGGGAAACAATCCGTTTCCAACCGCTTTCTTCAACAGCGTCTTTAACATCCCGGATGGTGAAATTGTCGCTGACGCATTCAGATATCCGTCCCTCCAGTCCTTCAGATTAAAGTCGGTAACCAGAAGCTCTGCCACACGCAATCCCATTACATGAAACTCGAACTTTCCCGAGTACATCTCTCTTTTCCTTGCTCCGCCTCCCTCCAACGAAAGTCTTAACTTTCCTGCATTTAACGTAAGCTTACACCCGATTTTCTTCCCGTCAACAAGCGCAATATAGCTGAACTCGGATTTGTCTCCGAATAAAAATCTTCTCCCGATAATTTCTCCCCTCTGATTTACCCAGACCGTCATTTTAACTTCACCAATCTCGTCCAAACCCTCCAGATGTCCTGAAAGTTCTAACACCTTTCCCAAAAACCACTGATACTTTTCTTTTGCGTTTTCGCCCTCCTGTACCTCCAGTACCTCCATAACCAGCGCTTCCAGCTTCTGATCCGCCGCTATCTCCTCTAACAGCGTTTCAAGTACATTCCGTACCGCCGCGCCGTCAAATGTCACCGTCACCTCCGTACATTCTTTGATTACATTGCCTGCCCTTACCATCTTTTTCCCACTCTCCGCTTCCTCTGCACAGGAAAGTGCCAAGGAAGCATAGCGTTTCAAAAGCCTCTTAAGCTCTCCCTCCTTCGGCATCGCCTTGCAAAACTGCTGCAACAGGGCAAGAAACTCCTTTATTTCGCCGGAATCCAGCCCGATAAGCTCCTCTATGGCAATGGCAGGGCATTCTCCGGAAAATTCCGGTATCCATGCATACACGCTATCCTGCTGCAAATCCAAAAATACCGCCGTATCAAGCACCCGGAGCTGATTCAGGCTTAAGGCGCCGGAAAGCATCGCCCTGACGCCATCCTGCTCCGCAGCTGCGGAGAAATCCAGCCCGATTTCTTTGATACCGGAAGCCTCCTTTCCAGCCGCCGTACCAAGAAATGTTGTGCCGATAAACTCCCAGAACTCCTCTCCCGTTTCCAGACAAAGTGTACTCTCTTCCCTTCTATGTTCTGTGAATGAACACCTCTCCACTATTTCCGCATACCATTGGCAAAAACCAGAAATCCTTTTTCCCGCTGCTTTCTCCTCCACATACCGGTAATACTCTGCCGGGGAAGAAAAAGCATATCTTGCCGCATTCCAAATGACTGGCATAAAAAATACCAGTCCTGCCGTCAGAAAAACAGCGATTCCTATAAAAACAACCGTCAAAAACCGTTTTTTCCTCTTCCCTGATGCTCTGCTCATTTCTCTTTCTCCCTTTACACTGCCAGGTCTTCTGCTGACATTCATTCTAGCACAAGACCGGGAATTTTTCTATCCCTTTCTTAATTCCCGGGGTTCCGCAGTTTTAAGTCCCTTTAAAAAGTTCCGAAAAGGCAAGAATATGCAAAAACCTATTTCATTTTTGGGAACGAAATGCTATAATAAAGCTATGAATACATAAGAATATGGAGGAAATGAAATGCAGCGTTTTGTCAATGAGTATGAATACACGACGGATATCCTTGAAGAAAGCGTAGGGGCATGGTGGGATTGCAAGTTTAAGGCCGGATACCGCTCCATGTGTGTGGTGTTTATTCTGATTGCAGTGTTGTCAATCGTTATGAAACGGCCTGTCCTTTTGCTGGTTGAACTCGCCCCTCTTTTCGTCATAGCATCACTCATACTCAAGAAAAAGAGAGCGATTCAAATAGAACAAGAACGAGTCAGCACCCTGTTTCATAATTCAGCCTTATCCTATCGCGTGGAGGTTGGCGAGGATATTTCTATCACTTCTTCAAAGGGAAATAACCGTATTCAATTTTCGGATGTTGAAAACTATATCGAAACCAGGAATCTGATCATTCTTTTCGTAAAAGGAAGTATGACGCTGGCTCTTGATAAAAAAGGATTTAAGGAGGGCACAAAAGAGGCCTTTCTGTCTCTATTAGCAGATACGATTCAATAAGCCGTCAACTTTTTGTTTGTAGAATTGTTGTTACACGAAAATTGAATAACCGCCGCCCTTTTGCACCAGGCAGAGCTAAAACGCTATACCGGGTGCGGCGGGCAGTTTCTCCCCAAGTCCAGCCGGGGAAATACTGCATGGCCTGCATCCCCGGTCACGGCTTAAATACTTTTGTCAAATTCAGGATGATATGCATCTGCGGGCATTTCCCTCCGCATCATTGCCCTTGCCTTTGCTTCGGATTCTGCCTGCACATACCGGAACGCAATATCCGTCCCTTCCGGTTCCGGCGCCGGTCCGTATTCCATATCTTCCTCCGAGCCTGTCGCCTGCGCTTCCTTCTCTTCTTTCTGCTCCTTTATCTTTTCCTCCTCTTTCTTCTCTTTCTTTTTCTCTAAGCGTTCTTCCATTCCCTTTTTCATTCTTTCCGCATTCGTCATTCCTGTTTCCGTCACGGAATATACGGTACTCTGTATACTGCCGTCCTTTAAAACAGTCCATGTCTGCTCATAATATGTGACCGTTCCGCCCAATGCCTTATTCCGGGCAGAAAGCTGTTCATAGCCCTGCTTTTCCAGTTCCGGTATCTTCTTTAAAAACTCCTCCAGTTCCTTTGCCTTTTTGGAATTTCCCGCGCATTTCTTTAAATATTCCCCGGATATTGTAACTGTTCCGTCTGCGATACCGCTATACTTCTCCTTTAAGTGGGAATAATAATCAGAAACCGTCCTGTTCCCGCGATTCTTTTCATTCCCTGTCTGTGCCGGCGCCTTAATCTCCGGCCCTGCCTTTTTTACCTCCTCCTTGTCATACGAGGCATAACTTCCCTCATACCTGTTACTGTTATAACTGCTTCCGATTCCTGTTACCGCCATAACCTTTTCCTCCTTCCATTTTTTTCATACCAATCTCAGACTTTCACATCCAGGCTTTCCGCCGTACCTGCTTTTCCTGATATCATTTCCTTACTATTTTCCTCTGCAAAGATTTCATCTAACAGCCCTTCCGGAATTGCTTTTCCTGCAGTCCATCCAGGTACCTTTGCCTGAATTGCTTCCGTAACCTTCCTTGATATTCCTAAATGCAGCTGATTCAGCGTCCAGCAGGCCGACAAACGGTCTTCTCTTTTTAACGTCTTAAAATATTCGTTATTTTTACGGTAATACGCATCCCATTCCGCCTCATTATCCCCCGACATCCCATTGTATTTGTAATACGCCTGTTTTACGTCGTTTAAAACGTGCTCCTTCATTTCATCCGATACCGGAATTATCTTTTTGTAATCGCTTCTCCCGGTGACACACATCCCCTCTACCCCGTAAGAATTTTTATAATGTCCGGAAAGCAGGTCCTCTAACGTATTCCGTCCTCCGGCACCGGAGCGCCTTGCCAATGCCCCGCCAAACGGCATATTTGTATTCTTCCACCCTCCGTTCATCCTTGAAAAAAGCTGCCAGATTCCCTGATTGTTATTTCCTATCTGCATGATAAATTCCTCCTTCTTATATGTTCAAATCAATCTGTGTCCCCCTGCCCTCTTTTTTCGCTTTCACAGGCTCCTCTGCCTCAACCCGCAGCTTCTCCATCAATTTTTCCACGGACTCTGCCTTTGCCAGCCGCTTTTCTCTTAGGGCTTCCTCCGCTTTCTTCTTTACACGTTTTTCCGCTATCTGCTTCTGTACCTTTTCCTTATACACCGTTCCGGGATTCTCTATCCGTTCCCGGCTCCTGCCAGCCATCCACCAGGATACTTTGCCGTTCCTGTCAATAACGGCGCCTGCGCCGAATATCTCATCCCCGGTCTCTCTTGCAAACTTTTCTATCCGCTCCGCATTGCCTGACAGCTCCGCAAAAACCTTCTCATACTTCGCCGCTGCCGCAGGGTCGTTCGCCATTTTTTCTACGATACCAGGAGAAACCGCTATGTTCTGATACCCCCGGCTCCCAAGCAGATAGGCATCCTCCTGCTTTCTGCTCTTAAAATCCGCCACCGTAATGTTTACGTCCGGATATTTTTCTTTCAGCCCTCTTAAATATTCCTGCGCTCCGCTGCCAAGCCTGCTGCTTCCGTTTGTCCTGCCTGCCGTACAGGTGCTTGTGCACTCCGTCACTCCTGAAACTGCCATACTCTTTCCTCCTTGATAAAATGCTACCGTCTTTCTGTTGCTTCCTTTCTTTCATTTTTCAACATTACCGAAAGGATAAACACCCTTCCCTCCGCCTTGAAATCCATTGTCCCCTGATACTTTTCTGCCGTGCTCCTGATATTCGCAAGACCTATCCCATGCAACCTTTTATCCGGCTTCCCCGTTGCCGGAAGGTCTTTTATCCGCCCTTCTGCCAGATGCCCGTCAAAGCTGTTTTCCACCTTTAAAATCAGGAAATTCCCTTTCTGCAGGGAACACAGCCGGATAAAGGTATCTGCCTCCGGCTCCTTTGCTTTTAACCTCTTGCATGCCTCAATTGCATTGTCCAGTGCATTTCCTAAGATAACGCCAATATCATAGCTACGGACTCCTTGTTCCTGTGGAAACAGCAGTCTGTCTGCATCCATTTTAAGCCCTGGCACCCCGCGCACCGCCTCATGGTATTTCATAGTAAGCAAGGTATCTACCACCGTGTTCCCTGTCCGAAAGCGGAGCTCGAGTGTTTCAAAGGTCCGTTGGAACTCTGAAAGATACGCCTGCAGCTCCTCCCTTTCCTCCGTCCCGGTTCCGGCAGAGAGCCGCCCGATGACCGAAAGCGTATTTCCCATATCATGCTTCATACTCCGTATTCCGGCATAAACGCGCTCCATTTCCTCGATATGCTCCTGCAGGCTTCCTATCTGCTTTTCAAGAACAATCCTTTCGCTCTTTTCCCTGTTGCGGCAAATCATGTCCTGAAACAGCTTCACTCCGCACAAAATAGAAAGCAGCGCCAGGAGCAGAATGGCTGGAAGCAGGAGAATCAGCACGGGATATCTGTCATATAAAAGCTCCGGGATACTATCTTCTACAGTAATCATGATAATACGCAGCAACATACAGAGCAAAAGCCCCACCGCCGCCGGGGTAAGCAAAAACAAAAGCTCCGTCCTATGGATGGCATACCCCTTTTCCTGAAAGCCACCTACCAGTCTTCTTAACGACCAATACAGCAACAGGGCAATCGCCAGATATTGAAGGCACTGCGTTCCGAGTACCCCTCCCTTTACCGCAAGCCCGAATACCTTTTCCGAGGTAATAAACCCGTTTTCCATCCAACGGTTCCATAGGTCAAGCAGCATCTCTCCCAGCTCGCCAAGCAGGATAGCCACTGCATAACGGCTTAAGTCTGCCACTGCCTGGAACGCAGCCACAAGGAAAATCGTAATCAGGTGGAACCCTTTATAAAAGCAAAGGGCAAGAACAGACAAAATCCCAAGTGACAGCATAAGCTTTCCAACCGCTGCCCTGTAGTCCCCTGTTTCGGATGGCGCAAGCCAAATGACCAAAAGCCTTCCCACGATATAAAACGCCGCCGCTGCAAACCCATTCTTCCATTTCCCGGGGAGCCTGCCTTCTAAAAAGCTTCCGTAAAAATATTGCAGGCAGTACCCCTGAAATACCAGCAGCATTCCGGCGAAAAATAGATTGACTGCTTTATACACCAGGTACCCCTCCCTTCTGCAGATACCACATATACGCTTTTACAAACTCCCCATACTTCTTTTTTGCCAGATAAACCTTATCCCCATTCGTAAGCAGGATACTATCGCTGCTATATTCCGCAACATATGCCATATTTACGATATACGCCCGGTGGCAGCGGTAAAAATCCTCCCCGAGCTCTTTATGGAGTTCCTCCATCGACGCATAAATTTCTATGCTTTCCCTTGCGCCCGCAACATGGATTTCTACCTTTTTCGCCTTGCTCTCGATATACAAAATGTCTGCCTGGGAAAGCGTAAGGTTCCGTGTCTTAATAAAAAGCCCCCGCTGCTCTTTCTTTTTCTGCACCTCTTTTTCTGCCCTTTTTAGCACCTCGGCAAGTTTTTTCTCCTCCAAGGGCTTTAACAGATACTGGAAAGCATACAGGTCAAGCGCGTCAAACACATACTCACGGATGCCTGTGACGAAAATCAGGACGGTTTCCTCCTGCTGCTTCCGCAGGCACTTCGCCGTCTCGATGCCATTTCTGCCATCCATCTGTATGTCAAGGAAAACGATGTCAAACCGCTCTCCGGAGGCAAGCAGCTCCTCGCCTGAGGCATAGGCCGCCGGACACTCCCCCGGCATCTGCTTTTCTATCCGTGCGCAGATTTGCTCTCTTATCACTTTTTCATCATCGACCACTGCTATCTTCAAACTATATCACCTCTGCTTCTATCCTGCCTGTTTGGGCAGCTATTTATTATATCGGCAGATTTTTCCGCCATTTTTGTGAAAAGGAATGAAATGACGGCTTTCCGGGAATAAGAGGCGATACAAAACTATAGTTCTCCCCTTGAGCTTCCGCATTTTGCGTACCCTTCCGGGTCATCCAAAAATGTGGAAACTCAAGATTTTGCTTGCCTTTCTCCCCTGCATCTGCTATAGTAATACATGCAGAAATGCTTTCCTCTTGTATCCTGCACAAAATCTGCGGGCTTACATAGGATACTATTAGCGCCATGTACCATATTGCGGCTTTCTCCTTCGCGGGTGACTTTTTGTGAGATCAGCGCCTGGGAGACGCCACAAGCCGGTCGACGAGGTGAACGGTGATCGAAAATTCGGCGGATGCCGTTCCGCAGCGCTCCGCTGCGCATTCTATGAGAAAAACATGGGCAACCATGCAACAAAGGCATAGAAACGGAGTCTGTATTTCCCGTTGTCGGGACACTTCCGTGTCCTTTGTATTTGTTGTGCTTTTTTGCACGGAAAGGATATAAAATTATGTGTGGAATTATTGGATTTACCGGCTATCTGGATGCCAAGGAGGTTCTGTTAGAAGGACTTGCGGCATTGGAATACCGCGGCTATGACAGTGCCGGAATTGCCTGCTTTGTTAAGGAAGATACCCCGGTGAAACTCATAAAATCTGTCGGAAAGGTGTCCGAATTAAGAAACATCGTACCGGCTTCTTTGGACTCCGGCTGTGGCATCGGGCACACCCGCTGGGCGACTCACGGCGGCGTCACCGTACCGAACGCACACCCGCATCACGCAGGGCGCGTTACCCTGATTCATAACGGTATTATAGAAAACTACCATGAGCTTGCAGGAGAGCTTGCAAAGACCGGGCGCACCCCGGTTTCCCAGACCGATACGGAAATCGCCGCGATGCTCATCGACAGCCTTTATAAGGGCGACGCCTACGATGCTATCAAAAAGGTAGCCGGGCGTCTGGAGGGCGCTTACGCGTTCTGTATTTTATTTGCGGACCAGCCGGACGTTATTTACTGCATCCGCAAGGGCAGCCCGCTCGTAATCTGCAACACGGAAGAGGGCTCTGTCGTTGCCTCTGATATGGTTGCGCTCTTACGCTACTCCAAGGAATATTTTGTACTGCCGGAAAACCAGATTGCAAAGCTCACGAAAAACTCCGTCACCGTCACCGACTTAAAAGGCGAACCGGTCATGCCGCAGATGTTGAGCGTCAACTGGGATATGTCCGCGGCACAAAAAAACGGCTACAAGCACTATATGCTAAAAGAAATCCATGAACAGCCGGAAGCGGTGCTCCGCACCTTAAAGCCACGCATTAAAAAAGAAGGCGAACTTCTCCTTCCAAGCTTTTCCGACGACGCGATTCCGGATGAACTATTCCTTTCCGCAGACCGCGTCATTATTACCGCCTGCGGGACGGCAATGCATGCAGGACTAGCCGGCAGGATTTTAATGGAACGGCTGCTCCGCATCCCGGTTACGGTAGAAATTGCTTCCGAATTCCGCTATGAAGACCCGATTATCGACGGGCGGACACTGGTGATTACAGTTTCCCAGTCCGGCGAAACCGCAGATACGCTTGCCGCTGTGCGCCTCTCCCGTGAAAAGGGAGCAAGGACGCTTTCGATTGTCAATGTAAAGGGCTCCTCTATCGCCAGGGAAAGCGATTATGTCCTTTATACCCATGCCGGTCCTGAAATCGCCGTTGCCAGCACCAAAGCGTATACGGCACAGCTTGCTGCCTTTTATCTGATTGCTTTCCGGTTCGCCTACGCCAAGGGAAGGCTCTCCGCAGAACAGTGCTCGGCTTACATGGACGCGCTTGTAAAAGTTCCGGACGCTATTGAGGAGGCTTTACTAAACAAAGACATCACAAAGGAGCTCAGCAAGCGACTGACCCCTTCCCACGATTTGTTCTTTATCGGCAGAGGTCTTGACTACGCCCTCTCCTGCGAGGCTTCCATCAAGCTGAAGGAAATCAGCTACATCCACTCCGAAGCCTATGCCGCAGGCGAGCTGAAACACGGAACGCTTTCCCTTGTGACAACCGGCATCCCGGTTGTCGCCCTGGCAACCCAGCCGGACGTATTTGCCAAGATGATTTCCAACGTAAAGGAGGTCTGCGCCCGCGGCGCCTTTGTCATTCTGATTACTACGCCGCAGAATGCACCTTCGGTTGATAAATCCATTGCCGACGTACTGATTCCCCTGCCGGAAACCGGGAGCGAGTTTACCCCGTTTACCGCGGCAGTTATCCTGCAGCTGATTGCCTACTACACCTCCTCCTACCGGGGACTTGATGTAGACCAGCCGAGAAACCTTGCAAAATCAGTAACAGTGGAATAATAGCTTCATAGGATTAGCTCCTATCAGAAAAACACACTGCTAAAGGCTTTTATACTTTGGCACTTTACAAAGACTACCAGCGCGGGGTGTGTCCCTGTCAACGCCGTTCAGGAGCTCCGCGTTCAGCTGGGCAAACAAAAAACGGCGGTTTTGAAATCCGTTGTTTCAAAACCGCCGTTTGCTGTTCATTTTCGTATGAAGCGCGTCAATAGCAGCGCCTCTGGATTAAGACATCCTTTACTTCAGACAACTCCAGTTGTGCTGCAAAAGGACACTACTCATACTCGTAACTACCTCTTTTCAACAATATCCTCTGCCCCATGAAAAGCAGCTAAATCTTGTAATGCAAGTTCGACACCCTTGTGATTGTTAAAAGCGGAATCAAATATGTTTTTCTCTTTTATTAGGAATCTCTTGGTTCGCCACTCCATCTTGCAATCAAAATACCCTACAAACCGATTTCCTACAAGAATCGACAGCGGCCATTTCATCCCCTTTTTCTTGAAATACTCAAATGTATAGGAATAGTCAAAAAATGTTTTCAGCCATGTCTGGTCTCGCACAAGAATATCCATAGGGGAAATGAGACGGACCTCTTCGCTGTCCTGGTCTGCACACTTATCAAGCAGGTCTATCTTTGACGCGTGGATGTAATATGACTTTTTTCCAACCTTCACCGGCGATATTTTTCCTTCTTGCTCCAATTTAGAAAAGAAAGGCGTAACTTCGGCAGTCGGGATTCCTGTTATATGAGATATATGCACGGGATATGGGCAGCTCAAAGCTGAAATCGCCCGCTCTTCTTCCTTTTACATACGCATCCCATTCATCTGATAAATGCAAGCACTCCCAAATTTGGTTGGTGGTCATACCAGGCTGATCCTTTAGCCCCTTTTTCAATTCCTCTTCGGCGGCCAGGTCGCTTGGACTGTTCGCCGCTGCTAACCAGCTTTCATCCGAAGAACCCCATCTTACAACATCCTTTAGTGCGGCACGATAAATTGCAAATTCATTCGTTGGAACAAAAAACATATTGCGCTTAAAAGTAAATGCTTCCGTAATTTTAAACTCTTTATATGCTGCAACATCCAGGTCCGGGGCAGCAAAGTCCTTTTTTCTATTCCAAAGCATCATATAATGATTCAAATGGATGGTAGGATTCGGATCATACTGCAAACCGCATATATCCGAGACGATATCCTCAATACGATTGGAGCTTTTTTTGTCCAAGTGTTGGCTTGAAATAATTACATTGCGAATTACCGATTTTTCATCATAAGCTCCGTTGCTCATACAATCTTGCTTCCCTCTGAAAAAATGTCGTATTGAAAAAACTGTTTTTGTTGCTGACTTAGAACATAATCTCCGTCTTTTTCTTCAACAGTCTTGCAGCGTTCACAATCAGCGCAGCTCCTACGAGTGCGCCGGTAATTACCGTTACAATTCCTAATACCAGGTCCCAGACTCCTACAGATGCCATTGTCTTGTAAATTTTTTCGTCCTGCATAAAATGCCTCCTCTGCTCACTCTCTGCTACTTTGCTCCATACTGCACATAATAGGCGTCGATTGCCTTCTTAATCGTATCGTCAATTACAATTTCACCCTGATACGGCTTATTGTATAAATGCTCCATTACCTCTGCCATAGTGACAATTGCCGCTGTCGGGAAGCCATAGGTTTCCGCCACCTCAGCCAGCGCGCACTTATCTCCCTTTCCGCGCTCCATACGGTCTAAGGAAACAATCAGCCCCTTAATCTCTACCTTTGCCTGCGCCTTCACAATCGGCACGGTCTCCTCCATCGACTTGCCGGAGGTAGTAACATCCTCAATCATAATCACACGGTCGCCGTCCTGCAGCTTATGCCCAAGGAGAATCCCGACATCGCCGTGGTCCTTTTCCTCCTTACGGTTAGAGCAATACCTGACATCCTTTCCGTAAAGCTCACTGTACGCCATCGCCGTCGCTACACTTAACGGGATTCCTTTGTAGGCCGGTCCGAATAGTACGTCAAACTCATCGCCGTAGGTGTCGTGGATTGCCTTTGCATAATATGCCCCGAGCTTCCTGAGCTGCGAGCCGGTTACATATGCACCTGCATTCATAAAAAACGGTGCTTTCCTGCCGCTCTTAAGCGTAAACTCACCGAACTTCAAAACCCTGCTGTCCACCATAAACTCAATAAATTCCTGCTTGTACTGTTCCATTGTCTCAGCCCTCCTGGATTCATCTTCTACACATTTTTTACTTATGTTACCATAAACCCGGCGCTTTTTCAATGCGTTTCGGAAATAATTCCGCCTTTCATTACCTTATGATTACTTACGCCTCAGAGTACAATTGTGTCTTAGCAGATGTCTCATAATATTGCGTTGTAAGTTCCGAACGCAAAAATGAATCATTCAGAAGCTTTATAAAAGCATCCCTGGACTTTCCGCTGCCCAGCCGTATTGTCGTTCCATCTTCACTATATTGAAATTTCCCTTTTAATTCCGGCGTTGTTTTCGTAAACTCGACGACTGCTTCTTTAGAAATGTTCAGATTGAAAATAGGTGAAGCCTTCTGAGCCTTAGACAATTTCTTTGCAAAACTGATTTTTTCTGCAGAATCCCTTAACACCTCAATGTTTTCTATTATACCAAGCTTTTCTGTTGCATCAACGGCAAGATTCGCCGCCTTTCTAATTAATTCGGTAAAGCCCATATTCCGTTCCAGCATCCGGATATCTATCACATAAAGCTCACCGTCCAAACGAAGAACCTGAACCGTTCCGTTCATACGAATCATATCATCCCCTGAAATTTTTTCAAATCGTTCTTTATCTTTTTTCGCTCCTAACAAAAAGCTGTCACGTTTTATCAACAATACTGGATAATGCTTTTTGAATAACACAAGCCCGTTCTGCATGGTGCCAAAGTAAATGATATATCCAAATAATGTACGTAAGTCATCCTGTTTAAAATTAAACTTTTGAACACCATCTATTGCATCTGTTATATTAAAACTTTTAAGAATATCTAGTTCCTCCGGATATATTTCATAATCATAATGATAAATTGCATTTTCCCTTTCATCATCTGTGGACAGCTGGCATAACTGTAACTCTGCATTATCTGAAATACGACTACGGATATACTCTTCAAACATTTTTTCAAGCTCTGGCGAAGCATCATCCTCGATATCGGCAAGCCGCAGTTCAAAGTTCTCATTCTTTTTCTTCAGAAGTAAATAAATCTGTAATGAATGTTTCTCTGTCAGTACCGCATTGATTTCATTTTTCAATTCTTCTGTCGTCACTTATTAATCTCCTTAGCAATCCATACAAATTCATCTATCTCTATCCACTTAATTGAAGCATTCACAGACAAACGGTCTTTTGTAATAAGAATAATACCATCCGGCGGGTTTATCCCTTCGATTTCAGCACGATATAACCTGTATCCCATCAAAGCAAGCGTAGGATTTCCATAATACAGCTCCATCCTTACAAAAATGAATCCGATAATAAGCAATAATACTGTGAGTACCAGCACATAACGGACTTTTGTCAAATCAATACAGATTAACGGAATGATATATGTGGTCAAAAATGTAAGATACTCGTAGTTTTCATTTTTAATTGATTTAATTTTATATGGCGGGTTCTTAACACCAGCCCACCGATATTGAAAGCTCTTAGCCAATATCAGGCTAATTATCGCGCAACCCAGCGATATCATCGATAACACATTACGCCTGAATAATTCTGCAAAGCCAATAAACTTTGCATCAGAGGAAAAAGAAACAGGTACATCAACCGTCAACAAAAAAATCAGAACAAATAAAAGCCAAAGCGACATAAAATAGAACCGGACTTTTAATGACTTTTTTTCCGGCCCGGACGATATATTCCCCATGTTATCCTCCTTAACTTTAGACTTCTACGCATACTCCTTAACACCCTATTACACCTATCATAATTTTATTCTTTCAAATATGTATTCAGCTTCCGCTCTAACTCCGGTATCACCTCATCCAACGTCTTTTCCCCACGCAGATATTTTACATATTCCGCCCGAAACACATCGTCGGGATAGGAAAATACAATTCTTGCATCCCCGTAAAGCGCATGAACACTCTGCTCAAGCGCATTATAAGTCCCGCTAAGCTCCTTCGTGCGGTAGATGCTCTCCTCCGAGCCAAGACGCTCTGCCAGTACCGAAAGATACTCCTTTGCCTCTTCCAGATGCTTTGACTTCGGATTCAGCACAAGGAAAACAGCCTCGGCAATACTCTTCTGCGGGTTCTCTTCCTCCAGGGAAGGAAGCGGCTTCACCCTGAAAAAGTCATACTGAAAAATCCCGAACGTACTCCCCCCTATAAGACCATACTTGCGGGAAAGAAAAAGTTTATCTGCCATTGCCACCGCCACATTGGAATAGTATTCCGCATAATCCGCGGCAATCTGCTCGTCCGGCCTTCCAATCATGCTTATCATATTCCCGGGCGCAATCTGGCTATACCGGGACGACACCCTTTCTCGTCCGTACTCCTCCTTTATCAGCATAGAATAGCGGCGGAACAGTTCCGTGTCAAACTGCGCCGAACCGTTTACAACTGCATAATCCGCGAGATACTGGTCCAATGCTACATCGAGCAATCTGTAGGAATTCAGCTCATAGTACGCCGGATTTGTCTCCTCCGCTGCCTCCAGTGCCCTGTTCAGCTGAAGCAGCTTCTCATAGGTATACCCGCTTTCCAGCTCTGTCCCGTACCGGGCGCAGACCTCCGGATGATACAGAAGCACCGTAGAGTCCACCTCGTACGGCAGCATCCAGACTGCCCCGTTCTCCGCTGTCGCGGCTTCCTTAATATAATCAAAGCCGGTATCCAGATATTCTGCGACACCCTCCACCTTGTTTAACGGTTCATAGGCGCCGGTCCGCCGTATCTGGCGGGCTAACGGCTCCGCCGTGGAAAGGACCAGCATGTCATAGTCACTGTCCCCCGCCATCAGTGCCATTGCCATCGTTTCCTCATCCACATGCTCCAGGTTCAGGTTAAACCCGGTTCCCTCCGGGAGGTCATAAAACGAGGTACTGTAAATCTTTAACGGGGCATTGTCCCGGATATAGTTACTGTTCCTTATCCTAGTTACCTTCCCTCCAGAAAGGAAATAGGTATAGCCGTCCTGGTACTGCAGGGCGCTCCAGTTCTTAAGCAGTGCCGTTGTCCCGAATACACTGGTCTGGTTCCCCGCATTTTCAGGCTCGACTGCCAGCACGGCGGCTTTAAATTCATTCACATACAAAAGCTTCCCGCAGGTATTGTCATAGGCAAGGTTCCTGATATAATTATCCACCGTCTGCCCCTCGTGATGCCTTTCCCCGAATGTCCCGCTCTTTACATTATACTCCGTAAAATAAAACTCTCCCATATCAATATCATACGCATACAGCCAAAGACCTTCCTCGTCCCTCTTACAGAATCCCTTCAGCCGCTCTACAGTAATTTCCTCTGCTTCACCGGCAGCAGGGTCTATCTTCATCAGCCTTTCCCCATAGTAGAGATAGCCGCCCTCCGGGTCATTTAGCGCCGCCGCCTCCGCCTCACTGTATGGCGCCAGTTCCAGAAAATACAGGCTCCCGTTCACCAGCTCCATACCGGTTATCGTCGATGGCAGCGCATTCTCATATAAACTCCTTACGCTTCCGTCTGCCAGTGAAATTTCCACCAGCAGGCTGCTTTCAATTTCATAACCGCTTTCCATGACGGTTCTGGAAACAGCCGCGTACAGCTTGCCGTCTGCCGCACAGAGACATTCATACTTCCCGGGTTCTGCCGGAACCTCTTTTATCTGTACTCCCGTCTTATCATACCCGCAAATCCTTTCATCTGCCTCACAGACATAAAGACAACCGTCCGCACCCAGACCAAAAGCCGTCACCTCTTCCGCCGGATAAACAAAATCCGGCTCCTTTTCCTTTATTACCTCCTTCTCCTTCTGACAGGCACACAGACCTGCCAGAAGAAAAAAAAGCACCGGAAAAAAAACATACCTCTCCATCTGTTTCCACATAGCATTCTCCCCGTTTCTTTCCTGTATTACTGGACAATCCCTGTTTTTCCTGTTTCCAGTTCAAAATACTGCAGAGTTTCTTCCTTCGCATTCTTATCTGCATAATCCACGAAATAAATCCGGTCGCATGCTGCCCAGAATAAGTCCTCCTCAGGTCTCTTTTCCGGCATATAGGAATAAATCTGCTTTTCCTTCCCATCCTCCCCTATACAAAAAATTCCTTTTGCATTATTAAAATACAGCTTCCCTTTATAAAGAACCGACCGCGACATACTCATCTCTTTCATGGACTTCCCCTCCCCCGTAAGAAAGGAAAATACCTGTAGCCCTCCCGACCTTTTTAAATAATACAGAGAGCTCCCGTGTACAACCGGATACATCACATCCTGGTCTACCAGATGCTGCCCGCTTCCGTCTGTTTTTACCGCATACAGCTTCTGCCCTCCCAGTACATCCTCGCAAAAGAGGCAGTCGCCATAAATACTAAGCCAGGCATATTCCACTCCTCCTATATTCTCCTGCATTTCACAAAGCACGGTGCGTTCGCTTCCGTCCGGACGCATCTTTGCAATATAGCTGCCGGCGTTATAAAAAATCCAATCCTCTGCCACCAGCATATAAGCTACCGCGTCCTCCCCGATTAACTTCGCTTCTCCGCCATCCTTACGGATTCTTTTGATATAGTTGCCTGTTCCATCGTAGACATTATAATAAACCCAATCCCCCATCACCTGGATTCCTCTTGGGATATCCTCAGACAGTACCTGCTTTCCTGTCCCGTCCGGCTTTGCCCTGCATAAAAAGCCTTCGTTGTTATAATCCCTGTAATACAGCTCCCCGTCGCTTTCACAGAACCAGCCCTCGCTAAAAAGGTTTCCCTGCAGATTGCCAAGCTCCCATGCAGTCCCGGTAACCAGCTCCGCCAGATTTGCAGTGGCAGGCGTCGGCACAGGCGTCCCTGTCGGCTTCTTAACCGGCGTCGGGGTCGGTGTCCCGCCCTGTGTCGGAATGGCTGTCGGGGTCAAATCTGCCGCATGTGTCGGGGCAGGCGTCGGCGTTCCCTGCCCTCCGGTTTCTTTACTGCATGCCGCTATGTAAAGTACGCAAAGTATGCAAAGAACACCTGCCGCATATCTCCTGCTTTTTTTCTTCATCATTCAAAAGCCTCCTGAAATAAAAATTTTTATCCTTCTGTAAGGAGCCTTCCAAAAGAAAGCTCCTTACCAACGCCTCCTTTTTAATACTGGCAGACTCCTGTCTCTGTCGGGCAGTACTGATGCCTTATCTCGCATGCCCTGTATGAATTACCTAACAGCACATGACAGTTATTACACCTGATTTCGTGATTGGCACTTCCGGCCGTCTTATTGCAGTATACTTCCGTCCCGTTCTGGGTCACATACAACAGATGGCGTCCTGCCATTTCCGTCCGCTTATAGGAATCACAAATTACATCTTTTAACTGGGAACTGCAACCTACTGCGTGGCTTGCCGCATATGCCGCCCCGGCGCCTGCCGCCCCTACCATTCCGGTTAAAACTACTGCTGCTGCTAATTTTTTCATCTTCTTGAACTTCTTCATTTTTCTTTATCTCCATTCTCTTATCTGTTGCCTGTGCTTTCTTCCTTTTGCCACCGTCCTTCAGCCCTTCCAGACCCTCTGATTCTGGCTTCTTCCATCCCTTTCCTCCTTTCCGTTTTTATATAAGCTGATACAAATGCAGCATATTATAATGCAAATGTACTATAACCAGATAAAGAAAGAACAAATCTGATGGCAAAGAAAAACGGCCGCAAACCAAATATTTGCAGCCGGGAACATCCTAAAAAATTCTACTAGAATAAAATTATGTATTTCCTGTGACTCCCGGCCTTACGTTCTGCCTTCCCAATTATCCTACCTGGTAATTTCCATAATTTTACTTTACCACACTATACCGCCTCTGTCAATAAAAAATCAATTTTTCTAAGCTTTTACCTAGTTTGCATTGCATGTTTTCTCAGTTCAAGTGAAAAACTTGAAATTTGTCAACACCTGTCGTATAATAAGCAAAAGGCGGGTGACAGAAATGATGCGGAAATATCTCGATATGAATGTATACGAAGCGTTTCAGAGCCGTATGGATTACATTTTCCAGGAATTTGAAAATGTTTATGTTTCGTTCAGCGGCGGAAAGGACAGCGGACTTCTTTTAAACCTTGTCCTGGACTATATGAACGCACATAATATCACAAAAAAATTAGGCGTGTTTCATCAGGATTTTGAAGCACAATATTCCGTTACAACAAAATACGTTGAGACTACGTTCGAAAAAAATCTTAACCGGATTGAACCCTACTGGATTTGTCTGCCTATGGCAACCAGAACGGCGCTCAGCAGCTATGAAATGTATTGGTACCCATGGGATGATACCAAAAAAGAGCTCTGGGTCAGACCGATGCCGGACAAACCCTATGTGATTCACATGCAGAACAATCCATTTTATTACTATAAATATAAGATGCATCAGGAAAACCTTGCAAAGCAGTTCGGCAGATGGTACAGGGAACTCCATGACGGCGGACGAACCATCTGTCTGCTCGGAACAAGGGCTGCCGAATCTCTCCAGCGCTACAGCGCCATTGTACATAAAAAATACGGCTACAACGGAACCTGCTGGATTTCCAAAATGTTTAAGGATGTCTGGTGCGGTACACCTCTCTATGACTGGACCGTAAATGATGTCTGGACAGCAAATTATAAGTTTGATTATGCGTACAATCCGCTCTATGATTTGTATTATAAAGCAGGCTTAAAGCCCGAGCAGATGCGTGTTGCCTCTCCCTTCAACGATTATGCAAAGGAAAGCCTGCACCTGTACCGCGTGCTGGAGCCCGAAACATGGGTAAGGCTTCTGGGCCGTGTGCGGGGCGCAAACTTTACTGCGATTTATGGCAAAACCACTGCCATGGCATACCGGAATATCAAACTCCCCGAGGGACATACCTGGAAGTCCTATACCGAATTTCTTCTCAGTACGCTCCCAAAGCGCCTGAGAAAAGGATATACGGAAAAGTTTAAAACATCCATACGATTCTGGCATGAAACAGGAGGAGGCCTTTCCGAGGAAACCATTTGCGAGCTTATTGACAAGGGCTACAAAATCCGGCGCAACGGCGTATCCAATTATACGCTTGATAAAAAATCGAGGATTATATTTGTAGAAAAGATTCCTGACCATACGGATAATATTCTCTCTACAAGAGAAATTCCAAGCTGGAAACGTATGTGTATCTGCATTTTAAAAAATGACCATGCCTGCAAATCCATGGGGTTTGCAGAAACCAAAAAACAGAGAGAACGAATTGAACGAATCAAAAAAAAATACAGAAGTCTGGAGGCATTATAATTTGGAATACATAAGTCCTGTCTATCACGTAAAACCTGTACCGATTGAAAAAATAGTACCGAATACCTATAACCCGAATACGGTTGCCCCGCCTGAGCTGAAGCTTTTGTATGACAGTATTAAGGAGGACGGTTACACGATGCCGGTTGTCTGTTACTACTCCCCAAAAGATGACCTGTATGTCATTGTTGACGGCTTCCACCGTTACAGGGTCATGCTGGAGCACAAAGATATTTATGAACGGGAAAACGGTCTGCTTCCCGTATCTGTCATTGACAAGCCTCTGGCACAGAGAATGGCAAGCACTGTACGACACAACCGGGCAAGAGGAACACATGACGTTGACCTTATGGGAAATATTGTACGGGAACTGCATGACCTTGGAAGAAGCGACGCATGGATTTCCAAACATCTTGGCATGGATAAGGATGAAATCCTTCGTTTAAAGCAGATTACCGGTCTTGCCGCCCTGTTCCGTGACGCCCAGTTCAGACAGGCATGGATTCCGGCGGATCCTGCCGAGCCGGAAAAATAAAGGGCTGTCTCTCAATAGTGAGGCTGAAACGGGCTGTCGAACGAAACGCGGCGGCTTCGGTTGTGACGGATTTTTACAAGCGGGAGAAGAGCCGCGAAACTGTAAGGCCCTCCTCCCGCTCATCCCTTTTATGGCTCCAGCCGGCTGGTATCCCTCGGAAACAGTGTTGCCCGTCTTACATTGTCATATCCTAAGAGCCTGGCCGTAAAGCGCTCCAAGCCAAGTCCAAGTCCTCCGTGCGGCGGCATCCCGTACTTGTGCATCATCAGATAGCTTTCAAACAGCTCCGTCCTCATACCAAGACGCTTCATTTTCTCCAACTGCTCCTGGTATGTGTGGATTCTCTGTCCCCCGGTCGTAATCTCAAGCCCCCGGAACAGAAGGTCAAAGCTCTCCGTCTCTTCCGGACTTCCTTTACTTTCCATGGCATAAAAGGGCCTCTTTTTCGTCGGATAGTGCGTTACAAAAACAAACTCACTGCCGGTCTGCTTGTATATCAGCTCACAAAGAAGCTTTTCCTCCTCCGGCTCAAAGTCCTCATAGTCCTTAATTTCCCTGTGATACTCCTTTGCAACCATCTCCTTCGCTTCCAAAAAACGGACTGCCGGAATCTCCCGGATTTCAGGCAGTGTTACCGAAAGAAGCTCTAACTCCGGAAGACATTCCTCCTTTAAACAGCGCATTACCTCCTGCAGCATAGCAGTTTCCGTCTGCATCAGCTCCTCAAAGCTTTCAATATACCCCATTTCAAGGTCTACGCTCGTATACTCATTCAAATGCCTTGAGGTATCGTGCTTCTCTGCCCGGAACACCGGACCGATTTCAAACACCCGCTCAAATACGCCCACCATCATCTGCTTGTAAAACTGCGGACTCTGTGCCAGATAAGCCTCTTTTCCGAAGTAATTGATGCGGAAAATATTTGCGCCTCCCTCCGCACCGGAATAAACAATTTTCGGCGTATGAATTTCGGTAAACCGGTTTTCCCGCAAAAACTTCCGTATTCCAAGAGTAATCCCCTCCTGAACCTTAAAAATTGCCCGCTCCTTTTCATTCCGGAGCGTCGCCGGACGGTAATTCAAGAGATTTTCTAACGAGGTATCCACTAATTTATTGTGAATCACAATAGGGCTTGCCTCCTCCGGGCTTGACAGAACCTGTACCCGTATCAGCTGCAGCTCATACCCTGTGCGGGAGCGTTCCTCCGCTGCCACCTCCGCAGTCAGGCACACACAGCTCTCCTCCTGCAGCTCTTCCAAAGAAAACTCCGCCTTTTCTTCCGAATAAACACACTGGACTACACTCCGCGCCGTCCGCAGCAGAACAAAAGCAAAGCCCCTCATTTTTCTGATTTTATAAATGCTTCCATGAATCTGTACCTGATCTCCGATGTACTCTTTTAACTGTTCCGGCAACACCGTGCGCTCTGTTTTTTCTCCGTTTATCATCGTTATCATTTCTTTTTCCTCTCTTTCTTTGCGCTGCCCTGATTCCTTCCCGTACTATGCCGCAGCACAGACACAGCCGGTCAAACAGGCTTTTTAAGTCTTGACGTTCCGCTTTGCCTATCATCCGTAAGGACATCGTCTTTTTGTCCCATTCGATCACATCCTTTCAAGCTTTTCTCTCTTACGCGTAGAAACATTCGAAAAAACGTCTTTGTATTTTTTGCATAAGAGAAAAACTTTCTATACAAAAAAGAGCCGCATAAGGAAAAATTAAAATTTCTACCTTATGTGGCTCTTTTGCTGTCTATTGCTATGAATCCACACAGGCACAACACCGAAAGCGCTTGTACCTGTCTTCAAAGATACAAGCGCTACCTATCGTCGTCCCTGTTCAACCGGAAAAGTTGATTGTTCTGATTCATTGTAGCCTCTCCTTTTCATTTCGGGTTATATCAGGCAAATATTATCACCTTCCATATAAACCGCCTGTCCGTCTGCAATTTGAATTTTCTCACAATCTATTGGCAAACTTTTTAACTTGTCACCATTCCAATGTGGTATTATCGGATTAGGAATTATACTTAATCCATCCTCAAAGTTACCTGCTGCATACATACTCCCTGCACTAATTCCAACATATACAAGACCAGCGTTAACAGCTTGTTCAATCACACAGTCAAATCCTGTTCTAACCATTTCACGACACAGGACAGCGCTATCTCCGCCACTAACAAAAACTGCATCGAATTCTTTTAATTCTTCTGTGCTCATGAGTTTGCTCACTATAGGTTCCTCTGTCACATATGCCGAATATGTACGCTTATATCCCTTTGACAGAATCAATTCTAAATTATACACCAATATATTTTCGGAACGAATCCCCATCAATGAAAGCTCATACAAACAGATGGCAATGCCTTCTCTTGCACCATCAGTTTCAATTCCAGCAGTCGGAATATAAAGTATTTTCACTTCTTCCGGACACTTCCCTATAATATCAAAAAAGGAATTTATCATATCCTTTGTTAATCCACTTGAAGTTAAAAACAAATGCCTATCATTCATTCGTTATCTCCTTATATCTTGCCGTATCATTTTATATCGCCATAGAAAATTCGGCGTTTACAAAGGGCTTTGCCCATTACTGCTTGTTCATACCACAAAAACAACTACTATTTCCACAAGAATATCACTTCCTTTTCATTTTGTCAATCCTGGGGTTCTCGAGTTTCCGCATTTTTTGTTACTATTCACAGCCCTCCACGCACATGCGCAAAATCATCTTACCGTACTGTCGTCGGGACACAAAGGCATATGCAAAATGCAGAAACACAAGTAAGCTTCCTTGCCAACAGAACATATTGTGTTATAATAAACTCAACTACAAAAAGAACTATGAAGGGAGACATTACTACTATGGCTGACTTTGAAACCATCCATCCAAACCCGGAGGACGACCTTTCCTGTCCCGAACGCATCACGCCTTTCCGGACACGCACCGCGAAAGCCTGGGCTGCTTTTACGGCTTCAGAAGCCCGCCTGCGTGACCTGATGGACCGGGCCAAGACAGAGGATACCGGCCGGGAACTGATTACCAGATGCTCGGAGATACTTTCCGCTGCCTTTGACGGCCCTGCCTTTGAATTAGGCTTTAACGGCAAAAAATACGATCTGATTCTTACGCCAGAAGGAAACCGGGTCAGGCTGTTCCAGCTCGCCTATTTTGCAGCGCATGCACCGGAACCTGTCCGGGAACACTGGAATATCCTCGTAGGACGCACCCGGTCCGATAATTATATCATGCGGATGCACGGTCTGGAGGTCTCCGCTGCCGATTTTACGGTCCAGACAGAAGAACGCTCCGGCAAGAAGCTTGCCCTTTCTCTCTATTGTGAAAAGCTGCTGCCATTACTGGAGACAAATGAGAACAACGCCTACTCTCTCGCCTATATTCTTCTCGACCAGGTGCTGGGTGAAATTGCTTCTATGCGCTATATTGACGATGTCCGGCTGCTGTCTGCTCCTGTCGGGCCGGAAGGCTTTTCTCTGACCGGACTGCCTTCCTTTATCGAAACCAAAATCGACCCGGACGGCTGGTCCTCTTCCGCAGACCCGGCAGCTGCCTGTGAATGTTATACCGGCTATCAAAGCACTCCGGTCATGGAGGAAGACGCTCCTCTCCGTGCAGATGTGTTTGCAGGCATGACCTGCTGTCTGCCGTTAATTAACGCTTATTTTGGCGGTGACGACTACTACATGGACCTCCTTCAACCAGACGGCGCCGTACCAGGCTTTCTTTACTGGCCGTTAGAGGGAATTGGGAAAAATGAAATCCTGCCCCTCCGGGACCGGATAGAGGCAGGAATTTTAGAAAAAGCCGGAGCAGACGCGGCTACCTTTACCGGCGGCGCCACCGGAGAACGCTACGGGTATCTCGACCTTATCGCCTGGGATTTCCCTGCCGTCATCCGCGCGGCAAAGGAAGTGCTAGCTGCCGCGCCGCTCGGACAGGCCTTCTTCCGCAGCTTCCGCAGAAATGCCTATAGCTTAACCCTGAAATGAATGAAAATAAAAAGACGCTAATGATACAATGCCTACGCTTTCCGCTCTAACAGAATTACCGCTCCGTCATAGTCCGTCATACCGCAGAGCCGCAGCTTTTCTCCCCGCAGCTCTGCGGTAATTTCTTTACGGCAGAACTTCTCCGCAAGCCTCCATACTGCCCCGTCTGCCTCCGGAAGTATGATTTCCAGTTCTTCCGGCGCCTCTTCAAAAGTATGTACTACGACAAGCATTGCCGCATCTTCCGTACCCTTCCGGCAGACTGCCTGGAACCCGCGCAGGTGATGATAGCTCTTTATCAAAGGTCCTTGCCTGTAATTACGCCCGTTTTTAATAACCGGAGCGCACCTTTTGTAGAAACGGATGCTCTCCTCTACAATCTCCCACTGCCAGTCTGCAAGGTCATATACATCGCCGGAAAGACACATTCTTCCAAGGAAGGTATTGCACAAGGAATAATACAGCCGCTTTTCATCATCACCCTTGCGTAACACTGCCCAGATCTGGCTTTGTGCCGGCAGGATTGCCCTTGTCACATTCGCCGCGATGACCGGAATCGCCTTCCACTCATGGGCATCTGAAAAGGAAGCCATACTGCACAGCGCCTGCATAGACGGCTCTAAACGGTGTCCGCCGGAGGAACAGTTCTCAATTACAAGCTCCGGCAGACGCTCTCTGATTCTTCGGAAAAATCGCTGCGATGCCGCCATATTCTGGCGGAGTCCCTCGCCTAACGATTCCGCTCCGTCACAGCCGATTCCGATGTTGTCATTATAATCCACCTTTAAATAGCCGAAGCCGCCCTCCTCCAGCTGGTCAATCACCCGCTCCTCCAGATACTTCTGTACCGAAGGCTTTCTCATATCAAGAAAGCGCCGCATACACGCCTGCAGCGGATACCCGTCCCGATGTAAAAGCTCCGTCTCGTTCTGAAACATCTCCGATGCCCCTCCGGCTATTTCCATTTCAAACCAGAGTCCCGGTATCATTCCTGCTTTCCGAATTTCCGAAGCAATATAGGACAGTCCCTTCGGGAACCGGTCCGGATTCGGAATCCAGTCTCCGATGTCAGACCAGTCCGCTCCGTTCTTTACATGCCATCCCGCATCTATCACGCAGTACCGGATTCCTTTCCCTTTCAGAATGTTAATGATTTTCAGCATATTTTCTTCGGTAGGATTGCCCCATGTGGTGCAGTATTCGTTAAACACGACCGGAAGCTCTTTCTCTGTCTGTGGCACGTTCTTCAGATTTCCCCTCTGTGCAGAAGTAAGTCTCTCACTGATACCATCAATGTCGTCCCTGCCTACCGTAACGACTGCCACAGGCGTTTCAAACACCTCTCCCTTTTTAAGACGCTTCATCCAATGTCCGAACTCCCGGTCTGCAAGTCCGCCCGATAAGGAGATCCTGTCGTCCTTATTATAGACCTCCATCTGCCAGGAAGCCGGGTGGCAGAGCTGTATTCCGATGCTGTAGCCGTATTTTGTATCTTCCGCTATCATCCACGGAAAATATCTGCGCACCGGCATAGAGCCGACCTCGCCGAACCGTATGCTGTTTGCCCCGATACGAAGCCACGCAGGCTCTAACTGCAAATCCAGGAATGGTGTGCTTTCTAACTTTCCTTCCATGCTCCACTTGCTCTGCATCCGGTGAAGAACAAAATCCTCCATTCTTAATTCCGGACTGATACCGGAAAAGGCGCACAGATTATACGAGGACACCATCTCTAGCATCACCGGCTCCTCCCTGTTCTGGCTCACCTGCGTATACATTTTCATAAAGGAGCTGCCCTGCGGATATTCCAGAATATGCTTTGCCACGACACCGTCCTTTTCCAACGTAGTAATAATCCTTACCGGATTTCCTTCCTCTGTCTCCTGTCCCTTAAACTGCAGCCCGGACGCAGTAGCGCTGTTTTTCATCGAATGACCGCTTATAAAACCGTCCGGATAGGAATCCCCCACCAGCTTCATCTGGACCACCGGCTCGATATTCCACCAGCCCTCCATCGTCAGCTGCTCCTGATATCCGTCCGGCAGAAGGGCAAGCCCGCACAGCTGTGTATCCGTATCAAGCAAATAGAGCGCCCACATATCACCGAGCTGGAATTTTTTATATATCTCCTTCATAACGTCAGCTCCTTTCCTTACTCTCCTTGCAAATCAGCCCTATTGTGACCTTCCTGTCCTTAAAAAACTCTTCCTTATCCATAGAAAGCTTCTGCGCCTGCTCATTCCAATACAGCGTAACAATCTGGTATTCTCCGTTCTCGTACCCGTACCCGTCGCCTGCATCCTCATAAAGCGTAAACTCCCCATCCTTTCCGGTATAAACATCTAAAAACAGCTCCTCCGTCAGCCCGGCAACCGACTGCGCCGGAAGTGTCCGGGGAACAATACTTCCTTCCCTTACGAATAGCGGAATCTTCTCAAGCGGCGCTTCACAGGAAATCCACTGTCCACCCTCATAATATCTGCGGCTCCAATACTCATACCAGCCGCTTCCCTCCGGCAGATATATCTTCCGGCACTTCGGAATATTCTCTAACCTCTCCGAGTTTCTCTCATAGTACATCGGATGCGTTACCGGACATACCATGAAAGCGTTTCCAAACAAATACTGGTCCTTTATCCCAAGCGCCGTCCTATCCTCCGGAACTGCAAACGCCAGCGGCTTTATGATACTTTCATCGTTCAGCCAGACCAGCCCGGCAAGAGAATAGAGATAAGGCATCAGCTCATACCGCAGCCGGTTTGCCGCAAGCAGCGCCTCATAAAATGCCTCTCCTGGTCCGCCGAAGTTCCATAACTCCCTTCGGCAGTCTGTCCCGTGCCCGCGAAATACGGGAAGAAAGCATGCCCACTGATACCAGCGCACAAACAGCTCCCGGTAGCCCATATCCGCCGTGCCGTCCGGGTAATCCCCCTTCCAGTACCACAGACCGCCTTCCTTTACAAAAAAGGCGCCGATGTCTGTTGTCCAGTACGGCATCCCGCTTGCAGAAAAGCCAAGCCCCGCCGCAATCTGCTTTCTAAGCGTCTCCCAGCTTGCCGCAATATCTCCCGACCAAAGAATCGTGCCGTAGCGCTGCTGTCCCGTATAGCCGCTCCGGGTCAGGTTGACGACTCTTTTCTCATTGCCGTTTTCCTCCGACCGCTGCCCCTCATAAAGAGCCTGCGCATGATACAGTGCATAGGCGTTTCCCTGCTCCGCAGGCAGATGAAGCGATGCGGTACGGCAATACTCCTCGTACATCCTTCCCGGCTCTACCTGCTCCGGATGGTTCCATTCCGGCGTAAACGGCTCACTGCTGTCACACCACCACGCGTCGATTCCATAGGAAAACAAGCCCCGCTTCACCTGCTCCCAATACAATTTCCGCCCCTCAGGCAGTAATGCATTATAAATGCTGCTGCCCGGCAAAAGAAGCTTCTTTTCTTCAAATTCCTTATAATTCTCCGACTTTTCCGACATGTTCGGCCAGATGGAAATCATAAAATGTATCTGTTTCTCATGGAGTGCCTGAATCATTTCTGCAGGGTGCGGAAAACGTGCGCTATCCAAGGTCTTCTGCCCCCACAGGTCTCCCTCCCAGGAGCACCAGTCCAGTATCAGCGCATCCAGACCGATTCCTCTGCTGCGGAACTCCTCCGCCACCGAAAGAATTTCCTCCTCTGTCTCATAACGCTCCTGCGACTGCAGATAGCCGAACGCCCACTTTGGCAACAGGGCAGCTTTTCCGGTTAAGGTACGGTACTCTCCGATTACCCCGTCCATCGTCCCGCCGTACATAAAATAATAATCTAACTCCACATCTGCTTCCGTATAAAGATAGGAGCCGTACGCCGTGTCCTGGAAAATCAGAGGGCTGTAGGTATCCAATAACAGTCCGTACCCAAGACTAGAAACCAGAACCGGCAGCGCAATTTTTCTGTTCGCCTGATGCACATATACGGTCTGCCCACGCAGATTTAAGAATCCTTCTTCGTGCTGTCCCAGACCATAGAGCGCCTCTCCCTCCTGCCATTCCGGATAAAATCTGGTATGGTACAGGGAACCTGCCTTCTCGCGCTCTGCCTCCCGTACCACCTCCTTCGTTCCGTCCGGCGTAGCTACCTTCTCTATCCGCATCCCTTCCCCGGTCGGCACATAGACCGGGAACTCCTCCAAGGTTTTACTTTCCCGTTCCCTCTCCTTTAATAACAGCGTTCCGTCCGCACTGAAATACTGGAACGAAGCCGTCCTTTTATCAATGCGGATACAAAGCTCCTCGGTACGGAAAAGAATCCCATCCTCTTCTTCCTCATACTCCCACTTGCTCCACGGCTCCCGCAAAAGGACGCCGGGCTTCTTCCAGTCAGAAAACTGTTCCCTCTGCGTATAGGTAATCCGGACTGTCCGCGCCGTTTCCGGCTCCAGCCTGTAGCGGCCTGCCTCCGAATCCAGATACAGCCTGTCATTCTCCCGCAGAATACTCTTAATTCCTCTGTCTTTTCCCTTTACCACAGCTAACATGCGACACCTCTTTTCTCTCTTTCCGACAAGGCTTTCCCTCATCCGGACAAAGTACAATCAGGCTTTCCTTCCTCACTTCTATTTTACCATGAATCCCCTTTGGAACAAATACATTTTATGGTCTGGTTTCGCAGTTTTGTGTCACATTGTCGAAGAAATGCCAAAGGTGGTATTCTGTTACTAAACGCTCTGCCCCACCCGGAGCTGCCGCACTCCGCGCGACAGCCCCATCGCCTGAGCCCTTTACGAACCACATGACTTATAGTGCTTTACTCCGGTCCGCCATAAGAAATAACAAATCGACAAAAATCCAATTATTCCAAGCGGACAAAATGCCAGCTGCCAATTACGCGTTTTTCCCAATAGAAACTGTAACGGATAATATTGAATCAACGTGTACGGAATAACATAAGTGCAAAAGCGCAGGATTCCTTTTCCGTAAATGTCAATCGGATATTTGCCATGCGCCTTTGCCCCGTAGGTAAGCACATTAATTAACGAAGTATCTTCAATGGAAAAAAAGCAAAAGCTTGCCTCCAGCATGAATAGTCCGATGAACAATAACGTACCTCCTATTATCATGGCAGCTATTGTCCAGATTGTCATTATGTTCCACGTTATCCGGCTGTACCATATTCCCATCACCAGCGTAATAACCGCAGCAAGCAGAGGACCGGTTCTTCCCACTTCAAATCTGCTTCCTATGACCTGAAGAATCAGACTACGCGGCCGGAGCATCATCCGGTCAAATTCTCCTCTCCTTACCATGCCGGAAAATGTTTTGAATCCGTTTCCAAACAGCTCCGCAAATGTGAAGGATAATTGAATAACAGAAAAACATAGCAACACATCTCCATAGGTGTATTCTTTTATCTGTGCAAAACTGGAAAATAAGAATTTAAGCGCAATCAGCTCGCCAAATGTCAAAATGAACCGCCCGATTACCATCAACAAAAAAGACAGTTTATATTGCATCACGCTTTGCGTACAGGCGGAGGCATACTTCACATACAATTTCAAATTTTCTTTCATTTTCATGCTATCAGCCTCCTTGTATTACAATTCTTTTTTCTGCCTGTTTCCATAAGATAACTCCCAGAACCATCAACGCTACTATCCAAAAAACCTGTTTTACGATACACTGATATAGTTCTCCGCCGACAAGGTCTCCGCTGTATATCCGGAATGGAACATTCTGCATGTAGGCAAACGGAGACAGCTCTAATAGAAACAAATACTTTTTTGGAAAAAATGGTAAGGGTATGATATTTCCCGACAGAAAATCTACTGCTCCTGTCAGCACCATTCTCCAGCCCTGCGGTGAAATCGTAAAAAAGCACAGCATATAGACGAGCATACAAAAGGTGACTGTTATCCCAAGAGCCAGAAACAGGGTCAGCAGGAACAGCAAAAAGGAAACGCCATCCGGCGGCAGGTTCATTTTATAGGGCTTCGGCATTAAAAATGCACATAACACGACAGGAATACACCGCATCATTGCTTCGGCTGTTCTTGCTCCGGTTATTCTTGAAAACCACATAGAATATATGGATACCGGACGGCACAATTCATAGGAAATGTCGCCATTTGCTATCATTGCAAAAAGCTCATTATCTGCCGCCCATGTGTTAAAAAGAATCAGCAGCGCTTCTTTCAGCCAGACATATGTCACAATAGATGAATATTCCATCGGCAGATTGTCTCCGGAGGCTTCTGCAATTACTTTGTATGCAAGGCACTCCATCAATCCCCAGATAAGCTGTGTTGTCAAAGCCGTAACCGACGCCATACGATACTGCATCCCAGTGGCAAAGCGAAGTTTAAAAAAGCAATAATATTTTTTCATATCCGCCTCCTACATAATATTTAATTTTGCATAGAGCCCCGCTATAATATGGTCGATGTCCATTTCAGAACTTTCGCTTTCTGCTTCTGTAGGCTCTGCCTCAAGGCGCAAGTCTTCCAAAGTGCCGTCCATCAGCTTCTGCCCTTTCCCAATCAGAATAATACGGCTGGCGATTGCTTCAATATCCTGCATATCATGCGTTGTCAGGATTACTGTTGTTTTATGTTCTTCATTCATCTTTTTTATAAAACCCCGGACTGCAATCTTGGATACTGCGTCTAATCCTATCGTCGGTTCGTCCAAAAATAACACTTTAGGTTCATGCAGCAAGGACGCAGCAATTTCACAACGCATGGCTGCCCTAAGGATAATTGCCTTGTGGGCGTTTTTAGTAACTCCTCCAAATGCAAAAGCTGCGTCAGTTCATCCAATTTGCTACGGTACCTCGATACAGGTATAGAGTAAATTGCCTGTAAGAGTTCAAAGGAATCCATGACCGGAATATCCCACCATAATTGTGAGCGCTGTCCGAAAACAACCCCTATCTGCCGAACATATTCTTTCCTGTCCTTCCACGGCACCCAGCCATTGACCAGACATGTCCCGCTGTCCGGTGTCAATATTCCGCTCAAAATCTTAATCGTGGAGCTTTTGCCCGCTCCGTTCGGGCCAATGTAGCCTACCATTTCACCATCGTTTACGGAAAAACTGATATGGTTTACGGCATGAATCAGGTCGTATTCTCTTTTAAAAAGTGATTTTACCGCACTGCCAAATCCGGAATCCCGTCTGGTTACCCGATAGCTTTTACAAACATCATTAAATTCTATCAAAATAAATCCCTCCTCCCTCGTAGAAAGAGTCCGGAGCAACCGGTTATCCGCATCTCTTTCTGCAAGGACATTTTAGTCGTTATCAGCTGATAAAAAAATCTTATCATAAAAATAAAAAAAGAGTAGACTTTTAATTATTTTTGTGATAAGATATATAATTAGCAACGCCTAAAAATCGAAACATAAGAAACTAAGCAGTTAATTATGTTCTATCCAATGCAGTACATCGACCTTGAGGGACCATATCTGACAGTGACGCAGGCTTCTGTCAGACTTTGAGATAATATTCCTGACATGCATCATAAAATATTTCCCACTCAAATTCCAATTTTTCACTAGTTCTATATCGCTATGACCAATATGCCTCCTATGGCAAGTAAAAAGAAGAAGGAGCTTCCCTTATAGCGGAGTTCCTTCTTCCTTTTATGTTCTTTTCAAATTATTCTACACAACCAATCAGCTCATGTACATCCTCTATGCCGTGCCGTTCCATATAGGCTGCAATCCCGTCAATTACCTCTGACGTCGTATAAGGATTGATAAAGTTTGCCGTGCCGACCGCTACTGCAGTTGCGCCCGCCATAATAAACTCCAGCGCATCCTCCGCGGTACGGATTCCGCCCATACCGATTACCGGGAGCCCGACCGCCCTGGCAACCTGATATACCATGCGCACTGCCACAGGCTTTACTGCCGGACCAGAAAGTCCGCCGGTTTTATTAGCGACTGCAAACGTCCGGCGCTCCACGTCAATTTTCATGCCGGTCAGCGTATTGATTAACGACACCGCATCCGCACCGCCTGCCTCGACTGCGCGCGCTATCTCCGCAATGTCCGTTACATTCGGAGAAAGCTTCATAATGACCGGCTGCTTTGCGTGCTTCTTCACCGCCGACGTGATTTCCTCTGCCATCTTCGGGTTCTGCCCGAACGCAATCCCGCCCTCCTTGACGTTCGGACAGGAAATATTGATTTCCAGCAAATCCGCATTTGTGTCCGCAAGCTGGCGTACCGCCTCCACATAGTCCTCCTTGGAGCGCCCGCAGACATTGACGATGATTTTGGTATCATAATTTGCGAGAAACGGCAAATCCCGTTTCTTAAACGTCTCTAATCCCGGATTCTGCAAACCGATGGCATTTAACATCCCGCCACAGGTCTCCGCAATCCGTGGCGTCGGATTTCCCTCCCACGGTACGGTTGCCACTCCCTTTGTCGTTACTGCGCCCAGACGGTTCAAATCCACAAATTCCCCGTATTCCATACCGGAACCAAAGGTTCCGGAAGCTACCGTTACCGGATTTTTCAAAGTAACCCCTGCAATCTCTACCGAAAGCTTCATTTCTCTTACCCTTCCTTTCCCTGGCTCTTACAGCTTAATTTCCTCCGCATAGAACACCGGACCTTCCTTACAAATCCTAGTATTCTTTACCTGCGAATGCTCGTCCACCTTTGTCGTCTGGCAAACACACGCCAGACAGGCGCCGATTCCGCACGCCATATGTTCTTCCAGGGAAAGCTGGGCACGAATACCCTGCCCTGCCGCATACTCCTTAATTCCGCGGAGCATCGGCTTCGGACCGCAGGCAAAAAGCAGGTCTCCCTGAATCCCGTTCTCCCGCAGCGCATCCAGCACAGTTCCTTTCACGCCTACGCTTCCGTTATCCGATGCCAGAACTACCCTGCCATAAGCTTCAAATTCCTTTGCCAGAAACGTATCCGCATCACGATACCCGAGCACAATTGTCTTTTCACCGGAAAGCGTCTTCGCAAGCTCTAACATCGGCGGGATTCCGATTCCGCCGCCAAGCAGCACTGCGTGCATTCCCTCCTTACAGTCCCCGGTCATAAACCCGTTTCCAAGCGGTCCGGTCACTACAATCCTGTCTCCTGCGGAAAGCGCAGAAAACTCTTTTGTTCCAGCGCCGGCAACACGATATACCAGTCGAAGCTCTCCCTTTTCCTTCTCAATTTCACAGATGCTGATCGGACGCGGCAGAAGCCTTCCACCCTCCTTGCAATACAAGGAAACAAACTGCCCTGCCTTTGCCTCTGCTGCGATACCCTCCGCCTTCAGTTTCATCTGGTAAATATCGCCTGTGATACAAAACTGTTCCGTGATTACTGCCGTAACCTGCTCCTTTTTACCCATCTCCATCCTCCTGTGCTTTTATGTAACAAAAAAGCCTGAACCCTTTTCCTTTCCGAAAGGATATCAGACTTCACCAAATTTCCCAGAGCCGGAAACCAGACTTGAACTGACGACTCCTTTATTACAAATGATAAGTGTTTTATTTCTGATATCTTATTTAGTCATACCGGGAACACCTGACTTTACTGGCTTTATCAGTATTCACAATAATTTAAACACCATAAATAATATTATAGCACGGCAAAACTTATATGTCAAAGAAGAAAATGCTTGAGTTTCCGCCTTTTTTAGCAACCGGGCCACAAAGGTATATGTAGAATGCAGAAGCTCAAGGAAACCGGAGCGCCCCTCCATGCCCATCAGGATAACTGCCATTGGCTATATTTTGCAATATTGCTACATTCCAATCATTTTTTCCACTTTTCTTTAAGTATTCCAGCTCCTTTTTTGCATATTTTTTTGCATCGTTCACAATATGCTTCCACATTTTATTATATACAATTACGTTCACGCCATATTCACAAACCAGAAGACTTCCTGCCCATTTATGAGCAATCGTAAAAGCAAGATTTCTATCTCTTGTATATTTACAGTTTCCCCACATCTCCACCACTCTCGTCGGTACATATCTTCCCCTGGCCGCTTCATCATTCTGCAAATTTCCATCAATGAAAGACCATGCGATACGATCTATCGCCTGTAAATGCGCCACTCTATATTGATCCTTTGTCTTTAAAATATAAATCCCATTATCTGTACTCATACCTTCGTTCCTCCTATGCGCAGTCCGTACAATACTGTTCAAACGATTTTTTCATACGCAAAAAATTCTTTTTCTGGTCAGCATAATATGTGGTATTTTGCCGGGCATACTCTGTAAGCCATCCATCTAAATCCTTTCCCGCATTTTCTGCGTAAGCTACCATTCCAAGCAATGAGACGTCATTATTTTTATCCAGTAACCGTGAACCGTCTTTTATGCACTTTCCTTTTAACCCATACTCCCCCTCTAACATATCCGTATACCAATCCATATTTTCATGTATAACATCTTTATCAATCCCAAGCATATCGGCAATCACAAGCTCGATATCGTCCGGTTTGCGCTTGTCCCCCTTTTTCTTCCTATCCAGATATTCCTTCATTAACCTCTCCAGATGATTCATTTTCTTTGTCACAATACCTTTATCCTTTGTCGATTTTGATTCTTCCAATATTATATCAAAGGATACCCCGTTCACTGTTTTACTGTGTAAGGATTTCGTAAATTCCGCCATAAATTCAATAAATCTTTTATCCTCCGTTTCGATTTTCACAAACCTCGCAAATAATCCAAACCACAGAAAACTATCCTTTGAGTCGAACATATCAGAAACATCGTCTGTAACTACCTTTTCCAGACGCTCAATCATATCTTCAAAATCGTCAAAAATAGCAGTATCCGAATTTTCCTTGATATATTTGCACATATCGTCAAGCTTATTCCATTTATCCAAATAATTGGCTGCCATGATGGATTCGACCACTACCCGGTTAATCGTTCCATTGTTGAACTCCGATACTTTATACCCTCCCATGTCTTTAAAAAATGACATGTTGGATATCGATTTCGCCAGCTCCGCATATTCCGTGCCAAGCTTTGTAATACTCTTTTGTGACGATGTCATTGGCTTTCCATCATTATATCTTTCAATATGATAACCAATATCTTCTTCCGAACAATTCAGATACTGGTCATAATTAAAACTATAATCCAAAAACCGATCTCGCAATTCTTCCGGTAAATCAGAAAACTTCTTTCCCCTGATATCAAATTCTGCATTTACCGCAATCGGAAATCCACTCTCATCTAAAACATCCCTGCCATTCTCATCCTTTTCTATCGTCTGGTACTTAATCATCCAGCGCCTGATATTCTTAGATACTTTATATCCATTCTTTGAAAATAAATACGCATTTGTGCAACGCTGCTTGCCGTCAAGATCCCAGATAATAGGAACCCCATTGATAATCTGCTCCGCAAAAATCAGAGGATGTAACTTATTTCCTTGCAAAATATCAGAAACAAGATTTCCTTTCATGGAAGGAGACCACTGGTCAGATTCTCTCTGCAGGGGATGATCAAATCGAATCGTATGCTTGTCTATCTTCTTGATAATTGAATCAGTACCATGATTGATTCAAAATTATCAGGAATTTATTATGACAAAACCTTTCCCTCTATCATTTTTGATATAAATAATGACGGCACCTATAAAATTTCCAAAGACGGATTTTTATATGACGTCCCTTGCGCTTTCAATGTCGAGTTAAAAAAGGGACAAGGCGTATGGGTCACGATGCCATGCGGGATAACCAATATCAAAGATATGTTTATTAGCGGGATAAGAAGAAAATAAGGAAAGGGAAACGATATGTCTGATTTGCCAAAAACAATAAAAATACGCGAATTACCACAAACCTCCAATGTAACTGATACGGATATATTTATTATTGAAGATGGTACTACAACCTATAAAATTACAGTCCGGAACTTAATTGAATATTTTAAGAATAACGAAGCAGTCAAAGATTTCTTTATTTCAAAGGAAGCTATCAATGTATCGGTTGCCCCTCTGGATGAAAATTTGAAAGTTCCTTCAGATAACATAAGCTTCGGTATCACCGAAGGAACCGTATTTGACGGCGGAAGGGGGAGAGCGCTTGAGGAAAGCCTGGATATCCATATGCTGGACAAAAATAATCCGCATGGTGTCACAAAATCAACCATTGGCTTGCAAAATGTTGAAAACAAAAGCTCCGCTACAATCCGAAGCGAACTCACAAAAGAGAATGTAACTTCTGCATTAGGATATACGCCTCCGTCTACTAATACAAATACCTGGAAAGCAAATACCGCCTCCAGCGAAGGATATGTCGCCTCCGGCGCCAATCAGGCGAATAAGGTCTGGAAAACGGACGGGAACGGGACTCCTGCCTGGAGGGCGGAAAACGATTCTGCTTCTAAGGATGGAAGCGGGAATGTGATTGCAGATACCTATATTAAAAAATCCGGAGGGAGCTTAAACCGTAATGCAGAATTATCATTCCCTTCTGATGCAGGCAGCACGGTGTTAAGCGGAACGTCTGTCAATCTTTGTGCCAATACGGTGAAAGCAAGACCCGGGTATATAGAATTAAGCGGAACTACAACCGTAGGAAGCTTAGGTGCCGGAACGATAACAATTACGCAGCAAAAAGGCGCTTCTGTTTTTACGGTCAGAAACTCCTACTGCACTACAACCGACCCGGGGCATAACGGAACCCCGCCAAGCGGATATAAGAACGGAGACATCATTCATGTATATAAGGCAGACTAATCATAGAAAGAGGTGGTTAAAATGAATCAAGCTATACTTCCCACACCTTCAATCATAACGAAACAGGCGCTCGATGCCACGCAGGATAACCGCTTTGAATTTATCTATTACGGCAGCCAGTCCGTGAAAAACAGGGCTGTTATTGTAAATAACAACACATCCGAAACCGTATATGATACTGCTATAGAGACTCTGAAATTAGTTCACCCGATTCCTTCCGGCACGCTGGAAAACGGACAGCAATACACCATACAGATACAAGTGTTTGATTCTAATAATAACAGTTCTGATTTGTCAGAGCCGGTTCTTTTTTATTGTTACTCCTCTCCTGCTTTTGCGTTAAATGATTTTGAGAATCCGTACAGTTCTTCTAGTATCCGTCTTGGCGTAACCTATGCACAGGACGAGGGGGAGAAATTAAAATCGTATCAGTATCTCGTATATGATTATAATAAAATCCAGCTTGGTAAGTCAGACGTTTATTATACCTCCAGTAATTCCTACCTGTACTACGGGCTGGAAAATAACAGGGAATACTATGTCCGCTGTATTGGCGAGACAGTTCACGGCTTTCTTTTGGATACCGGATACAAAAAGGTATCGGTATCTTACAATACGATTCCGTCCAATATATTATTCCAATTAAAAAATCAAAAATGCTCCGGATACATTTCCATAGATACGAATATGACGGTAATCGGATATGACGTGGAAAATGAGAATTATCTCTTCTCTGACGGTTCCGTTACCTTATGGGATAACAGCATTACCTACAATGGCGGCTTCCGTGTCGACGATGATTTCGTATTATTTGCGGACGCGAAAAAACTGCCGGTAAAAACCTTCCTGACAACAAACGATGCGGCATTTTCCCTCCGTATCGTCAATGTATGCGGCGTCTATTATTGCGAACTGAAGGCAGGAAATTATGTAATCTATAAGCCGCTACCCAAGGCTCAGATTACTACCTTAGACGGTAAATTGATAACGGATAACAACGGAAATAAAATTGAAATCATCAATACAAGCTATGAAGATAATGATTTTGTTATATTTGAAGTAAAAAGAAAGCAACATTTTTATAGCTTGAATGTGTATTATAAAGCGGATGGATTTCAGATGCAAGGAGGAAGATTATGATATTTTTAGGCGCTGCATTCTGCGGTGATGGAAACTCCTTGTTTCCTCCTGCACTCCCTAAACAGGAGCTTGTAACAATGCAAATTTTTGACGGTACTTATAATCAATTGTATTTAAGTGCAAATACCGCAATGACGGTAAAGAACCTGGAGGATGAATGGAGTTATGACACGAAACTGAACGCTACCTTTGATTATGACTTCGATGCGGGAAACTGCGGTTTTTCCCTTCGTAATACGGATTATATCGTTGTACGGAGAAGGGAAGCCGGCACAGTGGAATGGATTGTAATTTATGCCAAAAAGGTAGAAACGATAGAGGACTTTGACCTTCATATCATTGATAAATATGCGCGCAGCGGGGTCGAATACGAATACTCTGTCTCCTCTTTTGTGAACGGGATAGAAAATTCCTATATTATACAAAACGTCTACAGCGACTTTAACGGCTTTTATATTACCGATAAGGACTGCCTTTATGGAACAATTTATAATGTCGATGCCTGCGATACGACGAGGAATACGTCCAATCAGGTTGTCAAAATGTTAAATAGCAAGTATATGAAGGTCGTATCCAATTCCGAACTGAATTGTGACAGCGGTTCCATCAGCGGTACGTTTATAAGAATGAACGACGGTGAAGGAACGCTCAACGCAGAAGAAGGTTTACAGTACCGTAATTCCGTGAAAAGCAGGCTCGCAAATAAGAAGCCGTTAATCCTTAAGATTGACGACGGACGCATATGGATGATTCAGGTTTCGGGCGTTATCAACGATACGATGAACGGCCACACGGATTTAAGGAATATCAGCTTTGAATGGGTAGAAATCGGCGATATCAACGATATGAAGGCGTTATATTTAAACGGTTTTTCCGACGTTGATTCTAAATGGTGGTGATCATATGAAATATAATATCACAGAAAATGACAAGCTTCTATTATTACAGAATGATATCAAATACAAGACGAAGCTTTTTGTATTGAACCGGAACAAACAGGTGATTGATGAGCTGGAGGGAATCAGCAGCTTCGGCAGCTATAGCATCGATGCAAATTCCTCTATACGCAGAACATTATCCTTTGTTTTGGAATTAGATTCTACCTATAGCTCAAAGCATATCGAAGAAAAGCTGGAGGTATGGATTGGTTACGATTTCCAGGTACAAATCGGGCTGTACGATATACGGAACGAGGAATACAAATGGTATGAATGCGGAACCTATACCATTACCTCCTCCAATACCTCATATGATGAAAGCAGCAATACGCTTTCAACAGAATTAAATGACTGGTTTTCCAAGCTGGACGGCACCAGGAACGGCCAAATCGGAGGGGTGCCTACCATCGTTATACCGGTGACGGATGAAAACAATAAGCCTGTCACAATCAAAGAAGCAACCATAGGCGTTTTAAAGGATAACGGGATAACGGATTATATTATCCAGGACCTGGGGGAATTTTACGGATTACCTGAATATAATACAGATTACCTGGACTATCGAAAGGATTATCCGAACTGGAACCAGCTTCCTTATGAGCTTAATTTTAACGCGGGCTGTACGATTTCTGATATCCTTACAGAACTAAGGGATTTATACCCGAACTGTGAGATGTATTACGATTTATATAATACGTTTTGCTTCCATATGATTCCAAGCTGCGAGCATGACCCGGTTACGATAGATAACGATTTCCTGCAGCAGATTATCGTAGCGGAAAACTCGGAATCTGTTACTTATCATATCAGTGACATTAAAAATATTACGGAGGTCTTCGGGAAGGTATATGATGTTGACCGGTACTGTGAAGCTGCAACGTATACCTCGAATGTCTATAATCTGACCTTAGATTTGTATCAGTCCTACCAAAACGGGGAAATTATTGCATTTACCGCACCGCTCTCCTCTCTTCCGGCTCAAAAGTTAAGAATCAATCAATTAGCTTCCATTCCTATCTACAGGGAAGGGAAAACCGAATATGTTGCAGAGGGTACAATGGAAGCAGACAAATTATATTGCGTTAAAATTACCTATCGCAACAATGAGTTTGTCGCTGATTTTCTTGGTACTTACCAGCCTCATGCACTATGCGTATTAACCAATGATGAAAATGACCCTGTTTATACAAAGGATTACTTTTCAAAGAAATATAACTGTAATAACATTGTTTTCCGCGTAGAAAAGGAAAATCCCTTTGCCGTGCAGAGGCTGGGAGAAATATTGGAAGTAAAATCAGGAAATGAATTTGACAATATCCTGTCCGACTCTGTCGCAATTGAAAATGCGTTATATTACAATAAAAACTCTTCCAGCTTAAATGATATCGTTACAATTACAACCACTATGATACCGTGGCTCGATGTCAATGTGAAGGTTTCCTATCAAAAGCAGCAGGAATCGGAGTCCCATGAATATATCGTAAAATCCATTTCCAACGATTTTTCAAACGGAACCTCTGCCATAACGCTGCATAGGTTTTATCCATTTTATTTTAAATTACTATAAAGGGGGTTTATGATGAATTATTCAAGAAATTTTGGAAGCAGCTTTCCTCAAAAGCCGATTGCTCCGGGAAACCATAAAGACGTAGATGCTGCTGTTAGTTCCCTCGTTACCCAATACAATCAGTATATGCAAAACGGAAATATTGCAGCTGCAAGCAAATTGTACCTGGATAATAAGGATTTGCTTTCTCTGTATATAATCGATACGTCTTATATTAATTTTCTAGAGGAAGAACTCTATAATACCGGATTGTTTGCTCTCCTATCACAAGACACTATTGTATCCGAAACCCAGCCGGGCGAGAATCAGGATGTCGGCGGATACTGGCTACAGGATTATTAACATAGAAGGAATGATAAAACAGGTGCAGATATATGACAACAGACGATTTAAAATTTATACCTCATAGCGATATGAGTGCGGAAGAACTTGATATTGCAGCCAGCCACAAGAAACTGATTCAGGACAATTTATATGACAAATCTATTTCTTTTTTAAACGGCAGCAATGATAAAAAGGGATTTACAGCGGCCGTATTCAATGCAATACAAAATAAACTCAAGAAAATACAGGTTTATCTGCTGAATAAGCCTTCCGCTGAAACAGATGAGTTTTATTCCATAACAGAACCCTCTCCTGAAGAAACGGGCAATAAAAGTTTTTGGATAAAACCTTACTAATCACTGGACTATCACATATTTTTGAAGGAGGTTTTATGGGAATTTTATCTGGTTTTTTAAAAACAAAACGATACAGGAAAACAGAAACAGGATACAAATTACAATCGGAGTGGACAAGCTCTGATACGGTGGAATTTCCTGACGGGAAAACATTAACTGAAACAATGAGCAATTACAGAAACATCATTGTTTCTGATACAGACCCGGGAGATAATACTTCTGTTGACTATGGAAACGGAACGATTATCAGCATCTATAAGAATGAAACTACATAATCCGGATGCAGAGGCACCTAGGTATTTCAAATTTAGCCAAAACACCGGGCGGAACTACATCGTGTTTTGCATTATTTGAATGGAGGGAAAAACAATTTGGCAGTAAATCAATATGTTATACTAGACGGTAAAACAAAAAAAGTAAATAAAAAATATGCCGTCATAGACGGTAAAACAAGAAAAATTAAAAAAGAATATGTTGTAATAGACGGTAAGACAAGGCTGTGCTGGGAGGATGGTCTGGCTAAAAGGTTTATTCACCGGTATCAGACATATGCTCCTAACTATGTGTATGCCCTGACGTCGGAAGATTTTATCTCATGGTCTGGTGCAAAACAAATTGGTACCACCTTTTATGGAGGGATGGGTTCGACCTATGCTTCAAGTATAGAATTAAAATCATTATTGCTCGATAATAAGTATTACTTTATCAGCTCAGATAAATTTCAGTATACATCTGATGGTATAAATTTTACTACTTACACAAGCAATTTTAATCCTGTAAGTTCTTTTAATTTCAGGGATATAACAGTTATCAAGGATAAGTTTTATGCGGTATACCAGCACACAAACTCATCACATTATACAATCTCTATTTATACCTCTACAGATTTAATAAATTGGACATTGGTTACATCATTTGATAAGATATATTCTCCTAGCGGTAGTTACAATTTGTTAGGCGATATTCGATCTATTCAGCTTTTCAAAGGAAAGTTTCGCGGAAAAGAAAGATATGTACTTTTCTATAGAAACTACAATGACCCCACTTCTTCAAGTGTATTAGTATCCGATGATTGTGTGACTTGGGACTATATAAGGACTTCTTCCGGAAGTGCTGTTACTTATTCATGGAGTAATGTCTGCATGGCAAAAGATGGAATTTATTATACAACACATTGTTCGGTTAATGAGCAGACGAATTGGAACATTGTAAATCCCGAAGGTTCTTCAATTACAGTAAACGGATTATATAACAGATGGTATGAACCTGTTCTATTTGAATCCATATCAGACAATAACTATTTAATTATACAAATCTCAATGAGTAATGGGACATATAAATTGCCTAAGACTGGCGGCACAGCTACTAAAATCTGTGATTATATTTTTAACAGTGGTATGTACAACCAAAGAAGGCTGGCAAAAAGTACACGGCTGACTACCTGGAGTAAAACCAATGGCTCTCCATCTTATTCAAAGATAGGCTATTGCACTGTAGAAAACCAATGGACTTATAAAGAAGTAGCTGCAAATACGTCAAGTATTTTAAGCGGCGAACTTATCTATGATTAGGAGGTAACTTATGAATATTTTGGTAAATGGCACACACATTGTTGCCGTTGGAGAAGAAATTACTTTTGGAGTCTTTGACGAGCCCTTTGAAAAATGGAGAATTAAAAATAATGAGTTCATAGAATTCTTTATAGACAATGATTACCAGATGATTGAAGGCGTGGAAATCCCAGAAGATTATGTACAGGGTAAATACCTCTACAATGGCGAATTTGTTCTTAACACAGAATGGAAACCTTATTACCCTATAGAAGAACGTGTTAATATGTTAGAGGATGAAAATAAACGACTTTCTTTGGAAAACGAAGAAAGCGTTGAACACGAAGCAGAGCTTCTTTATGAACTATCTCTTTTAAAATTGGGGATTGAATATTAAACACAACAGAAAGGAATGAAAGCTATGGGTTACAGATTAATTATGACATTAACGAAGAATTACAGGGCAGGGAAAAGAACGTATACGAAAGAAAGAATTATGGAAATGGCAGAGGTTTATTATGCTGCCGGAAGAATGAGCGACGATGAGTTTACAGAAGCTGTTGCTGAGATTAACCGCTTAGACTAACCTGATCTATTAGAATAAAGCAAAAGAGACTGCTGCGAAAAACGCAGCAGTTCCTTTTTGCTTTTTCTTTTACTACGATTTCATACGAGGACTATAAGAATATTATGTTAAATGGGATTAAAAATTTTTTACAGATGATAAACGATAACTGGACTACTATCCTGGTCATTTTCGGCCTTATTGCAGCAATTATGAAAAAATTAAAGGCATACGCGGCAAAAACAGAGGAAGAAAAAATTTTCATTGCAAAAGAACAATTTACAAATACTGTCCTAAAATTGATTACAGACGCAGAAAAGGATTACGAAAATTGGACTATGGCAGGGGAACTAAAAAGGGCGCAGGTCATTGATGCTATTTATGCAAAATATCCTATTCTATCAAAGGCAGTAAACCAGAAAGAACTATTAAGTTTTATTGACAAAGAAATTGACAATGCCCTCAAGACGTTACGCACCGTTATGGAGCAAAATCAAATTGAAACTTCTGAATAATAACTATAATTTTACATAAGAAAGGCGTGAATTACAGTGACCGTAAGAATCGGACATGCCGTAATGGATGAGCATGGAAAAGCAAGGGGGGGAAAACCGGGCGATAATACGGGTAAGGAGGTTGTAATCGGAAGCTGGTACAACGAAGGCTGGAATGTCGTATTAAGGCCAAAGGACAGCGCTGTTGCAGAAAAAATTGCCGCCGCAATGGAACAGGCATGCCTGAATGATGCAATCGGATACAATCAGGGAAACCGGACTACTTTATACAGGGAAGCTGTCAAACATAATTTTAGGCTGAACGAAATTAAAAATTTATGTGAATGTGACTGCAGCTCCCTGGTCTCCGTATGTGTGAATGCAGCCGGGGTTAAAGTAAGTAAAGACATTTATACCGGAAATATGGTAAAAGCATTGCTCGCAACAGGAACGTTTGAACAGCTTACGGAGCAAACATATCTCTCCTCTTCTGACTACTTACAGCGCGGCGATATTCTGGTACATGAAGGCTCACATACTGCAGTTGCTCTTAATCATGGTTCAAACTATCAAACGGAAGCGAACTGCGGAAGCTACGATTTTTTTGTGACCGTTACTGCTTTTATGCTTAACGTACGCGCGGATGCAAATGCAAAAAGTAAAATTGTGAAAACTATTTCCAAAAACAAAACGGTTCATATTACTAAGTCAAAAGACGGATGGGGCTATAGTGAGGAACTTAACGGATGGATTAGCTTAAGCTATACGAAAAGAAACGCTTCCAGCCCGAAGGTATATCTGGCAATCACTACGACTGATGTTAATTTCAGGACATCGCCTTCCAGCGCTTCAAAGAAGAACATTCTATCGGTATTAAGAAAGAACTCCTATGTTCTTGTATCAAGGGAACAGGCCGACGGATGGGTTTATGCCAGAACAATTGTCAACGATACCGTAACCTATGGATGGGTATTTAAGGATTATTTAGTTAAAGCAGATAAGAATGATTTTGAAAAGAGATGCGTTACTGATGTAACAGGACTCAATATCCGAGCATGTGCAACTATATCTTCTCCTTGTCTTGGCACAATTCCTTATCAAGAAAAATTTTATATTTTGAATAATAAAGCATGGGGGCTTGTTGTATATGAAGATATTTTAGGATATAGCTCTTTGTCTGATTGGTATTCTGAAAAAGTAGAATAGAATTAAAAAACAGGTATAATAAATCGAATTTATTATACCTGTTTTTTTACGCCTCGTATCAATTTTTACAATATTCCTGCTACCTGATATAGAAACTTACCGCCCTCTTAATAATTAACAAACGCAATTAACATCGAAAACAGTTCCTACTCAAATGCTTTATTCCCTCTTTGTTCCATCTACATAAAAAAGCTGCTGACGAGATTTGAACTCGTGACCTACGCATTACGAGTGCGTCGCTCTACCGACTGAGCCACAGCAGCAAAACATTTAACATACTCCGCTTTTGCAGTCAGGGCAAATGAAACGAAGCTATTCCAGCAATTAAATAAGTGGTAAAAATAAAATCGAGGCGACAAGATTCGAACTTGCGGCCTCTGCGTCCCGAACGCAGCGCTCTACCAAACTGAGCCACGCCTCGATGTTTTATATTCTCTGTCGTTTGAACCCGACTTTGATATTATGCAACATTTTCAAAGAAATGTCAATACCTTTTTCTAATTTTTTTATTTTTTTAGTTCTATGGCGGCAGACGGCATACTTTCCCATGCATGCCGCCCAACAAAACGCCTGCTCACAGACTCTTTCCAGTAATCGTACCTTCCGGAGCTAATATGCCACGATAATCCCGCCTTCGTTTGCGTACATTGTACTTACCCCGCCGGTGTCTACTACCATACACTCACGGAACGGCACCCTGCTCATAATCATCTGGCGAACTGCCTCTGCCCGGGACGGATGATTGCAATGGGCAATCGCAAGCGTCCTTGTCGTCGCCTCCTTTACATCGGCAACAACCGACTCCACGAGCTTTTTCAGGGTACGCTCTACGCCTCTTGCCTGGTCCAGCTTTACAATCATACCGTTCTCTCCTGCCAGCAGCGGCTTAATGTTCAAAGCGTTGCAAAGAATCGCCTGAATATGCGTAAGACGACCGTTCTTTATAAAAACGTCCAAGTCCTCAAGCACAAACTTTGTCTGCATGCTGTCCCGGAACGCGGCAATCTTTTTTGCCGTCTCCTCAAAGTCATACTTTTCGAGGAGACTCCGCAGCTTCAAAACCAGCAGGGACTCCCCTACTGAGGCAGACTGGGAATCCACCACCTCAATCTTTACCTCCGGATGCTCCTCCTGATAGAGCTGCTTTGCAAGCACTGCACTCTGGTAAGAACCGCTCAGATGCCTTGAAAGTGTAACAACAAAAACCTCATCTGCCCCTTCAAATTCACGCATATAACTCTCTGGCGACGGACAGGCAGAACGCGGGCATTCCCCGCATGCACGCATTTTATTCAAAAAATCCTTCTGGTTAAAACTATCGTTATCTACAACATCTTCGCCCCCGACTGTAAGGGTAAGCGGCACTAACCGGACTTTTGTCCATTTTTTCTTCTCTGCTGTGAAATCAGCACAGCTATCTGCAACTAACCTTCTAACCATAACTCCATCTTCCTTTTGTCATTTCTTGTCACGCCATGTAGTTTTCATCTCTACATCTCATCATATCACAATGGCATAGTTTTGTCTATATTCTTTTAAAAAATTCACAAAAAGATACCTCCCAGGAATAAGAAAAAAGTAAAAAAACTCTTGACACATATATCGAACCGTGATATATTTATATCAAACCTCGATATAACGTGTTCCGATACAACGAGACGTGATATATTGAAGCATTAAGACCTGATTGATAACAATAGGCTGTATTACGGCAGCCGAATGGCTGTGAAAGGAGACGCGCATTGGAAGAAAAACTCAGACGGATTTACATTCCCATGACCGAAACCGGCTTCTATATTCTGTTCTGCCTCCGCACGGAAAACCACGGCTACAACATCGGCCAGCAGGTGAAGCAGATGACTGGCGGTGAGCTTTCCATCAGTCCGGGAACCATGTATGGTACTCTTTCTAAAATGGAGAAGGACGGACTAATTCAGTTTTTAAAGGAGGAAGACAAACGGAAGTTTTACCGGATTACGGAACTTGGAACCGAAATTTTGGAACTGGAGCAAAAACGAATTGAACGGCTGTACCGGAACAGCCGGGGCGAAAGCATAGGAGGTGCCGAATGAAAGAAAAGGAAAATGAGAACATCTTAGTTGAAAAGCAGAAATTTTACACTGCAGAATTTGAACAGGAGGCTGCATGGCTTTCGTTTATGCACCGCGAAGGCTGGAGGTTTCTTTCCACGGACGGCTTCCATTACCGTTTTGAAGCCGCCCCGAAGGAAGACTGGTGTTACCAGCTCGACTATAAGCAGAATGGTGTCGCAGAGGACGATTATCTACAGATGTATCAGGACTTCGGCTGGGAGTTTGCAGGCCAGTATGGGAACTGGTTCTATTTCCGTAAACAACGCACAAACGGAGAAGAGCCTGACCTTTCCCTGTTCAGCGACCGGGAGTCCAAGCTGGAGCTATGCAAACGTATTATAAACGGACAACTGCTGCGCATCCTTCCGCTTCTGCTTATTATGTGCGCCTCCTGTTCCCTGCTGCTTTTGGGAGTTCTCCTGAACTCCGGAGGTTTCTTAAGTGTGATTATAGGAATCGCTTATTTCAGCCAGTTTGCCCTCTTCCTTCTACCGATTGGGAACTACTTCAGCCAGATGGCGCGCCTGAATAAAATGATGAAAAGTCTGGACGGACAAAGGTAATACAGGAACGAAACAAAACGGCGCCGGTGTGCAGCTGCAAAGCAGTTTTCCCTGCACATCGTGCGCCTCTGTTTCCTTTACAGGAAAAGGTACCCTCCGCTGTAAGCCGGGGCTGCGCTTCATGCGACAGCCCCACGTAAAAAGACACTGTCAAATGTCGAAATTTTCCCGTTTTAAGGCATGGTCCCCTTGTCAACAGAAGCTAAGCTCCAGCACAGCGGCATATTCTGTCGGCAGCGTCTCAGGCAGCTCTACTACCAGCGCGCCCGGATGCTGATGAAAGCCGATAGTACCGCAGCCGAGCAGCCTGACTGCACTCACATGCTCTGTCCCGTTAAGACTCGTAATTACTGTACTCTTCCGCCCTTCCGGCTTCATCACATAGACATACAGCTTCCCATCCTTTTGCACAAAGCGGAAATCATCGTCATCCCATGCAACCTGCTCCTCCCGGAAGCCATCGATTATGACGCGGGCATGCCCCTCTCCTGCGATTCTCCACGGTCTTGTGCCGTATACGGCTTCTCCGTTTATGGAAAACCACTTTGCAAGCTCATCTAATATCCATTCCGCTTCCTCGTCTATCGTGCCGTCCGGGCGCTGTAATATATTGAGAAGAAAAGTTCCATTCTTACTAATGCTATCAATCAGAATGTCCAGAATATGACGCGGCGTCTTATACTTTGCCTTTCTGTCATAAAACCAGCCGCCGATACAGGTTTCTGACATCCAAGGCTCTGATGAAATATTGTGCAGCTGGCTCCGCTCGATATCAAGGGCGCCCACCCGGTATATCTGTTCCGAACGGTTTTTCTGGGTGTAGACCGCCTGATTTTGTCCGTGTATCTTTTCGGAGGTATTATACAGGTACGCCACCGCCTCCAGCCCGTACCGGTACGCCGCATCGTCCGCCTTATCGCTCTCGGAAAACGGAAGGGAACTGTCCGAGTAAAGTAAATCCGGATGGTACTGGTCAATTATCTCCTTCATTACCTTCAGCCAGTATTCCCGGAACTTCTCATTTCCTGTAAGCCATACCCATTTGTCCGGCTCGCCCGGCTTTGCAACATGCTCATAATTATCATGGTAAAACTCCCGGTACGCCAGGTCATTCCCATCATATGGAACACCCGCATAAGGACCGTAAGTATCTGCGCCCTTATTCGAACGCCACCATGCAAAGGAGGCGCCCAGATGCTCTGTCATGCCAAACGGCATGTTCCATTTTTCGCTTGCAGCTTTCCACAACGCACAAATATCCTTTCCCGGCCCCATATCAACAGAATTGAATTTGTTATATCGTGATTTAAAGTTGAAAAAGTGGTCATGGTGGGATGCTTGCGCCACAAAAAACCTGGCGCCTGCCTTATGATATTTCTCCATCAGGACATCCGGGTCAAAGTTCTCCGCTTTCCACAACGCGCAGATATCCTTGTAGCCGAACTTCGATGGATGGCCATAGGTTCTCACATGATACTCATACTGGTCAGTTCCCTGGATATACATATTTCTTGCATACCAGTCCCCACACATCGGAACGGACTGTGGCCCCCAGTGGCTCCAGATTCCGAACTTTACATCCCGGAACCACTCCGGGCACTGAAACTTTGTTAATGATTCAAATGATGCTTCGTACATAATATCCTCCTTTTCCGAAAGAGCCGGCGTACCAGACACGCCTTTCTCTTACAAACAATGGCCTTTCTCCTATGATAAAATCTCCATTTTACAAATGCCTGCCGCTTCTTCCAAGAAGCGGATTCTAACATAACGCGCAGAAGTTAAGTTTGGATTTAATGTCAAATGTGTCAACGCTGGTCTTGTTCCGGAAGCAAAAATCCTTTCAAACCGGAGCCGGTCTTTTGACAGAGAAACCTCAAATTCTTCCTTTACTATCCCAGCAAAGGTAATCCGGATTTCCTTGACTTCCTTTGTCCCCTCCATATCGACCATAACCCATTCGCCGCTTTCTGAACCCACCGGACGCCAGCAGGTATCCCACTGCCCGTCCGTCACGCTGCGTGCTGGAAACTGTTCCGACTCGCTGCTGCAAAAAACAGGACGGTTAATACCAATTTCGTAAAGTTCTTCTCCCTTTGGCGCTTTCATTACGCAAGGAGGTGCAGGAAGCTCCCTTTCATACTGTCCCGGCTTTCTTTTTTCACCCGTTACATGGATACAAAGCTCTGCCGGTATCAGCCCCGGCGCTTCTGCACGGATTACCGTATCCTGCGCATACAGTGCCCGCAGTTCGATTGCTCCCTGACCGTCCAGAAAGCTTCCCTGTTCCGCTGACATCACAAAGCGTTTCCCTGTAGGAAAAATACCGCCTCCTTCAATAACAGACAGCGTCACCTCACAAGGATTTGAAAGCCTCCTGCCCTCAGCATCCTTCAACTTCACCACAAGCTGCGCATCCTGTGTACCGTCATCTGAAATAGTAATGTAATCCGCAGTAAGCGCAAGACAATACGGAACTCCCTCTATGGCACTCGCCGGACGCGCTTTCCCGGCCAGCTGTTCCCGGTACCAGTACCAGGTACTGAGCGGCAGCCGGTAATAATCAATCATCCCCATATGCCCCATATCATACAGAATACTTCCATGATGGAACGCGCACCACAGCGCTTTTCCGCTGCGCCAGGAATAGGTATTTTCTACCCCGTCCGTATAACGCGGTTCAAAGGTTCCAGGACGGTCGGACACCGTGCTCCCATATTCCGATACAAAATTAGGGAAGCCCGGATTATGGAAAATTGCCGCACCATCCCCGTTATAGCCTGCCAGGTCTCCCAATACATCAAACCCGCCTCGCTGCGCCCCGCCAATAGCTGCAGGCCTGGTCGGGTCAAGCTGGTGGGAAAGCTCTACCAGCTTTGTAAGCAGCCTTTTTGCTTTCTCCATTGTAGCGGCATCGGTAAAAAACGGCTCGTTGCACATACTCCACACAATGATGCTGGGATGATTCCGGTTCGTCCGAATCATTTCCATAAGAGAACGGGCGCAGCTTTCTTCAAATTCTTCCTCATCCTCCTCCTTTACCGGATAGGCGCTGGCGGTCCAATAGCCTTCTATTTTTGCGCCGCCTGTCCCCCAAAAACAATTTTCCGACCAGAACAGCAGACCCTGCCTGTCACATTCCTGTGCAAAAAAAGTATGGTGCGGATAATGAGAGCCCCGGATAAAATTCATGCCACACTCTTTTACAAGGCTTATGTCCCGGGCAATTCCCGTATGCGTCACTGCGTCCGACCAGCCTGCATGATCCTGATGCACATTTGCTCCATGAATCTCATAATGCTCCCCATTTAAGAAAAATCCCTGCTCCGCTGTAAAAGAAAACCAGCGAATCCCAAACGAGGTTTCATACCGGTCACACATCTGCCCGTTCGTGTATAAAACCGTTTTTACCTGATACAGCTTTGGCGTTTCCGGGCTCCACAAACAGGGCTTTAAAACCTCAAAGCATTGCCAAAGCTTCCCTGCTGTCCCTGCACCAATCTCCAGATTCCCCTCTGCATGTGCAACCTCCTGCTCCTCATACCAAATGGAGGAAACCAGCTGACAGCATACCTCCCCCGCTCCATCATTTTCCACTTCCGTCACAACCTCTATTGCTGCCCGTTCTTTGGAAACCTCCGGCGTAGTCACACAAGTGCCATACCACGCCACATGTACCGGCTCTGTCACAACCAGACTCACATCCCGATAAATTCCCCCGTTGAATACATGCTCTCCCGCACGCGGCGCAAGTCTTGGATTCCAAAGGTTATTCACCCGGACAAAAATAAGATTCTCTCCTACCGTCACAGCATCCGTAATATCCACAAAAAAGGCAGTATAACCGCCCCTGTGCGTACCGGAAAGCCTGCCGTTTACATAGACCTCTGTCTCCTGGAAAACACCCTGGAACTCCAGCGCAATCCGCTTCCCTTCCCATTCCCGCCCCACGGTCAGCCATTTGCGGTAACAGCCATACCCTACATAAAATTCGCCTTCCATAAAATATGGAATTCCAAAAGAATGCGGAAGCACAATATCGCACCAACCGGAATCATCAAACTCTGCTCCGGTGGCGCCCTCAATATCCCCATGCAAAAACTTCCAGTCACGATTCCATAAAATCTGTATTCTCCCCATCTTCCTTCTCCTTTCTCTTTATCAATACAGCTCCCTTCTAAGCCTATCCTTGAAATTCCACAGCTTTTGAATCACCTTAAAAAGTCCAAGAGCAGAAGAACGCTGTTTAAGAGCCGGTTCACTTGACTTTTTTCCGGAAATTATTTATGCTTTCAGTATAAGAAAAACTGCCCGCACAGTCCATGCACTTTTATATCAATAATATGGAGATTCTGACATGAAATTTGAACAACATAGAGAAATAGTCGCAAATATGAATCAATGGAATATGGAGATTGATGACAGCGGATATGTATATTTAGACTATGACAGCTGGCACAGCACAGACGTCTGCTCTCCGTTTTCCCGTCTGTATCTTATCGCAGACGGCGAAGGGACACTGGAGGCTGCAGGAACACAGACTATACTCCGGCCGGGCTCTGCCTACTTTATCCCCGCTGGGCTTACCTTCAGCTATTGTTGTACCGAGTATCTGGAAAAGCTGTACTTTCATCTTCGGCTTGTAAAACCAGACGGCTATGACCTTGCCTACGGTCTTCCCTTTATCACCCGGTGCCCGTTAGAAAAGGACGTGCTTTCGGAAATGCTTTCGCACTACCGCGGAAGCCGTTGGGAGGATGTACTTTTGTTAGAACAGGAGCTGCGCGCCTTTACCTTTCGTCTGCTTGGACAATATGAGATAATGCAGACCTCCGTGACTACCTATTCTCCATTGATTCAGGAAACCATGCACTACATCCATGCCAACCTGTCTGCAGGCCTTACATCAAAACAGGTCGCAGACGCCCTGTTCCTCTCTGATATCACTCTGTCCAGACGTTTTCATCAGGAAACCGGCAGAACCATCCACCAGTATCTGGAGGACATGGTATTCCAGACTGCCTGCAAACGTCTTGCCGTCAGTAACCGGCCTATTGGTGAAATCAGCGAAGAACTAGGGTTTTGCGACCCGTTCTACTTCTCCCGCCGCTTCCGGCAGCGCTACGGGGAACCCCCGAGCCAGTACCGGAAACGACTGAAGCTGTAACTTACTTTTATTATTTCGTCAGCAGCAGCATGATTTCATTGCTGCGCTCAATAAACTTTGTCATCTCCTCCGGAGCTAACGGCTTATGGGAAAGCATTGCCAGGTCATACAGCTGCTCGCAGATAACGGAAGCATTTTTGCTCTTTTTATGCTCGGATACATACTGTACAAGCGGGTGGCCTGCGTTCAGCACAAGTGTCTCCCCTTCGCCCGCAAACGCAGAGGCATCCATTCCGCCCATATTATACATCTTCATCATATCCTGCATTCTGCGGCTCTCTTCGGAAAGCGTAATCATGGAAGCTACTTTCTCATTTTTCAGCTTCTCCACCTTTACAGTCAGCTTTTCCTTATTCAGCGTCTTCTTTACGAGCTCCGTTACGGTATCGGCAAACTTTTTCCAGTCCTCCTCATTCTCCGTTACCTCGTCCTTAAAGGCTTCTGTCAGGTCCGCATCAATCCGCTGGAACCGGAGCTCCTTGTTCTCATACTCCAGCTTTGAAATATACATCTGGTCGATGTTATGGGTAAGCAGCACCGCATCCAGTCCTGCTTCCTTAAACATATTGATATACTGGCTCTGCTGCCGTTCATCGGTTACATAGTAAACGACCTGCTTCTTCTCCTCCGCCTCGTCGGAAGTCTCGTCCTCCTCCCCGGTAGCGGAGGTACCGTCTGCATTTTCTACAATCGGGGTCTCCTCGGCAGCTTCTGCATCCTCTCCTGCAGCTTCCTTTGCTGCCTTTACATAATCCTCCAGCGTAAGGTATTTACCCTCCAGATTCTTAAAGAGCATATATGCCTTCATCTTCTCGCTGAATTTATCATCTCTGATGCAGCCATACTTGACAAACGGGCTGATATCATCCCAGTATTTCTCATAGTTCTCCCGCTCTACCTTACACATACCGGACAGCTTGTCCGCTACCTTCTTTGTAATGTAATCCGAAATCTTCTTGACAAAGCCGTCATTCTGCAGGGCGCTTCTGGACACATTAAGCGGCAGGTCCGGGCAGTCGATAACACCCTTTAACAAAAGCAGGAACTCCGGGATTACCTCCTTGATGTTGTCCGCAATAAACACCTGGTTGCTGTAAAGCTTAATCGTTCCTTCCAGATTCTCATACTCCGTATTGATTTTCGGGAAATATAAAATACCCTTCAGGTTAAACGGATAATCCATATTTAAGTGAATCCAGAACAGCGGCTCCTTATAATCATGGAATACATCGCGGAAAAACTTCTTATACTCCTCTTCGGTACAATCATTCGGATGCTTTGTCCAGAGCGGATTCGGGTCGTTTAATGGCTGCGGCTTCTTTTCCTCTGCGGACTCCTCGTCTCCGTCCTTTTCCGAAGGCTCCTCCTTCTTTTCGGGCACATCTGCATTCTCAAAGTAAATCGGGGTCGGCATAAAGGAACAATACTTTCCGATAACCTCTTTTGCCCGGTATTCATTAGAGAACTCATAGCTGTCCTCATTTAAGTACAGCGTAATCTCCGTACCACGCTCGGTGCGGCTCCCCTCGGACATCTCAAAATCCACGCCTTCCTCGGACTCCCAGTGAACCGCAGACTCCCCTTCCTTATAGGACAAGGTATCAATGGTCACCTTATGCGCCACCATAAAAGCGGAATAAAAGCCGAGACCAAAATGACCGATAATGCAATCCTCGTTGGTCTTTTCCTTATACTTTTCCACAAACGCCTGCGCACCTGAAAAGGCAATCTGGTTAATGTACTGCTTTACCTCTTCTGCTGTCATGCCGATGCCGTTATCTGTAATGGTAATCGTCTTTTCCTCCGGACTTACCCTTACTGTAACCTTCCATTCATTGTCCTCCGGCAGAGATACCTCTCCCATAATTTCCAGCTTCTTCATCTTTGTAATTGCGTCGCATCCATTGGAAATCAGCTCACGCAAAAAAATGTCATGGTCCGAGTACAGCCACTTTTTAATAATCGGAAATATATTCTCCGAATTGATTGACAGACTTCCCTTTTCTTCCATCACACTGCTCATAAATAACTCTCCTTTCGCACATAACCTTGCTATGCTTCTACTATAATACCGAACCTTCAAAATGTCAAGAAAAATTTAGCACTCATCTTTAATGAGTGCTAACAGCGATTCCTTTTTCCTTTAAAAAATCCTGTAACGCCTTATCCCATGCATATTCCAGCGTTTTATCCATCGTAAAGCCCACATGGGAAATTCCGCTCGTCAAACGGCAGCTTCCCGCCGCATAGCGGATATTCAGATACAGCATCGCGCCGGCTTCCTCCGTTTCTTTTCCGCATTCCTTTAAAATCCGCTCCTTTTGTTCCCGTTCTGCTGCAAGAACTACGCAGAACATTCCTGGCAGACGCTTTCCCTTTACGGTCTGGAAAAAAATCTCTTTCACCTCGCCCCAGCAGGCAAACTCCCTCGTAATACTCTCCTTCTCTTCAAAAAAATCTTTTTTCAACCTTCCGTTTACCGACAATTCAAAAAAAGTTTCTACCTTGGCTTCCGTTATTTCCCATCTGTCAAACAGCTCTCCTTTGAGTAAGAGCGCCATAAACGACTTCAGTTCTTCCACATTTCCCGAAAACATAAATTCTTTCCCTTTCCTGCACTAATTTCCTCTCATAATTCCCGCATACATCGTCCAAACTAACCTCGTAACCAACAGACCGTCATACTTTTTGTATGGTACTATTTCATGTATTTTATGAAAGGAGAATATCCATGCGTGCAAACTTTGAAACTTACCGTAAGGTAGCAAAAGCATGTAGTGCTTATGAACCGATGAGCGAAACCAGAATCACCAACAGCTGCTGCGATAAAAGCGATATTTCCTGCACCAACTGCAAGTATTTTGATGAGGAAAAGTACTGCCGTCTTGATTTGTATGACCAGATTGTACAAAACCACAACATCAAAGAATAAGTACTACCGAATGGGGCTGCCGCACAAAGCGCAGCCCCATTTTTAGAAACGGAAAATTCCCCGTTACTGTAACGGTTCTTTCCCGCTTTCTTTCTGCAGGCATGGCGCTTCCTCTTCCTGCTCCCCGCTGCGGACCAGCACGACAACCGAACGCGCCGGAGCCTTGCAAAACAGCTCTCCGGCAGGACAATCTGCGGTAAATGCATACTGCTTCCCTTCCTCTGTCCTAAGCATCTCACAGTCTCCCGAGGTGTCAAGCGCTACCTCCCAGTTCCCGGTTTTCCTGTAAATTCCTGTCTTCTCCGGAAGGGCAAAGCAAAGCGGCTCCCAAAGCATATTAAATAAAAGATAGATATCCTCTTCCTTTTCCTGTTTTGCATAGCTGCCGCAGAGCAGTACCGCTACCGAACGGCTGCACGACGCAAAATCAGGCTGCCATAGCATCACACCGTGATAAGAAATATCCGGCAGTCCGATTTCCTTCCAGTCGCTTCCCCTGAGATTTCTCGCCCCACAAAGAATCCCGTGGCTTTTACGGAACGAAATCAGCTCCTTTACAAAAGAGAACTCCTCCCTGCGCTCCTTATTGAAGCGCCAGTTCAGCCAGGAAACCTCATTGTCCTGACAATAGGCATTGTTATTTCCCTTCTTCGTATGGGCAAACTCGTCCCCTGCAAACAAAAGCGGTACGGACTGTGACAAAAAGACGGTAGAAAGCGCATTCTTCCGCAGCCTTGCCCGCAGCATACTGATTTTCTTTTTTGCGGTCTCTCCCTCTATGCCGCAGTTCCAGCTGTAATTATAGTTCTCCCCGTCCTTGTTTTCTTCCCCGTTTGCCTCGTTATGCTTCCGGTCATAGGCATACAGGTCGTACAGGGAAAATCCGTTCTGATCCGCAATATACTGAATCTGCGCAAACCCTGGCGCATCGGAACGCAGGCGTTCTAAAAACTCGCCTACCATATTTTCGTCTCCCTTGACAAAACGGCGCATGACATTCCGGAACCTGTCATTGTACACTGCGACACGCCTGTCCGTAAAGTCTCCAGAGGTCTTCTGGATGCTTCCGTCATACTCCGTTACCAGAAACTTTACTCCTGACAGATAAAAGTCCTCCAGCAAAAGCCGCATCGGAAGCCGTTCCCCGATTAAGCGGAAACCGTCCGCACCGTAAGCGTATGTCCAATACCGGAGACAATCCAGTATCAGCCCCTGCCTTTCCTCCGCATGAAAGAAAAACTCAAAAAACACGGCAATTCCCGCCTCATGGAGCGCCGCGACACAACGGCGGAGCTCGGCAGCGGCATCCGCCGGATCCGCCGCATATGCTGCTTTCGGAGCAAAATAGAAATTATTGCTTCCGGTATACCCCCAGTAGTTTACCTTCTCTACTGTCCTGATTTCCTCATAGTCCTGCTCATACGCCTGCTGGGCTTTTACAAATCCGCTCCCATAGCGCTCTTCATACTGTGCTAACTGCTTTGCGGACAAAGGTCCCCGGCTTTTGCTCACCTCCATGCACTCATCAAACTCGTACACCGGCATTAAAAGCACTGCATTGATACCAAGCTCCTGCAGATAGGGTATCTTCTCCATAAGTCCTGCAAATGTTCCCTTCTGCCTGACGCCGGAGCTTGTATGCTTTGTAAAGCCCCGTACATGCAGCTTATAAAACACCAGCGAAGAAAAATCAGGGCAAACAAACGCCGTTTCTGCCTCCGCTTCCTCCTGCTGCAAAAGAGCAGGGCGTACTTCCTTGGCCGATACTCCGAATTTCTCCCTGCCGCACACACGCTTTGCATACAAGTCACTGAAGCAGCCGTTTTCATTTTCGTATAAATACGTTTCATACAATTCGGCTGTCTTTTTCGAAAGCTCCGCATAAAACAGCGAACCGCTGCCGATACGACGCATTGGCAGACGTTTTGCTGCCGTGTCCATTCCCTTTTGAAACAGCAGGAGGTCACATGTTCCCTTTTCTTCTGAAACAGCCCAAAACCTTAACTTTCCTGCATGATAATAAACACCCGGCATTCTGCCGTGCATCCCCTGTCTGAACTCCTCCATGTATCCCACAGCGCTCTCCGTTCTCCTTTCGGCGTTTTATGGCTGTCTACTGTTCGTCGCCTATTGTTTCTTCTTCCGGCTTCACCTGCAGCGCCTGACGCTTTCTTGCCATTTCATCGCTGTCCAGATACTCATCATACGTCGAAACCTTATCAATCATACTGCCATTCGGAAGAATTTCAATAATACGATTTGCAATGGTCTGGATAAACTGATGGTCCTGCGATGCAAAAAGAATCACGCCAGGGAACTTTATCAGACCATTGTTCAGTGCGGTAATGGATTCCATGTCCAGATGGTTCGTCGGCTCGTCCATCAAAAGAACGTTCGTAGCCATCAGCATCATCTTCGAAAGCATAACACGCACCCGCTCTCCTCCGGAAAGCACGTTTACCTTCTTTACCCCCTCTTCCCCGGCAAACAGCATACGTCCCATAAAGCCGCGGACGTAGGTAACATCCTTCTCCGGGGAATACGGCATCAGCCAGTCTACAATTGAAAGGTCCGATGCAAAATCCTTTGTATTATCCTTCGGGAAATAAGACTGGCTCGTCGTAATTCCCCACTTGCAGGTTCCCTCGTCCGGCTCCATCTCACCCGCCAGAATCTTAAACAGGGTTGTAATTGCAAGGGTATTAGCGCCCACTAACGCAATCTTATCCTCCCTCCCTACCACAAAGGAAAGGTGGTCCAGTACCTTTACTCCGTCAATCGTCTTACTCAGATTCGTAACGGTCAGAACCTCGTTTCCGATTTCACGGCTCGGTCTGAAATCGATATACGGATATTTTCTGGAGGAAGGTCTTATCTCGTCCAGTTCAATCTTCTCCAGGGCACGCTTACGGGACGTTGCCTGCTTGGACTTAGATGCATTTGCGGAAAAGCGCTGGATAAACTCCTGCAGCTCCTTAATCTTTTCCTCTTTCTTCTTATTCGCTTCCTTCATCTGCTTAATCATAAGCTGTGAGGACTCGTACCAGAAGTCATAGTTTCCTGCATAAAGCTGAATCTTTGCATAGTCGATGTCTGCAATATGCGTGCAGACCTTATTTAAGAAATAACGGTCATGGGAAACCACAATTACCGTATTATCAAAATTAATCAGAAACTCCTCCAGCCAGCGGATTGCTTCCAAATCCAGATGGTTCGTCGGCTCGTCCAAAAGAAGAATGTCCGGATTGCCAAACAACGCCTGCGCAAGCAGCACCTTTACCTTCTCGCTTGCCTTCAGTTCGCTCATCATTTTATAGTGAAGCCCGGTTTCGATTCCAAGACCGTTTAAGAGGGTTGCCGCATCTGCCTCAGCCTCCCAGCCGTTTAGCGTGGCAAACTCAGCCTCCAGCTCACTTGCCTTAAGCCCGTCTTCCTCGGTAAAATCCTCTTTTGCATAAATGGCATCCTTTTCCTTCATAATGTCGTACAGCCGCTGGTTTCCCATAATTACCGTATCCAACACCGAATAGGCGTCATACTTGAAGTGGTCCTGCTGCAAAAAGGAAAGACGCTGTCCCGGCGTAATAATCACCTCGCCCTTTGACGGCTCTAACTGCCCGGTCAGAATCTTTAAAAAGGTAGACTTGCCTGCTCCGTTTGCACCAATCAGACCATAGCAGTTCCCTTCCGTAAACTTAATATTCACATCCTCAAACAATGCCCTTTTTCCTAAACGCAATGTAACATTACTTGCCTGTATCATACTCTTAATCCTTTCCTTATATTACTATTTGCGAAAATCCTCTATTTTATATTGTATCGTATCTGGAAAAAATTGCAAGCAATTTTTCTTATGTTTCCATATTTTGCATATTGCCTTATGTTCCGGAGAGGAGAAGCTTTTCCTTGCACAGTTTCCCATTTTATGGTATACTAAAAAAGCTGACTGTATACAGGTATGCTTTCATTTTTTCCTGTTGCAGTGAAAAAGCACAAAGGAGGAACTTTTTTCTATGACAACAGCACAGGTCTGTATTATGATTTCCATTATTCTTTATATGGGAATTGTCATTGCTATCGGTCTTGTTTTTTCAAAAAAGAACAAATCGGCCGATGACTTTTACCTCGGAGGCAGGAAGCTCGGCCCTCTTGTTACCGCAATGAGTGCGGAGGCTTCTGACATGAGCAGCTGGCTCTTAATGGGTCTGCCGGGCGTCGCTTACTTTTCCGGTATTGCGGAGGCAAGCTGGACCGCCATCGGGCTTGCCATCGGTACTTACTTTAACTGGCTTATCGTGGCAAAGCGAATCCGCCGCTATTCCCAGAAGGCAAACAACTCTATCACGCTTCCGGATTTCTTTTCCAACCGTTACCGTGACGGCAGCAAGCTGCTTTTATTTATTTCCGCCGTGGTAATCGTTATTTTCTTTATCCCGTATACCGCGTCCGGCTTTGTTGCCTGCGGAAAGCTCTTCTCCAATCTGTTTGGGGTAGATTACTTTCCTGCCATGATAATCAGTGCGCTGGTTATTGTGGCCTATACGGCGTTAGGCGGCTTTCTTGCAGCCTCTACCACGGACTTTATCCAAAGTATTGTAATGTCGATTGCACTGGTAATCGTCCTCGGCTTCGGTGTATCCGCAGCCGGCGGGCTTGATGCCGTTATTGCAAATGCAAACGAGCTGACCGGCTATCTGTCACTCACCGCAACACATGATGTCGCTACCGGCGCAACAGGCTCCTACAATGCACTGACCATTGTGTCCACACTTGCATGGGGACTCGGATACTTCGGCATGCCACACATTCTATTACGTTTCATGGCAATCAACAACGAAAAAAAGCTGACGCTTTCCCGCCGTGTTGCCTCTATCTGGGTTGTCATTTCACTCGGAGTAGCTGTATGTATCGGCATTATCGGCTACAGCATGAGCCTGAAAGAAGTGATTCCGATGTTTGAAAGCAAATCCGCCGCGGAAAGCATTATCGTACAGATTGCAAGTACCTTAAGCGGATACGGGATTATCTTTGCTTTCGTTGCAGGTATTATCCTTGCCGGCATCCTTGCCTCTACGATGTCTACCGCAGACTCCCAGCTGCTTGCAGCCTCCTCCTCGGTATCGCACAACATCGTATCCGGCGTGTTCGGCAAAAAAAGCTCCCCGAAGGCCTCTGTTATTATTGCCCGCGCTACTCTGGTCATTATTTCGGTTATTGCAATGTTTCTTGCCATCAACCCGAACAGCTCGGTATTTGACATCGTTTCCTTTGCCTGGGCCGGTTTTGGCGCTGCCTTCGGACCGGTTGTCCTTTTCGCCCTGTTCTGGAGACGCTCCAACCGCTACGGCGCCCTTGCAGGCATGATTTCCGGCGGCGTTATGGTCTTTGTCTGGAAATATCTCATTGCACCGCTCGGCGGCGTGTTTGCTATTTACGAGCTGCTTCCGGCCTTTCTCATAGCCTGCATCGCCATCGTTGTAGTAAGCCTTGCCACGCCGGCTCCGTCCAAGGAAATTACGGACGAGTTTGACGAAGTAAAGGCAATGAAGTAGCTTCGTGTGATATCTATAATAAAAGACCGGGTGTCCTAAAAGCCATCGCCTGCGCTTTAGGACACCCGTATTTTCTCTTTCTTATATTCCATCTTTCTTTGCAACGCATACCGCCCGCATCGTTTCTACGGTTTTCCGCCTACTGTCTTGCCTCCAGCCATTCATAGACGGCAGCGGCCATTTCCTTGACATATTCCTCTCCATACTCGTCGTATGCCGCATTATCCTTCTCACTCGTAATAAACCCGAACTCCACAATCATACTAGTCATATTGGCGCCACGATTAATTACATAATCCTCTTTCGGGTTTGACATAGAGCCATATTTTATGCCCCGGTTTTCCATACCGCCGACTTCCATAATTGCATCTAAGAGACTGCCCGCCAGCTCGCTGGCCCCTTTCGGCATACTGCTGTGAACCCAGATTTCCACACCGTTTACCTCTCCCGTACCGGCATAGGAATTCCGGTGCAAAGAAATCAAGGCGTCTGCCTTTGCTTTATTCGCAATATCCACCCGCTCGGAAAGCTCAAGATATACGTCCTCGTCCCTCGTCATAATCACCGTGATACCATAGGCTTCCAACGCTTCGCAAAAGAGCTTTGACACGCGCAGGTTATCATCCTTTTCCATCCGGCCCTTCTCTCCGCTCAATACCGCACCGCCGTCCCATTCCCCATGACCCGCATCCACACAGATAATGTACCCCTTCTGCGTTACGTCCGGCTCCTTGGTCGGACTAGGCGTTACCGTTTTCGTCGCGATAGCAGGAGGTGTCACCTTACCCTCATAAGACGGTCCGGCTTGTCCACCCTTTACCGTATTTAACTCTTCCTGCAGGCTTTCAGACATCGCCTGTACCGACTCTAATTGTTTTGAAACCTTATTCAGGCGCACCATAAGAACCACTACTGCAAGCAGCAGCAAGGCACCAGCAGTCAGAAGTACCGTCATCCATCTCCTTGTTTCCCTCTGCGCACTTTCCCAGGCCCGTGCCATAGACAAAAGCAAACCGCCCGTTCTCCGTTTCATCCGGCCCCGCAGACTTCCCTGCTGTATCCTCCTCTGGACCTCCGGAGCTCTCTCCGCGGGATTTTCTATTACTTCGCCTTGTTCCCAGCTCTCTTCCCAGTCTTCCGCCGGTTCATCCTCTTCTGCCCAGACGGCTTTCGGAGTTCTGCTGCTTTCTATGCCGTTTTTTCTTTTATTTCCATCTTCAAACTCATAATACATATTATTTTGCAAGCCGAGTTTTTACTCCGGGTCCTTTCTCAAATTTCCTCCTCTCTAGTTTACCTCTTCCGGCATTGTTTTGCAACCTGTTTTGACATTTCCCTACAATTTACTTGCATTTTTTTTCATCCGCGGCGTAAGCAGACTGACTACAGGCACTACGATAAGTCCTGCAATCATGGCAGCGGCTCCTGCGTTAATTGGAGATTTAATAAAGGAAACAAACATATTGGCCACAGTAATACCAACACCTGTCAGAAAGCTTGCCCAGACCGCCGCCTTCGTCACGCCCTTCCAGTACAGACCGTACAAAAACGGCGCCAGAAAAGCTCCTGCCAGGGCACCCCAGGAAATTCCCATCAGCTGCGCAATAAAGGTCGGCGGGTCCAATGCAATCACAACAGAAATTACAATAAAGAACACCAGCAGAAGCCGCATACAGACGAGCTGCTTTTTCTCTCCCATTTTCTTTGCAAAGGTTCCTTTAATGACATCCAATGTCAGTGTGGAACTGGATGTCAGCACCAATGAAGAAAGCGTAGACATCGACGCCGAAAGCACCAGTACAATAACAACGCCAAGCAGGATATCCGGAAGCTTAGAGAGCATCGTCGGAATAATCGCATCATAAATAATACTGCCGCTTCCGGCGTATATTTCCTTTGAGTCAAACAGACGCCCAAAGCCGCCAAGAAAATAGCAGCCGCAGGAAACGACTACCGCAAACAGCGTAGAAATCAGCGTACCGGTACGAACCGACTTTTCATCCTTGATTGCATAAAACTTATGTACCATCTGCGGCAGCCCCCATGTCCCGAGAGACGTCAGCACAACCACACCGAGAAGATTGAGCGGGTCCGGTCCGAAAAAGGAGGCAAACGCGCCCTTTTGTCCGGCTGTAACCGCCACGTCGCTTTCAAACTCCGCCAGCTTCTTCACCGCCTCAAGAAAGCCGCCCTGTCCGTTCAACACCGCGGCAATTACCGCAACAATACCAAACAGCATAATAATACCCTGGATAAAATCATTGATTGCCGTCGCCATATAGCCGCCCAGAATTACATAAGCGCCTGTCAGGACTGCCATTACAATAACACAAACGGTATAAGGAATATCAAACGCCATCCCGAACAAACGGGACAGCCCGTTGTAGACCGATGCCGTATACGGAATCAGGAAGATAAAAGAAATTACGGACGCTGCAATCCGGATGCTGTTGCTTTTGTAACGCTTCCCGAAAAAGTCCGGCATTGTTGTTGCCGACAGATGCTTACTCATAATGCGCGTACGTCTTCCGAGCACCACCCAGGCAAGCAGGGAGCCAATAAGCGCATTCCCGATTCCAATCCAGGTAGCGGACAAGCCGTATTTCCAGCCGAACTGCCCCGCATAGCCTACAAATACAACTGCCGAGAAATAGGAGGTACCGTAAGCAAACGCAGTCAGCCAAGGCCCCACGCTTCTGCCGCCAAGCACAAATCCGTTTACATTTGTTGCATGACGTCTGGAGTAAATTCCGACCCCAATCATCGTACCAAAAAAGACAAGCAATAAGATTACTTTTACTAACATAATTCCTCTCCTTCTTCTGGCGAAAGCTTTTGTTTCTCCCCCGGTTCTCCTCTCCGCCATTTGTTTTATTTTGATTTAACTTTCTTTTGCTTTAAACCGTTGCGCTTTAAAGCAATAAAGTCATTAAATAAATTATACCTGTCCGGAACAAGCCTGTCAAGTAATTTTGCAAAAAGCACAGAACTTCTCCCCTTTTACAGTAAAGAAATGTCTGCCAGCAGCCGTTCCGCATTGTATAAGCCATTTATGATAATGTCTCAGCAGACCACAAATGAAAATGTCCCAAAGTGTGGTACAAACCTACTGAGAGAGGAGGCTGATATTATCAGAAATATTGTATCCCGTGGTACTGTGCATCCGGTTATCCAACTTGTACCGCCACACATTGGAACGTGGCTGTACCGTTGATATTTGGTAAAACCACGCAGGACATTTGCCTCTCTTGCATACCGCTTTCCTTATATCGATTTATTCATAACTTCAGAAAGATTCATTTTTTTAAGACTTCCCGACTGAATTACTGTCGAAAAAGCAGTTACGCCAAGCATTGCGGTAACCGCCAAGAGAGTCTCTGTAACAGGTAAATCCAAAGGCATACTAGTTCCTTTCATGAGTGCCATCATCAACACTCTTTCGATGATAATTCCCAAAGCAACACCGAATACACAGGAAGCAAGGCAGATTATTGCCTTTTCTGCCATAATAACATATCGCACTTTTCTTGTAGTTGCACCTACCGACTTTAGTATTGCATATTCCTTTTGGGATATTTCCCACTCAATCATGATTGTACACAATACGATGATAAAGCCATTGACTATATGCATCAATGAAAGAAGAAAAAAGAACAATCCCAAAGAGCCAGTAGATGAGTAACACCTATCAACAACATAGGATATGACTCTTACAATATGGCTTTCGCTATACTGATGATGGCGTTCGGAAGATTCGTCTATGCAATTCGCATCGCTGCATTCTTTTTGTTCATTTGTAGAAATATTGTTTGCAAGTGAAAATTCATCAATAATTGCTTCAAAGGTTAAGGTCGAAATGATACCAAAGAAATATAAGCTAAAAGAAAGTGTGAATATTGCAATCATTTTCTTTCTCATCGGTTTTAAAAGCAAATCAATTTTTTTTTAGAGTTGAAATCGAACATGACTCTTTTTTGAAATTAGTTCCAGGATAAATAGTTATAATATACCCCGACCACAAATCAATAAATTTCTCAACTGAAATTTTGTGTTTTCCAGATTCTGGATTCATTATAACTAAACTGTTTTTCTTGATTTTAGATATAATCACAAAATGTCCTTTTGTGTAATGTGCAATACAAGGGAGCTTTACTTCATGACTTTGAATTGCCTCAATCAATTCGTCATAAGTTCCCGAGAGTGCTTCTGCATCAAAACCTAAATTTTGAGCCCCGTCTATGATTCCTTGAAGGCTTGTTCCATTTTTTCCTGTTCGAGTCAGTTCCCTAAATCTTTGAAGCGGATATTTTAATCCATAGTAATTAGAAATCATAGCCAAACAAGCAGGACCACAATCGCTAATATCATGCTGACCAATATAGTTCATTTCTCTGTGTTTGCCTTTCATCAAAAAATAAGCCTGCTTTTCCGTAGACCATTTATCAAGTATTCAAATATTCCTATCAACCGTGGGCTAATCAACCATCGAGGTGTCAGATTCTTTTTTTCTTAATACCATTACGAATTTCGAGAACCAACAAAAATGTCATTACAATCCACAGACACCCCAAGCCAATACTCCAAGCTCTACGATCAGCTAAGCGTTCCAATTCAGCTTCTGGATGCAAAACTTCTATTACATATTCCATATTGGTGTTTTCTATAGTGTTTTTCATCTTATAATCCCCAATACTGTTATTATAGCCCTCTTTCAATGTGTTTTTTTCATCACTCGTGATTTTTCTTACAAATCCTACCAAATGATAAGTTTTTCCATCGCTTCTTGGTTGAGCTTTGGAACAAATCATTTCAAAATTCATATCTTGTAATTCGTATTCTATTAATTCTCTTGTTGCGGCACAGAAAAATTCATTTTTCCCCACCGCCTTAAAATATCCAAAAGAATGATTCGGTAAAAAAGTGTATCCTACCATTCTCATTGCAGTATGCCCGAATTCATATTCAACTTCGACCCATTTTTTCTCGTATTTATTCAATTCAGAAGCGGAAGCAACATAAACTACATCATCGATTCCCGCGCAGATTTCCTTTTGAGGCAGATATGCAATAAACAAATACCAGAAAAGCACTGCTCCACTGATAATCCAAAAAAAAAACTACTTTTTTTCATTCTTTACAGGCTCCTTTCAAAAACCATCTATGCAAGAGGCAGACGATTCATCTGCCTCTTGCAAAATACTATGTTTCATAGTACCAATTGAAAACTATGTAACTATTAGTAAAGTTCTGCCCATCCATGTGCCGATTCATGATTTGTCTTATACTGGTTCAGTGTACCAATGGCAATTGCCAAACCAATCAACTCGTAATAATTCTTCGACATTGTCCAATTACACTGGGAACACTTAACAGTATATGTCCATCCACCACTTATCTGTTTCTTTTCATTTTCTGATACTTTATTCATACTAATCTCCTGTTGAATTCTCTCAATATTGTTTGTTACATTCTTATTTCAGCTATAATTTACTATTTGCAATAATGCGATGAATATGCTTTATCTACATTAAGCACTGCACAAATATAGCTGAAAAGTTCATAATAACTCTGACTATAAGTATAGCCACACTTACTGCATGTTTGGCTATATGTCCATCCACCAGTAACCGCGTGTTTTTCGGGTTTTGATACCTTTCTCATAACAACCTCCTCTTTTTTATTTTTTTCCTATGACATATATCCACATATTTTTGAATAGTCACAAATAAAACAATTATGATTATCCATCGTCGCGAAAAACAAGTCATTCCAAAACAAATATTCTATTTCAAAATTACGAATTAGTTTAACCCTGTTTTTCCAAAAATTGGTATATGTCACAATAATTATACATTTAGTCAAATCAGTTGTCAACATTTTTTCCGCCTTAGAGCATTCATTCCAAGCAGCCGTTCCGCATTCTGATACAAAATCAAATCCTGCTCCTCCTTCTCAAGCGGCATCGAAAGGAATGTCTCCAGGTCTCTTGCCGGATTCCCCCACGGGCAGTCGGTCGCAAACAGCAGTTTTTCCGTTCCGTGCGTCCGGCAAAGCTTAAGGAAAAGCTCCTGCGGAATGTGTCCCATCGAATACGCAGTATCCAGATACACAGACTCCCCGGCTAAGGTTTCAAGCACTTCTTCCCAAAGCCCGAAACCGCCGCAGTGGGCAAGCACAAGCTTGTCCGGCTTAATCTCCCGCAGTACGCGCAGGGCGCGTTCCGGCGTACAATGCACCGGCTCCGGAAATCCGATGTCAATCCCGGCATGCGTAATCACAATCAGCCCGAGCTGCGCGGCATATTCAATAATCCGCAGATACCGGACATCGTCAAAAAATACGCCCTGATAGTCCGGATGCAGCTTGATTCCAAGAAATCCGGAGTCCGAAAGCTCCTTCAGCTCTCCTTTATAGTCCGCCGTGTCCGGATGAATCCCGCCAAACGAAAGCAGCCTTGTACCACCGCCGTTTACGCTTTCCAAAGCTGCCTTCTGATTGAGTTCCAGAGCAAACCTTGTCACAGAGGCAAACTGCTCCGGCCTTGTCAGTACCGGAAGCACCACCCCGAGGGATATCCCTGCCGCCTGCAGTACGCCACAAAGCCCCTGCACACTCCCGTCGGAATGCGCAGGAATCCCTGCCTTCTGTGACAACATCTGTATTGTTTTTTCTGCAATTTTATCCGGAAATGCATGCGTATGAAAATCGATTACCTTACGCTCCAAATCTTTTGCTTCCTCCGTTTTTACTTTACAGTCTCCCCGGAATTACCGTTCGTAACCTGCGAAAAATGCTTTTTTATTTATCTCTGCCGTTTTTGGCGGCACCGTCGCTTCGATTGCCGCGAGCCAGTCCTCTTTTGAAAAGTCCATATGCCTTGCCGCAACGCCCAGAACGATTACATTAAACACCTTAGCATTTCCGAGCTTTAACGCCTCCTCCTGCGCATCTACCGTATACACCCGGTGCTCTGCTGAAAGCGTTTCAATGATATTCTCCGGATACTGCTCCGCTCCTGTTACTACCGTAATCGGGTCGATTCTGCGGTCGTTGATTACCATAGCGCCGTCCTTCTTTAAAAAATGCGCATAACGGAGCGCCTCCAGACGCTCAAAAGCAATCAGGACATCTGCCTGTCCCTCTTCTACAATCGGCTCCGCCACCTGCTCCCCGTAACGTACAAAGGTAACCACGCTTCCGCCGCGTTGTGCCATGCCATGCACCTCGGAAAGCTTCACATCATACCCCGCCTTTACGGTAATATTTCCTAAAATCCGGCTGGTAAGGAGCGTTCCCTGACCTCCGACGCCGACAATCATAATATTCTTTGTCATAGCAAAAAACCTCCTTATCTTTCCTTTTTCCCAATCGCATCGAACTTACAGAGCTGCATGCAGAGCCCGCAGCCGTTACACATGGTTGCGTCAATCGTAACCGTACCGTCCGCCGTCTTCGTCAGGGCAGGACAGCCCGGACGCAGGCAGAGCCCGCACTTCTTACATTTACTGCTGTCCGTGACACATACCTCCGGAAATACATTTCCCTTTAAAAGCACGCACGGGGACTTGGTAATAATCACGGAAACATCCTCTCTTGCAGTCTCCTCCCGGATAACACGTTCCAACTCTTCGGTATCAAACGCATTGACCTCCCTCACATGTGCAACGCCGACTGCCTTACAGAGCTGCATAAGATTGACTGCCTTCGTAGCCTCTCCCATTAAGGTCTTGCCGGTTGCCGCATGGTCCTGATGCCCTGTCATGCCGGTCGTAGAATTATCCAGAATGATAACCGTTCCGGTTCCCTTATTGTATACCATGTTAATCAGGGAATTGATTCCCGTATGCATAAACGTCGAATCCCCAATGACAGCTACCCAGTTCTTTATGTATTCCCTGCCCTTCGCCTTTTCCATACCATGAAGAGTAGAAATACTTGCTCCCATACAAACTGTAGTATCCACTACATTAAGCGGCGCCAGCGCGCCAAGCGTATAACAGCCGATATCGCCTGCCGCATGAATTTTCAGCTTATTTAACACGGAATAAACGCTTCTGTGCGGACAGCCCGGACACAAAATCGGCGGCCTTGCCGGAACACGCACCGGCGCTTTTCCCTCTGCCGTTTCTCCCAGTACCGCACGGCGCAGCAGATTCGCGCTGTATTCGCCCTGCACGGTAAAAATCTCCTTGCCGGTGCAGGCAATGCCCCACGACCTTACCTGCTCCTCGATGACCGGCTCCAGCTCCTCAAAAATATAAAGCCTATCAACCTTTGCCGCAAACTCTTCAATCAGCCTGCGCGGCAGCGGGTGCACCATGCCAAGCTTTAACACGGAAGCCTCCGGACACGCCTCTCTTACATACTGATACGGAATGCCGCTCGTAATAAAGCCGATGGAGGTATCGCGGTACTCCGCGCGGTTTATGGAAAATGCCGCGCCGTCCTCCGCCATCTTCTTTAACCGCTGCTCTACATAAATATGGCGCTGCTTTGCCATTCCCGGCATCATCACATACTTTGCCACATTTTTCTCATACGGCTTATCCGGCACTTCCTTGCGCTCGCCAAGCTCCACCAGCCCCTGCGAATGTGCCAGACGGGTGGTCGTCCGCACAATAACCGGCGTATCATATTGCTCGCTCAGTTCAAAGGCTGCCTTGACAAACTCCTTTGCCTCCTCGCTGTCCGACGGCTCTAAAACCGGCACCTGCGCCGCCCTTGCCACACAGCGGGTATCCTGCTCATTCTGGGAGCTGTAAACCCCCGGGTCGTCTGCCGCCACCAGCACCAGACCGCCGTTCACACCGATATAAGAAACTGTATATAACGGGTCGCTTGCTACATTAACCCCGACGTGCTTCATCGAAACCAATACGCGCACGCCGGAAATAGAAGCTCCGATTGCCACCTCCGCAGCCACCTTTTCATTCGGCGACCACTCCGCATAAATCTCCTGATACTGTACCAGATTTTCACTAATCTCCGTACTCGGTGTCCCCGGATACGCCGCTGACACCTTAACGCCGGCTTCGTATGCCCCACGGGCAATCGCTTCATTTCCAAGCATCATCTTCTTCGCCATACTCCATTATCCTTTCGTATCTTAAAAATAAAAAGCCTCAGTCCAGCTCACTTCTTTCAGTATATCATACTTCATCCCCTGCGAAAAGTCCCTTTTTTCACCTTGCCTTTCTGCATTTTCCCAACGACATTAAATATATCTTTGTAATCCAGCCGGTTCTATGCTATAATTTCAATGATACCAGGGTCAAAAGGTAAATCATCCGATGCAAGCTCGCTTGCAAGAGGAGCATTTACCTTTCGACCCGCCCAAAACACCGAAAAGTATCCATTTTTCGAAGAAAAATGAGCGGATTTGAGGTGTTTTGAGGATTGCGGGAGTGCGAAGCACGGAGCAATCCGTATCATAGTCGAGGGCAAATACTAATTTATCGAGGTAAATAATGAAAATTTTAGTGATTGGCGGTACAAGGTTTTTTGGCATACATATGGTAAATGAACTTTTAGCCCAAGGGCATGACATCACGATAGCCACAAGAGGAAAGGCAGCTGACACCTACGGGAACAGGGTACAGCGAATTATACTTGACAGAACAAACGAAACGAGCATGAAACATGCGTTGAGCGGTAAAAGATATGACGTCGTAATTGATAAGATTGCTTATTGCTCCAACGATATAAAATATGTAATGGAAGCCGTAGATTGCGACAAATATATCCATATGTCAAGCACATCCGTTTATGAATCTAAACACATGAATACGGTGGAAGCTGATTTTGACGGTGTTTCCAAAAAACTGGTATGGTGCGACAGGACGGCTTTTCCTTATGAGGAAATAAAGCGTCAGGCTGAGTGCGCTTTATGGCAGGAGTATTCCGACAGAAATTGGATTGCGGTAAGATATCCGTTTGCAATAGGAAAAGATGATTATACAAAAAGATTGTTGTATTATGTGGAACACACCATGAAATCCATTCCGATGAATATTGATAATCTGGATTATCAGATGGCATATATCCGTTCTGATGAAGCAGGAAGGTTTATGGCCTTTTTAGTTGACAAAGATATCAAAGGGGCAATTAATGGAAGCTCAAAAGGAACGATTTCCATAAGAGAAATCATTGCGTATGTTGAAAAAAAGACAGGAACAAAGGCGATTATTGACAGAACAGGAGAAAATGCTCCATATAACGGAGAACCGGAATATAGTATCAATACGGAAAAAGCAGAGACATCAGGATTTCAATTTTCGGTACTCCGGGATTGGATATATGAACTTTTAGACTATTATATTGAGTTGGTTAATTAAAACCCAGATTGTACGACCTGCCTTGCAACGTAACGCTTTAACACTTCTCATTGACATTTCCGCAGAAATCCCTTATACTTTATTAGTGGAAAGCGTAAAAGTCCCCGGACGGGCAGCGCTTTCAAATTTTACCGAATCCGAGGAATCAATTATGCCGATTACAAACATACTGGAACAAAACTGCAGGCTGTACGGGAACGAAATCTGCCTTGTGGAACTCAATCCGCATCTGCCGGAGAACCGCCGTATTACCTGGAAAGAATATGAGTTAATCGAACCGACAAACAATGCCTGCTACCGCCGTGAAATCACATGGAACGTTTTTAATGAAAAAGCAAACCGCTTTGCAAACTTCCTGCTTTCCCGCGGAATCAAAAAAGGCGATAAGGTTGCTATTCTCTTAATGAACTGTCTGGAATGGCTTCCTATTTATTTCGGCATTTTAAAAACCGGCGCTCTGGCAGTGCCGTTAAATTTCCGCTACTCCTCCGAAGAAATCGACTACTGCGTCAATCTGGCGGATGTGGACATTTTAGTCTTCGGGCCGGAGTTTATCGGCCGTGTGGAAGAAATTGCGGACACCTTAAGCAAAAACCGGCTGCTTATCTTTGCCGGCGATACCTGCCCGACCTTTGCGGAGGCCTACTCCTCCTTAACCGCGGACTGCTCCAGCCAGAGTCCGGACATCCCGCTCACGGACGAAGATGACGCTGCCATTTACTTTTCTTCCGGAACGACGGGCTTTCCGAAGGCAATTTTACATAAGCACAGAAGCCTGATGCATTCGTGTCTCGTGGAGCAGAACCACCATGAAACCACGCATGAAGATGTCTTTCTCTGTATCCCGCCGCTCTATCATACCGGTGCAAAAATGCACTGGTTTGGCAGCTTTTTCGTCGGCGGGAAGGCAGTGCTGCTCAAAGGAACAAAGCCGGAATTTGTTCTCGATGCCGTTTCCAAGGAACACTGTACCATCGTCTGGCTTCTGGTGCCGTGGGCACAGGACATCTTAGACGCCATCGACCGCGGCGAGGTAAACCCGGAAGACTATGACCTTTCACAGTGGCGTCTGATGCACATTGGCGCACAGCCAGTACCGCCAAGCCTGATTACGCGCTGGAAGGAGCGCTTCCCACATCATAAATATGACACCAACTACGGGCTTTCCGAGTCCATCGGACCAGGCTGTGTCCATCTTGGCATGGACAACATCCACAAGGTCGGCGCCATCGGCATTCCGGGCTACGGCTGGGAGACAAAAATTGTGGATGAAAACCGGAATCCGGTTGCACAGGGCGAGGTCGGCGAGCTTGCCGTAAAGGGGCCGGGCGTTATGACCTGCTACTACAAGGACGAAAAAGCAACCAACGAAGTGCTGGCAGACGGCTGGCTCTTTACCGGCGATATGGCACAGCAGGATGAGGACGGCTTTATTTCTCTTGTCGACCGGAAAAAGGACGTTATTATCAGCGGCGGCGAAAACATTTACCCGGTACAGATTGAAGACTTTTTGCGGAAGCATGACGCCATCAAGGACGTTGCCGTTATCGGCCTGCCGGACAAACGGCTGGGTGAAATTACCGGCGCTATCATCGAGGTAAAGCCTGACTATACTCTGACGGAGGAAGAGGTCAACGACTTCTGCCACTCCCTGCCGCGCTATAAGCGCCCGCATACGATTATCTTTGCCGATGTGCCGCGTAATCCGACCGGAAAAATCGAAAAGCCGAAGCTCCGCGAGCTGTACGGCGGCAAAAATCTGGTTGCCGCCCAGACCCAGGGCTGAGTATAATCGTAGTATTATAGAAGAAAGGAACCAAACAGCATGGTAAAAGATGGAAAACTCTGGATGTCCCAAAATGAAACCCCGCAGTTTTTATACCCGGCTATGGCAAACCGCCACGGTCTGATTGCCGGCGCTACCGGCACCGGTAAAACCATTACCCTAAAGGTCATGGCGGAAGCTTTCTCTTCTCTTGGCGTACCGGTCTTTCTCGCCGATATCAAGGGCGACCTTTCCGGCATGTGTAAGCCCGGCAGGGAAAGCGAGGACATGTCAAAGCGCATCGCAAAATTCGGAATCGACGACTGGAGCTATACCTCGTTCCCGACCCGCTTCTTCGACATTTTCGGAAAGAACGGGCATCCGGTGCGCACTACCGTTTCAGAGCTTGGTCCGACGCTTCTCTCCCGTCTGCTCGGACTTACTGCCGTACAGGAGGGCGTCCTGAATATCGTGTTCCGCGTAGCGGACGACAACGGCCTCCTGCTGATTGATATCAAAGACCTGAAAGCAATGATACAGTATGTCAGCGAACACCGTGAGGAATACACCCTCTCCTACGGCACGGTCAGCCCGCAGAGCGCTGGCGCTATCCAGCGCGCGCTTCTGGCTCTGGAAAGCCAGGGCGGGGAGCTGTTCTTCGGCGAGCCTGCGCTTGACATTATGGACTGGATTACCCTTGACGAATCCGGCAGGGGCATGATTAACATTTTAGACAGCACCGAGCTTGTGCAGTCTCCTATCCTTTATGCCACCTTCTTACTCTGGCTTTTAACAGAGCTTTTTGAAAAGCTGCCAGAGGTCGGCGATGTAGAAAAGCCAAAGCTTGTCTTCTTCTTTGACGAAGCTCATCTTCTCTTTCGCGATATGCCAAAGGCGCTGACGCAGAAAATCGAACAGGTTGTAAAGCTGATTCGCTCTAAGGGCGTCGGCATCTATTTCATTTCCCAGAGCCCGAGCGATATTCCGGACGAAGTGCTTGCACAGCTTGGCAACCGTATCCAGCATGCACTCCGCGCCTATACCCCGGCAGAACAGAAAGCAGTCCGCACTGCCGCGCAGACCTTTCGTCAGAACCCTTCCTTCGATACCTCCGCTGCCATTATGGAACTTGGCGTCGGGGAAGCGTTAGTTTCCTTTCTGGATGAAAAGGGAATCCCGTCCATCGTGGAACGCACCTTTATCCTTCCACCGCAAAGCCTAATGGGCCCGGTGGATGCTCTTACAAGGAACGCTGTCATTACGGCGAGTCCGTTAGATGAAAAATACAGCTTTTTTGTAGATAATCCTTCTGCCTACGAGGCACTGACCGAACAAACAGCAAGAGAAGAGGCCGAGGAACAAAGAGAAAAGGAAGAAGCCGCTGCCGCAAAGCAAAGGGAAAAAGAAGCGGCTGCCGCTGCAAAGCAAAGAGAACGGGAAGAAGCCGCCGCCTTAAAGAAAAAAGAAAAGGAAGAAGAAGCCGCCAGAAAGAAACGGGAAAAAGCAACCGAAAAGGTTCTGAACAAAACCATTGGCCGCGCTACCTCAAGCGCCTTCGGAACCATCGGACGCGAACTCGGAAAATCGATTATCCGGGGGCTGTTCGGAAATTCAAAGTAACACCTGTAAAAGTAAGTAAAAACGGAATCAATATTTCAGAAACAGGGAAGCCGCCTTTTTCGCAATCTGATAAACCGGCCCCTCGAGCGCCTTTCTCGCATTCGCCAGCTCCTTTCGTATTTCAATCTGCTGCGGACAATGCTTCTCACAGCTGCCGCAGCCGACACAGTTCGACGCAGACGTGGAATCCTTCCGCAGTACGGTACACAGCATGTACTCCTGAAGCGCTTTCCGTCTGCCGTCGGTATAGCGCTTATTGTATATTGCAAAGGTGCCAGGAATATCGACTCCTTTCGGACACGGCATACAATAGCCGCAGCCGGTACAACCGACCTTCATTTTTTCATGGATTACCCGGACAACCTCTTTTAAAAGCGCCTCATCTTTTTCCGTGAACTCTCCTGCCCTTGCATCTGCGGCATTTTTCACATTTTCCTGTACCATTGCGAGCGAATTCATGCCCGAAAGTACACAGGTTACCTCCGGCTGGTTCCAGAGCCAGCGGAACGCCCACTCCGCAGGCGTGCGCTTAATCTCATATTCCTGAAACAATTTCTCTGCCTTTTCCGGCAGATGATTGGAAAGCCTTCCACCCCGCAGAGGCTCCATAATCATCACCGGAATTCCCTTTGACGCCGCATACTGAAGGCCTGTCCGCCCTGCCTGGGAATGCTCGTCCAGATAGTTGTACTGAATCATGCAGAAATCCCAGTCATAGGCGTCAAGCAGCTGGCAGAACATGTCCGAATTTCCGTGATAAGAAAATCCAAGCTGGCGGATAGCGCCGCTCTTCTTCTTTTCCCGGAGCCACTCCTCTACTCCGATTTCCTTTAGACGCTCCCACGTTTTTACGTCTGTCAGCATATGCATCAGATAGTAATCCACATATGAAGTTCTGAGCCTTCCTAGCTCCTCCCGGAACATCTTCTCCGCAGCTTCTCTTGTTTTCAGCATATAGTGCGGCAGCTTTGTCGCAATCTTTACCTTCTCCCGGATCCCGTTCTTTTCCAGAATCTTTCCAAGGGCAGCTTCACTCCCGGAATAAATATATGCAGTATCGAAGTAGTTTACACCGCCTTCATAGGCCGCCATAATCTCCTGCTCTGCCTTTTCCAGAATAATCTTTCCAGACTTCTGGGAAAACCGCATACATCCATAGCCAAGAACAGAAATCTGATTGCCGTATTTGTCCTTACGATACTGCATCTTTTCTTCCTCCATTTTCATAAACTGTTTTCTGCCGCCCGTTACTTCCTAAAAAGCAAGCTACTATTCCACACTGACCAGCGCGACAAGCTCCAGCACCTTTTTCTGTGCCTCTGCCATCTCTTCCTCCGTTCCCTGGAACAAATCAATGTCCTCGCTGATAAAATACAAAAGCCGGTCGGACAGATTGGAAAGAAACCTCGCAATAAGCTCACCGGAGGCGCCGGAAAGCGCTGCCGCCAAGGTTGCGTTATCCAGATTGCGTAAAACCGCCCGGATTTTAAAATCATCGGACGACACAAGCTCCTCCAAAAGAGCCGTCTTATCTGAATACGGCTTCTTTCCCTGATAGTTCCCGATTGTTTCTTCCCTGGTTCTCTTATGCCGCTGCTCCTTGCTCCTTCTCTCTAACTTCTCCCAATACTCGATTCCGACATAGGAAGCAATCGTTTCCTGCAAAAATTCAGGAGCATTGCCAGAGGCTATCATACGTAACGCTACGGCTATCATACGTCCCTCCTGCCGTTCTGCCTCCGGCAATGTTTCCGCATAGTTCCCCAGAAGCTGGAAAATCAGCTCAAACTCCACTTTTTTATAAAACATCTCCATAAAAAAGCGAACTCCGAACGGAAGAAACCTGCTGCCGCCCTCATAATGCTTCATCTCTTCCTCGACAGCCAAAAGCCCTTTCGCCCTACTGATTTCACAGCATTTGAGCAGCTCCTCTGCCACCTCGGCGAGCTGCAGCTTTTCCTCGTCATACACGCCTACCTGCTGCAGACGGTTCTCACTCCGCCCCACGAGCTCGTCAATCGTACAGCCAAAAAAATCCGCCAGCGCCCAAAGCATCTCAATACTGGGAACTGCCAGATTCCGTTCCCATTTGGAAACCGCCGCCGGGCTGATGCACAGCACCGCTGAAAGCTCCTCCTGCGTCATTCTCTTTGCCATACGCAAGGAATAAATCTTACCACCCATCGCGACTCCGTAATGCTCCATACCAATACCTGCCTTTCCTTCAGGGATATCTCCTGCCGACAAGGACACGCCAGCAGGGAGTACCCTTATTATAAGCCGCGGCGGAGCTTGCGGTCAAAGGAAATACCGTCGTTTTTTTTAACCGCCGGTTTTCCTGACGGCTTAAGAAAGCTCCCAAAAGCCTTATTCGCACGGGATTCTTCCGTCCTCGCGGTTCCTCTGGTTAATCCAGGAAACCGAAGCGTCCATAGCGGCGCGGCATCCCTTTGTCTGGTCCAGTGCATTTAACATCACAAAGTCATGTATGATTCCCTGGAAGCGCATTGCAGTCACCGGCACGCCTGCGTCCCTGAGCTTTCTTGCATACGCCTCCCCGTCGTCCCGAACGACATCTGCCTCTCCATTTAAAATCATAGCCTCTGGAAGATTCTTTAGCTGCTCCGGCTCTGCCCGCAGCGGAGATACCGTAATTCGTTCTCTGTCACTCTCCGACGTCGTATACTGGTTCCAGAACCATATCATTCCCTCGCGGTAAAGATAATACCCTTCTGCAAACGAAAGATACGAATCTGTACAAAAACAGGCATTGGTAACAGGATAATACAAAAGCTGCTTCTGGATATACGGTCCTTTCCGCTCCTTTGCCATAAACGTCATCGCAATCGTCATGTTCCCCCCGACACTGTCGCCCGCAACCGTCAGGGTGGAAAGATTCATCTGGATTCCAAACTTCCGTAAAAGCCCTGGCAGCCCGCAGAGAATCCGGTAACACTGCTCGATTGCAACCGGATAATGCGCCTCCGGCGAACGGCGGTATTCCGGAAATACCAGAACACACCCGGTCCGCGCTGCAAGCTCCCGCACCAGCTTTTCATGGGTATGGAAGCTTCCAAATACCCAGCCTGCGCCGTGAATATAAAAGATAACATTCGAGGGCGTTTTTACCTCCTCGGGAGTAACAATATAAACAGGCAGGCTGCCCCATCTTCCCGTATCGACAACCGTCATCCGCACCTTGGCAGGACACATACAAACCGGCGTACTTTGCGTCTTTTCAAGCACCTGTCTGCCCTGTGCAGGCGGCAACTGGAAAATTAACGGCGGCACCGCGCTTTCCTTGCAGACCGCGAGCGCTTCCGGTTCAAGAGAAATTCTTTCTTCCATGACAGACTTCCGTTCTCTGTTTTTTCCTTCATTATATGCCAAAAAAAGCGTTACGTTTCATCCAGATACACGGATACCGTTGCAATCCTGTCCCCTTTTACGGCACGGTACGCACCGGATTCCCTCACGAATTTAAAAAAATCTTCATTGCTTCCATCACTCCAGACGGCCCCGGAAAGCAGCCGGTACTTATCGTCCGGCTGAAACCGGACATCTAAATGCAGCTGTACATACTCCTCTTCCTCCCCCGGATACTGTCTGACCAGTGAAAAATAAAACATCGGCTGACCGGAAAAGGAAAACGTACCCGTTTCAAACAGGAGCATATCATCGGCTTCAGGATAGGTACTGCACATTTCTTCAAATAACGCTATTAGCTCTGGCAGCTCCATTGTCCTCTCTATTTTATCCTTTAAAAAAGTAAGTGCCTCCATTCCGCTTCCTCCCTTGGTATAAAATCAGGCATCCCTCCCTGTACGCCATACAACAGACTCATAAAACCATAAGCAGCGTTCCCGCTGCAATCAGGATACAGCCAATCAGGGACTTTATTGTAAACTGCTCACCCAAAAACAAAAAAGCAAGCACCAGGGTAATCACGACACTGAGCTTATCAATAGGAACCACCTTTGACGCCTCCCCTGTCTGCAGCGCATGATAATAGCACAGCCACGACGCTCCCGTCGCCAGACCGGACAAAATCAGGAAAATCCAGCTTTTTTTACTGATTCCCGAAATTCCGTCCTGCGCATGGGTCAGAAACACCATGCCCCACGCCATAATGACAACAACCACTGTCCGGATTGCCGTCGCCAGATTTGAATTTACTCCTTTAATACCAACCTTCGCTAAAATCGAGGTAAGCGCCGCAAAGACTGCGGACAACAATGCAAATACAAGCCACATTACACGATTCCCTCTGTAATTTCCCGGAAAAACTCTTCCGCATAATGGTTCATTTCCTCACAAAGCGGTATTGTTTCCGGCAGATAGCAGCGGTTCTTCCCCAGAACGCGCTCCTTCATAAACTGCAGCGTATCTTTCAGGCTCTGCCCCCTGACCGAACCTGTAATCAGCGTTTTCACGACCAGATAGGTTTTCCCGCCCTCCAGCACATGCGCATCATGTAAGATTTTCCCCTCTATGGTCTCCGGAATCTCGCTTCTCTGGGACTCCCACGCAATCTTCAAAATCTTTTCCGTACGTTCCCCGCTATAGCCCCGCGCCTCCAGCCACTGCCGTATCGCGTCCTCATCCCGATAGATAAAGCCGTGAAAATACACAGCCAGAAGCAGACTTTCGTAGTCCGTCTCGTACCTGCCCATAGAAATAATCCTGTCCACCCACCTTTTCACCAGCTCTATATGCCATAGATTATGCATAATATCCTTCCCCGCGTAATATGGCTCCACAAACTCCAGCAACGCCTTCTGGTCTGTCATTCGCTTTCCTCCTTTAAAAACCTTTCTGCTATCTTTTATTATATTCTACCACTGGAATAATAGCAATGAGAAAATGAAAAAAGCTTGACAAGCCCCTGTGCTCCACTGATAATATTATAGTAAGCCCTCCTCCTCTGAGGTTTTATAGGAGGGTGTTTGTTATATCTGAACGTGACCTTGAAACCTCCCGGAAATGAAAGGAACTTTTATGACTAAAAAATTCAAACTACTATTAACGGCACTTTGTTTTTTGTTATTATGCACTTCGTGTAATTCAAAAAAGACAAATGAAACAGAAGCGGACGCAATTACAAAGGAACCGCTTCCAACCTATACAGAAACGCTGACTCCGACAAATATGCCTACTCCGACTCCGACGGAAGCCCTGACACCAGCCCCGACAGATGTTCCGACTCCGGCTCCGACAGATGTACCTACTCCGACTCCGACAGATGCCCCGACTCCGACTCCGACAGATGCCCCGACGGATGTTCCGACTCCGGCTCCGACAGATGTGCCTGCTCCGACGCCAACGGATGCCCCGACAAAGCTACCGACTCCAACGCCGACGGAAGTCCCGACTCCGACGAAAGCCCCAACTCCAACTCCGGCAAATACGGCTGAGCCTGACCGTGGCAAAGTAAGTGCCTCCGTCGGGGGTTCGGAATTATCCCTTGGAATGACGGTCGATGAATTAAATAAACTGCTTGGAACCTATTCCTACCATGTACCTGCGGAATATAAAGACTGCATGTGGTATGTTTATAATTCGGATTATTCTTCTTTAGTATTTGCACTTGTAAAAGCAGGGAAAGCTGCCGGCTTTTTTATAGACGCCGAAGCTTTTGAATATGATAAAATTACAAGCAGCACGAAGACAGCAGATCTCGAAGCTGCTGGTTTCAGGAATACCGGTGTCATGGAGTATTTGTATGAAAGAAAAGAAGATACGATATATGCAAATGTGTATGTAGATACATTGTCAGACAATACGGCAGAAGGAATCTATTTTTCTTATAGGGATATAGGAGCAACCATAGATTTTGCATCCTGCGAACCTTCCTACGAAAAACTGATATTTGAAATAAGCAATTCATTCAGGAAAAAGAATGGCATTCCTGTACTGGACTATGATGATATCATCGCGGAAACGGCAAGAAAACACAGTAAGGATATGATTGACCGTGATTTCTTCCAACATGATAATCCGGACGGGCTTAGTCCGTTTGACAGAATGGACCATGACGGACTAAGCTACTACTATGCTGCTGAAAATATCGCAGCAGGCTATGACGACCCGATGCGCGTAACCTATGGCTGGATTAACTCAGCCGGACATAGAAGCAATCTTTTAAATCCGGAGCTTGCAAGACTGGGTGTAGGCGTCAAATTTGGAGGAAGCTACAAATATTATTATACACAAAATTTCTATACGCCGAGATAAAAAGAGCGATAAAAATTATCCTCTGAATATATCAAAAAAGCGGGGCTGCACTTCGTGCGGCAGCCCCATAAAGCAGCCTGCAAAACCCGTCAAAGGTCAAGCAGTAAGCGGTTCCGCAGCCATTCCCGTCCCCATACTGCCACCGGATTCCGTGGGAGTCCACAACAGCTCCGTTTTTAAAGCTTCAAAGCTTTCCACGCCCTCATACAATTTCTGATATAAGCTGCGCATCCGGTTCCTCGCCGCAGGCAACTTTTTCATGAACCGGATGCGTTACAGTTCGCATCCGGTTAGGGCGTGAACTGTAACTATTTCTCATAATACTGCGCCTGCGCCCGCCACAACTGGTAATATTTTCCGTCTGTCTGCGCCACCAGACTATCGTGCTCTCCCTCCTGCACAATCCCGCCATGGTCAAACACCAGAATTTTATCGCAGAAGCGGCAGGAGGAGAGACGGTGACTGACAAACACAGAGGTTTTATTCCGTACCATCCGGTTAAAGGCTTCGTATACCTCCGCTTCCGCTAACGGGTCAAGCGCTGCCGTCGGCTCGTCGAGCACGACGAACGGCGCGTCCTTGTAAAGGGCACGTGCAATGGCAATCTTTTGCTCTTCCCCTCCGGAAAATTCGATTGCCTCCGCATCATAGTTCCTGCTGATTGCCCTTTTTAACGTATCCGGTTCCGCTGCTTCTGTGTCCGCGTCGAGGTCCGCAAGCTTCTCTCCCATTCCCGCACGTGCCAGACAGTCGCGCACCCTTTCCCTGTCATAGACCACGCCGGACGCAACCTCCTCCCCGAGCGGGAAGCCGAACAGCCGGTAATCCTGGAATACCACCGAAAACAATGCCAGATACTCCTCATACCGGTATTTTGTGATGTCAATTCCGTTTAAAAGAATCGTCCCCTCTGTCGGGTCGTACAGGCGGCAGAGCAGCTTGACAAACGTCGTCTTGCCCGAGCCGTTTTCCCCGACAAGCGTCATCCTGTCCCCGATTTTAAACCTCGCGTTTACATGCCGCAGCACCCAGTTCTCCGTTCTTGGATACCGGAAGCTGACGTCCCGGAACTCGATTTCATAATCGATATCATCCCGCTTCTCGACCGCAAGCGTTCCCTGATACATCGCATTTGGAAGGTCCAGATACTGGAACAGCCGGACAAGATACTGATTGTTATGCTTTAGTCTCCCCAGTTCCCCTGCAAGCCCGGAAACGGCGTCGATAAACCGTCCGAACGTTCCCTGGTAAAGAATGAAGCTGCCGATTCCGAATGCGCCGATAAATGCCTTTGCCGCAACAAAGAGGAAAACAAAAATATTGATAACTGCATTTAAAATAATCGAAAACGAACCATACCTTATCTGCACCTTCTCTACCCTGACCACCCATGCCGGATGGACATTATACCGATGCAGCTCGGCAAGGACAATTGAATGCAGGCCAAGTACCGTCATATCCGGGCTCCATAACCTGCGGTAAACACCCAGCCGCATACTATCCTCGGAAAGTCCGCTCGTCGCCTCCTGCGTCTTTTGCGTACTCCTTACCGAAATCCTGACGGAGAAATATACCGCGCCTGTAAGCAGCAAGGCCAGCACAGCCGCTGACCACGGGGAATTGACAAACTTAAAAATCCCCTTATAATTTCCTTCTGCCGTCTGCACAATCATGGAGACGGTCAGGGAAACCGAAAAAATAAGATTGAACAGCCCCCGCAGCAGACTTGGAACCGCCCACCTGATACGGAACAGCCCTCCGCCAAAGGATATGGAATCCGTCCAGATCTTGGAACGCAGACTTACAATATCCGGGTTTTCAAGATGCTCGTACTGATGTGCATTCTGCCTCCGGAGAATATATTCCTCCGGCCGCTCTATCATATATTCTCCCTTTATCCCGCTCCACCCCCGCAGCAGACGGGTCAGCACTGCCAGAAGGAACCCGCCGGATACCGTGACCGCCGCCAGGAGCAGAAGCTGTCTCTTATCTGCGCCGCCGGAAAGCTCATCTACCAGCCGTGCGGACATATAAATCCCGAAGTAAGGAGAAAAGGTTTCAGCAAAAATGTAAAGCATCTGGGAAAACAGGTACCCCGGCATAATTTCATTCCAGATTCTGATTCCGCGGACAATCAGCCGCCCTTCCTCCAGCAGCGTACGTTTTTCACTCTTTTTCCGTTTCATCGTCCTTGCCTCCTTCCTTGTAATATTTGCTCTGGACCTCAAACAACTCCTTGTACTTCCCGCCTGCCGCCATAAGCTCCTCATGTGTGCCGGACTCTGCAAACTGCGCTCCGTCTAACAAAAATATCCTGTCGCAGAATCTTGTCGAGGCAAGCCTGTGCGAAATAAATACCGAGGTTGCATGCGATGCAATTTCACGGTACCTGCGGTAAATTCTGTCCTCCGCAATCGGGTCAAGTGCCGCCGTAGGCTCATCCAGAATAATACAGGAAGTTTTTTTATAAAGGAGCCTTGCCAGAAGCACCTTCTGCGTCTCGCCGCCCGAAAGCTCAGTCCCGTCCCGGTTTAACTCGCGGTTTAACGGCGTATCCGCACCCTTTGGCAGAGAGGCAATTTTCTCCGTAAGTCCGGAAAGCTCGATACAATGCGCGAGCCTTGCACGGTCAATTTTCTCATCCTCCATCGTGCAGGCAATGTTTTTTGCAATGGAAAGCGGAAGCAGGGAAAACCTCTGCGATACAAGCCCGAACAGCCCGTACAGCTCCTCCCTGTTATATTCATAAAGCGTATGTCCGTCTAACAGAACCTCTCCCTCATCCGGCAGAAGCAAGCCGCACATCATCATTGTAAGCGTCGTTTTTCCGGCTCCGTTTAAACCAACCAGCGCAATCTTTTCCCCTGCCTCAATTTGAAACGATATATTGTCAAGCACCTTTTTTTCGCCCTCCGGATAGGTAAACGACACGTTCCGGAATTCAATGGAGAAAGGACCCTTTGGAACCGGGATTCCCTTCCCGCGGTTCAGCCTTCCCTCCACCTCCAGTACCTCACGGAAGTCAGATACCTCTAACGCGCCCTCGGACACCCGGCTTACCTTCCACAGAATATTTCCCATAAGACCTGACATCTGGGAAACTGCGGAAAAATAAAGCACAAAGGCAGCGGCGTCAAGCTTACCTGCAGCCGCCTGATAAATCAAAAACACATACGCAATTCCATCCCGCAAAAGAAAAATTAAAAACTCTACCAGCGCCACCAGAAAATTACGCCGCTCAAGCTTTTTCTTTTCACAAAGTCCCAAAGAAAGCAGTTCCAAAAAACGCGTATGCATGCCGTCTTGCATACCATACAGCCTTATTTCTTTTGCATACTGATTATCAATCGAGAGATTTACCGCGGTATACCCTATTTTTTCGTCAATTTTATTCCGGATATCCCTGTCGTTCCAGTTTTTCTTCCGCTCCCAGGCGCTCATGGCATAGTTCACCACGCAACCCCCGGCGAGCAGCAGAAGAATCAGCGGATTGAGCATCGATATGACCGAACCGAACAAAATAAATTTCAACAGCATCCCGAGGATATCAGAAAACTCCATCGGGAAATGTACGCCTGCCGTATGGTTATTGGTTATGGCGGCATATCCCCTCTCGTCCAGCTTCTGGAACTCCGGGTCATAGTCAAGATACCAGTCCTGCTCCCTCCTCTTTTTCTGATACATATAAATCATCTGCAACAGTACCATGTGCTCCGCGTTACCAACCTTTACCTGGATCATATTGTCGCAAAGGCGAAACAGCAGTCCTGCAAACAAAAGTCCTACAATCGTCAGCGCGATAAAAGAAAACCTGTCCGCCGTCTCCAGTGCACGGAGAACCACCGACGGCGTATAAAGGGCAAGCGCCGCTAAAATCACCGATAACGGCACCAGCACAATTCCGGTAAACACAAGACTCCGCTCCGTATTCCAAAGCAGCCGGTAGATATAGCCCACACTGGCAAACAAGCCGTACTTCGGCTTGCGCTTTGGTTCTTTCTTTCTTTTTTTCTTTCCTGCCATAGTTCCTCCTTCTTTCTGGGTTTCCCGGCTTTTTTCTTAGGGAAACGCTGATGAAAGCATTTCCCGCGCCGGATTTGCGTTGCGAAGCAACATTCACCCCTGCAAATCCGTGCGCATCTGCCGGAGACTCTGAGGAAGCGATGATTTAATCAGCGCTTCCTTAGAAAGAGCCTTGCAGCCCTGCCACAAAACCGCTTTCTTTCCTGCATCATAGCATTTTGTGACAAAAAAATCTGCATTCCGTGTACCAAATGCTCCTTTCGGTGAACGAAATGCAGGGGGTTATAAATATCCTGAGTTTCCAAAATGTATCTGCCTTCCGGTGCTTCCATTCTGTAGGATTTTGCAGGCGCAACACTCCACCGGACTTCCTCTAAGTGCCGTTAAGCCGTTCGGGTGAGACCTCACGCCTAAACGGCACTAAGAGGTGATTCCGGCTCCGCTAAAAACGCGGTCCTTCGGACAAATGCAAAATCCTACAGAATGGAAGCGCCGGAATATTATAAAGGTAAGGAAACTCAGGTTATATAAGGGGTATTAAGATTTCCGCTGTGAAGCCGCCGTCCTCGCTGTCTGCGGAAAAGAGCCCTTCGTATTTTTTTACGATGCTCTTTACACGTGAAAGCCCGAAGCCATGCTCCGGCCCCTTACCGGACGGAAAGAGGTTTTCCCGCTTTTTCTGCTTCTTTCCGGCGGCATTGGTAAAGACAAGATAGAACTGCGTATTTTTCTGCCCGGCATAAATCCGGATAAACCGGCTCTCCCCCGGGAGTTTTTTATTCTCTTCTATGGCATTATCTAAAAGATTTCCGATTATCACGCACAAATCCACATCGCTCACCGGCGTGCCGTCAGGTATCCCAAGCTTTGCATTGACCGGAATCCCGTTTTGTGCCGCTATATTCATTTTCGCGTTTAACAGTGCATCTACCATTACCCTGCCGGTTTTTACCGTAGCGTCCACTGTCGTCAGGTCGTCGTTGAGCTGTCTGAGATAGGCGTTTACTTCCTCATAGTTTCCAAGCGCCATACTCGCCTGCAACGCCTGAATATGGTTATGGTAATCATGCCGCCAGCCGCGCATTTTCTTATACATCGACTCCACCTCATCACAGTATTTCCGGATAAGGTCACTCTGATACGCCTCAATCCGCTTATCTATCCACTTTCGAAACATCCGGACACCTCTCAAAACAAACGTATGATTTCTTTTCCGATTTTCTCCGCCATCCCTCTGCTAATCGGGACCTCGGTCCCGTCTCTTAATACCACACAGTCCTTTTTCACCCGCACCACATACCGCAGGTTCACAAGGAACGAACGCTGGCATTTAAAAAAGTATTCATCCAGCTCCTTTTCCATTTCCGCAAGGGAGCCCTTCTTCCGGTAGCTTCTGTCTGCGGCATGAATCATCACATACTGCTTCTGCGCTTCAAGATAAAAAATCTGCGAAAGCGGTACAAAATCGGTCGTGCGGTCATAAACCACGCACAGGCGCTTCTCCTCTTTTGCAAGGTTGGCAGCCGCCTTATCTAACACCGTATACAGTTTTTTATACGAAACCGGCTTCATAAGATAATGCAGAGCGGACACTTCATAGCCCTCTGCAATAAAATCAGGATAGCCGGTAATAAAGACAAGCTGCACTGCCCCGTCCTTCTGACGGACTTCCTTTGCAAGCTCAATTCCGTTCAGTCCCCCCATTTCAATATCCAGAAGAAGCATATCGGAGCGGCTGTCCTCATAGGCAAAGAGAACTGCCTCCGCGGAAGGGAAGGCAGAGAGCGAAACGGTATGCCCCGCCTCTTTTGCCCAGCGCTTTACGAGAGCGGCAATATACTCTCTGTCAGAAGCATTATCATCCACGATGGAAACCCTATAATCCATATGCCTGCTCCTTTCTGGCTGCTGTCTGTCTGCTCTGCCAACACCACGTTCCATAAAAGCAACCGGCATGTATAAAACTGCATGCCGACTTCTCTTCTTTCCAGATTACATTTCATCCCTATCCGCAGATGCCTTACTTGTCTGTATAATCCTGAATCACAGGCGGAATCTGGGACAGCATATTGTCAATATCCTCAAACATAGAGCTTTTCGTTGTTCCCATCTTACTAACAGAATTGATATGCTGTATTACGTCCTGATACCGCAGCTTTATCCTGTCAAAAAAGCTGAACATAACCTGAAGCTCTGCCTTTGAGTCAGCAATCGCCTGAGATATCTCTGTCTGTACCGATGTCGCGCCCTCTGCTGCCTGCGTGATGCTGTCAAACATCTGATACGTCTCATCTACTCTTTCCAGACTATGACCCAGCGCCTGATGGGAAACCTGGATGCTGGAGCTGAGCTTGTCTGCCGTCTGCTCCACATCATTCAGACCGGAATCCACCACTGCAACAAGATTTCTGATTTCTTCCGACAGGCTTTTCACCTCGCCGGCTACTACGGCAAAGCCCTTTCCCTGCTCCCCTACCCTTGCGGCTTCAATCGAAGCATTCAGTGAAAGGATACTGGTCTGGTCTGCTATGGATACAATTTTTTCCATACAGCTCTTAATTTCCTTTAAGGACACCTCAAATGCTTCAAACGTGCTCTTCATCTCATCAAAATGAGATTCTACCAGAACGGCACTGCTTTTCAGCTCCTCGATTCCACCCTGCACCTGGACTACGGATTCGGAAATATTGTCTTTTACCGATGCAAACTGACTGGATACGGTATTGATATTCGAAAAGCTCTGTTCAAAGCTCTGTATTGTATCCTTAAAGCTTTCTGACTCTTCTAGTACACTTCCAAAGGACTTTCTCACCATACCAAGCTCCTGGAGGGAAGCCACTTCGCTCTGTACAAGTGCCTGCTGATAATCCTTGAGGCTCTCTGTCACAAACAGTACCGGATGGAGACTTTTGTCTTTCGGCTGGGATTTTTTCCAAAATTTCATGCTCTTTCCTCCCTTACTCAAATACAACACAGGTCATCGACTGGTTGACAAAGCGGTTGTTATAGTGCTCCCCGTATCCAATCAGACCGGCATGGCTGTTTAAGGCACTCATCTCCTGCAGATACTCTTCCATATAATGGTTCTGGTTAAACAGCAGATACCGGAACAGACAGTTAACGGAAAATACTGCCGAAACCCTTGGGAACTCACTCTTGATTGTCCGTATAGTTTCTCTTACGATTTCCTTATAATCTCCCAATTCCAGCATAATCAGCACATCCGAATCATTGACCTGCCGGAAGCAGGTTAATGCACTGCCGCTTACCTCTTTGATTGAAATAATACAGGTATCATCTCCGTTGATTTTTCCAAACGGATTCTTAAACGTCTGTGTCTGAATTTCCTTTTCCGATATATGTAAGATATCCTGATAGACCTGTCTGGCAGGCATTCCGTTCAGCTTCCCCATGATATAATTCGCCTTATCTGTCTTAGACGCAATAAAGCGGTAATTTCCCATCTGGTGGTATATGTTTTCCTTGTAGGTTTTTACCCTGCCGCCTCTGTTCTTCACTAACGCATAGGCGACCGCATCCTGATAAATCTTCCCGTTCGCGGATACCTTTCCCGCATCTCCCGTACCTCCGACCAGGGAAATATTCTTCCTTCTTAACACGCTGTAAATCGTAGTCAGCACACAAGCGTCGTTCCCGGAACAAAAGTCGATGCAAACGGTATCCTCATAGGAGCTTTCGATTTCGCGTACATTCTTCTCCAGCCGCTCGATATATTTTACCGGCATAACAGACACTTCTTCCAATACATTTGCCACCGCACTGACTCCGTCACAAAATGCTATGACCCCGACTCCCTTTTCCACTACTCTCGTATCATAACACATTCCGATGCACCCTATACTCGGAACCCCCGGATAAAGATCCTCCAATTTTTTCACATGGGCTTCAAACTGGTCACTATTGGACAGCAACATAATCAACTGCGGCTTCTCTAAGCCACGTACTGCTTCCTGCAGATTTCCGCTCTGACTCATACCAAAAAACTGTCTCACAATGCCATCCTCTCTTCCTTGCTACGAATTTTGTTTTATGTAATTCATTTATGTAATGAATGTAATTCATTCCTATTATACTTCATGTCTTAATGAAAGGTCAATAACAAATTCCACAACGGTATCTCCTCTTATACCAAATTGATACAGGACTATCCCAGAAGTTTATCCCGTGCATTCTCAATCTGCGCCATAATATACCCGAGGTTTCCTTTTCCCGCATAGCGCGATTCATCATAAAAATTATCTTCCGGAACCACCCAGCACAATTCATTTTCATCTCCTGTAACCGTTACCTGCCTGTTCAGCCTGCCAACATAAACCTCCAGATAACAGTCCTCCAGATAATATGTAAAATCCATCAGATGAGCAAGGATAATGTCATCTTTTGTTATTGTTGTTTCTTCCTCAAGTTCTCTGTATGCGGCAGCAAAACCTTCTTCATTCCTTTCAATCTTTCCACCGACAAAATTTAATAATCCTTTATAGGGTTCTTTTCTCCTCCGGCACATCAGAACCCTGTCAGATGCCTCATTAAATACCACAATTAAATTATAGCCCTTCATCCTCTAGCTTCTCAGCCTCCGTAAAGTTCATATTCCCTGCTTTTGAAAGCAGTACATTAACACTCTTGCTCCATATAGTAACATAATCTGACATCAAAGTCAAAATGACAGTCCTTGAGTTCTGAAGTTTACAAACTTCGCACTGTTTCCTCATTTGTCCAGTAAAAGTATGGTTACACTATAGCAAACAAAACGGCACCCGGATAACAGATAGTTTCTATTACGTTTTCCACGTTAAAAGGCTCATTCCTGCATTCGAAATTCCACCGCAAAATGAACCTTTTTCGAGCTTCCTCTATCTGCAATATCTATAAAAACTGCTTCGTTATTATAAAGTCTTTTATCATATATTCTTTTAAGCGTTTTGTAGCCCCGTCAGACGCAGTTGTTCGGAATTTCCGAACAACTGAATTTTCTTCCAACTCCCCCTCTTCAAAAATATGCTTAATTTCAACAAGTGACTCCCTAATACAAAGATTTACTTATCCATTCCCATCTGATGCAATCTCGTTGTATTTAGAGAATTTATTGTCTTCATCTGCCTCACAGCCAGATTACGCAGTGCAACCAGTCTTTCTCTGACCTTTTCCCTGCTCAATTAGTATTGCGTTATAGCTTTCCATATTTGCAAAAATCAATAATTGATTGAGCGTCGCATAATCCCTTATATTTCCTTTCTTATCTGCATTTTCTTCGCGTCACTGCCTCGCGGTCTTACCAAATAGCGCTACATTTAACAAGTCTGCCTCACTGGCATAGGTAAAACTAATCTGCTCTGGTGTTAATTCAGGGGGTATCAGGTTTGTTTTGATTGCATCGGTATGAATATGATAATTTAATTTAGAAATTTCTCTGTTCAAATTCCAATTCAAAGATAAGCGACTGTTTTCATCCATCTTCAGACGCCGATAATCTTTCATAATATATAATTGAAATTCAGGAGAAATCCATGTTGCAAAAGACATTGCAATGTCACTATGAGCATATGTACCGCCATAACGTCCGACTTTTGAAACTATACCAATCGCATTCATCTGGTCTATCCATTTGGTCGGTGTCATTACAAAACGATTTAATCCGGCTTCATTTTTAACCGCCTCGAATTGCACACGGTTAAAATCAGGATTATGTAATTCTTCCCAAACCGCCAGAAACTCTATTGTATTTCGGTTGCGCATCCAATTCTAAATTACAAATCTTGGTCATCTTCATTCCGATACTTTGCGATATCCGTCAATGAAATAAATTCATTTTCAAAATCTGCTGTATATACACCAATAGCAACGCCTTTTGCATGAATAGTTTCCTTCGCTAATTTTGCCATCTTGAACCTTCCTAATGTTTATATCTATACCTGTATAAACGAATCAATTCTCTATTTCTCCCTCTTTTAATAAAATTAGCAATCTAATAATATTACCCGTTTGATACATGAGATATTCTATCACTTTATTACTTGTTGCATCTCTATGCTTTGCATAATTATTTATAAAATTCGTATATGATTGTAATAATGTTTCAAAATTTCCAGCAATTTCCTTTGGAATACCCTGTGCTTTCAAATAGTTTCCATATTCTATTTTATAATTTTCTAATGCCTTGCCACCTCCGAAAAAGTTTTTAAAAAATGTTTCTAATGCCTTGCGGTATAAATCTGCCACTTCGCTTGCATTGTCTTCATCCTCTTCTGAATACTTTTTCAAGGCCTTGCTCCAAGCCTTTTCTGCTTCTGGATATGTAGCTAACCACCTCAATGGTTCTGAAACAAGTGCATCATCAAACTCTTCTACACCCCTTGGAAAAATATAGTACCCTTTCTCATTCTCAAATATTTCATATCCGATATGTGACTCATTTAAACAATTACATAATAAGTTTTTAAAATTTTTACATGTTAATTGCTTGATATTGTCATCTTCCTGACAATTAATAAATGCTATATAATATGCCAAAAACTCCTCTAATGTTTGACTATGATCATGCAATACCTCTACTATTAGTCTGTAGTTATCACTATATAATTCAGAATATTCCATATTTGTTCCCGTCACACTACAGAATTGAACATATTCTGAATAGCTAATTTGCTGATACATATCTTCTAATGCATCAAGTATATTAAATATTTTAATCATAAAATATTTAACCTTACCTTGCTCATTAAAACCTATACCTAATTTTTCTCTATAGTCTAACCAATCCATACACTCCTCCTGTACAATTTTATTTGCTTGAACCATTTTCAAATATGCAAATTCATTTTATAGTACTCCAATACCTCCTTTATTGCTTCAATTTTTTCCATTTTTAGACCCTTTCACAGCCATTTCAATTTCTCCACCGCATTAGACGTATCACATACATTGTCAGCTCTAAAAACCTCTTTACTTCTGCCTTCTCCTACCCAAACTCCACCTTTCCCATCTGACTTTTATGTGAAAGCATTACTACCGTCTCCACAGGGGTTGAGACGACAGGATGAATGTCATATCCTTGCCTTCATTCACGAAAACATATCAAGAACTCATATATCCTGAGCAGATTTTTTTAAGTTACATTCAGTACATAGCATTTTGCAATTATCAATAACAGTAGTACCACCTTTTGACCACGATTTCCAATGGTCTCCATGCATCTCTGCATAAAGTTTTTCTTTTCCACAAATAAAGCATTTCTTTCCTTGTTGTTCATAAACTGTTTTCTTTGTTCTTTCGTCAAAAGTTCTAAGGTTAAGGTGTCTTTCATCTTCATCAAAAACATACTGATAAATACCAGCTTTTTTAGTCACTTCATAATCTGACATAAGAGCTGATACTTTTTGTTCCATAGCATCGGTATCATATTCCTGAGTAGAATGCTTATTAAACAAAAGCCCCCAATCTACCTTTTTCATATCAGAACGGTAATTATCAGGACAACCAAAAACTTTTTTTACCCAGTCTATAACAGACTTGAAATAAAACCATAAAGCCTCTGCATCTGTATCGTGCTGATGAATAGCCATATATTCTTCATAATCAAGATTCTCTTTATCGGATATCCATTTAAGAGCAACCTCAAATATCTCTTGCCTTATAGCTGATTTATTCTGTAAATAATCATTTGCAATTTGATAAGCTGCACAACCATTTTTACTAAAATATCTCTTTGCATCCGTTACCCACGGACCTGAATAGATAGCATTAAGCAGTTCCTGGCGAGTTAATGCCTCTCCCTTAAAGTTAATAATCTCAAACCACTTTTTGCGTTCTGCAACAGTACCAACGCAAAAATATACCTTAATACCATAATTAAGTATCTGTTTTTGTTCTTCTGTTGTAAGGTTGTGGAACTGCTTTGGTGTTCCATCAAAATTAAGTGAGTACTGATTATCATAATATCTGCAAATCGATAATGTTCTCTGCTGACCATCTAAAAGCTCGTAAGTTCCATCCTCATTGACCATAAAATACATTACATTCAAAGGAAAACCATTACGAATAGACTTGATAACATCTTTCTGTTGTTCCTCTGCATAAACAAGTTCTCTCTGATACGCTGGTCTAATATTGAGTTTGCCGTGATAGCCATATATACCATCCTCCTGATTATCTACATATCCATCAACCAAATCTCTTATAAGAATTTCATGTTCTTCAATTTTCATAGTCTTATTTTCTCCTTAATAATATTCTTGCATAAGGTACAGTAACTTCTCCATCTATCATCATATAGAGGTCTCCGTCTACTGCTCCTCTCTTTTGTACTTCCTTGCGATATTTCTTATGTTCAGGCTTATATGGTTGAACCCCTGCCTCTATGCCCGAATTTGAGATACCTAAACCAATAAGTTCAAATTGGTCAGGATTATATTTATCAAGAAATGTTACCGGAACACCCATGATACCATCATAATCACAAGGAATTTCTTTATAAGATTTAACATTTATAGCATCAAAATTCTCATATTTGGGGTATTCTTCTGCTGAATAATTCTTATATAACACAAGTTTGTCCTTATGTTTTTCGACCGGTAAAGAAGTAAACCAACAAGATGTTGCTACTCTTGCAAACTTCTTACCGTCAACTATCTTAGTGTATTGTTCATAAAACTGAGGAACTTCAAAAAACATACCCACATTAAAATTAGTGTAACCAGTTCTTATTTTATCCTCTTTAAACATTTTAAAAACTTCTCTATATGTAAGAGCATTGGTATTTCCTATAAGAATAAAATCCTTTTCTGCCTGATTCAAGATATCAAGAAATTCTCTAAATAATGAAAAGGGAGGATTTGTAACAACTATATCAGCCTGTTTCAAAAGTTCTACACATTCGTCAGAACGAAAGTCGCCATCTCCTTTAAGCTCCGTCAAAACATTCTTATCATTCTTCAAAAGATACTCTACATCAGCCAAATCAATAGCTCCATCTCCATTTGCATCTATAACCTCTGTTATCTCTATTTTGTATGGTCTCTTAGCATTATCCATTGCTACTACTTCTGCTGTATTAAATAAAGACAACTGAGTATATACAATAGGAGAAGTAGCATGGCAAGTAGCTATCAACTTCTTTATTCCCAAATAATTAAAACTCATAGCAAAATACTTAAAGAAATTACTTTCATAGGGATCATCACAATTACATAAAATGACCTTATCTTTAAAATACTCTCTATAATTCTTCATTTCCAGTTCTATATCTTCAAGTCTAGTATAAAATTCACTTTTTTTAGCCTTTTTTGCAGCTAATAAATCTCTATCTTTCTTTGCCATTATTTTTTTCCTTTCTTGTCACCAACACCACGCTCTCCACATGCCTTGTCCCCGGAAATAAATCCACCGGCTGTATCACCCTTACCTGATACCCTCCCGCGGTCAGCTTCTTCAAATCCCTTGCCTGCGTTTCCGGATTGCAGGAGATGTAGACGATTTTTTCCGGCGCCATTGTAAGGAGGGCGGATAGAAATGCCGCGTCGCTGCCGGAGCGCGGCGGGTCCATAAAGACGACCTGTGGCCGGAAGCCCTTTTTTGCCTGCTCCTTCATGTAGAGTCCGGCGTCCTGACAGTAAAACTCTGCGTTAGTACATTGGTTGCGCCTTGCGTTTTCCTTTGCGTCCTTTACCGCCTGTGCGTTTGATTCGACGCCGATGACCCGCCCGGCGTAGTCTGCCGCAATCAGGGAAATCGTTCCGATGCCGCAGTAGGCATCCAGTACGATGTCCTTCTTTGTGAGTCCGGCAAGCTCCACTGCCTTTCGATATAAGACCTCGGTCTGTTCCGGATTTACCTGATAAAAGGAGCCTGCGGAAATCCGGAAGGTATGACCGCACAGCGTATCCGTAATATAGCCGGTTCCGTACAGGACGGATTCTCTTTTGCCAAGAACCATACTGTTTTTCTGTGGATTGATATTGTGAAGCAGCGTTACGATTTCCGGATGCTTTTTCTTGATTTCCGCTGCGAATTTTGCCTTTGCCGGGAACTCCGGCGTTCCGGTTACCAGCGCCATCAGCACCTCACCGCTTGTCCGCCCGGTACGTAAAAACACATAGCGAAGCGTCCCTGTCCCGGTATCCTCGTGATAGGGTCTCGTATGTGTTTCCTGCATGAGACGGCGCACCGTGCGCAAATATTCTGCAGCCCTTTTGTCCTGAATCAGACACTCTTCTGTTTCAATGACACGGTGGCTTTCCTCTTCAAAGATACCGGAAACAATCGTACTTCGTCCGGAGCCTTTCTGACTCTTTCCGGTACGGGTATTCTTTCCGGCACAGCTGTCCTTTCCGGAAAAGCGGGCTCCGCCTGCGGCACGTTTCTCTGTATTGTTTTGGTTTTTTGTATATTTTTCGGCGAACGCCGCATGAATTTTATTCCGGTAATACTGCGGGTTCTCTGCGGTAAGAAGCGGCTTTACCGTCCCAAAAGCTCCCAGCGCTTCTTCGCAAAGCCTCTGCTTAAACTCTGTCTGCGCCTTTTTGCTCATATGCAGAAGCTGGCAGCCGCCACAGCGCCCGAATACCGGGCAGGCAGGCTCTACGCGCTCCTTTGAGGGCTCCAGCACCTGGCAGAGCCTTGCCCCTGTTTCCTTTGCACGGTAAACCAGCTCCATCGTCGCCAGCTCTCCCGGAAGCAACCCCTTTACTGCAAATTCCCTGCCGTTAAATGTGACGACGCCTCGTCCTTCTGCATCGAGCCGCTTACAGCGTACCCTGTATTCTTTTCCCATAAAAACCTCTCTCTGCCGCTTCCCGGCGCGGCAGCCTGCAAGGCTGCATGGGGCTGCCGGGCTGCTATTCAGTTACATTCAAAATGATTCCGATATCTCCCACGCTTGCGCCTGCGGCGATTGTTTTATTATAATCTGCCGGACGTACAATTAACGTATTTCCCTTCAGTTCCACCGAAGAGTTCCAGTTCTGCGCTACCTCAGCCTTTACGCCGTCCTTTATGGTAATCCTGCGCTCCCAGTCTGTTTCTTCGCTGCCTGTTACCGATTCAACCGTAAGATTTAACTGGAGTCCCATGGACGAGCCGGAGTTCCATCCGTTGCTAACTGTAATCCGGAGCCCTTCTCCCGGCTCCAGAATGCTTTCTCCATAGGAAATATAATCCGTTGTCTGCTGACCGCCCGTGCCTTCGCCGGAGGCTGTGCCACCCGGATTATCCCCGCCGGAGGTGCCATCCCCTTCGCCAGCGTCCGTTGTTCCAGAAAGCGCGGAGCCGATACCGACACCTGCCTTCTGTAGCATATCAACAAACCACTTTCCGCCCTCGGATAAGTCGCCTTCCGTAAAACCGTTCTTCTTATTGCAGCTGCTCTTAATCATAGACGAGCTTTCTGCCTTATTGGAAAGGTTCCATGCAACATAGCTGATTCCATAGCTGTCTAACATCGAAATCCAGAGATTTGCCTGCTCTCTGTTAATGGCGCCGTTTCCTGATGCGTCACATATGCCGTACTCGCTTACAAAAATCGGAAGTCCGCGCTTTACTGCTGTTTTGCACTTTTCCCGCAGTCCGTCACGATGCGTATCTGCATAAAAATGCAGCGCATACATGATATTCTCGTACTCGGTAATCGGGTCAGCCGCCGCAAGGTCAACGTCCTGCGACCAGGTCGGCGTACCGACGATAATCACCGCCTCCGGCGCATGCTCCCGGATGACCGGAATGATTTCCAGCGCATAGCGCTTAATCTCGCTCCAGGAAACACCGCCGTTCGGCTCGTTGCAAATCTCATAAATGACATTCGGATTATCCTTATACTTCTCCGCCACCTCTGCAAAAAACTTCTTTGCTTCTTCTTTGTTCGTATTCGGATTACTGTCCTGCAGAATGTGCCAGTCGATGATGGCATACATGTTATGACTGGTGGCCGCCGTTACGCCGGTATCAATAATTTTCTTTAAATTTTCCTTCTGTGCGGCATCGCTCGTACAATACCCGTTATACTCTGCCGTATACATGGCAAGCCGGATGACATTACAGCCCCACTCTTCCTTAAACTGGCGGATTGCCTTTTCATTCACATACTCCGGAAACCAGCCAAGCCCATGCGTACTGATTCCCCGGAGCTGTACCAGCTCTCCCTTTGCATCTGCCAGATAGGTACCCTCTACATGCAATGCGCCATAATATCCGTTCTCACCAGATGCTGACGGTACCGGCGTTACAGTCGGCTTTTTCGTCACGGTCGGACGGGCTGTCGGCTTCTTTGTCGCCGTCGGACTGCCAGTCAGACCCGGTGCCTTGGTCGGCTCCGGAGTCGGATTTGCCGCCGGAGTCACTGCTTTGGTCGGCTCAGGCGTTGCTCCCGGCTCTGCAGTCGGCGTCGGACTATCTCCTGACGGAGTCGGGGTTCCTGCTTCAGTCGGCGTTATCATCTCTGTCGGTTCCTCCGTTCCACTGTCAGTCGGAGCCGGGGATACCGTCGCTGTCAAAGTCAGCGCTCCGGTCGGACTTAACTCCGGAGCTTCCGTCGGCTTTCCGGTCGGCTCCGGTATATCCGTCCCGCCTTGCTGCGGTCCTTCCGGAGTCTTTGTTGCTCCAGGCGTCCCCTGTTCCTGCCGGTTCACTGCCTCTTTCTCCGCTCTCTGCCTGCCGATTGGTATTCCGATAAAAATACCTATGACAATTCCAAGTGCCAAAAGAAAAAACAATCCGGCTGCCTTTTTCCAAAATCCCTTTTTCTCCATGTTCCGTTCCATTCCTTACATTCCGCTTTTATTTTCCCATTACCTGCCACAAATCTTCTATATAAGAGCTGTAAAACTCTTCAACCAGTGCGCGCTTTTTCTCCCAGATACGCTGTCCTTCCTTGGTCCGCATTGGATTTTTGCTCATCTGACGGCAGGAAAACCTCCCGATATGCGCTGCAATAGACTCAAATGTCGCATTTTCATCCATGGCTTCCATCCACACATCCATCACAATTCCCTGCGCCCCGGTATCGTCTAACAGGTCTGCCTCCAAAAGCAGTACCAGCTCCGGCGGAATATCCTGTGACAGAATATCCTTATCGGAGTGTCTTGCAATCAGGTCGCAGATAAAGTCTATCTTCTCTGCCGAGTATTTATGCTCTGTTAAAAACTTCCGGCAGATTTCGGCACCGGCTTTCGCATGCTCTCCCCGCTCTATCTGCCCGTAGCCGCTGTCATGGAATATCGTTGCGACCCTAAGAGAATTCAAATCTACCGTATTTTTCTCCGGATAGGCATTATACAGCCATAACATCCACCGGTACACACGCCGGGTATGCTCTATTCTGCTGTAACGTATCTTATGCTTTGCCGCTCCCCCGTGGGCATCATACTCCGCAAGCTCCTGCTCTACAAACTGAAACATTTCTTCATAGGAAACCATTCGCCTCATTCTCCTCTCTTTTATTATACTTCCTGCCCCTGATTTTATCGTTCTGTTTCTTTCCTTTTGCTTTCCTTTTCTATCGCTTCATCGCTTCGTTTATTTTCGCAAGCCATGTACCATATTCCTGCTCCGTCAGCTCGCCCTCGAGTCTGACATACGGGCGGAGTGCGTTGTGCGGAACAAACAAAAACGACGCGTCAAAGCCTCTTCTCAGACCACCTTCAAACAGGACAATGACGGCGCGTCCGTCAACCGTCGGGATACAATCCGGCGGCATCTCTCCCCAGATCAGCGCCATGGCATCCTCATTCCGGAACTCCGCGTGGTCCGCCGTGTTGTAATTGCATTCCACAAAGGCGGTATTGTATGACTCCGCCCAAGCCTCCTCAGGATATTCTCCATGTGCCAGCCTGATAAGCGACGCGGCAGCGGGAAAGCTCTCCAGTCCATACTTATGTCCCAACGATTCTGCAATCTGCTCCTCTAACAAAAAAAGCAGATGAAAGCAATTGTTCAAATCATTTGCCGTAGCCAAAAAGCCCTGCCGCTTCTCCGGCTGTAATACCAAAAGCTTTAAGTCACTGCATGTTTTCAGCATACTGTCTACGTAGGTGACCGACTTAAGGTACGGACTCTCCGGTGCCTCCTCGGACAAATATGTAATCTTTTCCTCCAGTCCCATACCTGCAAGCAGCTGACGCAACGCAACATCCCTTGTCAAAAATGCCATCGTCGAAACGCACAGAATATTAAATCCACAATAAGCCCTCGCCTGGCGGGCATTTTCCTTGTAAAGCTCCGTAACCTCCGGCGGGAGTTCACATTCCCCCTTGGCCTTTGCACCCTGGAACATCTCGTACACTTGTGTACAGACTGCAGAAAACAGTTCTATGACTCCCCTGCCTGCCGAAGTATCCCCCTCTTTCTCACAAGCAAAACCAATCAAATTTGACAAAAGGCACGCCTTATACAAATCCATCTCACCCAGCCGCCCGCTAAGCTCCAAAGTAAAAGGAATCAGATTGCCGCTGTTGATTGCCTCTCCGACCGCCTCTCCAAAAGACGGGCAGCTATGTAAAAGAGCCTCATCTCCCAGCTCCTCCAATGTTGTTTCCCGGCTCAAAAACACCATCAACTGTTCCTCTGACATTCACCGAAACCTCCAATCTACTGTTTGTTCCTATATATTTGATTATATCACCAAAAATTACCGCTGTCACCTAAATTTTTATAAATAGACTTCCTCAGAAATTTAGACTCCCGACTTGCATTTCCGCATTTTTCAAGCGCCCTTGGAAGGTGCCGAAGGAACAGTTCCTGCGTTACAATCTTGCTGTTTATAAAGCGAAAAAAGCTCCCCGCCGTCCGGCTGTACAGCCGGATGGCGGGAAGCCTTCCATACCCTGCTACTTACTTATTATAGTTGACAATCTTTCCGAAATCCGGCTTTAAGCTGGCGCCGCCAACCAGACCTCCGTCGATGTCCGGCTGTGCAAACAGCTCCGGCGCACTTGCCGCAGATACGCTGCCGCCGTATTGGATACGGATTGCCTCTGCAGTTGCCGCATCATAGATTTCTGCAATGCAGGCACGGATTGCTGCGCAAACCTCCTCTGCCTGCTCGGTGGTTGCCACCTTACCGGTTCCGATTGCCCAAATTGGCTCGTAAGCGATTACGGCAGTCTTTGCCTGCTCTGCGGTTACGTTTAAGAACGCAATCTTAATCTGCATACGAATCCAGTCAATCGTAATTCCCTGCTCTCTCTGCTTTAAGGACTCACCGCAGCAGATAATCGGAGTAATGCCGTGCTCGAATGCCTTTAATACCTTTTTGTTTACTGTCTCATCGGTTTCCGCAAAATACTCGCGTCGCTCGGAATGACCGATAATAACATACTTTACGCCGATATCCGTCAGCATGTTCGGCGCAATTTCGCCGGTATAAGCGCCGGACTCCTCGTAGAACATATTCTCGGCGCCGATTGCAATATTGGTTCCCTTGGCAGCCTCTAACGCCGGAACCAGCGAAACTGCCGGTACGCAGAATACAACGTCAACCTCGTCGTTCTTTACCAACGGCTTTAACTCCTCAATCAGCTTCACCGTTTCCGACGGTGTCTTATTCATTTTCCAGTTTCCTGCAATAATCTTCTTACGCATACGCTATCCCTCTTTCTAACTATTTTATTTGCAGAACAAAGAGCCGGATGCGGATGAGCTCACCCGTATCCGGCCCAGATGCTTTTCTCTTACTTGTCGTTTGCTGCTGCAACGCCCGGAAGCTCCTTACCCTCAAGGAACTCTAAGGAAGCGCCGCCGCCGGTCGAAATATGGGTCATCTTGTCGCCAAAGCCGAGCTGGTTGACTGCTGCTGCGGAATCGCCGCCGCCGATAATCGTGGTTGCATCGATGTTTGCAAGAGCCTCTGCTACTGCAATTGTACCCTTTGCGAAGTTGGACATCTCAAATACACCCATCGGTCCGTTCCAGACAACGGTCTTTGCATTCTTGATAGCATCTGCATACAGTGCACAGGTCTTCTCGCCAATATCAAGACCTTCCTCGTCTGCTGCAATCTCACCGCGGCCTACGGTATGGAACGGCACGTCATTGGAAAACTCCTTTGCAACAACGGTATCTACCGGAATAAGAAGATTTACACCGTTCTTCTTTGCCTTCTCCATCATTTCCTTTGCGTAGTCAAGATAATCCTCCTCCAGCAAGGACTTTCCGACTTCCTCGCCCATTGCCTTCATAAAGGTATATGCCATGCCGCCGCCGATAATTAACGTATCAACCTTGTCAAGCAGGTTGTTGATGACAGAAATCTTGGAAGAAACCTTGGAACCACCGAGAATTGCAACAAACGGACGTACCGGGTTGTTGACTGCGTTTCCGAGGAAATCGATTTCCTTCTGCATCAGATAGCCGACTACTGCGGTATCTACATACTGGGTTACGCCTACGTTGGAGCAGTGCGCTCTGTGTGCGGTACCAAATGCATCGTTTACAAATACGTCGCAAAGAGAAGCAAGCTCTTTGGAGAATGCCTCTCCGTTCTTCGTCTCTTCCGCTCTGTAACGGGTATTCTCTAAAAGAACTACGTCGCCGTCCTTCATAGCAGCTACGGCTGCCTTTGCATTATCGCCTACAACATTAGCATCTGCTGCAAACTTAACCTCTTTACCAAGAAGCTTCGTCAGAGCCTCTGCTACCGGTGCTAAAGACAGCTCCGGCTTCGGCTCTCCCTTCGGCTTACCAAGATGGGAACAAAGAATCAGCTTACCGCCGTCGTTAATGAGCTTCTTCAGTGTCGGAAGTGCTGCTACCAGACGGGTATCGTCGGTAATCTTACCTTCCTTTAACGGTACGTTAAAATCGCATCTTACTAAAACTCTCTTGCCCTTTACATTGATATCATCAACGGACTTTTTGTTTAACATGAGGAATCTCCTTTCAAGCTATGCTATGTCTTTTTACATAGAATTATAAAAGGGCCCGGTCCATAATAGACCGGACCCCTTCTGGATCAATCGTTTTGAAAAAAACCTGACACTATGCCAGCTCAGCGAAATACTTAATGGTTCTAACCATCTGGCTGGTGTAGGAATTCTCGTTATCATACCAGGATACTACCTGTACCTGATAGGTATCCTCGTCAATCTTGCTAACCATGGTCTGGGTAGAATCGAACAGGGAACCGTAAGTAATACCAACGATATCAGAAGATACCAGCTCCTCCTCCGTGTAACCGAAAGATGCGGAAGAAGCTGCCTTCATTGCTGCGTTGATGCCTTCCTTCGTGATATCCTTGCCCTTAACAACTGCAACAAGAATCGTCGTGGAACCGGTCGGAACCGGTACTCTCTGTGCAGAACCAATCAGCTTGCCGTTTAATTCCGGAATTACAAGACCGATTGCCTTAGCAGCACCAGTGGAATTCGGAACGATATTCACAGCTGCAGCACGTGCTCTTCTTAAGTCACCCTTTCTGTGCGGACCGTCAAGAACCATCTGGTCGCCGGTGAAAGCGTGAATCGTGCTCATAATACCGCTCTGAATCGGAGCGTAGTCATTTAATGCCTTAGCCATCGGAGCTAAGCAGTTCGTCGTACAAGAAGCTGCGGAGATAATGGTATCCTCTGCCTTTAAGGTCTTCTCATTTACGCTGAATACAACGGTCGGAAGATCATTGCCTGCCGGAGCAGAAATAACAACCTTCTTAGCACCTGCATTGATGTGCGCCTGGGACTTCTCCTTAGAGCAGTAGAAACCAGTACACTCAAGAACTACGTCTACGCCGATCTGACCCCACGGAAGATTTGCAGCATCCTTCTCTGCATAAATCTTGATGGTCTTTCCGTTCACGGTGATGGAATCCTCACCTGCTACAACGGAATCTGCAAGAGCATATCTGCCCTGTGCGGAATCGTACTTTAATAAGTGTGCCAGCATCTTCGGGCTCGTTAAATCGTTGATTGCAACGATTTCATAACCCTCTGCTCCGAACATCTGTCTGAATGCAAGACGTCCGATACGACCAAAGCCGTTAATTGCTACCTTTACTGCCATTTTAGTTTCCTCCTGTAAATTATTTTTCAGTATCAGAAGGCTTGTCATTTTTTTATCAATCTCAAAGCAAGATACAAAATGACTTGCCCTAACGAACTATTACATATTGTACCTAATCTGTAAAAAAATATCAAGACCTATTTTAAAAAATTTACTAATCGTTCACAGTTCCGAACTTATGAAACGGGTAAATCCGCAGTAAAAGCTTCCCGCCGACCCTTGAGAGCGGCACGACCCCTACCTTCGGGGAACGGCTGTCCTGGCTGATGGCGCGGTTATCGCCCAGAACGAAATACTCGTCTTCCCCGAGCATCACCGGCTCTGCCGCAAGCCCTGCCCGCGACATCGCAGTGGAACCATAGGACTCCTCTAAAGGCTCCCCGTTAATGTAAATTGTCTCATCCACAATCTGCACAGTCTCACCTGGCAGCCCGATAATCCGTTTGATGTAATAACGTCCCCTAGACTCCTTAGCCTCCTCATCCGGATAAAACACAATCACATCGAAGCGGTCTAATGCGCCAAAGTAACGTGAAACCTTTTCTACAAGAATGTTATCTGCATCCTGCAGCGTTGTTTCCATGGAAGTACCGTCCACAATCACACGTTCAATCACATACCGTGGCAGACCGAATAAAATCAGGGCGGAAAGGGCAATCAAAGCCACCACTTCTATAATTTTTTTTCTTACTTTCATACCGGTTCCTATTCGTCCTCTTCATCACCGACAATTTTTACTTTTCCCTGATAAACCTCCTCCACTGCGGTAGAAAGCGGCTTGGAACACTTTGCGGTCGCATACGGCTGCGCTCCTGCGATAATCTGGCGCGCTCTCTTTGCGGTTGCCAGCACGACGGAATAACGGCTGTTTACTACCGGATGCTCTCCCGGCTCTACCTCACTATTTAATACCTGCATTAAATCTGCATAAGACGGATGTAACATACTTCTCTGTCTCCTTTCTTTGATTCTCCGGCTTATCTGCCGGAACTATTCCCTTTACCTTGTATTTCCACATTTTGTATGCCCCACAGGTGGCAGTTGTGCTGCTGCGCAACCTCCCTGCAGGATTTCTTAAGGCAGCTCAAAATGCGGAAGTTCAGGCTTCCCTGCGCTCATTGACGCGTCCTGCAACGGTTTCCGGCAGAAGCGCCGACAGTACAATATAACCGTTTTCGGTCACGATTACAGACTTGCACTTCCGCCCGCATGTCGCGTCCAGACAGCGCTCCGTATCCTTGGCATTCTGCACCATACGCCGCACCGGAGACGCCTCCGGCTTTACAATTCCGATAATCTTTGCGGCATTTACCATATTTCCGAACCCAATCGGTATCATTCGTTCCATTGTTCCACCCCGCTATTCAATATTCTGAATCTGCTCACGGATTTTTTCAATCTCCGTTTTTAAGTCAATGGCAATATTCGAAACCGCAATGTCATTTGACTTTGACAGAATCGTATTTGCCTCGCGGTTCATCTCCTGTGCAATAAAGTCTAACTTCCGCCCGGCATTTTCTCCCTGCCGGAATGTCTCCAGTACATTTGCCACATGACTGCGGAGACGTACCGTCTCCTCGTCGGTGCATACCTTATCTGCAAACACTGCAATCTCTGTTGCCAGAACCCGCTCATCCAGCCGGGTGTCCCCTAACATCTCCGCCACCTTTTCAGAAAGCCTCTTCCGGTACTCCTCTACTATCTGCGGGGAGCGCTCTTCTATTCTGGCAATCATAGCGCTTATCCGTTCGCACTTTTCCGTCAAATCCTGCCGGAGCCTCTCACCCTCGGCAATACGCGCCTCCACAAACTGCTCTGCCGCACCATGGAGCGCACGCTCCAGCAGCTGCACCAGCGCTTCCTCATCCTGCGGTTCCTCGACCACGGTCAATACCTCTGGATAACGGGAAAGCGTCGATATCCGGATATCATTCTCGACCGGGAACTCTTCCGCCATACGAAGCAGGACTTCATAATACTCTCTGGCAAGCTCCGGATTGTAGCAGACACAGCCCTTGCGTTCGGTTTCATCTTCATAGGAAACATAAACGTCTACCTTTCCCCTGCTGATATACTGCTTTAAAATAATACGCACAGAAGCATCACAGGCACTCAGGCGCTTCGGCAGCTTTACGGAAAAATCACCATAACGATGATTCACCGACTTTACCTCAACCGTAACCTTACGCCCTCCTTCCGCCAGCTCACATCTGCCGTATCCGGTCATACTCTTTACCATGACGGCTCCTTTCCAGGGGGCTGATTCTTAAGGATTCGCAACAGCTCCTCTTGCCATATCAGCTAATTATATAATGTAGATACAAAAAAGTCAAGCAAGAAAACTCTTGAGTTTCCGCATTTTTTAGCAATCACGGAAAGTCCCTGAGACGATACAACAGCATAATTTTGCATTTGTCCGAAGGACTTACGGTTAGCGGAACCGGAATCGCCTCTTAGATGCTTTCCCGCGAGGACGCCACCGAGCGGCTTAGCAGCTCTTAGAGGAAGTCCGGTGTAGCGCCCACGCATGCAAAATTACGCTATTGCACAGTCTTTGGGACATAAGGGGGTACGCAAAATGCGGAAACTCAAGAGAAAACTGCGCTTTTTTCCGGAACTTAAAGCGACGTACAAACTATAGAAATTCAAAAGAAAAAATTTCAGCCGCCCTGACGGGCGGCTGTTGCCCCGGACGGCTCTACCGTCCGGTAAGATTATAGGATACACCCTGGCGCGCTGCTATAAATTGCTTCACCATACTGTGACGCAACTATAGATTAAGGCTCCGGATTTAACCAGAAAGCAGGACGAATCACCTTGCCGAAGAAGTCTACCTTATAGCCATTGTAGTCGATGACTCCATTGGGGGTAACTACAGCAACGGAGCCATTACCATTATTGCCCGGCGTGCGCAGCCACCACCAGCCGTTCCCTATAGTGCCGGCAAATTCGGAATCGAGGAGGTCCCAGACCGTTCCTCCATATGCCTGGGCATACGCTGTCACCTTTGCCCTGCGCGCAAGGTCGTTCGCATTGAAGTACCCCAGTACCTCCTCGGCACTAAGAAGAAATATCTTATCCTCCGTATTATTCCCGCCTTCGGTTCCAGACTCCGGATTATCCTCAGTTTTCACTTTAGCCGTTACGATACGCTCCTGCTCTGCCGTACCAAACGCAGTGTTATAGAATGTATCGTTCAGCCATCCACGCAACGTACACGTTTCCCAGGTCACCTCTGCATATTCGTCATTGTAAGTCTTCACCTTTAACCCGGCCTTGCTGAGCAGCAAAAGCTTCCCGTCCTGCTTATCCAGTACGAGCCACTCAATGGCTTCCGCTCCGTTGTCCGTATCATGGTCCTGTTCGTAACTTCCAAACTGTACCGTATCACCGATTCCGGCTTCGGAGACTTCTACTGTGTTCCCGGTAAAGGTCACGCGCCCGCTAATGCCGGACGGGGTAAACACCATACCAGGGGTGTCCGGCGTCTTGGTCAGCTCTGATGTTTCGGTTGGCTTCGGCGTCAATGATTCCGTCACTCCCTCCGTCGGTTCTATTTCCTTCTCCGATGGCTTCCGGGAGCAACCCGCCGCTGTGGCAATCAAAAGCATTGTTACAATCAACAGGCATGCGCAGATATACCGCTTTCCGCTGATACTATGCTTCTTTCTCCTGTTGTTCTTTGTCATAATGCCTCCTCTCTTTTCCACAGGATATCCTGCTCTGTAAAAATAATTCTGATAAGATTACAGCATCCCCTCAACTAAGGCTCCAGATTCAGCCAGAAAACGGGCCGAATCACATATTCGAAGTGTGACACACTGATACCATTGCTGCTGACAATGCCATGGGCGGCAACGTACGCAGCACCTTTATTAATATAGCCCGGTGTGCGCAACCACCACCAGCCGTTCCCAGAATATATGTTACCGTCACTGTTATCGACAAATCCTCCCTGCGCCTTGGCGTACGCCGTCACCCTTGTCTGACGTGCAGGATCCACTGCAGTCATAGAAAAGTCAAAGTACCCTTGTACCTCCTCGGTACTAAGAAGGAATATCTTATCCTCTGTATCGTTCCCCCCTTCGGTCCCGTAATCCAGATTGTCCTCGTTTTTCACCTTGGTCGTTACAATACGCTCCTGTTCCTCTGTACTGAACGCAGTGTTATAGAACGTATCGTTCAGCCATCCGCGCAGCGTACACGTCTCCCAGGTCACATCTATATATTCTTCATGGTAAGGCTTTGCATCCAAGGCATCCTTACTGATCAACAACAGCTTCCCATCCTGTTTATCCAATACGAGCCACTCGATGTCTTCCGCTCCGTTGTCCGTGTCATTATCCTGTTCGTAGCTTCCAAAGCGTACCGTATCACCGATTCCGGCCTCGGAGAGTTCCACTGTATTTCCGGTAAAGTGCACGTGCCCGCTAATGCCGGACGAGATAAATGCCGTTCCGGAGGGATCCTGTGTCTGGGTCTTCGTCGGCTCTGGCGTTACGGTTGGCTCCGGTGTTGCGGTCGGCTCTGGTGTTACAGTCGGCTCCGGTGTTGCAGTCGGCTCCGGTGTTGCAGTCGGCTCTGGCGTCAATGCTTCCGTCACTCCCTTCGTCGGTTCTATTTCCTCCTCCGACGGCTTCCGGGAGCAACCCGCCGCCGTGGCAATCAAAAGCATTGTTACAATCAGCAGGCATGCGCGGATATACCGCTTTCCGCTGATATTATACTTCTTTCTCCTGTTGTTCTTTGTCATAATGTCCCCTCTCTTTTCCACAGAGTATCCTCCTCTGTAAAATGCAAAACCAATTAATGATTATCCAGGTAACAAAGCCGCTTTTATGGCTTTCCCTCTTCTACATTAAGTATAACATATCCTTCTGAAAGGTACAAGCATTTTCCTCTCTTAGACGCAAAGATTCATAAGCTATCTAAGATGTGTAAGCTCAAATTTCCCGCCTATTGACAGTTTCTTCAATCCATGCTATTATAAAAATACTATACATAAAAAAGGAGATGATTTTTTTGGACCCCATAGCACAGATAATCGTGCTGCTAATTCTATTATTGCTTTCAGCAATGTTTTCTTCTGCGGAAACTGCCCTTACCACCGTAAATAAGATTCGAATCCGAAGTCTTGCGGAGGAGGGAAAACGCAGTGCAAAAACCGTTGCAAAACTGATTGAGGAGCCTTCCAAAATGATTAGTGCAATCCTGATTGGCAATAACATTGTCAATCTATCGGCATCCTCCCTTACCACTACGCTGGCTATCAATCATTTCAAATCCAGCTACGGCACAGGTATTGCAACCGGTATTCTGACACTTCTCATTTTAATTTTTGGTGAAATCACCCCGAAGACACTAGCTACGATTTACAACGAAAAGCTAGCCTTGGTTTATGCACCTTTTGTTCTTTTCATTACAAAGCTGCTGACTCCGGTTATCTTTTTTATGAACAGAATTTCTCTCGGACTGCTTTTACTGTTCCGTATCGACCCTTCTAAAAAAGCGGCTGCCATTACAGAAAACGAGCTTCTGACTATCGTTGATGTAAGCCATGAGGAAGGCGTGATTGAAAGTGAAGAACGTGAAATGATTAATAACGTAGTGGACTTCGGCGATTCCCTCGCCCGTGACATTATGGTGCCGCGCATCGATATGGATTTTGCCGAGGATACTTTTGATTATGACCGTTTGGTAGAGGCGTTTGAGGCAAATATGTATACCCGCCTGCCGGTTTACCATGAGACCAGTGATAACGTCATCGGTATCGTAAACCTGAAGGACATTTTCTTTTACCGTGGAAACAAAGAGGATTTCCACCTTGCAGACTATTTGCGTGAACCTTACTTCACTTATGAATATAAGAAAACTTCTGAATTATTAAGAGAAATGCGAAAGGAGTCCATTTCCCTTGCAATCGTACTGGATGAGTACGGAGCCACCGCTGGTCTGATTACCTTAGAGGACCTGATTGAAGAAATTGTCGGCGAAATCCGCGATGAATACGACGAAGACGAAGAAGACGTGATAACGGCGGTCGGCGAAAACGAATATATTGCAGACGGCTCGGCAAAGCTGGATGAAATCAACGAGGTACTCGGGCTTTCCCTCGCCTCTGACGACTACGATTCCATTGCCGGCCATGTTATCTATCTGCTTGACCACCTGCCGTCAGAGGGCGAGACCTTAACTGACTGCGGCGTCACCTACACAGTAGACAAGGTAGACAAAAACCGTATTGACAAGATTCATATCAAAATCGACCCGGACTATGTACCGGAGGAGACGGAAGAAGACGAATAGGCGTGATGACAGCTTATTCGTACCGTTTAGGCGCCAGGACGCACCCGAACAGCTTAGCAGTACTGGAGGACGTCCGGTGAAGCATCCCGCATGCCAAAATAGGACAACCGTATTTCCCTTTACAGCAAAAGATACTCTCCGCTTGTAAGCCGGGGCTGCCGCACGAAGCGACAGCCCCTTTTTTACAGGCTGGGAAACTCTTTCTACCGTAAGGGTGAGCGTCTTTCCATACTCACAGTCACAGCATCCGCAGCACCTCTTAACGCCGCCCTGTGCCAGGGCTTCCCTTTCCTTGCTCCAGAGTCCTCCCGAAGCTGCGGATATGTTTATTTCTGCGGAAAATCAGACAGACCGCGACACCGGCAAGCCCTATCACGAAAAACAGGACTGCCGCCCCGGAGCCCTTCCCTGTTCCGAACAGCCATACAGGCACGGTATCCGCAAATGCTCCCGCCATCAACGGCTCAAATACCCTGTCCACCAGAAGCCCGCCAAGAAAATACCCTGCCGGAATCGTAAAAAACTGCAGCGTATTCCGCGCAGAATATACCCGCCCCTGCATCGGGGCAGGAATTTCCGTCCGGAAAACCACGTCCATATTGGCATTCATAAGCGGAATGAAAAACCAGCCCAGAAACGCGCCGGTACACCATACGAACGGCGTTTTCCCGAATGCGAGCAAAAAATTTTCCGTACTCATGGAAATAAGAAGGGCATTACAGATGACCCTGACGCGGTTTTTCGGCGCGGGAGCCAGCGTCACCAGAACGCTCCCTGCAAGCGTTGCCAGACCCGTACAGGCATTTACGATGCCAAGTACCGTCTCTCCGCCGTTTTCCCGCGACAAAAGCATGGCTGGAAGCGCCGCAGAATACACGGAAGCAATCAGATTGATGGCTGCCAGAAACAGAATCAGCCACAATATGCCTTTGTTTTCCTTCAAATAGGAAAGTCCCTTCCCTGCCGCACGCAGCAGACCTTCCTCCCGTTTCTCCCGTTCTCCTGCCTTTGGTACCTGAACCCACAATAACAGCGACAAAAATGCCACGGCAAAGGTAAACAAATCAAAGAAAATGACTGCCTCCAATCCAAAAAGCACAACCGCTGACGTTGCCAGGACAGGCGTTAAAATAGTGACAAGCGAATTGGAAAATGAGCGCATTCCGCTTGTCTTCTGGTAATATTTCTTTGGCGTCAGCAACGTCACCGCCACATCTGAGGCAGGCTGCTGGATAGAATTCATCAGCCCGTTGAACGCGTTCAGTACATACAGATGCCATACTGAAAGGCTGTCAGTGCAAAGAAGCACCAGTACACAGACCGTACAAAGCGCTGCAAAGCTGTCACAGACAAGCATAATCTTTTTCTTATCCCAGCGGTCGCTGACGGCTCCTGCAAAAATGCTCAATACAACATACGGTGCATACGAGCACACCGTCAACAGCGCCGTTGTCGTCGCCGAGCCGCTCCTTTCATACAGCCATATGACAAGCGCGAAATTCGTCATCGCGCTTCCCAGTGCAGAAAACGACTGCGTAACCCAAAGAATCAAAAACGGCTTTAATTCATATAATTTTGTTTTCATCAGACCTTGCTCCTTTTTGCTTATCATAAATCAGATTGCAAGGCCGCCGGACAAATTACATCTCCTTCTCCATGCCGTCCGTCCGTTCAGACCCTGCATGGAGTTCCTCCAATACAAAGAACCACTGTACCCCTCCTCTCTTTTTCACTCTTCTTTTATTTTTCTTCCTTTTCCAGCTCCTCTTTCTTCACCGGATTCTCTTCTTTTTCTGCTTCGTTTTCCTCTTCTGCTTTGGTTTCCTCCCCGCCGTACCTTTCTTCAATCTCTTTTGCAAGTGTCTCCGGGTCTTCCCCGTTCTTCATACGCTTATTATACTTGCGTAATTCCGAATACTTCATGCTCTTTCCCTGCTCCCCGTCCCCTTTTGACAGGCGGGAAAACATCAGCAATACATACAAAAGAATCGGAATCAGAACGGTCAGGGAAAGACTTGCCAGAAACAAATCCGCTGCCTCCGGTCTTGCCAGACAGGCAGATACAAGGCTCATTCCGTACATTCCTACTAGCAGGATAATCCCGCACACCGCCACAATCTGCCGGAAGGTTATCTTTTTTTTCATTCCATCCTCCTTAGCATTTCTTTTTTAAGAACTCCAGCCATTCCTTCTGCGTCTTTTCGTAGCCCTGCTCTGTCGGTTCGTAAAAACGCTCTCCTGTAACGCCATCCGGCAGATACTGCTGTTCCACATAGTGGTTCGGAAAGGAATGCGCATACTGATATCCGAGCCCGTGTCCGAGCTTAGCTGCACCCTTATAGTGGGAATCCATCAGATGTGCCGGAACCGGTTCCGTTTTATGGGTTGCCACATAATCCATCGCCTTTGAAATGGCACTGACCGCCGAATTGCTCTTCGGTGCGCAGGCAACATAAGCTGCCGCCTGTGCCAGCACAATCTGTGCTTCCGGCATGCCAAGGCGCTCCGCCGCAAGAGACGCGCTCGTCGCAACGACCAGTGCCTGCGGGTCCGCATTTGACACATCCTCCGCCGCACAAATCATAATCCGTCTGGCAACAAACGCCGGCTCCTCTCCCGCATAAAGCATTTTGGCAAGGTAATACACTGCCGCATCCGGGTCAGAGCCCCGCATGCTTTTGATAAATGCAGAAATATTGTCATAATGATTATCGCCATTTTTGTCATACCGTAAAACGCGCTTCTGGATACAGTCAGACGCCACCTCTTTCGTAATATGAATCAGTCCGTCCGGACTGCGCTCCGTTGTCAGCACACCAAGCTCTATGGCATTTAATGCAGTCCTTGCATCCCCGTTTGCCACATCCGCAAGAAAGGCAAGCGCCTCCGGCTCTGCCTCTGCCTTATAGGAGCCGAGCCCCCGCTCCGTATCCGTAAGGGCACGGTGCAAAAGCTGTCTGATGCTTTCTACAGACAACGGCTTTAACTCAAAAATTACCGAACGGGAAATTAATGCCCCGTTGACCTCAAAATAAGGGTTCTCCGTCGTGGCACCGATTAAGGACACTGTTCCGTCCTCCACAAACGGAAGCAGATAATCCTGCTGGCTTTTATTAAAGCGATGAATCTCATCTACAAACAGAATCGTCTTTTTCCCATACATTCCAAGGAGCTCCTTTGCCTTTGCAACGACCTCCTCCATATCCTTCTTCCCGGCAACCGTCGCGTTCAGCTGCGTAAACTCAGAGCTGGTCGTATGGGCAATGACCTGTGCAAGCGTCGTCTTCCCTGTTCCCGGCGGACCGTAAAAAATTACAGAGCCAAGCTTGTCCGCCCGGATTGCCCTGGAAAGAAGCTTTCCTTCGCCTAAAATATGTTCTTGGCCCACCACTTCCTCCAACGTCCGCGGTCTTAACCTTGCCGCAAGCGGGGACTCCTTTTTCGAGTTTTCCGCCCGCATGTATTCAAACAAATCCATGCCCTTTCCTCCTGCCATCTCTGCCCGGTGCAAAATAATTCCATTATTATTATATACAACCTTTTCCAAAAAAGCAATGATGGTTGTTATTGTCAAATGATTGTGGTCTGACCTTAAGATAATAACATGAAGTGCTTTATGCCAATACTTACTGATTTTTAAAAAGCAGAGGGAGAAACAGAGAAGTCCCGGAAAGATGGAGTATACGGCATCTTATTTTTGCATTTGTCCGAAGGACCGCGGTTTTTAGCGGAGCCGGAATCGCCTCTTAGTACTGCTTAGGCGCGAAGACGCCCTGAGCAGCTTAGCGGTACTTGGAGGAAGTCCGGTGGAGTGTTCGCGCCTGCAAAAATCAGATGCCGTATACTCCATCTTTCCAGGACTTCGACAGGTTGTTTTCACCCTGCTTCCTCTGCTGCAAAGCTTCTGGAAAACCGTTCACTGAGTCTCCTCTTCCCCTCTTTTGCCTCCATATACTCCTCAATCATGCTTACCGCGATGTCTACGGTCTGCCAGTAAATCTTTTTTAAATCCCGGCAGCTTTCCATACAACGCGGGCTCGGGCGCTTGTTTATCACCAGACCATACAGAAGGCGGTAGGTTCCCGTCACCGAAAAAAGAACCTGCAGGGTGGCGCGCTTTAGCGCCCCCTTTGCCGAAAGAAAGTGATGGCACCGCAGCATATCCCGCAGGGTCCCTTTAATCTGGCGCACCGAAAGAAACGGGAAAAAGCGCCGGATGACCTCTGCATTTTCCCGGGAAGGCACTACATGCCCTGCAAGCGGATATTCAAAGGGATTCAGCCCGTCTCCTACCATCAGGCTCCGGTCCAGCTCCGCCTCGATTTCCAGATGCCTCACACCGTAGCTTCTTTCATATTCTTCAATATAGTCATGGCACCTTCCATCCAGGGCAAAATGACAGATAAACCCGAATAAATATGCAAGGGATTTTTTGTCTGTCGTCAGGGAAAGACTACGCGTAAAAAAGCCATATGCATTTTTCTTATGCATACGAAATCCGGTCAGACTGACCGGATTTGCCACTGCCGCATGATAATAAAATAAAATATCAGGTCCGTACAGTCCTATATCATACAAGTCCCCCGCCTCTGCAATGATATCTTGCAGCTTAGGCGACAGACGCTGCCTGACCTCCTGTCCGAACCTGAAATGCGTATAAGTTGCCGGCATACCAACCCTCCGTTTCTCTCTTAAACAGTAAGGTTAGTATACGCGCTATTCCCCGAAATATTGCTCCGGCGGCTGTTATTCTTTTCCACTCCAGCAATACGTACATAATTTGCACGGATTAATCCCGACCGACTCAATCATATCGTCCAGACGATGGAACCGGAGGGAAGTAAACTTAAGCTTCTGGCGGATTTGCTCAACCATATCCTGATACTTGTCCTCTTCCGGATTGACATATTGCTCAAAATCAATATCCTTCTTATCGCCTTCCCGCTCCGCAATGACACGCCTCGTAATCAGGTCCATCTCCGAAGTCGAACGGGAAAAATTCAGATACTTACAGCCGAATAACAGCGGAGGACATGCCGGGCGGATATGAACCTCCTTCGCGCCGCTCTGGTATAAAAACTCCGTTGTCTCGCTTAACTGTGTGCCGCGCACAATAGAATCGTCGATTAAAAGAAGGCTCTTGTCCTGAATCAGGTCATGCACCGGAATCAGCTTCATCTTCGCAATCAGATTACGCTTACTCTGTATCGTCGGCATAAACGAACGCGGCCAGGTCGGCGTATACTTGATAAACGGCCTGGAAAACGGCACACCGGACATATTGGCATATCCGATTGCATGCGGTGTCCCCGAATCCGGAACGCCTGCAACGCTGTCCGGCTTTACACTGCCGTGGTCGCGCTGTGCCAGCTTTGCACCGCAGTTATACCGCATCTGCTCTACGCTGACTCCCTCATAAGAAGACGACGGATAGCCGTAGTATACCCAGAGAAACGTACAAATCCGCATCTCCTCTCCCGGCTTGACTAACGTAATTACTGTTTCCGGCGTCATCACAACAACTTCTCCCGGACCAAGCTCCTTATAGTCCTGATAGCCCAGGTTCAGATAAGCAAAGCATTCAAAGGAAGCACAGAACGCCCCCTCCTTCTTTCCGATGGCAATCGGAGTTCTCCCGTATTTATCACGGGCTGCATAAATCCCCTTCGGCGTCATCAACAGAATACTCATGGAGCCCTTGATAACGTCCTGCGCATACCGGATACCGTCTACAATATTCTCCTTTTTATTAATCAGTGCCGCCACCAGCTCCGTCGCATTGATATCTCCGCCGCTCATCTCGAGAAAATGCGAGGTTCCGGAGTGGAATACGTCCTTTACCAATTCGTCCAGATTATTAATCTTACCTACCGTAATAATAGAATACGTGCCGTGGTGGGAACGTACCAGGAGCGGCTGCGGCTCGTAATCCGAAATACAGCCAATACCGATATTTCCCTTCATCTCATGGATATCCTTCTCAAACTTCGTCCGAAACGGCGAATTTTCAATATTATGAATCGAGCGGTCAAACCCGTTCTTTCCGTATACCGCCATACCGCCCCGTCTCGTTCCGAGATGGGAATGATAATCCGTACCAAAAAACAAATCAAAAACGCAATCCTCGTTTGAAGCTACTGCAAAAAAACCGCCCATTTGTTTTTCCTCCGTCTAAATGTGTACCACCATGTCCTTTATTGTAATATATAATTTTCAGGAAAGCAAGACACATTTTTACCGAAACTACATCTTTCTTCTGATCTGTCCGGAAATTTTCCGCTTTTATTCGCGCGAAAGCGCTCGGATAGTACAAATATATTTGCACTATCCGAGCGCCCCGCGGAGTCAAGTCCCCCGCCCCTCTGGGGCGGACAAGCGAAAGAGAAGCTAATTCATACCCCATAGCGAAAGCTACGGGGTATTGGACTTCCATTTTACCTTAAGAATACGCATGGAATTTAAAATGGCAATCACTGAAACGCCAACATCCGCAAAAACCGCCTCCCACATCGTTGCCATACCGAACGCCCCGAGCACAAGTACAAGCGCTTTCACCGAAAGCGCAAAGACGATATTCTGCTTTACGGCGGCAAGCGTCTTTCTCGCAATCCGGATAACAGATGCAATCTTTCCAATGTTATCATCCATCAGCACGACATCTGCCGCTTCAATGGCCGCATCAGAACCCATGCTTCCCATGGCAATGCCGGCATCTGCCCTTGTAAGTACCGGCGCATCGTTAATTCCGTCTCCTACAAACGCAAGCCTTTCCTTTTCCTCCCGCTCCGCTAAAAGGCTTTCAAACAGAGTAACCTTGTCGCCCGGCAGTAACTCCGCATGAACCTCGTCCAAGGCAAGCTCCTTTGCGACTGCGCATGCCGCTTCCTCCCGGTCGCCGGTCAGCATCACAATACGCTTTACTCCTGCCTGCCGCATCCGGATAAGGGCGTCCTTCGCCCCTTCTTTGATGCTGTCCGAAATTACGATGCTTCCCAGAAACGCTCCATCGGCTGCCACATACACCACTGTCCCGCTGCTTTCCACCGGTACATAGGCAATGTTGTTCTGCTTCATCAGCTTTTCATTTCCCAGCAGGACTTCCTTTTTATCTACAAAGACCCGGATGCCTAAGCCCGCAAGCTCTATAGCATCAGATACCCTTGCAAGCTCCGGCGCCTTTTGGTACGCCTCCTGTAATGCTCCTGCAATCGGGTGGTTCGAAAAGCTTTCGCCCAGTGCGGCAATCTCTGTCAGTTCCTCTGCACTTATTCCCTGCGGCAGCACCTGGCTTACCTTAAACTCTCCCTTCGTCAGCGTCCCGGTCTTATCAAATACCACCGTAGTCACTTCCGCAAGAACTTCCAGATAATTGCTCCCCTTGACCAGCACACCGATTTTTGACGCCGCGCCGATTCCGCCGAAAAAGCCTAACGGCACGGAAATCACAAGTGCGCACGGGCAGGATACGACAAGGAAAATACATGCCTTTTGAATCCATTCCCCGAAATTCCCGCCGGTCACAAGCGGCGGTACCAACGCAAGAAGCAGTGCTCCAATCGTAACTACCGGTGTGTAGTATCTTGCAAACTTTGTAATAAAGTTCTCTGTTTTTGCCTTCCTGCTGCTTGCATCCTCTACCAGCTCCAATATTTTAGCGACGGTAGAATCCTCAAACTCTTTTGTCACACGCACCCGCAGCATTCCACTGCCGTTCACGCAGCCGCTGATAATCGTATCGCCCGGTGCAATCCCCCGCGGGACAGACTCCCCGGTCAGGGCAGACGTATCGAGCAGGGACTCTCCTGTCAGTACGACACCGTCTAACGGCACACGCTCCCCGGGCTTTATTACGATAATACTTCCAACCTTTACCTCGTCCGGCTCCACTTCCCGCAGCGCACCATCCTCTTCCAGATTGGCATATTCCGGACAGATATCCATCATATCGGAAATGGCACGGCGCGACTTTCCCACCGCATAGCCCTGAAACAGCTCTCCTATCTGATAAAAAAGCATTACGGCAACCGCTTCCGGATATTCTCCGACAAAAAAGGCCCCGAAGGTCGCTATCATCATCAGAAAGTTTTCATCAAAGATCTGCCCGCGTCTGATATTTTTTGCTGCCTTCCAGATAATGTCGTACCCGATGAGCAGATAGACCGCCAGACAAACTAGCGGCTCTGCCAGAGGCTCTCCTATCTTTTCAAATCCTCCGGTATACTTTACAATCAGCATCCCTGCAAAAAAACAGAGAGAAACCAGAATCCGGAGCAATACCGCTTTCTGCTTTTTCGTCATTCCGGCACCCCCTCTTCTACAAAAGAATTTCGCAATCCGGCTCTATCTTTTTGCAAAGGAGCACTACCTGCTTCATAATCTCGTCCATCTGCTCCTCTTCTGCTTCAATCGTGAGCTTCTGCGTCATAAAGCTGACGCTGGCATTCTCTACACCCTGGACTTTTTTAATCGCTTCTTCCATCTTTGCCGCGCAGTTTGCACAATCCAGTCCCTGCAATTTGAACTTCTTCTTCATAACCTGCCTCCTTATTCGTTACTCCTCAATATGTTCTAACCCCTGCCCGATCATCGTTCTCACATGGTCGTCCGCCAGGGAATAAAACACAGACTTCCCTTCTCTCCTGCTGTTGACCAGTTTTGCCTGCTTCAGTATTTTTAACTGATGGGAAACTGCAGACTGCGTCATATGCAACGCTTCTGCCAGGTCACACACGCACACCTCCGCCTCAAACAGTACAAACAATATCCGGATTCTTGTAGAATCCCCGAACACCTTAAAAAGCTCTGCCAAATCATAAAGTACTTCCTCCTGCGGCAGCTGTGCATTTACTTTCTGTAAAAGCTCGTCGTGCACGCAGACAACATCACAGCACTCCGCACCGTTTTTCTCCATCCGTTCACCTCCGCTCTTTCGACAAACATTTGAACAACTGTTCATACGTTTATAATATGCCAGATTTGAAGATTTGTCAAGGACTTTTACCTTGAATTTTTATACTTTTTGAACGGCGCCGGAGTGAGCCGCACTCCGTGCGACATCCTTCTTACTCCATCAGCCGCAGACTTTCTGCCACACATAAAGTTCCCCACCCCACATAGGCGTTCGGGTATTCCGTAAGCCCTGGCAGCTTTTCCGCCCCCTGGATGAGAAACGCTTTCAATCTCTCTCCGTAAAGATACGGGTCATTTCCTAATATGATACCCCATTGCAGCAAAAGTGCCGCACTTCCCGTTACAAACGGAGTCGCCATAGACGTCCCGGTTTTCGCGGTATAGCCGCCTCCCGGCGCACAGGAAACAATCTCGACGCCCGGCGCCGCAAGATCCGGTTTAATGTACTGCTCTGCCCGCGGATATCCCCTGCCGGAAAATGCCGCAATACTGCTTGTTCTCGCATCAAACGCTGCCACGGCAACTGGTCTTGCAGCTGTCGAGGGAATTGTCAGTGTCCGCTCGGGCGTCGGCTGCAGAAAGTGGGTCAGGATATTCTGTCCGCCCCGTGCAAGCCAGATGTCATAAACGCCTTCCAGAATCCGCACCGGTCTCATCCTTATTCTCCATGTCCCGGCTTCAATTTCCCCGTTTTTTCCACGCAGCGTAATTGAAATTTCCCGTATCCCGCGGTAAGGCGTTGCCTCTCCCACAAATACCTCCGCTACCGAGCTTCCAAAATTTAATACGGTGCCGCCTGCCGCCGGATACCCTTTGACCGCCGTGCCGCTTCCCTGAAGCTCCTCCGGCAGCCTCCGCACAGTTCCGGATGGCGATACCAGCGACAGTTCTACCGTATCAATTGCATTAAGCCAGAGCCCCATCTGCAGTCTTCCCTCCCTGTTCCCGACCGTAAACAGCACCTCCTCCTCTGTTCCTGCTTCATTTCCCGTACTTTTCTGGAAAACTCCGCCGACATGCCGTCCCGCGTTTCCGTCATTCCCGGTACCGATACAAATCATATTCTTTCCATAAAGAGAAACCGCATCCAAATAGGTCTCCAAAAGGCTCCGCCCGTCATGTGCTCCCTCACTGTTTCCAAAGGAAAGATTGATGCTGAGAGGAAGTCCTACATCTGCTGCATAACGCACGCAGAAATCTACCGCCGTCATCAGATTTGCTGTCTGTGGAAACGGGTCTGCCTGCGTCCCTCCAAGCTTTACGACTAACAGTGTACTTTCATAGGCGACGCCCCGGTAGCGCCCGCCGGAGGCGCGCCCGTTCCCGGCGGCAATCCCGGCAACATGCGTCCCATGTCCGCTTAAATCCACCTCCGGTACCGGGCTTCCCCCATCAGCCCCCTGTTCTCCCCGTAGCGCCGCATCAATCTGCTCCTTCGTATAAAGGACGCCGGAGAAATAACCCGCCGGAGGCATACCCTCTCCTCTGGCCGTCTGGTCCCAAAGTGCCGCAATTCTTGTCGTACCGTCCTCGTTCCGGAAATCGGGATGGGTATAATCGATTCCCGAGTCGATTACAGCCACCAGCACTCCCTGTCCGGTCAGCTCCGGATGCTGTCCCTGCAGCGTCGTCACACAGGCGGCACGTTTTCCTGCCGTCACCTCCTCATAGACCCGCGCCGGAACCTCCGTCCACAAAATTTCCTCCGCAGAAAGCAAAAGCGGAGCAAGCTCCGGCGAAATATGCACAATCGCATATCCTGCCAGAAGCTCTTCCGCCTGAAAACCAATTTCCTCCTGCAGCCTTTTCAAATCTCCCGTGTAGCGTACAATCAATTCAAGCATGCGCTTCACCGTTTTTCTTTAAGATATGCAGCGCCATCCCTCTTTGCTTTCCGCACAATAAAACGAAAGTGGTAACGGTCCCTGACAAAGAAACCGTTACCACTTCCCAATATGGGTCTGCACTTCCTGCAGCAGAAGCCCATGTCTGCTTCTTACTATGATTACTTCGAATTAATACTTCCCGAAGCTGTCGCCCAGAGAAATAATCTGCTCATTTACATTGGAGACAGGAGAATAGCCCCTACTATTAACAGACGGGGTCATCGTCTTGTTTAAACGGTAAATAGAAAGCAGCTCTCTCATTCTGGTTGCCTGGTTGGACAGCTCTTCACTTGCCGCTGCACACTGTTCACTGGTAGCAGAATTGGTCTGCACAACCTGGGAAACCTGGGTAATTGCCTGCTCAATCTGTGCTACTGCCGTTGCCTGGTAATTGGAGGACTGTGCTATGTTATTAATCAGAACTTCACTATGCTGAACTGCTTCCGTAATTACATTCAATGCCTTTGCCGTATCGTCTGCAATCCGGGAACCCTGGCCAACCTTGTTAATAGAGCCCTCAATCAGCTCTGCGGTTTCAGCTGCAGCAGATGCACTCTTTGCCGCAAGACTTCTGACTTCCTCTGCTACTACTGCAAAGCCCTTTCCTGCCTCGCCTGCCCTTGCTGCCTCTACTGCCGCATTCAATGCAAGGATATTGGTCTGGAACGCAATATCGTCGATTACATCAATAATCTTGGAAATGCTCTCGGATGCCTTGTTGATATCCTGCATCGCAACCATCATATCCTTCATATGCTCGTTACCCTGCTTTACATCCTGGATTGCCTTTTCTACCAGCTCGGTTGCCTGATTTGCCTGGTCTGCATTCTGCTTGGTCTTCTCTGCAATCTCGTCAATGGAAGCAGTAATCTCCTCGATTGCACTGGCCTGCTCTGTAGAACCCTGTGCCAGAGACTGGCTCGCACTTGCTACCTGGGAAGCTCCGATGGTTACCTGATATGCTGCATCACTGATATTACTCAGTGCGTTGTTATTATCCTCAACTACTTTCTTTAAAGTATTACCCAGTACATCCTCCGAAGACTTTGGAATTACCGTAATCGTAAGGTTTCCGGTGGACAGCTCTTCCGCAGCCCCTGCCTGTGCCTTGATATTGTTGATTACTTCCTTGTACTTATCTATCAGGTCACCGAACTCATCGTTATTGTACTTTATCATTTCGACGTCCACTTGTCCCTGGGAAATCTTATGTGCAGCACTCGACAGCTCATCCATAGACTTTCTCATAATTTTTACGACATAGAGACCATAGGCGACAGTAATTGCAATAGCGATAGCTACAACACAAAGATAGAATATTACAGCAATTTCATAATAGTGATCCTGGTCTTCCGCCTTTAAGATTCCCTTGGTACTTGAAATTGCAAAATAAGTATTGATAATTGTAAGTACAACAGGAATTACGAAACCAATAATTAACTTTGTCTTAAATTTCATATTTTTCATTAAATTATACCTCTCTCTCTTCTGCTTCCATATTGTTTGCCTGCTCCAAGACGGACATATCTTCATCGTTCAACAGCTTTTCGGGATCCAACAGAAGCTTCACAGAATCTCCTACTTTTCCGATACCGTACACATACTTATTCTGCGTCTTATCCATCCGCCCGATTGTCGGAGGCGGCAGGATATTTTCCTTTTGGATTTCCACTACCTCGGCAATTTTTTCTACAATCAAGCCGACCATTGTGGACTTTACAATCACCACAATGATACAAGTCCTGTCATTGTACTCGAAAGGCTCCTGCTTGAAGCGGAGTCTTACATCAATAACAGGAATGATTTTTCCTCTCAGATTAATCAGTCCTTTGATATAATCCTCCGTCTCCGGAATCGGTGTTATCGTCTGGAAACATTTGATTTCATCTACATACTGAATTTCCAGACCATAATACTCGCTCCCGGCTTTGAATGTCATATACTTGCCTTTTGGTGTATCATGTTCATCGGAAGCATCCTGGCCCTGCTCTGCCTGCCTTTTTACTTCACTGATTTCATCCATTTAGCTACCATCCTTTCCGTCCGTTTATTCTATCAGTCCTACCGGGTCAAGTATCAGTGCAATACTGCCGTCTCCCAGCTGGGTACAACCGGACAGTCCCTTTACTTTTTTGATATAGGATGGAATCGGCTTTACCACAATCTCCTGCTTTCCTATCAGCCTGTCTACAAAAAGGCATATGGTCTTTCCCTCTACCTCAAAAATCAGCATCATGCCTTCATTCACTGACCTTTGATAATCCTTCAGTCCGTACCATTCGCCAAGACGAAGCACCGGATAACATTCGCCGCGGATCATTACATATTCGTCTCCGTTCGGCTCATGAATCATCATATCCTCTTTTACACTGATAAACGACTTGATTACCCCTGTCTCTACGACAAAAGAAGAGCTTCCCGTTTCCATCACGATACCATCGATAATCGCCAGGGTCAACGGAATCTTTAAGGTCATCGTACTTCCAAAGCCCGGGGTACTTTCAATTTCCAAGGTTCCCCCGATTGCCTGGATGTTCTGTATTACGACATCCATTCCTACGCCACGGCCGGAATACTCCGTTACCTGTTCATTGGTAGAAAATCCCGGCAATGTAATAAACCGATATACCTCCTTATCGGTGTAGGAACTCTCCGGCTTTCCATCGTCCAAAAGTCCCTGATTTTTTGCCTTGGCAAGAATCTTTGCCCTATCAAGGCCTTTCCCGTTGTCCATTACGCTAATCCATACTTTTCCGGCTTCTGTCCGGGCAGAAAGCGTTACTCTTCCCTTCTCCTTCTTTCCGCTTTCGGCACGTTCTGCGTCCGTCTCAATTCCATGGTCTACTGCATTACGCACCAGATGCATCAGAGGGTCGGAAATATTTTCGATGATGTTTTTGTCCACCTCGGTGTGTTCACCAATCATCTCAAACTCAATTTCCTTCCCTAATTTGCGGGAAACATCAAAGACAATACGGTTCATCTTCTGGAACAGGTTTGTTAACGGCATCATTCGCATGGACATAATGACATTCTGTAAGTCCGTGGAAATCTTTGCCATCTGTGCCGCAGCCTTATTGAAGTTCGCGAGATCCAGACCAGGTACTTTCAAATCCGGGTTCTGTAACACTACCGACTGCGAAATTACCAGCTCTCCGATTAAATCCATCAGCTGGTCCATCTTGTTTACGTTGACACTGATAAAAGCAGCCTTTTCATTCTTTGACTTATCTTTTGCCAGCTTCTTTGGCTTTCCTGGCTCTTTTGACTGAATGACAAAATCACCTGGCGCCATCTTCGGCTTTTCTACCGGCTTTGGTTCGCTTTCCTTTTCCGCCTTTGCTTCAATAACCTCTACGCTGGATTCCAGGTCAATCTGCGGTCCCTGCTCACCAAAATCAAATCCCCGCAAAAACTCTTCCGCCTTACATTCATAGACGTCTACCTTCTTAATATCGTAGCCGATACCAATCAGGTCGCGGATTTCTTTCTCCGTACACTGTGCCTGAAGCAGGATGCGGAAGCCCTCCTTCATAATTACCTCAGCACTATCCTCATCGGAAATAATATCCTCCGGGGAATACAGCAAATCCTCCGCAATTTCTTTCATTGCATACACTACCTTGTATGCGTGGATATTCGCCATTACTGTTTCCGGTGAAAAGGTAATATACACCTTGTAGAAACGACTTGCGTCGGTAGCAACAGGCGCTATGTAGAACTGCTGCGGCTCTACATGTACGTTCTCAGGAGGCAGTTCCTCTCCCTCCGCCTTTACACCTTTCTTAATCATATCCAGAAATTTGTCCAGTTCCTTAATAATACTTTCCGGATTTCCGTCGGCTGTACTTCCATTACGAATCTTGTCCATTTCCGAAGTAATGAAATCTGCCACTTCCAACACATGCTCCACTAATTTCAGATGTGGCACGTGCTCGGGATGGGACTCTCTTAAATAATAGAAAACGTCTTCCAGCTTATGGGAAATTGCAGTAATGTTATCAAACATCATAATACCAGAGGAACCTTTAATGGTATGCATCGCCCTGAATATCTCATTGATGCTGTCCTGGTCAAAACATTCCGCATCCTTCTGGTCCAAAACAGTTTCCTGCAGCTGCTCCAGAAGCTGTTCGTTCTCAAACAGATAAACGTCCAACATTCCCTCTGTGTTAAATTCTTCAGCCATATACTCTCCTTTCCTGCATATTTTTGATATCAGATTATATCAAGCCCAGCTTTTTCATAGCCTGTTCAAATCTTTCCTTATCAATCGGTTTACCGGAATAAATCGTGCATCCCAGCTCAAATGCCATCTTAACATTCCGTTCCTCATTGAGTGCAGTTGTCATAATTACTTTTGTTGCCTGTTCCTGCGGAACATTCCGCTGCTTCTCCAGATTCCGGATTCCCACCAATGCCTGATATCCGTCCATAACCGGCATCATAATATCAAGACATACGAGATCATAAGGTTCTCCGTCCTCCAGCGCCATCATAAAAGCATCCACCGCCTCCATTCCATCTACAGTGACATCACATTCGCCGTACTTCGAAAGAAAATTGACCATAAATTTTCTTGTCGTAAAATCGTCCTCTGCCAATAAAATCTTCATATTTCCTCTCCTTTACGTTTTATTCAGTACACGATAGGTTCTCCCGGCAATATCCTGCAATTTTTCCTGATATTCTACCGCACCGAGGTCATACGCCACCTTTGGCATTCCGTACACTACACAGGTAGATTCGTCCTGCCCGATGGTTCTGGCTCCCGCCTTCCGCATAGCCAACAGTCCTTTTGCGCCGTCACCTCCCATTCCAGTCAGAATAATTCCCAACGCTTTCGAGCCTGCTACTTTCGCTACAGATTCAAATAAAACGTCTACTGACGGACAATGCCCGTTCACTTTAGGTCCCGGCTTGCACTCAACCTGATATACACCGTTTACCTTTACTAACTGCATATGCCTGTCACCGCCGGGTGCAACAAGGACATGCCCGGGCAACACCCTGTCGCCCGTTTCTGCCTCTTTCACCTGTACCCTGCACTGATTATCCAGTCTTTTTGCATACATATCTGTAAACCCTGGGGGCATATGCTGTACAATAACAACTCCCGGAATATCCGTCCCAAAATCCTTTACCACGGAAAAAATCGCTTCTGTTCCGCCTGTAGAGGCGCCGATTGCCACAATCATATCGCTTCCCTTCATGGAAAGTCCCGGCTGGTCCTGCTGCGCCGCCATCTGCTTTATCCTGCTGATTTTAGCTGTAGAAGCAATTTTAATCTTCACAAGCAGTTCGTTCTGTATAAACTCCTCCAGCTGCGCTCTTCCTGTCACTGCAGGCTTTGCTACAAAATCAACCGCGCCTGCATTCAGCGCGTCAAATACCTTATCGCTAAGAGAACTGATGACTACGACCGGAAGAGGATACTGCGGAATCAGCTTCCTCAAAAACTCAATACCGCTCATTTTCGGAAGCTCTATATCCAATGTCATGACATCCGGCTTATACGCCAAGATAGCATCCCTTGCCTCAAAGGGATCCTTTGCCACGCCTACTACCTCAATAACAGGATCTCTGCTCAAATTCTGTACCAATAACTCTCTGAACACCATGGAATCTTCCACGATTAATACTCTAATAGGCCGCATACATCAATCACTTCCTCCCTGTTTTCTGAAAATAGAGGGCTGCACTATCTGGAATGGTATCTGCGCCCGGTCCAACGTCTCTGTCATTCCGATGAAGAGATAGCCCCCCGGTTCCAAACAATCATATACCTTCTGAAGCAATTCCAGTTTTGTATTCCCGTCAAAATAAATCATCACATTTCTTAAAAAAATAGTGTGCATTTTTTTCTTAAACGGAAACGGCGACATCAGATTAAACTGGCGGAACAGCACTTCCTGCTTCAGCTCGTCTGTGACCCGGAACATTCCTTCTCCTACTTTCTTAAAAAAATGCCTTTTCCACTGGTCCGGAAGATCCTTTAAATGATCCTCGCTGTAAAGTCCTTCATTTGCCTGTTGCAAAACCCTCGTCGATACATCTGTTGCCAATACCTTGGTATCCCAGGAAGCATGCTCCAGTCCGAAAAAATCCCAGAGTACCATGGCAATCATATACGGCTCTTCCCCTGTCGACGCTGCACCGCACCATATCCGTAAATCCTTCGTATTTTGTTCCTTTTTCTTCAGCCACGGAAGCACTACTCTCTTAAAAAACTCAAAGTGCTCAAATTCCCTCATAAAATAAGTATGATTCGTAGTGAGAAGATTGACCAGCTCTTTCTCCAGCTTTCCGGAACGGTCGCTTTCTAAAGCATTCATAAATGCATGAAAGCTGTCCCAGCCTCCCGCCTTAATATGGTTTTCAAGTCTGCCGTTCATAATGACTTTCTTTTGTCCGAGATCAATCCCATATCTCTGCTTCATATGGGCGGCAATTCTTAAAAACTCCTCGTCCGTCATCATAGCCTTTTTCCTCCGTTAAAAGCCTTGTCTGTTTCCAGACCTGTTCCTTTCTATCGTAGTACAGCTACCGGAGCTGTCTGGAAACCTTATAAAAAATATTGAAGATATCCGGATTGAACTTGCGGCCCGCATCCTGCCGCATCATCTCCAACGCTTCCTCCCTGTCATAACTATTTCTGTAGCTTCTTGTCTCTGTCAATGCGCAAAATATGCTGGACATGGAAACAATCTGTGCTGCCAGAGGTATTTCATGCCCCTTTTTCCCTTCGGGATATCCGCTCCCGTCCCAGTTCTCATGGTGAAAATGGGTGATATCCGTAGATATCTGCATAAAATCATTGTAATCATCGGTCACTTTAAGGTCCTCTAAAAGCTTCGTACCGATTCGGGCATGATTCTGCATTAACGCCCTCTCTTCTTCATCCAAGACTGCATTCTTCTGAAGAATTTCCTTCGGAATCCCGATATTTCCGATATCGCAGAGCGGCGCCGCAATCTCTATCGTCTCCACAAAGCTGTCTGAAATCTGTCCCTCGAACAAAGGAGACAGCTGCATACTTTGTGCCAAAATACGGCAATTATGCCTGATTCTGTCAATGTATCCGCTCTCGTGCCAGGAATTTTCCGCTGCGATTCCTGCCAGAGCATACAAAACGCTCTTCCGCTCCTGCTCAATCTGACGGATTTGCTCGTTAATCGAAGCCTGCAGGCGCCGGTTAGCTTCCTTTACCTCACAGGTTGCTTCATACAGCCTGAGATGGACATTGACTCTGGCCTGCACCACTTCCGGAATAAACGGTTTTGTAATGTAATCCTCCCCGCCCATATTAAACCCTTTGACAATATTCTGCGCATCATCAAAAGCAGAAATAAAAATGATGGGAATATTTCTTGTCTCCACATTCGCTTTCAGTTTCCTGCAAAGCTCGTAGCCATCCATGACCGGCATGGACACGTCGGTAAGCACCAGGTTCGGAAGCTCCTCTGAAAGCCGCTCCCATGCCTGTGCGCCGTCTTCTGCAAAAATGACCTTGTAGCCCATTGCACCTATAATTTCTCCAAGAATCACCCGGTTTGTTTCCACATCATCCACAATCAGAACTGTCGCTTTTCCGATGGCCTTCTCGTTATCCTTCATCATCCGTTCCCCTCTGCCTCTATCAGCATTTTCAAAGCCTCAAGCCCCGTAGAAATCTTCTCGTAGTTCTCCTTTTGAATTGCCATTTTCAGCCGCAATACCGCCCGGCCTACTTCCGGCGGAACCTCTACCGTAAGCTGCTTAATGGTTTCCATAAACATTTCTGCCTTTTCCCAATTTTCCATTTCTACCGAAAGAATCAGTTTAGAAAGAGCCTTCTCCAATGCCTCCCGGTTCGCCGGAGTTCCGTATCTGGAAACCTCCGAAGCTTCCTCTTCCGGTGCGTCGGCTGTAAAGACACTCTTCGGCCGCGGGGTAACAACCCCTTCTTCCTCTGCTTCCTTTCCTTCCGGATCTCTTCCGACCCAGACAGAAAAAGAGAACATGGTCCCCTTTCCCTTCACACTCTCCACGCTGATATTTCCGCCCATCAGCTCTACTAACTGACGGCATATGCTAAGTCCCAGACCAGTACCTCCGTACTTACGGGAGGTAGAAGCATCCACCTGGGAAAAGCTCCGGAACAATTTATCCTGGTCCTTCTGGTCGATTCCTATTCCGGTATCGCTCACCAGAAAGAACAGCTCGATATCATCCTTCATCTGGGCTGTCTTTATAATTTCCAGCGTAATCTTTCCGACACTGGTAAACTTCTGCGCATTCGAAAGCAGATTGTTCATTATCTGGACAAGTCTCAGCTCATCTCCTACGACATATTCCGGAACGCCCGGGGAAACCGTAACAAAAAAATCCAGCCCCTTTTCCGTAATCCTTCCCTTATGATTTTCCTTCACATAATCAATCATACCGCGGAAAGAAAAACGACGTGGCTCCAAAACAAACTTTCCTGCTTCCAGCTTTGAAAAATCAAGAATGTTATTAATCAGCTTATTCATTTCCTCACAGCAGCGCTCAATCAGACGCAGTGTGCGGAGCTTTTCCTTCTCTGTTTCTTCCGGAAGCATCTCCTTTACATGACCGAGAATCCCGTTCACCGGTGTCCGCAGCTCATGGGTTACATTCGCAACAAATTCTGACTTCACCCGCATGGCTGCCTCGGCTTCCTGCTTTACCTGCTCCAGCTCCCGTCCCAAAAATTCCTTTTCCAGTACGTCATTTGCCATGCAAAAGCAAATGTCCCGTTCTTCGTCCCGTACAATTCTCATTTCGGCCGGGAAACAGGTCTGGTTCTGACGGTACGCCGTCATTTGACAAGGCTCCGCGCCAAAAGGGACAGCGGCTTTCCATCCGTCCCCTTCCTCCCGGAAAGCTCCCGGAAAGACACTGCCGATTGACAGTCCGCAAAGTCCCTGCTTATATCCCAGCTTTTCTCTTGCCGTGGCATTACTGTATGTAATAAGTCCCTTGTCATCAAATGCCAGTATAATCTCTAATGCATTCTCTAAGGGAAGCATTTCCAAAGTGTCCTGACACATAACTTCCTCCATCAAAGCACCGTAAACCAAAGAACACCGCCTGCCCCCGCCGCAAAGCTGCGGGGAAAGAAACAAGGAGCTTCCTATGTTCCGGACTTTACTCTGTAAAGCTGAACATCTTAATTACTTCTACGATATTAAAGAAGTCTTCTTTTGCAAGTTCAAAACATTCCAGCACATCTGGTGAAAACTGTCCGCACTCCCCGTCCATAATCATCTTATATGCAATGGAATTTCCATAGACTTCTTTATAAACTCTTTCGCTTACCAGAGCGTCGTACACATCCGCAATTGCAACGATTTGCGCGCTAATCGGAATCTGGTCGCCTACCAGATGGTCAGGATAACCTTTGCCGTCCCATCTCTCGTGGTGCCAGCGGCAGATTTCGTAACAATACCGGTAAAACTCATCCGACTGGTCCTTTTGGAACGAATCCAGGATTTCACAACCGATTGTCGTATGCGTCTTCATAATTTCAAATTCCTCCGGCGTCAGACGTGCCGGCTTAAGCAGGATTGCATCCGGGATTCCGACCTTTCCGATATCATGGAGCGCGGATGCTCTCGCAATTTCATCAATCTGTGTCTTGGTAAGACCATACTTCGGAAAATACTTCTCCAGATACTTTAACAAAATTCTGGTAAAGTATTTAATACGACGGATATGCTCGCCGGTTTCCATACTTCTGAACTCGACCACCGAACTGAGCGCATCAATCATAAAGTCATTATTCTTCTGCAGCCTCATCTGCTGGGCACGAAGCTCTTCCTCCTGCTCCTTCAGACGAATCTCCATATTATGTTTATTCTGATACAATTCAATAATATTTTCTGCTCTTCGCTTAACAATATCCGGATAGAACGGTTTATGTATTACATCTGCGATACCGTATTCGTACGCTGTTTCACTGTTTCTGACCGTCTCGCTGGTAATCAGGATAACCGGAATCTGCTCGATGAGATTCCTGCCCTGCATATAATCCAGTACCCCGAAACCGTCTAAGAGCGGCATAACGATATCCAGCATAATCAGTACAAGATTGTCATTATTCTCTATCTGCTCGATTGCGTCCTGTCCGTTGGAGGCCTGCAAAATCTCATAATCATCCTGGAACTGGCACTCTAATATGGCCCTGTTCACCTCTTCGTCGTCTACAATCAAAATCTTCTGTCTGTCATCCATTGATATCCCTCCGAAATTGCATTAAATTACATTCTGACTTATATTATCATGTTGTATTTGACTTGTCAAGAACAGAAGGTCAGGTATCCTTCTCAATTACCACAATAAGACGCTCATAGGCCTCTTTCAGCTTCTGCCTTTCTTCCGACACCCGATCCCGGTTAATCTCGGATGCCGCTTTTCCTCTGAGCTGTTCCGTCAATTCGGAGGTCGGCACTGAAATTGAACTGAGCCCCAGATTCGCGCTCACTCCTTTGAGTGTATGCGCACATTTAAAGGCCTCTTCAAAATTCTCCTGATCCAGATTCAGCATCAGGTTAGTATAACTCATATCATTCCCGAACTTTTTAAGAAATTTTAAGAACAATGTCTCATTCCCCATAAAGCGTGCCAATGCACCGTCCAGGTCGACATTGTTCTCTGCTAACTTTTGTTTTAACAGTTCATCCATTATTCCTGTTCCTTTCCTTGATATCCCTTTTTCGTTATACCAATGCCGAAAATCGCTCCCGCCAGAAAACCTTCTTATGATGATTTCAGCCGAACAATTCCTGACATTATAATACCATTATCCCCCATTGATGTCAAGTTCTTGTCATAAGCTTTTTTTCACCGCTTTTGTGCCGGAACGGCGCTATTTTGTATGACTTCTCAAGGACTCCTGCTCCTCTGTCGCCACAGGATAAGCGCTCAGGGAATTATTGGAAACCAAAGAAGGCAACGACCGCTTCCGCCTATCGTCTGCGCTTCCCTTACGCTATCGTATGACCCCGGGCTTGTCACTATTCCCCCGACTTTACATTTCCTGCTGCAGCCTTTTCAAATCCCACATATAGCGCACAAGCAATCCAGATATGCCGCTTCGCCGTTTTTCTTTCAGCTATAGTACCGGCTCTCTTTGCTTTTCCATACGGCAGATTCCGGCGTTACACCCTGTCCGGCGTTTTTTGTCTCTGCTGGCAGACCTCGTCTACCTTTTCCACCAGCATCTGCTCCTGTGCCAGTTCCCCCAGCACCGGATAGTTCTTTACCGCATCCGCAAACTGCTTTTCTGCCTTTGCAAGCTCCTTCTCCTCCTGCCGGAACAGCCTTTCATACGCATATAAGGTTCTTGCCGAAGAAGGCATCACGGCGGCAGTCGCCTTTAAAAAGTCCAGCACCTCCTTTGTGGCAAACCGTTCGATTTCTTCCGTTCTGCCGTGCAGCAAAAGCTCCAGATACAGCGCCTCTCCCAAAAACAACTTCCGGTACAAATCTACCGAGACCCCTTTTTTTAGCAGCCTTTGGCATAAATCCTCTGCCTCCGCAAAGCGCTCCGTATCAAGCAGATAATTATAACGCATCGCCAGGCCGGTCAGCCCCTTCATGCCCTCGCACTGTCTGACCAGCGTCTCATTATCTAGCGCTTCCCAGTCCTTTTCAATCTCCCTGAGACGGGTTCCCTGCTGGAGCCTTGCATTAAACTCTAACGACTCCCAGAACGCCCGCCGTTCCTCTTTGCTCTTTCCCAGCATAAAAATCTGATAGCCGTCGTTCGGGATATCGGACTTTGCCGGAACTGCATTGACAATTCCAAGATAAAGCGCCATAGCGCCTCCCGCTGCAAGCATGCGCCCCGCAAAGGAGCCGCTGCCTGCCAGCAAAAATACAGCAAACAAAACCACCGCACAAATCAGATTTACCATAAACCCGCCAAGAAGATAGAACGTGTAGGGAAAACTGCCGTCATTGTATGGCGGTGGCGCCATCAGGCACTGTCCCACGGTTCCTGGAATCGAAAAGCGTTTCATTTTCATTCCGTCCGGATACTTCGCAAGCGTAAAACGCCCGAACCGGAACGAACAGTAACGGTAGCCGGAAAGCAGCCCGCAGACCAGATGCCCTGCCTCGTGCAGAATCGTATGTATAAAAATCCAGATAACCAGCCCGAAAAAAATCAGACCATAGGAAATCAGAAAAATGCCGAATTTCATCTCTTTCATCCTCCCGACGCCCAGCACCCAGATAGAAAGGAACCCCGCCAGAGCGCCGATTGCAAGGAAAAAAAACATTTTCAGCACCTGCCTTGCTCCTGCCGCGCTCCTCTTCTGCTTTTTTACTGTATCTCTTTTTTCGTCCTCCATGCCTTTCCTTTCCGCATACGCCCCTTGCGTACCGCCTTCTGTTCCGCCTTATCTGTCTACAAACCTAAATACTTACAAAGCACCTCAAAATAGTCATACCGGTGAAGCCGTCCCTCTTCCATGTCCTTTTTTATCTCTTCCATCGTCAGCCATTTTGCAAGAGCGACCTCCTCTTCCTGCAGCGTCAGTTCTTCCACTGGCACGTCCGCCTTCAGCAGATAAATATAACAAAATGTATCCCGGCGGCGCATACAGAACAAAAACTCCAGCTGCTCCGGCAGAGCCTGAATCCCAAGCTCCTCTCCTGTCTCCCGTACCGCGGCGGCATACGGAGCTTCCCCTGCAACCGCTGAGCCTCCGGTCACTGCCCAGATACCCGGCTTCCATTCCACCCTGTCGCTCCGCTTCTGAAGCAGCAGTTCGCCCTTTGGATTCTGTATCCATATATGCACTACCTTATGGTAACGCCCTTCCGGAACCGGTTCTCCCCGTAAAATCGTTTCTCCTGTCAACCGCCCTGCCACATCACATAAATCCCAGTATTCTTTCATGTCCTGCTTCCCTTCCCTTTCTGCACTGTCTTATAAAGCATTCTCCTGAAAAAACGGGGGCCTCCGCACAAAGCGCAGCCCCCTGTCTTTTTTACTTTTCCTCCTGTACCTCTATCTTACGGATTTCCTTTGTGCGGATTTCCTCACAGATTGCTGCGATAAACGTGGAAAGCGGCTTCTGTCCCTCGTCCCCGAGATAACGGCTTCTTACGGAAACAACGCCCTCTTCCTCCTCCTTCTGTCCTACCACAAGCATATACGGCACACGGGCAAGTCTGGTCTCACGAATCTTATAGCCGATTTTTTCTGCCCTGTTATCCACCTCTGCGGAAATACCGTTCTTTGTAAGCTCTTTCTTTACCTGCTCCGCATAGTTATTGTATTTTTCGGAAATCGGAAGCACACGTACCTGCTCCGGGCAGAGCCATGTCGGGAACAATCCGGCATATTTCTCAATCAGCCATGCAAGCGTCCGCTCGTAGCAGCCCATACTCGTTCTGTGGATAATATACGGACGGACTTTATCCCCGTTCTGGTCGATATAATACATATCAAACTGCTCTGCCAGCAGGGCATCCCACTGAATCGTAATCATCGTATCTTCCTTGCCGTACACGTTCTTCGCCTGAATATCAATCTTTGGGCCGTAGAATGCCGCCTCGCCGACTCCCTCGATAAAGGAAATACCAAGCTCGTTCAGCACGTCGCGGATATGCTGCTCTGTCTCGTTCCAGACCTCGGCTGAGCCGACATACTTCTCCGGATTCTCCGGGTCCCAGCGGGAAAGGCGGTAGGTCACATCCTCCTCTACCCCGAGGGTCTTTAAACAATACTGCGCCAGCGCAATACACTTCTTAAACTCCTCTACCATCTGGTCCGGACGTACAATCAGATGTCCCTCGGAAATGGTAAACTGGCGGACCCTGGTCAGACCGTGCATTTCACCCGAATCCTCGTTCCGGAACAACGTCGAAGTTTCACCGTAACGAAGCGGCAAATCCTTATAGGACTTCTGGCTTGCCTTGTATACATAATACTGGAACGGACAGGTCATCGGCCGGAGCGCAAATACCTCCTTGTCCTTTTCTTCCTCTCCCATCACGAACATGCCGTCCATATAGTGGTCCCAATGACCGGAAATCTTATACAAATCGCTTTTTGCCATCAACGGCGTCTTCGTACGGACATAGCCCCATTCATTATCCTCCAGGTCCTCAATCCAGCGCTGCAACCTCTGGATAATCTTTGCTCCTTTCGGCATCAGAAGCGGCAGGCCCTGCCCGATGACATCCACCGTCGTAAACAGCTCCATCTCGCGGCCAAGCTTATTGTGGTCGCGCTTCTTTATATCCTCCAGATGCTCCAGATATGCTTCAAGGTCTGCATTCTTTGTAAATGCCGTACCATAAATACGGGTCAGCATCTTGTTCTTTTCGCTTCCTCTCCAGTAAGCGCCGGAAGAAGAAATCAGCTTAATTGCCTTGATGCCCTTTGTACTCATCAGATGCGGTCCTGCGCAAAGGTCGGTAAATCCGCCCTGGGAATAAAACGAAATCTCAGCGTCCTCCGGCAAATCCCGGATGAGCTCTACCTTATACGGCTCCTCCTTTTCCTCCATAAAACGGATTGCCTCGGCACGCGGCAGGGTATAACGGGTCAGCTCCGCCCCCTCCTTAATAATCTTCTTCATCTCTGCTTCTAACGCATCAAGCGCCTCCCTGTCAAACGGAGGACAGTCAAAATCATAATAAAATCCGGTATCAATCGACGGCCCGATTGCGCACTTTGCCTCCGGATACAGACGCTTTACCGCCTCTGCCAGTACATGGGATGCCGTATGGCGGTAAGCCGCCTTACCTGCCTCATCCTGAAACGTAAGAATATTTAACTCGCTGTCTTCCTCCACTACAGTCCTAAGGTCTGCTACCCTGCCATTTATTTCCGCAGCACATGCCATTCTGGCAAGTCCCTCACTGATATCCTTTGCAATATCAATCACAGACATTGCGCCTGCATACTCCTTTACGGAGCCGTCCTTTAATGTAATCTTCATCTTTTTCTCCTCTCTTTCATTAATAACATTGATAATAAGAAATAAAAAATCCCCCTGCTGCCAATGGCAGCAAAGGGACGATTTCTCGCGGTTCCACCCTTCTTGAAAAGCATTCTGCTTTTCCGGCTTCTTTCTGATGATAACGGAATCACCGTGGCGTATTAAGCCCGCTCCGAGGTGGTCTTCGGCTGCTTCCGGCAGGCTGCTCCCAGCAAACGCAGCCCTCTCTGTAGCGCTTCACAGCTTACTTTCCTCTTCAACGCTTTCACATATGCTTATTATAGCATCCTGCGGTAAATTGTCAAGTCAAAATCTTTTTCCAATGTACTATTCATAGGAAGGATAATAGACAATTGAAAGCACTCCTTCCCCTACCTGCGCGGCAATATTCAGAAAATCAGAGGAATAAATCTCCATATATTCTTCCGTACGAAGTACTTCTTCCATCTGTTCTGAAAAATCCGTCTTCGACCAGTCCGTTTCCGGGTCAAGCATTTTCAATACATTATAACACAACTCCGCATGATCCTCTTCCACCGTATAAAGAACTGCAATTCCATGAATGGTTTCCACTGCCGTATCATAATCCACACGTATCCCGAAATAATCGGAAATAAGATAATCATGGTAGGAACTAAAGCAATACCAGCTCTCTCCTTCCCCTTCGGCAAGATAATTCTTATATTGGTCCAGATTTTCACTTTCCTCATATGCCTCGTCAAAATTCTGCTCCAGCCAAGTGGTGAACCCGGAAAGCGTCAGTTCAAAATGACTCTGCATATTACACTCAAATTCCAGCTCCTGTATCTCTTCCGGGAGATAAAAAGAATACTGCCATCCCTCTTCATCTTTGTCCGTATCTACAGGTTGCAGCTTCTGGAGGGCCGCAACCCGCTTTATCTCCTCAAGCTCCCGCTTTGCCTCTGACAGAGAAGAATCCTCCCCCCAGTCGTCTATTCTGTCCTGGTCTGTGACCTCCTCCCGTTCCTCCTCATAACGAGTCTCCGGATTCAGGTCGCCAATCATATCCATTACAAACGGCACAACTCTGACAAGCAATATAAAAAACGCATATAAAATTATAATTACTACAACAAAGACTACAGGACCTTTACTTTTTGCCGGTTTCTTTTTCTGTGTACTGGTATTACTTCCGTAGTTCTGGGGATTCGTCCCTGTCGTCTGTGTGCTCCGCGCCGTGGACTGCGTATTCCGTGCCATAGTCTGGGTGTTCCGCGACCCTGACTGGGTACTCCGTGCCGTGGATTGTGTGTTCTGAGACCCTGACCGCGTGTTCTGCGCCGCAGTTTGTGTGCTCCGTGCCGCGGACTGGGTATTCCGTGCCGTAGACTGTGTATTCCGTGCCGTAGACTGCGTATTCCGTGCTGTGGACTGGGTACTCCGTGGCGCAGCCGGCGTATTCCATATTGCCGGGTCTGCCATATGGTAGGTGCAGTTCTCATCATTTTTCGGATTGTGGGACTCATTCAGATGAATCCCATCCGGCAGATAATAAGTCTTTACAAAACGATGACAGTTTTTACACCAGCTTCCGCTTATTTTTTTATCACAGACAGAACAAAGTTTCATTTCTTTTCCCCCTTGCATTCTTCCGTTGCAGCCTGATTTGCCTGCTGTCACCTGTATTCTAGCATACTTTCTCCGATTTGTCTACGACCCGTTTTTCCTCCTCTTCACACACTCTGCCAGCAGATACTCTATCTGTCCGTTCACGGAGCGGAACTCCGCTTCCGCCCACGCGGCAAGCTCTTCCCACAATGCGGCGGACAACCGGAGCGGAATCTGTTTTTTTGCCTTTTCCTTCTCCTTTAGCTCTTTTTCTTTCTTTCGCACCTCTGCTTCCATGGCTGCAAGGCGCTCCAGGCGTTTCTTTAACGCTTCTTCCCTTTCCTCTGGAGTAAGCGCTGCAGTTTCTTTCATTCTATCTAATAAATGGAGCCGCTGTTTACAATCGGCTGGGCATCCTTATTGCCGCAAAGCACTACGAGAAGATTGCTTACCATGGCCGCTTTTCTCTCCTCATCCAACACAACAATTTCTTCCTCGCCGAGCTGGTCGATTGCCATCTTCACCATACTGACCGCGCCCTCCACAATCTTCTGGCGCGCCGCAATAATAGCAACCGCCTGCTGCCGCTGCAACATTGCCGCCGCAATCTCCTCCGCATAGGCAAGGTGCATAATACGAACGTCGATGATTTCAAGTCCTGCATCCGCCACACGCTTCTGAAGCTCCGTCTCCATCATCTCCGCAATCTCATTGCTGCTGCCGCGTAATGTCTTTTCCTCCGCGTCGTCCTCCATCGTATCGTATGGATACAGCCTTGCGATATTCCGGATGACAGAATCGCACTGGGTAGACAGATAATGCTCGAAATTTTCCACATTGAACACCGCCGCCGTCGGGTCTGCTACCTTCCAGATGACATTTGCCCCGATAATAATCGGATTTCCAAGAATATCATTTACCTTCTGCCTCTCATTGTTCAAGGTTCTCGTACGCAAGGAAATCTTCTTATTGGATAGACCCATTCCTATGGTAATGACCGCCTCCGGCGAACCTGCGGCTGCCCTCTGTGACGCATTCATCTTTGCAGGCGACGCCATGCTGCAAAACGGATTCACATAGTAAAAGCCTGCCTCCTTAACCGTACCGTAATACTTTCCGAACAGCGTCAGTACAATCGCCTGATTCGGCTCCACGATATGAAAACCGCAGGAAAAAATAGTCATACCGATAAACCCAAGAAGAGCAATTACCAATAAAGTAATGGCAACCGGAAAGCTCTCCTTTGCAAAATTAATAATGCTGAATACAAGTGCCGCAATATCTGCCCCCCATCCGAGAATACACAACAATACATACAATCCACCCGGCTTTGTCTTTGCTGTCTTTTCCTGTACCACACTGATGATATGTTCCATTTTACCTTCCTCCTGTCTCTTATTGATATCATATGATATCTTTTTGATATCAATATCATAGCACTATGCCATCACATTGTCAAGTACACTTTAAGATTTGTCGCACAAAATTAATAATTTTTGAACACCTCTCCGTTTAATAAAGCTTCCATCAGCTCGTTTCCGTAATAACAGAGCTTCAAAGAAAAGAACGGCGCCTCCTCCTGCAATAAACGGAAAAAAATCCGGTCGCCTTCCCATAACTCCAGTTCCCCAATCCGCTCCTTTTTCACCCAGGTAAGCTCTCCTTCGTTACACTCCTGCACGACATCACTATCTGTCTCCGCCGTAAACAGACACATATATTCCCATTCATCCCAAGGTACGGTGCTTTCGTCCGCAAGCGCAGCTCCTGCCCCGCCTCCGCTCTTTTCCTCTGCATCCCTTCCGGAGTCCTCCGCCTCCGGCTTCTGGAAGCAGAACGTCACTATCCCGCGGAACCTCAGACGCTCTAATGTAAGCCCTGCCTCTTCCATCGCTTCCCTGCGGATACACTCCTCCGGACTTTCCCCTGCCTCAAAATGTCCGCCGATTCCAATCCATTTGTCCTTATTGACATCGTTTTCCTTCTTAATCCTATGAAGCATCAAATATGCGTCTCCCCGTTCCACGTAACAAAGCGTAGTCAGCCGGGAGCGTTCCCTCACTTTTGCCATCCTTTCACTGCCTTTCCTGATAGAAAATCTGCGGACAGACGTAGTTCGCTCGTTCTTTTCTGCATTTTGTCTGTTATCCCATGTACCGGAGCCTTCCAGATTCACTTAAAATGCGGAAAAGAAAAAGCTTACTGCTCTGCCCGCAGATTCTTCTCTCTTAAATAATAACTATTTTACAACAACCTTTTTATAGTTCTTCTTACCGCGGCGGAGAATCATGCCGTCTCCAAAGTCTTCTTTTCCAAACTCCTTTTTGATATCCGTTATCTTCTCCTCGTTTACGGTAACGCCGCCCTGCTCGATGGCACGTCTTGCCTCGGAACGGCTTGGGTTCAGCCCCGCCTTTACCAGTACAGAAATCAGGTCGATTTTACCGTCCGTGAAATCCTCCGCAGTAAGCTCCGACACCGGCATATTTTCAAGGCTTCCGCCGCCTGCAAATAGCGCTCTTGCACTCTCCTGCGCCTTAGCGGCCTCCTCCTCCCCGTGTACCAGCTTTGTAAGCTCGAAAGCAAGAATTTCCTTTGCGGCATTGAGCTCGCTGCCTTCCCAGCCCTCCATTTTCTCAATTTCCTCAAGCGGAAGGAAGGTAAGCATCTTAATGCACTTCAGGACATCGGCGTCCGCTACGTTCCTCCAGTACTGGTAAAACTCAAACGGCGACGTCTTTTCCGCATCCAGCCATACTGCCCCCTTCTGGGTCTTTCCCATCTTATTCCCCTCAGAATTAAGCAGAAGCGTAATCGTCATGGCATACGCATCTTTACCAAGCTTCCTGCGGATTAACTCCGTACCGCCAAGCATATTAGACCACTGGTCGTCCCCGCCGAACTGCATATTACAGCCGTATTTCTCATACAGTGCCAGGAAATCGTAGCTCTGCATAATCATGTAGTTAAACTCTAAAAAGCTGAGTCCCTTCTCCATACGCTGCTTGTAGCACTCCGCCGTCAGCATACGGTTGACAGAAAAGTGCGGTCCGATGTCCCGGAGCATCTCCACATAGTTCAAGCCAAGCAGCCAGTCCGCATTATTGACTAAAAGCGCCTTTCCCTCGGAAAAATCAACAAAACGGCTCATCTGCTTCTTAAAACACTCTACATTATGCGCAATCGTTTCCTTTGTCATCATCTGGCGCATATCACTTCTTCCGGACGGGTCCCCGATCATCGCCGTACCGCCGCCGATTAACGCAATCGGCTTATTGCCCGCCATCTGCAGACGCTTCATCAGACAAAGCGCCATAAAGTGTCCTACATGCAGACTGTCCGCCGTCGGGTCAAAACCAATATAAAAGGTCGCCTTCCCATTGTTAATCAGTTCCTTAATCTCTTCCTCGTCCGTCAGCTGTGCCAGCAGCCCTCTGGCCTTTAGCTCATCAAAAATTGTCATCCTGTTACCTCCTTATAGGTTCTCTTTCTTGTTCCCCTTTTCGTGCATTCAACATTTACTGCACAAAAAACCCCCGCCCTTATTCAAAGGGCGAGGGTATCATCTCTCTCGCGTTACCACCTTTTTTCACATCCGGCTCACACCGGCTGCCTCACTAAGTACAAAGAACCCCGCACGGGACTCTCGTATACTCCTGCACGATAACGTGTGCGGGGACTCTTTTGTCCCGCTGCCCGTCGCAGCCTACTCGCGGCTCATATCCGCTTTCGGTGCGAAGCTCCAAGACGTATTCATTCCAGGCTTCCCCCGCGCCTCTCATCGGCCGGCTGCTTTCTGTCGGTTTCCCCTGCAACTACTTCTTCTTTTCACTGCTTCTGCCACCGATTATAATGGGTTCGTGAACATTTGTCAAGAAAAATTTCGTACTTTTGTAAACACTGCCGTAACGCGCATAAATCCGCCGCTTATCTCTGCAAAAATTTCTCCGTTCATTTTGTGCATCAGCTGCCGGCTGATGTAAAGTCCCAGACCGCTGCCTGTTACGTTTTCGGCATTTACGCCCCGCCAGAAGCTGTCGAACATATGCGGCAGGTCCGTATCTGAAAGGGTACAGCCGCTGTTGCCAACGGTGATAAGGATACAGTCGTCCTCCTCGGAAAAATCAATTGCAATCTTCTTTCCGTCGCCGTATTTTACAGCGTTTTCCATCATATTCTGTATGACCTCGACGCTCCTGTCGGGGTCTCCCCAAAGCAGACAGTCAGAATAACCCGACACGGAAAAATCCGTTTTGAACAGCGACAGCTTTTCTGTGTAATACCGTTTTATTTTTGTCACAAGCTCCGAAAGATAAAACTCGCCCATTGTCACATCAAAGCTTAGGAAATCCTCCCTCGACGCGGTAACAATCTGCGAAACATAGCTTTCAATCTCATCCGCTTTTACGCCTATGCTCTCCGCAATTTCAAGCTGCTTTTCAGGGCTTTTATAAAGTCCCTTTGACAGAGCCTTTGCATACAGCTTGATTGCCGACAGCGGTGTTTTTATATCGTGGGAAAGAGAAAGCAGGAGCATTTTCCTGTTCCTCTGCAAATCAAGTTCCCGCTTCTTTTGCTGCTCCATCGTTTCACGAAGCACATCCACGCCCCAGATAAACTTTCCGAAAAAGCGGTTTTTCGTTTCCTTTACGGGCGCGGTAAGATTGCCCTTTGATAATTCATAAGGAACGTCGGTAAGCTGTTCAAAGGGCGCAAGGACACGGAACCTTATATACAGCATAATACCGATTACTACAGCCGACATAACTCCGATTATCACATTTACAATTACAATAAATCTTTTCTTGTCAACGCCGCCGTTTGTTCTGTAATCGAACCGGTACAGCTCCCCGTTTATTTCACGGATCACATAATCGCTGTCAGAACTGAAAAAACCTTCGCCATATTGTTCAATCCCCGTTACATATCCGCATTGTGTAAGGTCGATTGTTTCCAGACCGTTAGTTTCAATTTCGAGGGCAAGACGGTTTACCTCTACGCGATAAGGTCTGCCGCTGTCAGCCCTGTCATCGGTCAGTATCATATTGGCAGCGGCAAACAAGAGAACCATCACCGCTATGACTACCGCGAAAATCCTGTTAAATGCTTTCATACTTATAGCCTGCTCCCCATACCGTAAGTATTCTTTTCGGAGTTTTCGGGTCATCCTCAATCTTACCGCGCAGCCACTTTATGTGTACCGTAAGAGTCTGCGGCTCCGAAAAGCTGTCGCTGCCCCAGACCTGCCGGAAAAGATATTCCTTACTTAAGGTCCTGCCCTTGTTTTCCATCAAAAGCAGAAGCAGCTCAAATTCCTTTGACGTCATTTCAAGCCTTGCGCCGTTTTTATAAACAGTGCGGCTGACCTTACTGATGCGTATATTGCCGTCGGTAATTTCGTCAAGCGCATATCTGCGTTTAAAGATACCGCTGATTTTCGCTAACATGATATCAATATCATAAGGCTTCTCTATATAATCGTCCGCGCCGAGGGTAAGCCCTTCCAGCTTATCCTCTTTGTCGGCTTTCGCGCTTACGATAAGGATAGGCGTATTGCTTTCCTCTCGTATTTTTTTGCATACTCCGAAGCCATCGATACCGGGAAGCATAATATCTAATACAATCAGCCTTGCGCCGTACCTCTCGTACAGCGACAAGGCTTTTTCTCCTGTTTCTGCTACCGACACCGTATAATTCTCCGCGCGGAGGAAATCACACAGCAGACCGGCAAGCTCTTTGTTGTCCTCAACAATAAGAATATCCATATTACCATCCAAATTCCAGCAGCCAGTTATTTAACGCACGTTCCCGCTCTCTCATCTGCGAAGTGCTTTCGTACCTGTCTAAATTATACTCCCCTTTTATATTTCCGTCAATGATATACAGCACCCTCGTACATTTTGCAGCAACCTTGACATCGTGGGTAACAAGCATAACCGTCGTGCCGTCATTGTTAAGCTTGCCAAGCTCCTCCATGACCTCGTCAGAGGAGGTGCGGTTCAGCGCGCCCGTAGGCTCGTCGGCAAATATCATTTTCGGCTTATTGATCATACTACGGCAGATACAGGCACGCTGGAGCTGACCGCCCGAAACTTCGTTGATGTCGTTGTCGGCAATATCCAGAATGCCCAGCCTGCGCATCAATTCCTGACCGCGCTGTACCGTTTTCCTGCGGGGTTCACCGTTCTTTTTTGACTGCGCCGCAGGAAGTATGATATTATCAAGTACCGTAAGATTTTTCAGCATATACATCTGCTGGAAAATAAATCCCATTTCGTCAAGGCGCAAGTCTGCAAGCTCTTTTCCCCCCATTCCGGCAATATTTTTTCCACAGAAATTGACCTCGCCCGCAGTAATGCCATCCATGCCGGAAACGGCATAAAGCAGAGTGGATTTGCCCGAACTGGAGGGTCCCATGACCGCCACCATTTCACCCTCACTGACGGTAAAATTTACATTTTTTAAAACATTATTCTGACGCTTGTTTACGATATAGGTTTTGCAAAGGTCTTTTACCTCTAAAATGTTAGTCATACTCATTCTCCTTTATTCATTGCCCGAAATTTCCGAGGACGTTATTTTTCTCAATCCCTGTGCCGAAAGAAACGCTGCCAATGCAGTCAGTAACAAAACTACCAGCGGGAAGACCACATAAACCTCCAAAGGACGTATCTCGTATTTCACACTGTACGCGCCCATCATTCTGAAGATAGGCGTTATCACCAGCGAGGACAGCGGCGAAGAAATCAGCGCTCCTGTAATGACCGACACCAGAAGCACAATCCCGATACGCATTGTCTGCCACATGAAAAGGAAGCCGTTTTTGAAACCTATCGCCTTTAACAGCGCTATCTCGCTTTTTTCCTTCGTAATAAAGCTTTTTACCATAAGTACCGCAACCAGCATATTGATTCCAAGAACGATTCCCAGTATCAGCATTTTCATACTGTCAAACTGTCCGGTAATGTCGCCTATCATATAGCCGACATATTCGCCGGGAGTATATATTTTCGCATCAGAGTACAGCCGTTCAAGCAAAGCCTTGCGCCTGGCAAGAGTTTCATCGTCAGGATTGTCATTGTAATTTACCTGTATTCCGAAGCAGCCTGCCGCATACTTGAAATCAAGCGACTCATCCTGATGAAAACGCACGCCCTCGCCCATGTTGTTCATGCTTTGGGTTATGCCTGTTACAGTATAGGTTTTTGTATCCTCTCCGACCTTGATTTCCACGTCGTCGCCTATCTCCGCGTCAATCTGCCCGGCAGTAAGATAAGTCAGTGCAACCTCCTTTACATTCTGTGGGGCAGTGCCGTCAATATAAGTGTAATCATCCGTCTTCACACCGCCCATTCCGATAAATGTAAGAGCATTTGTCAGCCTTTCGCCCTTTTTAATGTTGCTGCGGAATAGGATTTCCTGAAAAACGTCAACATCGACCCCGTTTTCGGAGAACATTTTCCGTATCTCCAGAAACTGTTGTTCCACCTTTGCTTTGTTGTCCTCATCGGCATGAAACAGCAGCTCCATGGAAATGATGTGGTCACTCTCCACCATATTAAACAGCGTTATCAGCTTGTCAGAACGCAGGGTATTTATCGCGTTAACCGGAATGATAACAAGCAACGTGCCGAGAATAAAAATAAGAATCATTGAAACGTAGCTTCTGACTCCGCTGAAAATATCGTTCAGGGCCATAAAAAGCATGGTCGGCATATGCGAACCGCCAAGATGCAGAACACCTTTTTTCCTGAAGCGTTCGCCCGTCTCGCCGCTGTGTATGGCGTCTATCGGGGAAAACCTGCGTATCTTCCATGTGCAGAAATAGCTGAACAGTACCACCACAACACCTGCCAGTGCCGCCGCACCTATATTCAAAAAGAAATTATCCCCGCCAGAAAGTATTATTTTTTTCGAAACGCTGCTTATCATCACTCTGCCAAACGGTATGCTAAACAGCAAACCTATCGCTGTGCCTATCGCCGAAATAGCAAAATATTTCACGATATAAAGCCCGCGTATCGCATTATTTTTAATGCCTATCGCTTTCATAACGCCTATCTCGCGAAATTCCTCGGTAATCGTAAAATTGATGATAAACCGCAGTATCACTATGGAAATCAGTATCAGACATACGCTTACAACAAGCAGGACTGCCGCCATAAGCATATCCATAAAATACATCATTTTAATCATAGAATAGTCCGCCGAAAAAACCACGTTTGACCCCAGAGAGTTAAATTTATCTTTAAAATCCGCATCCTTTGTGTAAACCTCTATCGAACTCAGCACCGCACTTTCGTTGTCGAACAGCTTCAGATCATTTTCGCTGACGAGAAATCTGGTCATCCCTACCATCTCAGGCCCGAAAAGCGCGTCCTTTGTATAGCCCTTTATCGTAAATTCCTTCTCGGCTTCCCCTTGTTTTATATGGATTTTTCCTCCCTCGTAATAATTATTGTCCGTCGATTGAAAAATCGCAAACGGAATGTAAACTTCACCGTCATTTATTCTTGTTATCTCTTCATTGTTCTTGTCAAAAACTTTTATCCCGCCAAGAGAAGAAATTGCCATCGTGCTGGTATACTCCAGCTTTTCGCCATCCACAAGAACATTTTTAGGTTCAATCTGGATAAGCCGTGAAATATGGTAGCCATAGCCGTTTTCCCTGGCAAGCTCCTCAAATCTTTTAACGTCAGCTTCGCTTGTCGCCGCAAACCAATGGTCAGGAACCTCCGCCTTTTCAAAAAAATTGTCCAGCGCGCTGCTCACCGTAATCAGATTATTTGCACTGCTTGCAATGAATGTTGCTGCCAGAATCACAAAAATAAGCAGAATCATATTCATGGTTTTTTTGCGTTTCAGGTCTTTTTTTAATATTCGTAGGTACATTCTGCCGCTCCTCTCACTTTTGTGACTCCATTATAGCATGGAATTTATTAAGTAATCCTTAAAGAAAATCTGGTAACACATTGCCTTTACAATAAAACAAAACACGCCGCCCTGCAAGGAACAGCCACACCATGCAACGCATGGCGGCTCCCCTCAAGGCGGCGCAGTCCCGGCTTTTTACCGGTATTTTCGCTTTTTTCTTAATCTTTTATGCAAATGCTTCCAGCACGTCGCTGCCATCTTTTACAAACGCGATATACTGGCTGATATCGGCATGCATCTTTACGGTCTGCTTTCCCTCGTATACCTTTTTATCCAGTACCGATACCCATCTTCCTTCCGGAAGGTAGACCTCGCGCTCCGTCTGCCCCTTTTGCATAATCGGGGCAAACAAAATGTCCTCGCCGAACATATACTGGTCTTCTAACGTATAGCATACCTCATCCGTTTCATAATCATAGAACATCGGGCGCATCAAAGGAGAACCGGTCTTGCTTGCAATGTCCATATACTTCATAATATATGGCCGGAGCTTCTCTCTCGTCTCGATGATACTCTTTATAATGCGGTAATTTTCTTCCCCGAATACCCAGATTTCATTCGGTCCGCCGCTTCTTTCAATAATCCCCGGATTCGGCTCCGGCTGGTCCGGTGTCCGGAGTCTGGCGCCGTGAAGGCGCATAATCGGAGAAAACAGCCCGAACTGGAACCAGCGGACAAGCAGCTCCCTGAACTCCTCGCTCTGCGTATCCCCGGACAGAAAACCGCCGATATCACTGTTCCACCACGGGATTCCGCACATGCCCATGGACAGTCCGCTCGTCACGCTCTGCCGGAGCGCATTCCAGTCGGACATAATATCCCCGTTCCAGACAGCGGCGCCGTACTTCTGGCTTCCCGGATATGCGGCACGCGTCAACGATATAATTTCCGTCTCTCCTGCTTCCTGTAAGCCCTCATACAGCATCTTTACATAATAATACGGATACAGCATTGCGGTCTGCGCGCCGTTTCCAAGATAAAAGTGCAGATGTCCGAACTGCTGCGGATGCACCTCCGGCTCCGCCTCGTCCAGCCAGAAATTGCGGATACCATACTGATAATAGTTCTCTTTGATTTTTTCCCAGACAAACTTCCTTGTTTCCGGATTCATTGTATCGATAAACGTCTGCTGTCCGTAAAACGAAAACGTCCCGTACTGCCCGTTCTCGGTGCGGACCAGCATATTCTTTTCGTCCATCTCCCTGAAATTCTCACTGTTCGGATTAATCGTAGGCCAGATTGACACAACCGGCTTTATGTCCATCTCTTCCAGCTCCCGGCACATTGCCGCCGGATCCGGCCAGTATTTCGGGTCAAACTTCCACTCGCCCTGCTCTGTCCAGTGGAAAAAGTCGATCACAATCGCCGAAATCGGGATTCCCCTCCTCTTATACTCCCTTGCTACCTCTAACAGCTCCTTCTGGCTCTCGTAACGGAGCTTACACTGCCAGAAGCCGGAAGCCCATTGCGGGAACTGCGGGGCATAGCCGGTCAGGTCGGCATAGATTTTCATTACGTCTGACGGTTTGTCTCCCGAAAATACGAGATAATCTGCCTGATAGGCACTGTCACTGCACCACATCGTATGATTCCTTGTCGTTTCGCATCTGCCCGGAGACGGATTATTCCAGAAGAACCCGTAACCAAGAGAGGAATACAAAAAAGGAATGGCAGACTTCGTGTTATAATGAAGCAGATTGCAGGTGCTTCCCTTCCGGTCAAACGCGTCCTCTGTCTCCTGTCCCAGTCCGTAAAAATGCTCTCCTTCGTTTGCCTCAAAGATAACCTTTATTGCATAATGGTCTCCCTCTGTATGAACGTATTTGTTTGTATAATCCCCCTCATACTTTGTTTTTAAAATCTGCTTCCCTTTCCGGTAAAAGCATACAATACCGCCATACCACGGGAACCCCGCCTCTATAGTCGCCTTCATATCCCCGTTCGTAATCGATGCGAACGATTCATCGCCTTCCACAACACAGTCTTCTACAGGAAGCGGTGGCTGCAGCGTCCAGCTTTCGTCCGACACAACAGAATTTCTCGTAGTACGGCACCGCAGGCAGTTCTTCCCGTATGCCTCGATGACTACCAGTTCATCTCTTCTCTGGAACGTAAGCTTGTTTTTCCCTAACACTATTTTTCCCATATCCTTCACCTCGCATAAATTATAGTTGTTGCTTTACTCTTTGATTATAGCATCCTATCCCAGAAATATCTTGTCCTTTATTAACACAAACTAACACAATATTGACATCTTAAGAAAAACATGGTATGTTTTTCTTATCTTCTGCAGCAAAAATCTGCACGGGCAGACAAAAACGCCGCTCTGTAGGCAGCGGAAAGGAGCCTCTATGAAACCTGCCAACCACAGCGAATTTTACGAAACCATTTCCCATACGACCGCTTCTGCTCCGTATTCCATTCACTGTACCCATGTTCTTCCGGGCTTTGAACCTGCATTATATCTTCACTGGCATACGGAAATGGAGTTTTTTCTGCTTGACGAGGGAGAACTTTGCTTTCACATTGAAGACAAAACCTATCCGCTTCATGCCGGAGAATGCATTTTTATTCCTCCCGGTCTGCTGCATTATGCTAATCATACCGGAACTGCTCCGGTTTCCTTCCATGCCTTTGTATTATCCCCGGGCTTCCTTTTTTCCTCCTTTGACACACGCCTGTATAACACCTACCTCCTGCCGGTCATGCACAATAATCTTCCGCTTGCCGTTACCTTGTCAGATTCTGCCGGCTGGCAGAACGATATTCTGCGTTGTCTGCAGCTTATTTTTGCCGCATCAGAGCAGGACGAGCTCTATGTCCGCGGTCTGTCTCTTTTAATCTGGAACCGCTTATACCAGTATCACATTATAAATTCAGAGGGCCAGAAGACGCCCCACTCCCTTTCGGAACAGCTCGCAAAAGCACTCTCTTATCTGCATGAAAACTATTCCAGAAACCTTACACTAAGCGAGCTTGCCGCTCTCGTTCCCTTAAGCGAGGCACAGTTCTGCCGTTCCTTTAAACGTCTGACCGGCATGACGCCCTTCCGTTACCTGAACCGCTATCGTATTCTGCAAAGCTGTTCCAGCTTACTCCATACGGACGATAAAATAACCGAAATTGCCCTCACCAACGGCTTTAACAACATCAGCTACTACAACCGCGCCTTTCTCCAGTTAATGAATATGACTCCTTCCGAATACCGCAAAACTATGACCGGCGCTCCGCACGATTAGCATAAGAACCCTACGTCCTTTTCATACTTTTACCTAAAAGGTTATGGCAATAAAAAACAAAACGGGACTTGCAAAAAGAAAGAATGTGCTTCTGAAGCACTATAGAATTAACCCGAGAAAAGCACCTATGGCATAGGAGTCCATAAGTGCTTTATCTGCATTCCCCTGATATAAAGTCAGGATGAATATACATTGTCATTGCCACTTCGGATGGCAATACTCTCACTGAGCATTTAAATTGTATCATTTATTTTGGGAAAAAACAAGCCCGTTTTGAAATTTCTTTTATTTTTCATTTGATTTTTTTCATCAAAATATTCCTAAATCTGACATAAAGTGACAAACAATATATTTGGACAAAAGATAGTGTGAGTTCGACAGCCTTTGTGGGAACCCAGACTTTTTTCTACATAATAAAAGAGCCCCTATGATTTAATATTTTATCATAGAAGACTCTTTCTATTAACAAGTAACAAGGACACATGTTCTTTGCTGTCATTTGACATGATTTCTTCCATACCCGTCCGGATTCCGGCTCTGCCATCTCCATGCATCTGCGCACATGACAACAATATCTCTGGCTGCCTCCCAGCCAAGCTCCGTCTTTGCAAGGGACGGGTCAGAATAGCTTACCGCCAGATCTCCGGCTCTGCGCTCCGCAAATACATAAGGCAGCGTCTTACCGCATGCTGCCTCAAAAGCATGCAGAATCTCCAGCACACTGTAGCCCTTGCCGGTACCAAGGTTATACACCCGCACACCACAGTTCTTTTGAAGCATTTCCAATGCCTTCACATGTCCAAAAGCCAAATCCACCACATGAATATAATCCCGGATACAGGTACCGTCCGGCGTATCATAATCATTGCCAAAAATACTCAGGTACGGACGCTTCCCTACGGCAACCTGCGCTATGTACGGAACCAGATTATTCGGAATCCCGTTCGGGTCTTCCCCTATCCGGCCGCTCTCGTGCGCGCCAATCGGATTAAAATACCGGAGCAGAATTACGTTCCAGTCAGACTCGCCAATCTGTAAATCCTGCAAAATCTCTTCCAACATCCACTTGGTCATTCCATAAGGATTCGTCGGACGTCCCTTCGGGCACTGCTCTGTGACCGGCATTACCTCTGCTTCCCCGTAAACCGTAGCCGAAGAGCTGAAAATCAGGTTCTTGATACCGTGTTCCCGCATAGATGTACACAAATTCAATGTACCGGTCAGATTGTTATTGTAATACTTAAGGGGCTCTTCTACCGACTCCGGCACCGCCTTCAGCCCTGCAAAATGAATCACCGCATCTATCCGGTGCCGGTCAAGCACTCTATCCACCGCAGGCTTATCCAACAAATCTGCCCGATAAAAAGTAAGCGCCCTGCCGGTAATCTGCTGTACCCTTTCCAGAGACTCTGCACTGGAATTACAGAGATTGTCCAGTACAATTATGTCATGTCCCGCATTAAGAAGCTCCACACAGGTGTGGGAACCGATATAACCGGCGCCGCCGGTAACTAAAATGTTCATATAACTATTTCCGTTTTTCTCTGTATGCCAAATTCCGAAACAGTTTTCCGGTAAGCAGCAGGATTACCGATATCATATGCCCTTCCATCAATCCGGTATCCAATCATGCCATACTTTTCCCTTACAGCATCCAATGCATCCGTCAGCTGGTATTCACCTGAACGCGTTTTTCCCGCTTCTATACTCTTCCCCAATTCATCAAAAACCTCTGGTGTAAGCACATAGTTTCCAAATACCATGAAATACTTTTTCTCACCGTTTGCCATCATAACGGAAAGACTTTCCTCCGCTGTTCCGACCGACGGCTTTTCTACAATTGCGCTTACTTTCATAAGACGTTCTGCCGTATCCTCCCACTTTCCGGAAACAATACCGTATTTTCCTGTCTGTTCCACGGGAATTTCCGCAAGACCGACCGCAAGCTTACCCTCTTTTTCATAGGCATCAAGAAGCTGTTCAATACAGGAAACTCCACAGCCTGATTCATAAAGCGTATCCCCGAGCAACAGCAGCACCGGCTGATTACCCGCAAATTCCCTGCATTGATAAACAGCATGTCCAAAGCCTTTGCGTTCTTCCTGGATTGCGTACTGTAATTTGCTTCCTATCTGAAGTATCCTGTCCTCGTAGCTTTTCATCTGTTCCGGAAGTTTTTGAATATGTTCCTCTGATAATGACCTTTCAAAATAACTTTTATACATTTCCTGTTCTTCTTTTCCAATAACAAGGCAGATTTTGTCAATCCCTGCCCTGTCCAATTCCTCCAATAGTATCATAAGTGCAGGCTTTATCAAATTATCTTTATCCACAACTGGAAAAAACTCCTTTTTGGTCACCCTTGTTTCCGGATATGCTCTTGTTCCAAAGCCTGCAACCGGAATAATCGCTTTTCTTATTCTACGCTGCCGCTTAATCGTAAATCCGTAAGCATCCATTCCCCGTTTCTCAGTCAGATAGCGAATCAGTTCTTTCTGGCTTTCCTCATCCTTCGCCAAAAATTGCGCCGTACCATCTCCCTGTGAGCCAACCCCCTTTGCACCATAAGTCAAATTTTGCACCACCGCATCATTTAAAACGCTGTGTAATACCGGAGCAGTCAGTTGGGATGGACACGCCGGAGCAATATAAGTATCGAACAATTCCTGCGCTTCCGTAAGCAATCTTCCCATCGCTTTGACATCACCGCTTTCAAAATAAGTAACCGCTCTCCGGATAATTTCCTGATTTTTTACTCCTAATGCCTCCTGTACCCGCCTCGCAGTAGCATCCTGCGCAAATGGATAACATTTACTCAGATCCGCTAAAATTTTTATTGTATCTTTTGAGGCATTCAGATTTGCAAAAACCCAATAAAAGTTTTCATGTACCACCAGCCGTTCTACATCCACCTCACTTCCGTCAAAAATCATAACAACCGGTTTCACGCCATATGCACATGCCTGGTCCAGTCTGCCACAGCGTGATGGCGTCCTTTGTTCGCCTCTGTATGCTGCCTGCATAATACCATGCGTACTCATATTCAAATCATACAAGATATTGAATGCTTTCACTACAAGCACGCAGATTGCCGCACTTGAAGACAATCCCTGCTTCATCGGCAGCGTCATGTCATCAATCCTGATTTTTACACCGCCGACATGGTAATGCTCTTTCATATAGGATGCGGTTCCCGCCATATAGGAAAAATATCCGCCCTCCTCTGCCGTTTTCCGCAATTCCCGTACTGACATACTCATGCTAAAGCTTTTTCTTTCCCCGCCCAATTCGGAAATTACTTCAAATTTATTATCCTTTTCTATCCAGGCATGGATTCCCTGCTCTATACCGGAAACAATTGCCATCCCCGGTTCAATGGCAGGATTAAATTCACGATTCCTGCCTGCCCAGTCGCTGTGTTCACCAAAAATACATAAGCGCCCCGGAACAAAAATTTCCCTGCTTTCCTCTTGTAAATTCATATTTTCCTCTCATTCTGCCGTCCAAACGGCTTCTGCATCAACAAAGTCCTCTTTTTCCGTCAGGCTCCGTGCCAACATAAGCGCCTGGGAAATTGCCATATCCATATTGTAATATTTGTACTCCGCCAATCTCCCCAACAAATATAAATTGGGAAGCCTTTTCAGTTCCGTCCTGTACCGGTTATATATTTCACGACTTTCCTCCGACTCTGCCGGATAATATGGAATATCCCCCTCTTTGCAGGGAAGCGGATACTCGTAAATCACTATCGTGCGCCCAGGAACCTCCTTCTTCTGCACAAGCTTAAATTCGCTCGTTCTCGTATAACTGTAGCAGTTCGGATAATTCACCTGTACCACCGGCTGCGCCTGCGTAACATTTTTATGCTCCGCCTCAAAGCGCAGGGAACGATATGGCAATCTTCCGAATTTTGCACCAAGCAAATCTTCAACACAGCCCGTATAGATTACCGGATAGTCGCATAATTCCTTGTCAAAATACAGTTTTTCTCCTACAATCCCCAAGTGTCTCAGTGCGTCACAGCAATATCTGATACTGATGTTTTCATGCTCTGCCATATTGCGGAGCATGGCAGTATACCCTTCCACCGGCATCATTTGGAACTCATCCGTAAAATACCTGTCGTCATAGGACATCCGTACCGGCACCCTTCCCATGACCGAAGAATCCATCTCTTCCGGAGTCTTTCCCCATTGTTTCTTTGTATAGCCGCAAAAGACATTCTGAAAAACGAATTCCGCCAGTTCCTTTACCTTTGTATCCGGATGTTCCCGCAGCTCCATGATAGGAACGCTGCCGCCGTCCGGGTACGCCCTTGTCAGGACTTCCTTCAAATGCTCTGCCTCCTCCGCCGGGAAGAGAAGGTCAATACTCTTAAAGTTGAACGGAATTGGCACCAGCTTGTCCTTTATTTCCCCTAGGACTCTGTGCTCATATGGGAAAAATTCCGAAAACCGCTGTATGAAATCAGCTATTTCCTTCTGCCTCGTATGAAACAGATGCGGACCATATTTATGTACCAATATATCGTTCTCAAAGTAATCATACACATTACCACCAATGTGGTCCCTTTTTTCCAATACCGTAACCAGAAATCCGTGTTCCGCCAGTATCCTCGCAGCGGTAAGACCACTGAGACCGGCACCGATGATTAATGCCTTTTTCATAGCATTTTCCTTTCTGCCAATTATTATTTCAGAAATAGTTTAGCGATTTTCTTTAGCCGATTACGTTTTTTACTACCAATCGGATATTTACGATTAATCATATTTATTAGTTTAATTAAAAGACCATCTGCATAAAGCATATCCGGGACTCCTTGTACCCTTATCCCATCATAATCAATATTTTCTTCCACAGTATGATTCACTACCTTTTCTTCCGAATAAGTTACACGATGCAACGCCATATTCATTCTGTCCAAAATTATTTCATAGTATGGCGTTTGTCTTGCATACCGCCAAAAATATTCCGCCATATCACAATATGGCATATCCCATGCTTTTTGGAATCCGGCATAATGAATTATACGAGGTTTCTTTCTTGCAGCCATATACTCATTCACAATTCCAACTGGTCCAAAATTTATTGTCTTAATTCTGGACCAGTTTTCCTCTTTCCAGTCAGTCAGAACATTCCAAGACATATCTACTAATTTAACCCGCCCTTGACAATAAGTATTTAACAAATCCTGGTCTACAAATTCCCAAGTTTCTGTCGTTGCTAATGTCAAAAGTTCTTTTACTGTAAATGTTTTTTTAAATTCATCAATATTAATCAAAATTACTCCCGCTTGAAAATAGTCATAAGGATTTCTAAGTTTTAATTTATAATCCATATACTCTTTTCTCGGAATATCCTTACGATTATATAAACCTGCTACATCTGCATCTCTTGTCGCTGCCAACAAATAATCTTCTACATCTATATTATAAAGATCTGCTATATCGGTATCGACAACCAAATCAGAATCCAAATAAACCACTTTAGAATATGATTCAAATAAATCCTGGATAACTAATCTATACCATGTTTCTATTGTAAAATGCATATGGATATAGAAATTATACTTTTTAATATACTGGCTAACATTCACAAACCTAATAGAAATATTTATATGTCCTTGACACTGCTGTGTTACTCTCTTTATACTATCCTCTTCAATACTGCTGTGCATTACGATTAAATCATAATTATTTTCACTTTTGGCATTCTGAATGATTGATTGAATCACCGTACTTAGATATGGTACATAATAATCATTGGCACTCAATACAACTGCCACATTATTAGCTTCAAAAGCTGGCATAACTTTTTTAACCGGACTCGTTTCTATAAATAACGCCCTCTGTAATTCACAAGTTTTTACATTACCTTTATCTTGAATATATAAGTAAAAAATATCTAATAACCTTTCTCCTAAATACGCAACAGCTCTTTCTTGTGCCCCATTTCTTCCAGATACATCAATTTTATTTTCAACCATGGAAAGCACCGAAAAAACAAACTCGCTATATTCCTCAAATACATCTCTTCGCATAATGAACATATTATATAAATGTCCTTCTGAACCATTGATATATTTTTTAACATATGGTATGTACTTTGGATAATATTCACAAATAATCTGTATCATAATATCAAAATCTTCTATACAGGCATCTTCCCAATTCTTATATTGATCGTACATCGACTCTCCGTTAGTCCAAACAGTAGGCACAATTATATCATATTGGCTAACAGTGCTTTTAATCATTCTTTCTGTAAATCCCAATTTTTTTAATGCTTTTTCACTAATAAAATCAAATACTATTCCATCCCTCACTTTTCCATGTCCGTCATTATAAAGTTCTTCCGGAAAATGACATGGACTAAAAGAAAAGTATCTTCTATAATGCATAAAACCTAAATAATCCGACTGTTTATCATTTTTCCAAGCCCAATACTGTGCAGTCAGCTCACAATACTGCCTGTTCTTCCCGGATATATTTTCTCCCACATCATCATGCAACATATTTGGTAATCCTTTCTCTGCTATAGCTGCTCCTACCTGAATCGGTTTGAGTAATTCCATTTCCGGCACATAGCTTTCTTTATGGCAGGAAACATAAATACTAATCTTTGGCTCTTTCTTCTCCATTTTCCTTTCCATCTTCTTCTCCTCAATACTCTTTTCTCTCATGCCACTTCCACGCATGGTCTACAATGGTTTCAATTTCCGCATACTTCGGCTTCCATCCTAGAATTTCTTCCGCCTTTTTACTGCTTCCGACCAGGATAGGCGGGTCGCCTGCCCGCCGTCCTTCTTTTTTTACCGCAAATTCCTTCCCGGTTACTTTCTTTACCGTTTCGATAATCTGTGCTACTGAATTTCCGTTTCCATTTCCGAGGTTAAAGCAGCCGCTCTCCCCGTCCGCTTTTAAATATTCCAACGCCCGGATATGGGCGTCCGCAAGGTCCGTAACGTGGATATAATCCCTGACACAGGTTCCATCCTCTGTCGGATAGTCCGTTCCATAAATACTGACGGAATCCCTCTGGCCGCCTGCAGCATCTAATACAAGCGGAATCAGATGTGTTTCCGGCGTATGGCTCTCCCCGATTTCCCCCTCCGGATCTGCTCCCGCCGCGTTAAAATAACGCAGGCAGCAATAGTTCAGTCCATAAGCGCGGTGGTAATCCGCCATGATTCTTTCTACCATGAGCTTTGTCGCACCATATGGATTGACAGGCTTCTGCGGCATCTCTTCCGTAATTGGTATTTTTTCAGGGATACCGTAGGTTGCACAGGTCGAGGAAAAAACAATGTACCTGACATGATATTTCCGCATTATGTCCAACAGCCTTACCGTATTGCATACGTTATTATTATAGTATTTTGACGGCTCTGTTACAGATTCCCCGACATACGCATACGCAGCAAAATGAATTACGGCTTCAATCGGGTATTCCTGAAAAACTTCTTCCAGACGCCTTTTATCTGCAATATCACCAACCTCCAATCTGCCCCACTTCACGCTTTCCCTGTGTCCATAGACCAGATTATCATAAACCACCGTCTGGTAATTCTGTCTATGCAGCTCCTTGTTTGTATGGCTCCCGATATAACCGGCGCCCCCAATCACTAAAATCATATTTCCTCCTATAAAAAACCTCTGCAAATAGTTCTTACAAATCTTCTCCGTCTTGAACCAACAGGCAAAAAACGGTTTAGTTTTTTCATGTCTACCTTAATCTTAATTTTTGTCGGACGCAGGACAAATACACGCCTCCCATCCTCACAGGCGGTATTCCCGCTCCTTCCTGAAAGGTTTTCATAAAGAATCCGCTCGTAAAAAGGCGATTTCCTTGCCTCGCGCCAAAACTCCCCCGCATAATCGCAATCCGGTGTGTTCCAAGGCTTCCACGCTCCGGCGTAGTGTATCAGATACGGTTCTTTCCTTGCCCTTTTGTACTCCTCCCACAGCTCCGCAGGGGCCCGGCTCATCCTCTCCTCCCGTGAATGTCCGGCGTATTTCCAGTTCATCAGGACATTGTACCTCTGCTCCAGGAATTTTACCCTGCCCTGGAAAAACAGGTTTAATACATCCTGGTCGACCATCCTCCATTTATATTCCAGCGTCTTTTCCACAAGCTTCCCCACCGAAAGTTCCCGCCGCAGCAACTCAAGATTCAGCAGAAGCACTCCTGCCTGAAAATATTCCAGCGGTCTGTCAAGCCCCAGCTGTTTTTCCAGATACCGCTCCGTATCACGTTCTGCCTTATATGCCCCGATGACATCCATATCCTTTACCGCCGCCGCATAATACCCTCCCACATCCGCATCGAATAGTTCCCCGACATCATGCGTCGCAATCATATCCGCATCCAGATACAATACTTTTTTGTAATCTGCCATTACATCCAAAATGAAATACCGGTAAAAGGTTTCCTTGGAAAAATGATGATGGACCGGAAAATCGATTCCCCGTATTTTATCTCTCACACTACAAAAGCGGATTGATATTTCAGGCTTCCCCGCTGCTAACGCTGCTACTTTTTTTTGCGTATCAGGCGTAAGCTCCGAATGAAGTATTACTATATCGTAACAGCGCCCTTTCCCTGCATGGACGAGAACAGACTGCAGCATAATAGCAAGATAGGGCGAAAATGCCTCATCCGAGGCTGCCACCAGATTTACGCTGTCCTCTCTAAATACCGGTTTCATTACTGTTTCAGGCTCAGTATCATCAAAAAACACATATGGCAGCTCACAGCACCTGATTCCTGTCTTTTTCCGGATTGTATACCAGATAGCAAACAATCTCTCTGCCAGATATGCACATACACGGTATTCCTGCTCACTGTACCCTGTAAAATCCGTCTCTGCTTCAAATTCCTCCAACAATGGAAATAACCATTCCATATACTGGGTAAAAAACGGTTTTCCCATAATATACATATTCATAAAATAAAGATTTTTGGATGCCATGTATTCCTTTGCCGCTTCAGCAGCCTCCGGATATTTTTTCTTTAAAATTTCAAGCATCCGGTCAATATCACTTTTCTTGTGAAACTGGCAGTATTGCTCATAGGCGGTGGAACTGCTCCGCTCAGGCAGAACCGTAACAATATCATACTTCTCTATTAGCGCTGCCATGCCATCTTCCTCAAGCCCAAAGACAGATAAGTCCCGTTTATTACTTTCACAAAATATATACGGGGCTGCCTTGTGTCCCTTAACTTTTCCAGCCGCCGGATATTCTTTTATAAAATTCAGATACCGCCTATAGTGAAAAAATCCATAATAGTCCGCTTCTACATTTTTCCATACCCAATATTGCGCGGTCAGTTCACAGTAACTCCTGTTTTTTCCCGAAATATTGTCCCCTGTATTATCCCTTAGCGTATCAGGAAGCGGCATACCATCCCTGTCAGCACCCAGCCGGATTTTATACAGCAATCTGTTTTCCGGCACATGGCTTTCCTTGTGACAGGAAACAAAAATCCTGATATCCGGCATAAGGCAGTCCTCCTTCACTGTAATTTCCTCTCTTCTTCTGTCACTGCTGCTCATAAGCGTCGCACACCCTGTCTGCTTTCCCTTCCATCTCTATCCTACCGCCTTTCAGCCATATGACCCGGCTGCACAGCTCACGTATCTGGGACAGGCTGTGGGAAACGAAAAACACTGTTGTCCCCCCGCCCATCAGTTCAAGCATCCTTGCATGACTCTTCTCCTGGAAGGATGCATCTCCTACTGAAAGAATTTCATCTACAATCAGGATTTCCGGATTCACTACCGTGGCAATGGAAAAAGCCAGACGCATCATCATACCGGACGAATAGTTCCGTATCGGCGTATCCATAAACCGTTCAAGCTCTGAAAAGGCTACTATCTCATCAAATTTTTCCTTCAGATATGTTTTTGAATATCCAAGAATTGCCCCGTTCAAAAAAATATTTTCGCGTCCGGTCAGTTCAAAATCAAATCCGGAGCCAAGCTCCAGCATCGGTACGACATTCCCCTGTATCGCCACCTGCCCCCTGGTCGGCTGCATAATCCCGGAAATGATTTTCAGCAGCGTGCTTTTCCCCGCCCCGTTTTTTCCGATGATTCCAATGACATCACCTTTCCTTACGGTAAAGGTAATACCCTCAAGGGCATGAAATGTTTCAAACTTCAGTTTCCGCTTGAGCAGACGCACTGTAAATCCCTTTAATGTCTGATCCCTGCTCTGCTCCAGCTTAAAATCCATCGACACGTCCCGCAGCTTCACTACCTCTTTTTTCATGGCACGCTCCTTATATATTCAGAATAAATTTGTTTTGCGTTTTCTTAAATACAGTTCCCCCAAGCAGCAGGGAGCCGATGGCAAACGCAAGACAGACGGCGTACATCCGCGGTTCCGGCGATATTCCGTCCAACACAATGCTCCGGATAAATTTCACATAATAATACATGGGGTTTCCCGTAAAAATCCAGCGAAACTGCTCTGCAATCAGGGACTCCGGATAAAACAGCGGCGTCATATACATCCAGAGCAGGCTGAATATCCCCCATAAAAACTGGATATCCCGGAAAAACACCATGAGGGAGGCCATCAGCATACCAAATCCAATGGAAAACATCAGAATACATGCAATTAAAAATGAAAGCAGCCAAAATGCCTTTGTAACAGGCTCTCCGGTTATCAATACGACAAGCAGCAGCGCTGTCATTGAAATCAGGAAATTAACTGATGAAAACAGCACTTTTGTAACAGGATAAATGTATTTCGGGACATATACTTTAGTAATCAATGATGCATTGTATACAATTGAACCAAGCGCCTGACTAACCGCCTCGGTAAAAAAGTTGAATACCACCAGTCCGCTCAGCAGATATACCGCGACATTGTCAATGCCTCCTTTAAATAGCTGCGAAAACACAACATATTGTACAATCATCGTCAGCAGGGGGTTCAGGAAGCTCCACAGAATCCCAAGGACAGAACGCTTATACCGCACCTTGAAATCCCTCCCGACCAGCTGATTTATCAAAAATCCGTATTTCCGCATTGCCAGCACGGTAGAGAAAAATAAATCCCTTTTCCCCCTGCTGTTCCGCCATGCCGAAAACAAATATACTATGCTGAACAGTACCCCGAAAGCCAACGTAAGCTCCACAAAATGAGAACCCGTCCAGACCTCATCTTCCCCTTGAAGTATTATACACAGGGAACCTTGTACCGGCTCCCCGTCCAGGCAGAACCTCCCTTCTTCCAGTTCCCTTACTGAGCTGTATAGCGCCGTTGCAGATGTCCCCGTCGTACCGTTTGTCGAGGTAAGCCTGAATACCATAGGGATTCCATACAAATTCCGTTCCCTGCCGGGAAGTGTGAGTGCCGCGTACTCGTTCAGCCCGACTTCCTCTGCTGCCAGAAGTCTTGAGACAAGTACCTCTCCGGTTTCCTCTATACACAGTTCTAATAGAATATTTCCGCTGATTTCTGCTTTTCTGTCATAGTTTGACACAAGCACCTTGATTTCTTCCGGAAAACAAACCTGATTTACAAAATACTGCTCCACGATCCGTTCCATCGTAATATCCCCCACGATATTATCCGCCCCGAACTCCCCGATGTTCCCTTTGGATTCCCTGTAATGAAGCTCTTCCCCTCCGGCATAGTAAAACACCGCCATGGCCGTAATATAAAATAAGAGCAACACCATATAGACCTTTATGTAATTAATTTTCCCTTTTTTCTTCCTTTTCATCGTTTTCATCGTTTTCCCTCATTCCTTGCTTTTTTCCCCGCTTCCCATATCCCTGCTTCGTTCCGGTAGATTTCTTTCACCCTTTCTGTAGTTTTCTCCACGGAAAAAAGCTTCATTCTTTCTTGATTTTCCTTTACGACCCTCTGATTTTTTTTCGGATATCGCACATGATACCATATACTTTCCACCCACAGTTCTAACTGCCCTGTCGGAATTAAATATCCTTTCTTCCCCTGCCCGAATAAATCCCTGTTTCCCCGTATGTCCCCTGCAATACAAGGAATCCCGCACGCCATTGCCTCCATCAGCGCAACCGGAAGCCCTTCCTGAAGGGACGGGAACACAAAAAGGTCAGCTGCCTTATATAACTCCAGTACATCGCTCCGATACCCTAGAAATCGTACCCTTTCCGTTAATCCGTATTTATTCGCTAATCTTCTCAGTTCTTTCTCCATTACTCCTTGTCCGCAAATAACGTAATAAATATTTTCATTTTTCAACACCCGTAACGCTTTTAACACAAGCTTATGATTTTTCCTTACACTCAGTTCACCTACCGAAAGAAGTAAAAATGCTTCTTCCGGAATACCAATTTCTTTTCTCTTTTGCTTCCGGTCAGTCCTGATTTTGCTTATCTTCTCCAAATCAATTCCAACCCCTGGCACATAAACCGTCTTTTTTGCATGAAGATACTTTTTTGCCCTTCTATAATCCTCTTCATTGATGCTTATCAATACATCGGTCATCCAGGAACAAATCCATTCTACAGGATAATAAATCAACCAGTTTCTTAATGGTGCTCCTTTATAAAAGTGAAAACCATGTGCCGTATAGATGACCTGACAACCTTTTTTCCTTGCCTTCCGTGCCGCTAGACGCGTAAGCGCCGCTCCAACTGGTGTATGACAGTGAACCACATCATAACCACCGCCTTCGATAATTTGCTTTAGTTTCCTGTACGCCTTAAAATTTCTGACATTCATGGGAGAACGTTCAAACGGAATGTCATAATAGTTATCACAGTATGGAATACTGCAATCTTTTCCGTCTTCGTAATCGTTTTTTGCTGCCACGCTGGTTTCCCAACCCATTTCCTTTAACGCTTTCAAGTATGGTATATGAAACTCCATGATATGCATTCTGACAACCGTTGCTACATAAAGTATCCTTTTCATTTTTTGTTCTTTCCTCTTAATTTTTCTCTTTTACCGTTTCCTGCATAACCCGCGTTTCACATTCCATACATATCTGCCTTCCTTCCGGAATAACCGCTCCACACATAATGCACCGTTCTTCTGAAAAGGCAATTATTCCTACAACGTCTTTGTCTTTTTTATCTGCTTTCATTTCTCCTTTTCCTTCTCTTTCTCTTCTCCTGCCGCCAGCTCTGATATTACCGCCTGCCGCTTTGTAAGAATTTCTCCGCTTTCCGGCAAAAATAATACCTTTATGGTCGCCAATACAATGCGAAGATCTTCCAATATTCCCGGATTGGAAATATACATCAAATCCATCTGTAATTTATCATATGGTGTTGTATTATATTTTCCGTAAACCTGTGCATACCCGGTAAGTCCCGCCTTTGCCTGCAAGCGCAGCCGGAACTCTGGAAGTTCTTTTAAGTATTGCTCCTCAAGTTCCGGACGTTCCGGACGTGGACCTACTACCGACATAGAGCCCGAAACTATGTTAAGCATCTGCGGCAGTTCGTCAATATGAAGCCTGCGGATTACCCTCCCTACAGGGGTAACTCTGTCATCCTCACCGCCCGAACAAAGCTGCACTCCGTTTTCTTCTGCATCGACCCGCATACTTCGGAATTTCAAGATAAAAAAGCATTTTCCATCTTTGGTCAGCCTGCACTGTCGGTAAAAAACCTGTCCTCCGTCATACAATTTAATTGCGACAGCCGTAAGTATCATTAGCGGCGAAGCGAGAAATAGCACCGTCACAGAAAACACAATATCAAACATCCGTTTAAAAAAAAGGTATCCGACAGAAGGACTGTACCTCTCCACCATCAACATCGGGAGATGAAGTATATGTACCCTTTTCGCACTACTCATAAGTACGTCTCCCACACGTGGTATCACAAACAACCGTATATTATTCCCAATACAATATTTCAAAATTATATTTCGGTCATGGCTGTGAACCCCGCATACAAATACAACCTCCATTCCCTCCAGTATCGTCATCTGACCGTCCATACAATCTTTCACCGTAGCTACCCTTACGACATTAAACTTCCTCCCTAATCTATATTTTTTAATTAGTTCCCCTACATCAGGCTGTTCATCATAAATGACCGCAGTCAGTTTCGGATTTACCATGGTAAAATACAATTTCCGTGTCATCAGACACCAAAATGCTGTCACAGACAGCTGTACTCCAAAAGTAATCAACAGATAGCACACATTTACAAATCCCAGGCTAAGCAGCGAAATTACAATGTACATAATCAGGTCTGACATCAATAGGGCAATTGCCTGACTACACAGCATTTCCAAAAACGGATAATAGGAAATTAAAAATGCGTCATAGGTACGTCCAAATACAATATAAAGTAAAACAAACAAGGCAATCAGCAGGAAGTTTCCCCGGCGATAATATGGCATCACAATTCCATCCGCATAACTCCAAAACCAACAAAAGGCAAAGGGCAACGTTACTAACATAATATTTACAAATATTGCAAATCTTATAACTGCCTTATGAACCGCCTTTTTCATACCCCGTTCTTTCCTTCCGTTTATGCCATTCTCTCCACTCCGGATAACTTCCACTTTCCCTCCCATACCATGCCGATAGCAGAAAGCTTTTCCTTGCGCTCCGCAGAAAGCCTGCCCTCTCTGGACGCATCCCTTTGATGGCGGAGCCATTTCCCCAGCCGGTAGCCTCCTTCTGTGATATAGGTAGCGGGAATCTCCAGATTTCCATGCTCCTCCCGGTAACGACATGCTTCCTTATAGGCTTCCTCCCATACCGCGTCATGCCTGGAGCCCCATTCCATACCGAGGGCGTCCAGACGCCTGATTTGTTCCTCTGTCAGCGTTGCTCCGCGATAGTTTTCCTTTCCTCTTGCCATGCGCATTTTGGAAAGCCATGCCCCAAGGCAGACTCCTTCTTTATCTACATAATCATGTGCCATAAGAAGGCTGCCATGCTCCCGGTAATACTGCTCCGCTGCATGGTAGTTCTGTTCCCAGCAGTAGGCAGGCACATCCCACACCATACCGATGGCGTCCAGTGCTGCCACCCGTTCCGGTGAAAGATAAGCAGAGCGGGTATTGCTCTTTTTATAAGAACGGAGCTGTGCAATCCATTTTCCGAGCGCTACCCCACAGTAGTCGTTCTCTCCGATGTTCACCAGGAGATTCCCTTGTTCCTGATAATACCTTTTTGCTGCGGCATAATTTTTCTCCCATGCCACATCCTTTGCGCTCTGCCAGCGCATACCGATAGCGGAAAGCCGTTCTATCTGGTTTTCCGTCAGTACGCCGTCTGCTTTTCCGGCATACACCCGCCGCTGCGTTGCAATCCATGCCCCGAGGGAAAGTCCCTCCTCCGTCATATGGCGCTTCGGCACCAGAAGGTCTCCGTGTTCGTTATAATAACGCGTTGCTGCCTCATACATCAGTTCCCATGAGGCGCCCAGCGTTTCATTTAACTTCTGAAACAGGCGTACACAGTCCTTTACCTCGTCTATGACCTGGAACTCCCCGTTGATAATTTCCTTTGTCCTTCCCTGGGACTGGTAACAGGTCATAACCGTCCTCATTTCCTCCTCGACTGCTCCGATACTGCACAGATTCTCAATATTAAGAACAATATCAAAAATCACCGCATCCTTTTTCTTACCTGCGGACAGGGCACGCCCAACCTGCTGTTTATAGATGACAGGAGAGACCGTCGGGCGCAGCAAAAACACGCCGCTTATGTCCTCCACATGGATTCCCTCATTGAGCATATCGATACAGAACAAAAGCTTCAGGTGAGCGCTGTCTTCTGCCCGGAATGCCGCAAGATTTTTATCTGCCTCCGGCTCCTCCGAAAAGACCGGATAAATACGGGGGGCTCTATCTATCTCTGCAAGCCACTCCGGCACCTTTTTCATCATTTCCTGCATATGCTTTAAGCCTGCACAGAATACTATGTACTTCCCCTGCCTGTCCGGCAGGTGCTTCTGAAAAATTTCCGGAAGACCGTCTGCCCTTTCCAGTGCCCGGCGGAGCGCATCCAAATACTTCCCGGCTTTTTCCTTCACTGCTCTGCTTTTTGCGTTATAAACCCTTTCCTCATACTGCTCCAGTTCCTTCTGCCAGGAGTACACTGAAAGCACATATTTCGGTGGGTTCAAAATCCCCCGTACGATGGCTTCCCCAAGCGACATAGAAGATGCAATGTTTCCGTCAAACAGCTCCTGCGCCATGTCCCTTTGGTTATCCAGATACCGGATATTCGTAGCGGAAAGTCCTAGTAGGGGAACCTCCGGGTAAAGCTCCCGGAGCCGTCTTACCCCCTCGCCCCACATTTTCCCGCCTAAGCGGTGGAACTCATCAAGGACAATGTAATCCGGCTTTATTCCGGAAAGTTCTTCTGGTTCCATCAGTAAGAGCTTGGCATAGGTAAAAAAGCGGAGATTCGGAAGTCTGCTCCCTCCCGCGGCAACCCAGTTCTCCTCCTGCACCTTAAAAATATATCCGGAGGGAGAAAGCCAGCAGACAGTACGTTCCGGATGTTCCTCACACAGGCAGAAAGCAATAAACGACTTTCCCGTCCCGGTCGGGTGGATAACCGCCGCCTTCCCCGTTTTTTCCATCAGGTCAAGTGCTGCCTCATACGCAGCACGGTTGTGTCCAAATAGTGTGGTTCCCATCTGCAATCCCTCCTCTCCTGTCCGTCACCCCTCCGGTATAACCCTCTCTGAAAGCGGGCATACTGTGGTTGACAGGCTTATTCTGTGTAATGAAGTACCGCACTTCATTACAGGGAAAATTTGCAAAAATCGTGCTAAT
>CAJTLU010000001.1 GCA_910577175.1 uncultured Lachnospiraceae bacterium | reverse complement strand
CTTTTTCATTTTCCGGTATCGTCTTTAAGACCTCGCCCCAGAACTTTTCCTTCTGCTTCTCCTTTTTCTCTTCGTTCTTTTCCGCTTTACTAATATACTTCCCATAGAGCTTTTTAAACTTATCGTTTATCTCAACCGCATACCCTAAGTCAAGTACCCCATTCCCGTATTCGTCCGGGGTACCGTACAGGTTGGCACTGTAGTTTAACAGCATCCGTATGTAATCTGCAGGCATTTCCGGGTTTAGCTCCATCAGGATGGAAGCCGCCCCTGTCACATGCGGCGCTGCCATGCTTGTGCCGGACACACCGGTAACGCCGCCGAAGATGCCACTGGAGAGGATATTCTCCCCCGGCGCCATCAGTTCCAGCGCCTCGCCTCCGGCACTTCCCTCTGCCGCAAGCCCTTCTGCCGTGACAGAGCCGACTGCAATTACCTCATCATATGCCGCAGGGTAGGCAACGGTCTCCCCGTTTCCTGCCGCCGCCACTAACAGGATGCCTGCTTCTGCGGCTCTCTCAACCGCTTCCTCCAGCTCTTTTACGTTCTTTGCAAGCCCGAAGCTCATGTTGATGATGTCCACATCCTGCTCTACCGCCCAGTCGATTGCCTCTGCAATCCGTCCTGCCGTAGCTTCCAGGTTCCCGTCCAATACACGTGCCGAGTAAAGCTCCACGTCCGGATTGATACCGGTAATCCCCTCAGCATTATCCAGTGCCGCAATAATCCCTGCAACCGCGGTCCCGTGCCCGCTTATGTCCTCGTAAAGTACCTTTGGTTCATCTCCCGGGATAAAGTTTTTCCGTACTGCGACCGGGAGGTCGGTGCTAAAGTTGATGCCAGAGTCAATAACCGCAACCTTTATCTTCCGGGCAGATTCCTCCGGACTTTTCGCTGTCCCTGCCTGTATCATCTGCAAGTTCCACGCTTTCCCGTTCCAGATTCCCTGATTCCCGTGGTTTACCCTGACCTTTAGTTCTTTCTGCTTTTTGTCCTTGATTTTGCTCCCGAAGCCGCGGACAATATCCTGGCTTTCACCGGACAGGCTGTCTCCCGGGTTCCCTGAATATGCGTTTTCCTTCTTTCCTATGCTCCCGGCATACCCTGTCCATGGCAGACTGCCTGTACTGATGCACACTGCCAGCAGCAATGCAGCAATTCTCCGGAAGCTTCTCCGTTTCCTTTTGGATTCCCGAAGTCTTTTTCCCATAACACCACTCTCCTTTTTGTATTTCATTTTTGCCTTTATATAAAAAACACCCCCGGCTGCAGCCAAAGCATTGCAGCCGGGGGTAACCTTCCAAATCCTGTCTTAAGAGAAACTCCGTTTTCCTTTGCAGATTTCCCTCTTCTTACTCCCACCTCTTACATCCTTACAATTCCGTAAGTCCGCTTTCTCCTACTCTCTTACAATAACACATTTTTCCTCCTTTTGTCAATTATTTCAATAAATGCCCCCTTACAGCGTAATGTTCTCTCCCTTTAAACCGTTAAACGCACCTGCAATTTTTGCATCTTCATGTGCAATCAGCCACTTATTAACTGCGGTCATAAGCTTATCTTCCGGCGTCTTGTCAGGCTTTACGGTCAAATCATAGTTCGTTCCCTTCGGAAGCACTACAATACCGCGGAAGCCGGTGCTTTCAGAATTGCACGGCGCATAGTGAAGCGTCGTTGCATAAAGCTCTGCCGCCATACCTGCCGGTACGAAAAATGCCTCGATTTTAGAAGTGTCATAGGTGTAATCGTCCTCGATATCCTCTTCCTTCCCAAGCAAAAGAACCATACCGTCAACAGAAATATTGACTTCGGAATCCCTGTGGTACTCTACGGCATTCAGCTTGTTATTATTGCCGCTGCAATGACCGACCTGAATCGGCATCCCGCCATAAACGCTTACGGAAAGATCCTTTGCAGAAGCGCATGCCTCTAACTCCGGAAGCGCCGGCTCGTATACAACCTCTGCCGGAATTTCTTTCTGCTTCATCACCGCAATCATATCCGAAAAATCGATTCCGGTTATTACCTTACCGTACTTTTTGAACGCTGCGTCTGTTACATTCTGAATTTTCATTCTGATACCCCGCTTTCTTTTTTCTTATTTTCCTCTTTATGTATTAAAGCGCTACTGATACAAAAATATCGTAAATCGCTTTAATCGCCAGTTCAAAATCCTCGTTGCGCACACCGATAATAATATTCAACTCACTCGAGCCCTGGTCAATCATCTTTATGTTGATGTTGCTGTGTGCCAGAGCCGCAAAAATACGCGCTGCCACACCACGGTTCGACTTCATGCCGCGGCCCACAACTGCAATCAACGCCAGATTAGCCTCCAGGTCGATGGAATCCGGAGCTGCAAGACGATGGATTGCTCCAAGTACGGACTGCTCCTTTCCTTCAAACTCCGGCTGATGCACAAATACCGTCATGGTATCGATACCCGACGGAACATGCTCAAAGGAAATATCATTCTCCTCAAATGCCTGCAGCACCTTACGTCCGAACCCGACCTCCGAGTTCATCATATCCTTCTCGATATTGATTGCCACAAAGCCTTTCTTTCCCGCGATTCCGGTAATCGTATATTCCGGTGTACGGCAGGTGCTCTCGACAATCATCGTTCCCTCATCATCCGGACAGTTCGTATTCCGGATGTTAATCGGAATCCCTTCTTTCCTGACAGGAAAAATCGCATCCTCGTGGAGTACGCCCGCTCCCATATAAGAAAGCTCGCGGAGCTCCTTATAAGTAATCGTCGTAATTGCCTTCGGATTGTCAATAATGCGCGGGTCGGCTACAAGAAAACCGGAAACATCGGTCCAGTTCTCATATAAATCTGCCTTTGCTGCTTTTGCCACAATCGAACCGGTAATATCAGAGCCTCCGCGGGAAAACGTCTTTACCTCGCCGCTCTTCTTTGCACCGTAAAAGCCCGGCACGACGGCACGCTCCACCTTAGCCAGACGTTTGGAAAGCACGGTATCGGTCTTTTCCGCATTAAAACTACCATCCTCGTGGAAAAAAATCACTTCTGCCGCATCAATAAACTCATACTCCAGATACGCTGCCATAATACGGCCATTCAAATATTCGCCGCGGGAAGCTGCATAATCAGAGCCGGCCTTTAACGTAAAGTTCTTCCGGATTACCTCAAACTCGTCCTTTAGGGAGAGCGTCAAACCCAGCCCTTTGATAATCTCATTGTAACGTGCCTCAATTTCTGCAAGCTCCTTGGAAAAATCCTCCCCTGCCTCTGCACGCGCATAGCATGCATACAGCATATCCGTTACTTTCGTATCCTTTCCATGACGCTTCCCCGGTGCGGATGGCACGACATACCTGCGGCTTTCCTCCGCACGGATAATCTCCCCTGCTTTTTTAAACTGCTCCGCACTTGCAAGTGAACTTCCACCAAATTTTACTACCTTTTTCATAATACCTCTTACCAGCCTTTCAGTGAAATCAAACAGGAAAATGCTTTTTTTCTCAAGCCAAATCCATACTAATAGGAAAACACAAAATGCCAAGATAATCAAGTGCTTTTTGTGATTTTTTTTACTTTTTTCCGTTTTCCTTGTCCTGCCAGCTTACCTCCTCTTTACGAAACTGTCTCCATATGCTAAACTGGGAAAAACAAGCAAAGGGAGAACAGCTATGCTCAAAGGAGTCATTTTTGATATGGACGGCGTTATCACCGATACCGAACCGGTTCATGCAGCAGCGGCACAAAAGGTTTTAGAGCGTTTGGGAATTTCTACAGATTTATCATACTGCTACGATTTTATTGGCAGACCTGCCATTAAGCTTTTTGAAGATGCTCTTCACAGATATCCTGAAATCAGCCGTACCCCGGAAGAGCTTTTGCAGGAAAGCAACGTACTTTTGACGGAGCTTTTTGCCAAAAACGGACATCCGCAGGTACCGCATGTCGTTTCCTTTATCAAACACCTGAAGGAATCCGGTCTTTCCTTAGCCATTGCCTCCTCTTCCTCACTTCCGGTTATCCGGCAGGTCGCAGAAGAGTTTGGCATTGCCGGTATGTTTACGGCACTTGTTTCCGGAGCAAATCTTCCAAATCCGAAACCCGCCCCGGACATTTTTCTGCTCGCTGCAAAGGAGCTTGGACTTTCTGCAAGGGAATGTCTTGTCATTGAAGATTCCACTGTCGGCACAATGGCGGCAAAAGCCGCCGGGATTCCGTGCATCGGCTTTGTAAACCCGAATTCCGGCGCCCAGGACTTATCCCGCGCCTACGCGCTGTTAGAAAGCTTCGCATCCGCCGACGCCGCTTATCTGCGCCGTACCCATGCCCATGCGCTCGGCGAACCGGCAGAAATCTTAACGACAGAGCGGCTCCTGGTACGTGAGTTTACCAAAGAGGACTTCCCTGCCGTGTTTGCTATGTGCAAAAAACCAGAACACACTGAGGGTCTGAACGAACCGCTCTCTGACTATGGGACGGAAAAAGAAAAGCATGACGCCTATCTTTCCTTTGTCTATCCTTTTTTTGACCTTGCGCTTTGGGGAATTTACGAAAAAAGCACCGGCCGGCTGGTCGGACGCGCCGGTTTCTCTCCTTCAGAAGAGGAAAACACCGGATACTCCCTCGGCTACCTTATCGATACACCTTATCAGAAAAACGGATATGCCAAAGAATGTGTTCCGGCGCTGCTTTCCTACGCAAAAGCCCTGGGTACGCCTTCTGTAACCGCAAAAATCAAGAAAACAAATGTCGCTTCGCTCCGGGTACTCTCTGCCTGCGGCTATCCGCACCATATCGAAACAGAATACACAGATGCTCTTATTTACCGGATTTTTTTGTAATACAAAGAAAAGGGACTGTCGCATGGAACGCGACAGCCCCCTTGAGAATGAACTATGATTCGTTTTTTTCAATCGGAATCCAAATTTCAACTATGGAGTTTGCTTCATCTCCATGAAAGCGTTCATCATAATACTCGACGCAATACTGTGCATTTCCATTCAGAAGCCGTTCAGAATAACCTTCGTCATTCGTTTTCAGCCACTCATCCATCGCATTGTTTTCGCTCTCATATCCATTGGACACATATACATCAAAAGAAGCATATTTTGATGCAGGCAATTCAAATACAGAATAAGCAGGGTCTATATGGTCTTTATCCGGGACAGAATAGCCCACATACACCGTACATTTATCGCCTTCACATACTCTTATTTCATATCCGTTCTCAGACAAAGCGTTCTTAAGCGGCTTTTCCTTACATAACCTTTCAAATGCATTCCACACCTCTCCTGTTTTGTTTCCATCACCATGCGCTCCGGCAATGAGCATTGTGCCACGTTTTATAATATTGGGATTCAAAAAAATTCCTCCTTTCAATCGGTTGGTAAATTTCATAATTAATTCATCTGCGGTTATGAAAACCGGCTGATACCCGTAAGCTCTGTATTCGCGCGGAGATATCCCTTGCACCTCCTTAAACGTCCTTGAAAAAGACGGCGCCGAATGAAAGCCACAGTCTAAAGCAATATCCAAAATGGTCTTTTCGGTATTACAAAGCTGTTTGCATGCATAAAGAACCCGCCTGTCCCGTATATAAGCCGCTAATGATTTTCCGACGATTACGGAAAACAGTTTATGAAAATAAAAAGGAGAAAGAAAAAATTTCTCTGACAGCACGTCAAGGGTTACTGATTCATCCAAATGCTCGTCGATGTATTTTAAAGCTCCGCTTATTTGGGAAAAGCCGTTCAAGCTTTCGCCTCCTTTCGCTTGTTTTGTAGCTGCTACACTATGTAGTATAGCAAAACAATCTCTTCTTGTCTTAACAATTCTTGTCTTAAACTACCTTGCAGGCACTGACACAATATGGTATTTTTTATCAATAAGAAAATAAGAAAAAAGAGGGTATCCCTCAAGCCATAACAGACTTTCAGGATATCCTCTTTTTCTTCTGCCTGTCCGCTATAGCCTGCAGGCTTATCGTCCGGCTCCGGCACCAGCACCGCCGGCTGCGCCGCCATTCGTTCCGGTGTTGCCGCTGTTGCCTCCGGTAACATCATTTACCGCATCTCCAATTCCGTCCATCACGTCGTTTACACCGTTTCCGATGTCGCCGATTATACCAGTACCACCGTTGTTTCCATTATTTCCGTTATTCCCGGTGTCCGGATTATTGATATCGGTATTGTTGTCGCCGCCATTGATACCGGTTCCGCCATTGGTTCCGGTTCCGCCGTTTGTCCCTGTTCCGCCGTTCACATTATCGCCTCCGGTTATTCCGCCAGGACTCGGCATGTTGGTCGGAGAAATATCCTGTCCGCCCGGTGTAACACTTCCCTGCGTCCCGGTCGGGGAAATGTCTCCGCCGTTTTGCGTATCTTCAGAACAAGCACACGCCATCAGGAAAAATGACATCATACAGCATACTGCTGTCAGACATGCTATTTTCTTTTTCATAAGAACCTCCTTTTTGCGCATCAATGCAATCTTAAAGTTGCTTTTTTAGTATTCCGCACCGTCAGACGCTTATACATGGAAGGCTTTTCCGAAAAATCAAAAAACTTCTTAACCGGGACGTTACAGGCTCTCAAGCCCTTGGCAATTACACTTCATTTAACATCAATTCATAACAGATATCCGTCTTTGAGGTTCCTTCAATAAGCCGTGTTTCCCCGTTTTCCCTGAACCCGTTTTTTTCATAAAATTTTCTTGCAGATAAATTATCCTTCACTACCCACAAAAATATTCGCCTTTTATTTGCCACGCGAGCTTCTGCAATCACCGTCTGAAGCAGTCTGCCTCCAATTCCTTTTCTTTTAAAAAAAGGCTCTACATAAAACTCAGAAACTTCTATCTCATCCTCCTGAAGCTTCCGGTTTATAACCCCTTTCAGAATCCCGTCGTCATAAACAAGCATATTTTCAAGCAGCAGCGGATTTCTGCGGTATTCTTCCACACTATGGATTACCTGCAGTTCACAAAATGATACGACATCATTCTGAAATATTGCCCTGTACACAACCCTTTTTCCAAATACAATAATCTCTGCTATCCGGGATATGTCCTGTACTTCCGCCTTTCTTATCATATCACTTTTCTCCATAATGAAAAAAGGACCGCGCTTTTGCCGCAGTCCCTCAAAATTACATTACATACGCTTCATATATTCGCCGGTCCTGGTATCAATCTGGATGGTCTCACCCTGCTCGACAAACAGCGGTACATATACGGTCGCGCCAGTCTCAACGACTGCCGGCTTGGAAGCGCCGGTTGCCGTATCGCCCTTAAAGCCCGGCTCCGTCTCGGTAATCATAAGCTCGACAAACAACGGCGGCTCGATTGCAAATACCTGCTTGTTATGGGAAAGCATCTTTACCATCTCATTTTCCTTAACGAACTTTAACGAATCGCCGACCTGATCTCCGGTCATTGCAATCTGGTCAAACGTATCTACATCCATAAAGTGGTACATCTCACCGTCAGAATACAAATACTGCATATCTGCTCTCTCAATATGTGCTGCCGGGAACTTCTCCGTCGGACGGAACGTCTTCTCTACAACACCACTGCTCTTAATATTCTTTAACTTTGTTCTCACGAACGCAGCGCCTTTTCCCGGCTTTACATGCTGAAACTCAATTACCTGGTATACATTGCCTTCAATCTCAAGCGTAATGCCGTTTCTAAAATCGCCTGCAGAAATCATAAAAAATCCTCCTTAGAATTCACTACTACTTAGTTTATCGCACTCTGACACTTTTTTCAATACTAATTTTAAAAAAATTCGGATTTGCCTTGTCATATTACGATTTAGCGCCGCCCTGCATCTCCTTTAATGCCTCCATTGCATAAAGATAACCCTTTGTTCCAAGACCGATAATCTGACCGTCGCACACCGGCGCAGTCACGGAAATATTCCGGAACTCCTCGCGCTTATGGACATTGGAAATATGCACCTCAATCTTTGGAACAGGAACGGACGCAAGCGCATCGCGGATGGCATAGCTGTAATGCGTATACGCGCCCGGATTAATAATAATTCCTTCGGTTTTATCCCGGTACGCCTCCTGGATACGGTCGATAAGCGCTCCCTCGCTGTTGCTCTGGAAAATGCACAGCTCGTCTCCTGCCGCTGCCGCCCGTTCCCGGAGCCTTTTGCAAAGTGTCTCATAGGTTTCGGTTCCATATTGCTCCGGCTCACGGATTCCCAGAAAATTAATATTCGGTCCGTTAATAATCAATAGCTTCATACCTTTCCTCCTTCTTCTCTCCCATACTTAACTTTCTGCACTTTGTGCTCCGGTATTCTTTCCTATATACTGCTCCAGTTCCTGCAGAATATCATAAAAGCCTCTGCCCTCCGTATTGATACAGACCTCTGCTGCTGCCTTATAAACCGGCAGACGCTCCGCATACAGACGCCTCAGTCTCTGCTCCCTGTCCTCTCCGGACGCAAGCGGACGCTGGGTATCATGTTTCAGGCGTTCGAGTATCGTTTCTATTTCCGCTTCCAAAAAAAAGACCGTACCGATTTCACGCATATAACGCACATTTTCTTCTTTTAACGGCATTCCGCCCCCGGTGGCAATCACGCAGTTCCCTGCCTCCTCCTTCAGTCGGCACAGCACCTCCGTTTCCGCTTGCCGGAACGCTGCCTCCCCGTCCTCTGCAAAAATCGCCGGAATCTGCTTTCCGCAGTATTCCTCAATTAAGGTATCCGTATCCAGAAACGGATAGCCGAGCATGCCCGCGAGCTTTCTTCCTATCGTACTTTTTCCACAGCCCATAAAACCAATTAATATTACAGCTTCCTTTTTCATCCTGCGCTCCCTTTCTTTTTACGGCTTCTCCGGTAAAAACAAAGCACAATCCGCTCGAAATACCGTTTCAATACAATCTGGATTTCTTCTTTTTTTCCAATCTGCTTGACCAGTATGGTATAGATTCCGGCACGGTTTGCACCCCAGATATCCGTAAAAATCTGATCTCCGACAGCGATTGTCTGCTCTCTTGTGACTCCCATTCTCTTCATGGCAGCCTCATACCCTTCCTTTTTCGGCTTACCCGCCTTAGCGATATACGCCGCGCCGAATGCCCCGGCAAAGCTTTTGACACGCGGCTCCTTATTATTTGACAGAAAACAGACCGCGTAACCGATTCTCCGGAGACGCTCTAACAGCGCCGCAGAGCGTTTGTCTGCCTTTGCCCCATGCTCTACCAAAGTATTGTCAATGTCAAAAATAATCCCCCGGAAGCCCTTCTGATACAGCCCCTCATAGTCTGCCTCATAAGCCGACCCGATGTCCTCATCCGGATAAAACATGGAAAACATAGCTGCCTCCTTACTTCGGAACCGTAGTCCGATTCTTTTTATGAACATTCCGTATCGTTTTCTTTTTGGAAGCGGCGGCAGAACCCTTCTTCCCGGCAGAAGCCGGTGTTCCCGTCATTGCTGCCTTCCTGCCGGACTTTCCCGTCTCCGGCAAAGGCTCCTTCCTTCTCGGACGTATCAGGCATTTTTTATCAAATCCGATCAGGTCTTCCCGGTGTGCCAGATGCAGCGCTTCTTTTACCAGGTCATAATTTTTCGGATTCCGGTACTGTATCAGTGCCCGCTGCATGGCTTTTTCATGCGGCGACTTCGGAACATACACCGGCTCCATCGTCCTTGGGTCAAGTCCGGTATAATACATGCAGGTGGATATGGTAGACGGTGTCGGATAAAAATCCTGTACCTGCTCCGGCATATAGCCGAGGTCCCGCAGATATTCTGCCAGCTCCACGGCCTCCTTCATTGTAGAGCCAGGATGGGAGGACATCAGATACGGCACCACATACTGCTCCTTTCCAAGCCTCGCATTCATCTTTTTATACTCCTTAAGGAACTCCTCGTATACTGCCCTGCCCGGCTTTCCCATCCGTTTCAATACGGTATCACAGATATGCTCCGGCGCTACCTTCAGCTGCCCGCTGACATGGTGTTCACACAGCTCCCGCAGAAATGTCCTGTCCTTATCATAAATCAGATAGTCATACCGGATACCGGAACGGATAAAGACCTTTTTTACTCCCGGCAGCTCCCGCAATTTCCGCAAAAGCGCCAGATAATCCTCATGGCTGATTTTCAAATTCCGGCAAGGTTCCGGAAACAGACACTGTTTATCCCGGCAGACCCCCTTCGTGAGCTGCTTTTCACAAGAAGGCGCACGGAAATTCGCGGTAGGACCTCCCACATCGTTAATGTAACCCTTAAAGTCCGGCTCCCATGTCATCAGACGCGCCTCTTCTATCAGGGACTCATGGCTCCTTGTCTGGATAATCCGCCCCTGATGAAACGTCAGGGCGCAGAAACTGCATCCGCCAAAGCACCCGCGGCTGCTGGCAAGACTGAATTTCAGCTCATTTATAATCGGAATCCCCCCAAGCGTCTCATAGGACGGATGATAGGTACGCATATACGGCAGGGAATACACCCGGTCCATTTCCTCCTGCGAAAGAGGAAGAGCCGGCGGATTCTGCACCACATACTCCTTTTCCTTATACTTCTCTGCCAGACGCTTTCCGGAAAACGGGTCGGTGTTGCAGTACTGGGTATAAAAGCTTTTTGCAAACTCCCGCTTATCCTCCTTTATCGTCTTGTAATCCGGCAGAAAAACCGCATCGTATATCTTCTCCGGCGAATCGGTCCGGTACACCGTCCCTGCCACAAACGTAATGTCTTTTATTGCAATCCCGGCCTCCAGGGCATCCGCAATCTCTACGACAGAACGCTCCCCCATCCCGTAGGAAATCAAATCCGCGCCGGAATCCAAAAGAATCGAACGCTTTACGCTGTCCGACCAGTAGTCATAATGCGCCAGACGGCGTAAGGACGCCTCAATCCCTCCGATAATCACCGGCTTCTTTTTATAGACACGTCGGAGCAGGTTACAGTATACAATCGTTGCCCGGTCAGGACGTTTCCCAATCACGCCTCCCGGCGTATAGGCATCCTGCGCGCGCCGCTTCTTTGCCACCGTATAGTGGTTTACCATCGTATCCATATTCCCGGCAGACACTAAAAACCCGAGCCGCGGCTCCCCAAGCACCTGCACGCTCTGCTCGTCCTTCCAGTCCGGCTGCGAAATGATTCCGACCTTATAGCCGTGGCTTTCTAATACCCTGCTGATAATCGCAGGCCCGAAGGAGGTATGGTCCACATAAGCATCTCCGGTAATATATACAAAATCGCACTGCTCCCAGCCGCGCCGTTCCATATCTTCTCTGCAAATCGGTAAAAAATCTTTCATACAGTCTCCCTTCTCTTGAATTATTCTAACACATTTTTTCCCATATGCAAACTATAACTTTTTCCGAGTTTCCACTTTCCCTGAAGCACTTAAAAATGGCGCTGTCGCACAAAGGGCAGTGACTTACAGGCAGGCGGAATATCTGCCTGCAAAGGGAATATGGCTGTCTTATTGTTGCATTTGTCCGAAGGACCGCGTATTTAGCGCAGGCGGAATCGCCTCTTAGTACCGTTTAGGCGCGAGGACGCCCCCGAGCGGCTTAGCGGTACTTAGAGGAAGTCCGGTGGAGCGTTGCGCCTGCAAAAATAAAACAGCCATATTCCCCTCACAGGAAAAATGCCCTCCGCTTGTAAGCCGCTGTACTTCGAGCGGCAGTTCCATACAGAACCGGCAGCGGAAGGCGGAAGCCCGGAAAAACGTTTGAGTTTCCGCTTTAAACCGTTACGCTTTAAAGCAAAAAAGCGTTGACAGAACTGCAAAACCGCGGTACAATAGAGTCGGAAGCCTGTGTCTTCCGACTAATTTTTCATACAGGAGATACCAACCATGATTATTATTATGAAACCGGACGCCAGTGCGGCGGCCATTGACCATATTGTAAACTTTATCCGCCAAAACGGACTGGAGACCCATCTTTCCACCGGACATGAGGTCACGATTATCGGCGTTGTCGGCGACAAGACCGCATTAGCCGATAAGAACCTGGAAATTGCAGAAGGCGTCGACCGCATCCTTCCGGTTACGGAAAGCTATAAGCTCACAAATAAAAAGTTCCATCCCGAACCGACCATCGTAAAAGTGGGCAATACAAGCATCGGCGGAAACAACCTCGTCATTATGTCAGGACCTTGTGCCGTGGAATCTGCGGAACAGGTCATGGAGACCGCAGTTGCCATAAAGAAAGCAGGCGCACAGATTCTGCGCGGCGGGGCTTACAAACCGCGTACCTCTCCTTATTCTTTCCAGGGCATGGAAGAGGACGGACTCCGGCTGATGAAGGAGGCAAGGGAAGCCACGGGGCTTCCGGTTGTCTGCGAGGTTACCAGCCAGGCTGCCATAGATGCCGCCGTAAAGTATGTGGACATGCTGCAAATCGGCGCCAGAAACATGCAGAACTTTTTCCTTTTAAAAGAAGCCGGAAAAACTAAGCTTCCTGTCTTGTTAAAGCGCGGCTTGTCCGCTACGATTGAAGAGTGGCTGAATGCTGCCGAGTATATTCTTGCCGAAGGCAATCCGAATGTCGTACTCTGCGAGCGCGGAATCCGTACCTTTGAAACGGCAACCCGCAATACGTTAGATTTAAGTGCTGTGCCGGTCATCCGTTCCAAGAGCCACCTTCCGATTATCGTAGACCCGAGCCACGCTACCGGTGTCCGCGATTATGTAAAACCGCTTGCACTTGCCGCTGTAGCCGCCGGGGCAGACGGTCTGATGATTGAAACCCATCCGCACCCGGAAAAGGCACTTTCCGACGGTCCGCAGTCGCTTACTTTCCCTCAGTTTGAAGAGCTTTGCAACACGCTTCGTCCGGTTGCCGCGCTGATGGGAAAACCTCTTGCATAAGGAGACACAAAATGAACGAACAGTTTGGATTTATCGGTCTCGGCCTGATCGGAGGCTCGCTTGCCAGAGCGCTCCGCGAAACGTTCCCTGACAGCCGCATGATTGCCTATTCCAGAAGACCGGAGCTTTCGGAAGACCTCCGCGGCGCCGTGGAGGCAAATGTAGCAGATGACATAGTATTTTCCCTGGAGGCATTCCGTGACTGCGATTATATTTTTCTGTGTGCGCCGGTCGACAAAAACATCGAATATCTGCCGCAATTAAAGGGCATCCTTCGTCCGGACGCTATTCTCACAGATGTCGGCAGCGTAAAATCCGGCATTCATATCGCAGCAGAGCAGGCTGGTCTTTCGGCAGATTTTATCGGCGGACATCCTATGACCGGCTCTGAGCGTACCGGATTTGCAAACAGCAATGCGCTTCTTTTAGAGAACGCTTATTATGCTGTCACGATGTCTGAGAATGTTCCGCAGGAAAAGGCAGACCGCTTTCTTTCTCTGGTAAAGAAACTCCGCTCCATTCCTGTTCTGCTTGCCCCGCAGGAGCATGATATTGCTGTTGCCGCAATCAGCCATGTACCGCACCTGATTGCAGCACAGCTTGTCAATCTGGTGCGCACCTCAAAGGATGCCGATACGATGCGCTTGTTAGCGGCAGGCGGCTTTAAGGATATTACCCGCATTGCTTCTTCCTCTCCTGCGCTCTGGGAAAGCATCCTGTCCGCAAATACAACGGCTGTACTTCCGGTACTGCGCCGCTACATTTCCCTGCTGAGCGAAGCAGAAACCGCTCTTTCCCATGCAGATAAGGCGGCAGTACATTCTCTTTTTTCCGAAGCAGGCAGCTTCCGGAGCACTCTGCAGGAGCGCAAGGGTGTACTTCCCGAAGCTTTCGTCCTGCATGCGGACTTACGGGACGAGGCAGGCGCGATTGCAACCTTTGCCACTATCTTAGCAGGTCATGGCATCAGCATGAAAAATATCGGCATCGTGCATAATCGTGCTTATGAGCAAGGTGCGCTCCGTATCGAATTTTATGACAAGGATTCGCTTGACCGTGCCTTTTCCCTGCTTTCTGACAGTCATTTTTCTGTCTACCGGTAATAGCCAAAAACCTCCTGCATAGTTCCTTACCGCTTACAAATACTATGGCAAAAGAACAAGCAGGAGGTTTTTTATGCGCTTTCTTCCCCTTCCCGCCGCACGGCGTTTCAGCCTTGACTTCTGCCGCTGCGGTCTGATTGGCTGGTGTATCGAATGTTTCTGGACAGGTCTCGGCTCCTTAAAGGACCACACAAAGGACAAACGGCTGCTCTGCCGTACTTCCGTCTGGATGTTTCCGATTTACGGACTTGCTGCCTTTATCCCTTCCGTTTATAAGCAGATAAAGGTACTTCCCGCTTATCTGCGCGGCTCCGTTTATGCCGCAGGCATCTTTTTCTGTGAATTTGTCAGCGGCTCTCTTTTAAAAAAGCACAATGCCTGCCCATGGGACTACAGCAATGCAAAATTAAACTGCAAAGGGGTCATCCGCCTGGACTATGCGCCCTGCTGGGCTGCCGCAGGACTGCTGTTTGAAAAAATCCTCTGCAAAAAATAGTTTACAGCGTTACCACCAGCGTATCATAGCCTAACTGTTGTAATTCCTGCTGCAATGCAACCGCTTCATTCAGGTTCTCGGTCCTACCTGCACGCACCGCATAAAAGCTTCCGCTGCGTCCGATATCCGACGGTATTCCAAGCGCCACCAGCTCCCGATATAAATTATCTGCATTTTCCGGATTACGGAACAGTCCGACCTGCACTGCATAGGCCGTATTCTCCGGTTCCGGGGTACTGGTATCATTATCATCGCCGATTTCGCCGGAAATCGTCTGCAGAATTCCGTCTGCAATTGCCTGCGCTGTATCGTCAAAGCGCGCATCCAGAAGCGCATTATCCGCATCCGTATTGATAAAGCCAACCTCGACAAGAAGTGCCGGCATCTGTGTACGCCGCAGTACGGCAAGGTCTCTGCGGATATTCAGTCCGAGATTATTAAACCCGACCTCCGCAAGCTGCTCATTGATTGCCTCTGCCATATCCGCCTTAATACCGTTTTCATCGTAAAGAAGCGTTTCTACGCCGGAATACTGATTGTCAGACGGACTGGAATTCCGGTGCAGCGAAATGAAATAGTCCGCTCCTGACTCGTTGCCTATCTGTGCCTTCCTGACCGGAGAATCATACACATCCTCCGTTCTTGTGTAAACTACATTCACTCCGCTGTTCTGCAGAATCTCGCCGACTGCAAGTGCAAGCGCAAGATTGTCATCCTTTTCCCTTCTGCCCTGATAAACTGCGCCGCTGTCATATCCGCCATGTCCGGCATCCAATGCAATTGTTACTGCCATACTAACCTCCGTTTACGTTCTACTTACTATAATACGGCAGGAAACTGTAATGTTGCACTCTGCGGCTATTTTTTTGGTGCCAGAAGTAAAATCCATTCTTCTATTGTCTCTGCCAATGCGCTTTCATAAATAACCTCTCTGGCATAAGCAGGCTTATCCGTAATAATATTATCCACTCCGATTGCTTTCATCCGTTTCAATTCATTTTCCCGGTTTACCGTCCACACATGAATTTCTTTTCCGACGGAATGCACCTGTTCCACAAGAGCTTCCGAAACAAATCCGGAATGGATGCTGAAAAAGTCGGCTGCCTCGCTTTTATAAAACTCCCCATATACAAGAGGCAGAATATATCCCGTTTTCAAGTCCTTGTTCAACTCCTTTACCCATACCAGCTGCTGATAAAAGGACGACGTAATGACGCAGCTCTGCTCCAGATGATAGCGCTCTACCAGCTCAACCACTGTCTCCGCCAGCACCCTGTCCCCAGCGGTCTTTAGCTCTATATTAAAACCGATTTCCCCGCCGTAGCGTTCTAATATCTCCTCCAGGCTCGGAACCCTTTCCCCGGCAAATTCTGGAGAATAGCTGCTCCCGGCATCGTATCCGCACACCTCCTCATAAGTAACTTCCCCGATGTACTTTGGAACCCTCGTCGTCCGGAATAAGGCGGCATCATGCAGCAATACCGCCACGCCATCTGCCGTAAGGCGCACATCGATTTCTACATAATCCGCAGCCTCCTTTACCGCCAACTCAACAGCCGCCGCGGTATTTTCAGGCGCTCCATCCGACGCCCCGCGGTGTGCCGTAATACATAGCACATCCAACGTTCTCGCCAGAAATAAGTTCCCGTTTTGAAAAAATGCCGTCATCTGTACCATAGCCAGGCCGGACAGCGCCACAACAGCACCCCAGAAAAGCACCTTCCTCCGGCGGTTCCTTTTCGCAACATATCTTCCCACATATACTTCCCTTTTCTCTGTACGGTAACGCACTGCCCCTTCAAGTCCCTCATCAAAAAAAAGACTTGCACAAAAATACTCATAAATTACCGCATTCACCGAGGCAAACAGAATACAAATAATAAAATGATATCTCTGAAACAGACGTATCAGCAGCACAGCGGAAACCGTTTCCGGCGTAAGCCACAGGACAAATACAATCATCAGAACCAGTCCCGAAAAATACACAATGCTTTCTAAAACAAACAGAACGATACTCCGCACAAAAAGTCCCCGGAATATCCTGCCGTAATACTGCCGGATTCCTCTGCCGCCCAGGCGGAACACCTTCCGCACGGCACCATTTCCAGTCCCGGACCAAAATACAATAAAACAGCCGGGCAGCGCTGCCCACCATAAAAGAAGGGCTGCCACAACCAGCAGAAAAATTCCGGGAGGCTGTAAGACGGCATTGGCCGCTCCTTTGGTCTGCCCGATTCCAAAGAGCAAAAAAAGCACAACTGGAAGATTGACAAGCACAACAAACAACAGTGCCAGAAACGCTAATAAAACTCCCTGCCGCTTTCTCTCAAACATCCTTCCCGTCTTTTCAAGGCCCCCGTAAAATAAATCCGGAACGGTTCCCCTGATGCCTGACCGGTTATTCTGCAGCGCAAGGTTCACCGTATTCATTTCAAATAAAACAAACAGCGCCGCGGCTGCCAGTCCGAAAATAATACAGGCAATGGAACACGGAGACAGTACAAGCGCAGGCAGATTTTCTTTTGTAATATAGCTGTACCCGGCAGCGCGGATGCAAAGCTTCAACAACAGCCGGAACAACGGAAAACAAAAAGACAGACAGGCGGTTTTTACAAAGACCTCAAATCCGATTAAGCTTCGGATTCCTGCTTTCCTGCCTGTCTGCCTCATAATGCTTCCTCACATTCCTTAATTCATGTAAATTAAATGCTCTTTTGGCTTTTCCGTGTGCACCATATCCTCCAGATATAAGACCGGACCTTCTCCGTTATATTCTCTTTGGTATTCCACCTGCACCTTCGCCGTTACCTTGACCCAGTCGCGCAGCTTAAAATTATCTGCCTGTGCTCCTTTACAAAGCATCCCGACAAATCCGATATCATCTGCGCAGCACGTCATAGCAAAACGTCCCGGCACAAAATAGCCCTTCGGCAGTTCCCTGCCCTTATAAACCATCGCTGTAAAACGCACCGTCTTTCCCGCATACTTCTGCGGCTGGTCCAACGCGTCAAGATAAAAAATGCCGTAATCGTCATCTTCAATCTCAATAACAGTGGCATTCAAATCATACGGCAGGTCAATTTCGTCATCAAAACCGTCATTTCCGTCCTCCGATTCAAACAACACCTGCGCACGGCGGTTCAAGGCGCGCACTGCCTTACGGAACGTATTGCGTTTTGTATCCTTCGTACAGCGGTTAAAAATCACAAGCTCCGTAAAATTAATCTGCTCCGCCATCATCTGGCGCATATTGCTCATATATACCTCAAATGTTCCGGCATCGGCGAGCGTAATCATCTGCGCCAGCTCCCAGTCCCTCGGCATCCCACGGTCAATAAAGCCGGACATGCTCCATGTTCCGTTAAACTCGATTATCACACGCTTCGGACGATATTCATTCTGATACTTTTTCAGAAAAGCCGGCGTCAATTCCTCCTCCGACTCCACCGGAACCAGAAAAACATTGTCCTTTTCTAACGCCGCCTGGTCGTACTCTTCCATTCCCTCTTCACAGAGAAAAAGAACCGTCTTTTCGCCCGAAGCAAAATTCGGGTCCTCCAGGGTTTCCTTGATAAAAGTAGTTTTACCGCTCTCTAAAAAGCCGGTAATAATATATACAGGTATCTCCATAACCGGATCCTCTCTTCTTACTTCCCGCCTATGCCAGCTCAAACAGCGTCTCTAACCCGCTCTCCTTTAACTCGGAGCCAATGACGCAGATGCGTCCGGTATAATCCGGCGTACCCTCTCTTACTTCAAACTCGCCCGGCGTCAGGTCAAAATAAATCCAAGTGCCGTCAACCGCAGGCACCATGCCCTTTGCCCGGAGAATCACGCCGTACTCCCCGGTATTTGCAAGCTTGTTTAATATCTCGCGCATGGTTTCGCGCTCATACTTATGAGGCGTTTCCTTCCCCCAGCTTGTAAATACCTCATCCGCATGATGATGGTGATGATGGTGCTCATGGTCGTGACAGCCGCAGGTACAATCCTCTCCATGCTCGTGATGGTGGTGCTCATGCTCTTCGTGACAGTGGCATTCTTCCCCATGCTCGTGGTGATGATGCTCATGTCCCTCTTCATGGCAATGGCACTCCTCCCCGTGCTCATGGTGGTGGTGTTCATGCTCCTCTTCGTGGCAGTGGCACTCTTCCCCATGCTCATGGTGATGGTGCTCATGTCCCTCTTCATGGCAATGGCACTCCTCCCCGTGCTCATGGTGGTGGTGCTCATGCTCTTCTTCATGCCGGCAGGCTTCCTTTAACAGTTCTTTCTCCATAGAGGACTCCTGCTCCATGGCAGCCAGAATTACCTTCCCGTCAATTTCGTCCCACGGCGTAGTAATCAGAACCGCCCGCGGATTCTGCGCCCGGAGCTTTTCTGCGGTAATCTCTGTCTTTGCCGCATCAAACTTCTGTGTACGGCTTAAAATAATTGTCTTTGCACTTTCGACCTGGTTATTAAAAAACTCGCCGAAATTCTTCATATACATGGACGCCTTTGTTACATCCACTATGGTAGAAAAGCTGTTTAACACTGCATTCGGAAGCTCCTCCTTGACATCCTGCACTGCCTTTATCACATCGGAAAGCTTTCCTACGCCGGACGGCTCAATAATCACGCGGTCCGGTGCAAAGCGCTCTAAAACTTCCTTTAAGGACTTCCCGAAATCACCTACTAACGAGCAACAGATACAGCCGGAATTCATTTCTGTAATTTCCACGCCTGCATCCTTTAAAAATCCGCCGTCAATTCCGATTTCCCCAAACTCATTCTCAATCAGAACAACCTTTTCTCCTTTGTATGCTTCCTCTAAAAGCTTTTTAATCAGCGTAGTCTTACCTGCGCCCAGAAATCCCGATATAATATCAATCTTTGTCATGTCAGCTGCCTCCAAATATTATTTCTCCGCTGCCGGCTGCTCGGAAGTACAATGCGGGCAACGGGTTGCTTCCATTGCAATCTCAGACTTGCAGAACGGACAGACCTTTGTCACCGGCGCCTTCACCGGTTCCGGCTCCTTATTCATAGTGCGGAGCTTGTTAATCCACTTTACAAACAGGAACACGACAAACGCCATAATCAAAAAGTCCAGCAGCCCCGCAAGGAAAGCGCCGTATTTAAAGCAGGCTACGCCAAGCTCTTCCGCTTCTACAAGAGACGCATACTTTTTGCCGTCCAATGCAATATAGAGCTTTGTAAAATCAATCTTTCCCGTCAGAAGTCCCAGAAGCGGCATAATCATATCATTGACAAGCGACGATACCAGCTTATTAAATGCCGTACCGATAATCATGCCGACTGCCAGGTCAATCATATTTCCCTTGATTGCAAACTGCTTAAATTCTTTTAACATAGTATTCCTCCTTAGCACACTATAATTTATCTTTTTATCCAGTATAACACATCTTATTGATTTTTCAAGCCTTGCTGCAAAACCTCATATGGAATTTCGTACTCAATCTTACCATACACATAGGCCGCAAGCTCATATGGATTAGCAAACAGCATCAGCCCCTTCTCCGTCAGATACCACTGGTCCTCCTCTAAAATTTTCAAAAAGGATTCCGGAAGACCCTCTTCATCCCAGAACATCCCTTCTTCCGAAACGGCGCGCACCTGTTCTGCGGCATAGGCCGCCGTTTCCTCCAGCGTCAGCCCGTACTGCTCCAGATACTCCTCTATTTTCACTTCACTGCCGTCCGCCTTCTTCCTTACATAGGTCTTGCAGTAGGTGTTCGGGTGAGGTCCGCCAGTATTGCCGTACCACAGGGAGGAAAATGAGAGCCACTCCTCTGCTTCTGCAACTATCGTGATATCTAACTCCTCTGCTTCCGGAAACGCATATTCTATATCCTCTCCGGAAAACTCTGCATAATTCAGTCTTGCATTTTCTTCTGAGAGCGGGAGTCTCAGGCGGAACCCGCCTATCATGGACGACACAAACTCGTTCAAAGCATCGGCACACCCGCCTTCAAACACCGGATACACAAGCTTTGCCTGAAACACCTCCACATCACCCTCTTTTGCTGAATATTCCTCCGTTTCCAAACGGAATACAAGCCCGCTCTCCGCAGGCGTTACAGAAGGTGCGGGCTCCATCGGCGTTACAAGCTGTTCCTGCCGTATTGTCGGCTCCGGCGTAGGTTCCTTCTCTTCTTCCTTTCCTTTGCAGGCGCTCAAAAGAAGCATGCTTCCAAGTAAAACTCCAACTAACCTGATTTTTTTTCCCATATCGTTCCCTGACTTTCTATCCGGTATCTCCGGCGCTTATCATAAACAATCAGAAACGGAGAGCCTCTGCCCTCCGTCCGAAAGATTCTTACAAAAACCTGTTACAATACTGCTACAGCGCAATGCTGCCTGCCGACTTCTCATTAATGACATAATAAGCCTTTCTCTCTTCCGGCTTAATGTACAAACGCAGGGACTTGATGGAGGATGCTCTGTGGCCCTCTGCCACATATGCCGCTCTTGCCTTATCCATAACTTCCTCTACAGCAATTTCCTCACCGGCAAACTGCAGATAAACCTCTTCCTGCTTCTCCGCTTTCTTTACTTCCTTATCCTTATTTATTGTTTTAACTGCATTTTTGGAGCCCGGCTTTCTTCCACGCTTCTTTACTTCCTTCACGGCTGTTTCCACTGTCGCTTCCTTTTCCGCTGTTTTTTCTGCCGGCACAGCTTCTACAGCTGCCTTCTCTTCTGTTGCAGAAATCTTTAATTCAACTTCTTTTTCCTTTTCTGCTTCTTTTTTCTCAGTCGCCTTTTTTGCCATAATCAACCTCCATTAGAAAAATTATCCGTATAAAAATTATTACTGTACTTGACTATACCATAAGTTTTTACAATTTGCAAGCCTTTCACGCAAAAGCTTTGTATAAAAATCCATAAAAAAAAGAAAAAAAGAGCTTTTGCACCAGAGACAATCCTCTATTTTGCAAAAGCTCCCTTTGGAACAACCGTTATAATTTAGCAAACGCCCTGTGCAAGCATAGCGTTCGCTACTTTTTCAAATCCTGCAATATTTGCGCCTACGACATAATTTCCTTCTGCCCCGTAACGCTTTGCAGCATCGTCCATATTGTGGAAAATATTTACCATAATCTGCTTTAACTTCTGGTCAACCTCGTCAAAGCTCCAGCTCAGACGCTCGGAATTCTGCGACATTTCCAGTGCGGAGGTTGCTACGCCGCCCGCATTAGCAGCCTTGCCCGGCGCAAACAGTACATTGTTTGCCTGAAGATACTGCGTAGCCTCTAACGTCGTCGGCATATTAGCTCCCTCTGCCACGGCAATAACACCGTTTGCCACAAGTGCCTTTGCATCGTCAAGCGTAAGCTCGTTCTGGGTTGCGCACGGCAGTGCCACATCACACTTTACCGTCCATACGCCCTTGCCCTCATGGTACTCTGCACTCTTTCTTGCTGCGGCATAGGCGGTCAGTCTCTCTCTCTTTACTTCCTTTACTTCCTTTAAGAGAGCGACGTCGATTCCCTCCGGGTCATAAATCCAGCCGGTGGAATCGGATACCGTCACTACCTTTGCACCGAGCTGCTGTGCCTTCTGGCAGGCATAGATTGCTACATTTCCTGCGCCGGAAACCGCTACTGTCTTACCGGAAAGCGCATGGCCGTTGCATCTTAACATTTCGTCTGTCAGATATAACAGTCCGTAACCGGTTGCCTCGGTTCTTGCAAGAGAACCGCCGTAGCTGAGTCCCTTACCGGTCAGGACGCCCTCGTATACGCCGCGGATCTTCTTATACTGTCCGAACATATAGCCGATTTCCCTTGCGCCCGTGCCGATATCCCCTGCCGGAACGTCCACGTCAGCGCCGATGTACTTGTAAAGCTCATTCATAAAGCTCTGGCAGAATGCCATAATCTCACGGTCGGACTTGCCCTTCGGGTCAAAATCAGAGCCGCCCTTGCCACCGCCAATCGGAAGGCTTGTCAGGGAGTTTTTGAAAATCTGCTCAAAGCCAAGGAACTTAATAATACCGATATTTACGGAAGGATGCAGACGCAGACCTCCCTTGTACGGCCCGATTGCATTATTGAACTGCACACGGTAGCCGGTGTTTACCTGAACCTGTCCCTTATCATCTACCCACGGCACACGGAACTTAATCTGTCTGTCCGGCTCTACCAGCCGCTCTAACAGCGCTTCCTTTCTGTAAAGTGCCTCGTTCTGATCAATAATCGGTCTCAGGGACTCCAGTACCTCTTTGACTGCCTGATGGAACTCCGGCTCTGCCGGGTTCTTCTTTACCACCATTTCAAATACTTCATCAACGTATCCCATTTTGTTCTCCTTTCGTTTTGTTTTATCACAAACAAAATGCACGGTTTTTGACGCAATTTTACCTTGGTATATCACCAGGAACGCCATTGTACCCGTGCTTCATTTTGCATTATACACCATCCTTTTTCATTATGCAAGTATTTTTTTGCTTAAATTTCCATCACAGGAAACAGCCATATGCACCGTCATTACCGCACTGCCCCTGCTACAGCAGAAGCCTCCGAAGCGTACCGTATCACCGATTCCGGCTTCGGAGACTTCTACTGTGTTTCCGGCAAAGGTCATGCGCCCGCCGGTACCGGACGGAATAAATACTGTGCCAAAGCCGGCTACTTTTCTTCGTTTCCCTCCGTCACGGACTCCGTCACAAGTTTCAAATCCTCTCCCACGCTTACCTCATACACAATCGTCCGGAGCGGTCTGCCGCTTTCCCAGATTCTTTCGTATTCAAACGTAATTTTTGCTTTCCCGGTATTATTTACGTCAAACGTATGCCGCTCTGTCGCCGGGCTTCCCGGCAGGTTCTCCCCCGTCGCGATATGCTCCATTTTGGAATGAACCACTGCCGTGCCCTCTACCGTCACAACCCACTGGTAGCCTGTACTTGGATTTGCCTCAAGCTCCACGACAAGCGGCTCCGGCTTCTCTTCCTTAATCCGATCCAACATCTCCCTCCGTTCCTCCAGGCTTTCCACCAGCCCCTCTCTTCCAATCTGCTTCCAGCTCTTCATATCATAGGCACGGACCTCATAGGTCGGATTTATCAGATACAGCGTATCCCGGATATAGAGGCCGCGGCAGTCGGACAAAAAGAACATCTGCTTAAAGTCCGCTTCATAAAAATCATCGTTGCTCCAGTCTAATGCGTAGCCCTCCGAAAGCTTCTGATAAAACCCGGTTTCCCGGTCATAGCCGAACACGAGATATACATTATACTCCCCGCGGCTGCCATCCCCGCGCACCGGGAACCCGATGATATTTTTCTCCGCGTCCACCAACGCCGCCTTATGGGTATCAGAAACCGCGGTACGATAAAACTCTTCCAATACGATTTTATGAATCTCCTTGACATCCGACGGGTCTGACACATCGAACATGGAAAGCTTCAGACCGGTCGTCATCCCGGTTTTTTCATCTGCATGATATCCGATACCAAGCAGGAGATTTTCACCATACGGATGCAGATATTCAGAAAACCCCGGAATCTTTAACTCTCCCAGAATCTCCGGTTTTGCAGGATTGCCGAGGTCCACGGAAAACAGCGGGTCGGTTCTCCGGAAGGTTACAAAATACCCGGTATCCCCCATCAGCCTTGCCGACTCGATATACTCATCCGGCGCAAGATTCTCAATACTGCCCGTCAACTGCAGCTCCTTATCATAAATGTAAAGCGCATTGCTCTCTTTTCCCGAAAACCAGGCATAATATCCATCGTTATCCGTGCTATATTCATTTACGGTTGTCACAATCCGCAGATAACCGTTATATTCATCCATCGAAAACTGATTGTTTAACGTCCCCTTTACCGTCACCTGCCCTGCCGGCGTAATCACGCCGCCGTCATAGGCAAAGCGGTACAGCTCGGTCCGGTCATACGGTATTTCCTTCGTCTGCCAGCGGCTGCTTCCGACATAAATGTAGCTGTTGCTGACATAGCAGTGCCTGCCACCCGCCAGAATGGATTTTGTATCGGAAAACCTCTGCGGCTCCTGCGGCGACAGCGCCGTCAGCACCAGAAACTCTTCGGAATCCGGCTCCTCACTGATATAAATGCAGTCCGGGGAAATCCGCTCTCCGCCTGCCTGCGGAATCGAACGGTACAAAAGCTCCTCCTCTTCCTTCTCCCTGATAAAAGGCGTATTTTCACAATCCTCTTCGGCATCAATCCAGACGTCGTAAAGGTCATAAGCGCTTCTCCACCTATTGCCGTAAGAGGTGACCAGATACACCATGCCGTCCGCAAAGCGCGATGCCGTCAGGCTCCCGTCCTGCTCCAAAGCTGAAACAAGCTCCGGCGCATGCCGGTCCGAAATATCATAGGTAAGCAGTCCCGTTACTTCCTTTCCCGTATCATAACGTAGCGTCAGCCCCGTACCCGCTTTCCTGTCCTCCGTTTCCTCACACCAGCGGCTTGTCACCAGCACAAGCCGTCCGTCCGACAGGTACATTTCCCTGCCGCTGCCATAGCGCTTCTCCTCCACATGGATAGTCGCCGTCCGCTCCATGTCGGCGCCGTCTGCCTTCACAATATAAACCTCGTTCCGGACAGTATTAAAAATATACAGATACGCTCCGTCGGTCTTGACAATATCCGCTTCGTCGATTCCCTCCACCTGTACGTTGGTTTTGGAATACTCCTCCCCTGCCACCGCGGAAGGACTGTTTACAGCGTCAAACGCAATCCCCGGCATCGCGCCGTCTGTTCCCGCTCCGTCCACCATCAGTTCATATTCCCGCATATACCACGACGATTCCTGCACCTTTTTTAACGCTTCATAGACCCTTTCGTACGTTCCCGCCGCAGTAAGCGCCGCCCCGTCTGTTCCCGTCTCCTGCTTCTGTGCCGGGGTATCCGTAACGCCCTGCCGTCCTGCACCCTGCGGTGTCGGCGTCTTTGTCGGAAGCAGCATCGTTTCCTTGCCGCTGCACCCCGCTGCCAGACTTACCAAAAGCGCCGCTACCAGAACCGCCCCGGTTCTCCTTCTCCTGTCCTGCTTCATCCCTGCATCTCCTTTCTTTTTACAAAAATCATCCGGTTCTGATTTACTTCTCTTTGACAAACCCGGATTGTAACACTTCATCCTGTTAATTAGACGACGTTCCCCTTCCTTCGGTTCCGTGATTTTCCTGTATTCTCTTATTTTGGGGCCTCTTCCTCCCCTATTTCGTTGACCGGCGGCAGGCACGCATGGTTTCTGCAGACATAATAGGTGGTTTTATCATTTAACAGCCGGTATTCCGTCCCTTCTGCCTCTGCCCGCACATTTGCCAGAAAAGGAAGCCTGTCCTTCACCTTTTTTAACTCCTCCTCCTTCTTTACCACTACGGTAATCTGCTGCGGAGGATTCTCATACAAAAGCTTTGCCAAAAGAAACATCGTATACCCTGCCGGATACTGCTGCGCCTCTCCGGAAAGAAAGGAAAGCTGTCCGTCTGCGAGCGATTTAAACTCTTCCTTCCCGGTCAGCTGGTACAGCCTTACCAAATTATATGCCATCATGGAATTTCCGCTCGGAACCGCTCCGTCGTAACTTTCCTTAGGATTCAGAAAAAGCTCGCCGCTCTCTGTTTCTGAAAGAAAATACCCTCCGTTTTCACGGTCGGCAAACCGTTTTACCGCCTCCCTGCAAAACAATACCGCCTGCTCCAGATAACGCCTCTCCAAGGTGGAATGATACAGCTCTGTGAGCGCCGCAATATAAAACGCATAATCACAGAGAAAGCCATGCTCCGACTGCTTTCCGTTCCGCCAGCTTGCGCAAAGCCGCGTCCCCTGACACAGATTTTTTTCCAGAAACGCCTGCGCCCTCTCTGCTGCCTGCAAATACCGCTCCTCCTTCGAAACGCGGAACAGCATCGACAGCGCTGCCGCCATCATGGCATTCCAGGAAAGCAGTACCTTGTCGTCAAGGTGAAGCCTTGTACGCTTTTTCCGGTACTCATACAGCTTCCTCTTCTCTTCGGCAAACTCCGCAGCTTCACTGCCGCTTTTTAAAAGATTCGGAATATTTACGCCCTCAAAATTTCCTTCCGGCGTAATGTCAAAGACTTCCGCAAATGCCTTTCCTTTTGTCTCTCCAAGTACCCTTAGGACCTCCTCCCATGCAAATGTATAATATTTCCCCTCTATCCCCTCGCTGTCCGCATCCTGCGCACTGTAGAAGCCTCCCTCCGGCGCCGTCATCTCGCAAAGAACATACTCCGCCGTCTGCTTTGCAGCCGTAAGATAAACCTCCTTTTTCGTCACATCATACGCCACCGCATACGCCATAACAAGTAGCGCGTTGTCATACAGCATTTTTTCAAAATGCGGAACAAGAAAACGGGCATCGGTCGAATATCTTGAAAACCCGCCGCCAATCTGGTCAAAAATTCCGCCTCGCCTCATTTGTGTCAATGTTTTTTCCACCATATGCAGCGCGGCAGAATCCCCGTTCTGTACCCCGTATAAGGTCAGGAACAAAAGAGTATGCGGCATCGGGAACTTCGGCGCCTGTCCAAAGCCGCCGTTTATTTCATCAAAGCTGCGCTTTAATATCGCCACGGCAGTCTCCGCCAGATTTTCCTCCGCCCTCTGTTCACTCTCCGGCTCCTTTTCCTTCAGATGGGCAATCACTTCCTCGGCGGACTGTAAAAGTTCCAGACGGTTTTCCTTCCACTGTGCTGCAAGTATAGTCAGCAAATCGGAAAATCCGGGCATCCCGTACCGGGAACGAACCGGAAAATATGTGCCTGCAAAAAACGGCTTTTTCTCCCAGGTCATAAAAATACTCATCGGCCATCCGCCGCTCCCGGTAAACGCCTGACACACCGACATATATACGCTGTCGATATCCGGACGTTCCTCCCTGTCCACCTTAATAGATATAAAATAGCGGTTTAAAAGCTCTGCCGTCCTTTCATCCTCAAAGCTCTCGTGTGCCATCACATGGCACCAGTGGCAGGTGCTGTAGCCGATGCTTAGGAAAACCGGCTTATCCTCCGCCTTTGCCTTTTCAAACGCCTCCCTGCCCCACGGATACCAGCTGACCGGATTTTCTGCATGCTGTAACAGATACGGACTTGTTTCGTTTTTCAATCGATTGCTCATAGTTCCCTCCTCTGACTGCCTCATTTTCGTTCATGGAAAATAGTATATCCAGCCAAAAACAAGAAATACTAAACATATACAGAACAAGTATCCACGGAGGTAATCCATTTTGCTGAAACAAAACTATTTCAAAGGCTGGTATTTCAAATGCGGCAGCGGGGACAACGCGATTGCCCTGATTCCGGCGTTTCACCGTCACTACGGCAGACAGACTGCCTCTCTGCAGGTCGTTACAAAGGACGCGGCTTTCCATGTTCCGCTCGCTTCTCTGCGCTACAGGGAAAACCCGCTTACCGTTACCGCCGGTTCCTGCGTATTCTCCGAACGGGGCATAAAGCTCCGCCTGCAAAGCGATACGCTGACGCTGCAGGGGAAACTTGGCTTTCACGGCCTCACCCCGCTCCGCTATGATATTATGGGTCCGTTCCGGTGGATTCCCTTTTTACAGTGCAGGCACAGCGTTTATAGTATGCGGCACCAGGTCGACGGCCATATCTTCTGTAACGGGCAGTTGTTCCGGTTTCAGGGAGCCCCCGGCTATCTGGAAGGCGACTGCGGCAATTCCTTTCCAAAACGATATTTTTGGACGCAATGCTTTTTTAAAAACGGTTCTCTGATGCTTTCCGTCGCGGATGTCCCGATGTCAGGATTTTGTTTTACCGGAGTCATCGGCGCCCTTCTGATTGATAAAAAGGAATACCGTATTGCAACCTATCTCGGCGCCCGCCTGGTTTATGCCGCAGGAAATACCGTAATCGTACGGCAGGGCGGCTATGAACTTACCGCAGTCCTGCTTGAAAAAAATGCACAGCCCCTTCATGCCCCGGATAACGGAAAAATGAACCGCATCATCCATGAAAGCGCCGCCTGCAAGGCATACTACCGTTTTTCCCACAACGGAAAAATCCTATGCGAATTAATCAATGCCCAGGCAAGCTTTGAGTTTGAATTTCCGGAAGCCCGGTGAAAGCATAGATAAAAAGAAACTGCAGGAAAGCATTCTCTTTTTCCTATGTTTCGCATATCCTATACTAAATTTTGCGCAGAGGACTTACCTATGCCTTTTTATCGTTCCTTTCAGGTAAACGAGCCGCCGAAACCGGCTGCTTCCCAAAAGACAGATATGCCTCCGAAAACACAGGCGGTTCCCGTACAAAACATAGTTCCGGAACAGAGCGGGAACCCGCCGGAGTCCCGGATACAGCCACAAAATACACAGCAGGAGAGCCAGCTGCAGACTCCTGCCACACCGCGGGAAACACAGCGCCAGGTAACGCCGGAAAACCAGACACAGGAAATACCACAACCAGTGATACCGGAGAACCGGACACCGGCAGTCCCGAGGCAAACCGCCCCGGAGAGCCCGGCGCCTGCAATACCGCAGCCAGTCACACCAGAGAACCTGATGCCTGCAGAGATTCCGGAACTGCCTCCGGCAAACAACGGTACGCCGTTCCAGCCTCAGACTCCGGAAACGCCGGAACCTGTCCCGCCACGCTATCCTGCGGATATGTCCACAGCTGCCTTCGGCGGTCTGCGGGTTTCCGTCGGGAATATCAGGGATAACCTTCCGATTACCGGCGCAAGCATCCAGATTTCCGAAACCAACGGCAACACGACTACACTGATTGACGAAATCAACACTGCCTCTACCGGACAAACCGACGTCATCGAACTTCCTGCCCCGCCGCGTGCTTACAGTGAAGAATCGGGCAGTCCCAGGCCCTACGCCGAATACAACCTCACCATCCGGGCAGACGGCTTCGAACCCGTGCAGATTGTCGGAGCGGAGGTGCTTCCCGATGTGGTTGCGCTGCAGAATGTGCAGATGCTTCCGATGCTGCAGGCAGAACCGCAGACAGCCGAAACCTTCGTAATCCCGGACCACACCCTGTACGGTATTTATCCGCCGAAAATTGCAGAGGACGAGGTAAAGGAAATGGCTGGCAGCGGCGAAATTGTCTTATCCAGCGTCGTGATTCCGGAATTTATCGTTGTGCACGACGGGACACCGACAAACACGTCCGCACAAAACTACTATGTACGTTACCGGGACTACATAAAAAATGTAGCCTCAAGTGAAATCTATGCAACCTGGCCGGAATCCACCATTTATGCCAATATCCTCGCCATCCAGTCCTTTACCTTAAACCGCGTCTATACCGAATGGTACCGGAACCGTGGCTATAATTTTACGATTACCTCTTCCACTGCTTACGACCACAAATGGATCCCGGAGCGTAACATCTTTGATACGATTAACACTGCAGTGGACAACATTTTTAATAATTTCCTCTCCCGCCCGAATGTACGACAGCCGATTTTAACCCAGTACTGCGACGGAAAAAGAGTCTCCTGTCCGGGACTTATGTCCCAATGGGGAAGCAAATATTTGGGAGACGACGGATACGATGCCATCCAGATCCTGCGCAATTACTACGGCGCCAGCATCTACATCAATACCACCGAGGAAATTTCGGGCGTACCAAGCTCCTTCCCGGGCGAAGCGCTGACCGAAGGCTCCCGGGGCGAAGCGGTCCGCCAGATGCAGGAGCAGTTAAACGCCATTGCAGACGTGTACTATGTTGTACCGAACATTGCCGCTGACGGTATCTTCGGTCCGCGTACTGCCGAGGCAGTCCGCGCTTTCCAAAGACAGTTTGACTTAACGCCAAACGGTATTGTGGACTTTACGACCTGGTATAAAATATCGGAAATTTACGTTGCTATCACACGTATTGCGGAATATACACGGTAACCGCTTATGCCTCTTATGAAGGCAGTTTGCGGCATTTCCCACAAAATAAAAAACACCGGAATCTGTCCGCAGCTTTTTTGCAGACATAACGCTTTACTGCAAAACATAAGGCTGCGGACACCCGGTATATTACTCTCCTATTCTTCCTTGGATGCACTGTATTCCCCGGTGCTGCTTACTCTTTCCTCCCTGCCCGCTTTGCCACTACTACAAAGCGTCCGTCCTCCACATGATAGGCACAGGTGGAAAGCGTCAGGAAGGTATCCCCGAACTCTGCGGTTACACCGGTATCATAAAGAGACAATGACTTGATATTCTGATAAAAGGACGCAAATTCCTCCGGAGTATCTGCCTCATAAAACTGATAATACTGAAATACATTTTCGTCCTGACGGTACACCTGCGAGCGGAATACTGCCAGAATCTCATAGCGCCGTTCTTCATAAAGCGTGTCAAAGGAAATCACAGGATGCTCTAGAAAATAGCTCTCCTTCTGGTACAGCTCCAGATTCCCGAACATCGCGCCGTCCTTCATATTATGTCCGTAGATAATAAAATTCGTGCCGGGCGTGTGGACATCTGCCCTCTCCCTGACATACAGACAGCCATACTTACTCTCTTTCCGGTAAAAGCTGTGATTCAGGTAATACTCGTCGTCCCCGCACTGCATGACCGGATAATCAATCTCCGTTCCCTCTATGGAAAGCCACGCCACAAGGTCGTGATTCTCCGCATACAGCCTTTCAAAACGCTTTAACATGACCGGCTCCGCAGCCGGTTCCTCCGTCGGCAGAGGCACAGACGTCGGACCGGTCTGTTCTGTCCCGGGCGCTCCTCCCGGTGTTATGCTTCCCTCCGGCATTACAGTTCCTTCCGGCGTCACAGTTCTCCCCGGCGTTATAGTCTGCTCCGCTGAAAGCAGGCTCTCTTTTAACCGTTTCTGCTCTCTTTGGTGCTCCACCGATAAATAATATTCCCGGCACAAAGGAAGCAGACACAGCGCTGCCAGAACAAAAAGCAATCTCCCTAAAAACCGGAACCTTCTTTTCTCTTTCATAAACCTCATTCCCTTCTGCCTGGATTTCATTAACCCAATTACCATTCTTTCCGTTCGCTCCCCTTATCGCTTTGTATGAACAAATCTCTGACTGGAATATAACTATTCGCAACAAGGGGACTGCCCGAAATTACCTCGATTTCCGGCGTAGTATAAAAGTTTCTATATGCTACCGCTATCCGGATTATAACATACGACAGCTGTTCGCGCCAGTCTTTTTATTCCTTGCATTTCCGCATTTTTTATCACTTGAAAAAGTGCCATAGGTTGTGCGGCATTCCCCGCCCATTCACATCCTGTTCATATTTGTATGTTATACTCCTTTCGGAAAATATGGCTGTTTTACCAGATACATCACAGGAGACCTGAAATGATTTTAAAAATCAATCTGAAACAGATAGGCGAACGAAAACAAAAAATTGCCCCCGTCGACTTTACATACGAGCCCGTACCGGAAACGCTCCGGGAGCTGATTATCCAAACCGTCACAGGCTGCGTGGCTTCCTACAATGCACGCGTCCGTGCAGGAGAAGACCGTACCGCTCCCCTTTCCAAAGAACGGATTACCGCTCTGGCGGACCTCGGAAAAATCGCGTTCGGCATTTCTTACGGCGGCAAGGAACAGGCACCAAAGAAAGCGGTGGAAAATGCTTTGCAATCTTTTGAGGACGGGCTTTACCGTGTATTTTTAAACGATACTGAGTTAGACAAGCTGGATGGGAAAATTGATTTAAACGAAAATGATTCCCTTACCTTTATCAGACTTACAATGTTAGCAGGAAGGATGTGGTAATAATGGAAAAACTCACAAACGAAGAACGGGCAAGATTTGACAAACTTGCAAAAGATTATGAGAAAAAGGTAACTACAAATTGGAATCAGGTGTATCATTCTCTTACGACCGACCAGAAGGAATTTATCAACGGCCATCACAAAAATATTTATCACGAGCTTGTGCAATATCTGAACAGCGGTAAAAAGCCTTCCGGCTACTTTAATACAACCGGAAAATGGCTGTTTGGCGGCTGTATTCTAGAGCGCCACAAAAACGCCTTTTTGTATATTGTTGATTCTTGTACAGCTTTCATTTATCAGTCATACTGGTACAGAAGAGCGTTCCGCTCCTGCGACTACTCTCTTTATCTCAATAAAATCTGCGATATTGTGAAAAGCTTCAAGGACATGAACTGTATTGATGCAGACTATGCGGATTTTCTTGAAAATAATTTGCCCGAAGAACAGACGGCTTACCGAAAAACATATATGTATAGTTCAAACCCTTATCTGCTTGCATACGAAATCGATAAAGGAAATGAGCGTGTTATAAATTATGTAAAAAATGCCTTAGAAAGCGGCAATGATACCGCAATAAACTATACTATGCTTTCCGGTATTTTTATGAGCACACATACCGGGCTCCACGAGCTTGTATGCAAACTGCTTCTTGCCGCAAGGCTGCAGGAAGGATTAAGGCAGGCAATTTGTGAAAACTGCGACATTGGCAGAATTGAGCCATTTCTCATGGTATTACATGCAATCCAGGACAATAATCTTATCCGCTTTTCCTCAGTAAAAAGAGCGATAGGATGCTCTACCGGCCTGCTTACTGAAGAAAGCAAGGATTTAGAACGTATCAGCGCCAAAAGTCTGGATTGTATCCTGCGCTGTCTTGAAGATAAAAGTTACATAGACGAGTGCCTGAAAAGTGAAGATTCCATGAAGCTTTATCTTGCGCTCTGGGCTGTCGCCTGCCATGAATTCAGAAACTGTGAGAAAAAAATCATAGAGTTTATTGGACACGGCACAACGCACCAGGCTATGACTGCGGGCGTATTTATACAGAATTTCAGTTCAGATGTCTGCCACAGGCTTGCAATAGAGGCAATTTTGCTCCGGCACAATGAGTTCGATGTGATGGCAGTCTATCTCCCTTTCCTGCAAAGCAGCAATTCCTATTATTCACAATATACAGGAGAACGGGTCATATCCGATATGTCCGAGCGTTACAGCCGGGAAACCGCCGAAGCGCTGTATGCTATTTTAAATGAGCTCCTCCAAAAGCTGCCGAAAACTGATCTGGAGTTTAACCCTTGCGTGTTCCCGTGGAATGCGGCATACCTCACAAAAACAGATATTGTAAAGCGGCTCTGCCTGATTGCAGCCGACCTTGACGACGATGCAAAAATAGACGAAACCTGCGTCAAAATTCCGTTCATTAAAAACACACGCTATTATGGCTCTGGAAGAAGCCAGCAAATCCGGATGCTGCTTGGCAAGCCTCGGACTGAAACACAGCTCGATACCCTTGTCTCCCTTGCGAGCGATAAGGAGGAATATGCAAGAAAAGAAGTATTTGAGATTTTAAGCAAATGCGAGCTGAAAGAAAAGCATTTTAAGGCTCTGGAGGATATGCTCAAATACAAAGCCGCCGATATGCGGCAGAACCTGATTGACACCCTGTTCCGCCAGCCGGAGGAGCAGCTGTTTGCATGCGTAAAGCGGCTCTGCATGGACAAAAAGGAGGAAAAGCGCACCGCCGGGCTCGATATGATTCTCAGAATCAATGAGTCGGAAAAAACGGAGGAGCTGAAATCCAACTATAAGGCTCTTGTGCAGCTGATTGAAAATCCCGCATCAAAGGAACAAATCCTCATCGACAGGATTTGTGCGGACAAGAGTAAGGAAGGGACTGCCCGAGGGTTCGGGCTTTATAAAGAATCGGACGATTTCACAGCGGAAGTTAACGCCGGCTTTATCGCTTCATGCCAGGCGGATTTTGTGGCGCTGTTTCCGGAAACAAGCCTTTTTCACAATCAGCCGTCAGGAAAAAAAATCGGCATGCACGCTGTTATTTCGGCGCTGGACCAGCTAATTGAGGAACACAAAAACGACGAATACACCGACACGTTTGCAGGTCCGAAACTGCTTACCGATACGATAGGCTACCACCGTTTTGAGGTAAAGGAACCGGACGGTACCTGTCATATCGCATTCAAGGAGCTCTGGGACGGTTTTTATAAGCAGCATATCCATGACGAAGCCCTGCTCTTCAAGCTCAACCTTTATGCAGAGGGCAATTTTACTACGCAGTACTCTCATAAAACTTCTGTCAAGCTTGTCCGAACTATTTACGGCAGCGAGTTTACAGAACAGAAGGCTTACATGCACTCTGTAAGAATTGCAACCATCTTACGCTATTATTGCGACAAATATTTAAAGGATACTAAGTATGTTTCATCTGCCTGTGCCCTGGGCTATTATCTTGCGTCCGAGGCAAAGGCAGATGAGCTCTATGATTTTGTTACTGTCCAGAGATACTATCCCGATGTTCTTTCCTTTTATCTTGACGGCAGGAAGCTGGAGTTTAAAAACACGGATCAAAAAACGCTTGTAACTGTAGTTTCCGATGAAAAGCTATGGCCTGTTCTTTCCATGCTTTCCGAAACATCGGAAATTACCGGAGCGCATTTGAACGATGTTTTCTCCATCCGCTTCCTGTTGGGAAAACGATTCGGCTTTTTTGATATCAGTGAGAAGGAACAGCGGGATTACCATTTTCAGTCAGAGGTATATACTCCTTTTACGGTATCCTCTCTTATTTTAGCAGCATACAAAAAAATAATCAGCCAGGGCTTTTTGTATAAAATGCTTATGGAACGGCTGCTGGCTGATGCGCTTACCGATTTGTCATTCCTGATTTCCTATAAAAAATCAGGTGAAACAAAGGTAAGTTCACGGTTTCACCACTATGGAAACAGCGAAAATGCTATAAAATCAATTCTTGAACTCCCGTGGCATAAAGAGCTTTCGGGGCATAAACTTACCGATGAGGAGAACAAAAGACTGGACTTTGCCGCCCAGATTGGAGAAAATGTCATTGCGGCCGTTTTAAAGATAGAACTTACCAGAGGCGATACGGAAACCAAATTCTCAACTAAAATCAACAGTATAAAGCAGATTTACGGTGCGGAGAATTTCGTAAAAATCCTCGCGGCAATGGGCAAGGACACATTTGACCGCTCCACCTATTTCTCTACCTACAACGGCGTCTCCAAAAAGCAGGCGCTAAGCTATCTGCTGGGAGTCTGTATTCCTGATGTGGACGACAGTGCCGCAAAATTAAAGGAGCTTATTTCAAAAACGGATGTTACAGAAACCCGGATTATCGAAGCAGCGCTGTTTTCCCCTACATGGCTTACGATTGTCGAGGAATATCTTGGCTGGAACGGATTCAAATCTGCCTGCTATTATTTTATTGCACACATGAACGAATCGGTCGATGAAAAAACCAAGGCAATCATTGCAAAATACACTCCTATTTCCACAGAGGATTTCAATGTAGGCGCGTTCGATATTGAATGGTTTAAGGAAGCGCTGCAGACAGTCGGCGAGGAACGGTTTGATAAAATTTATCATGCCGCAAAATACATTTCGGACGGTGCAAAGCACACACGGGCAAGAAAGTATGCAGACGCAGTAAGAGGAAAGCTTGACAAGACGGAAGCCGTTAAAAACATTACGGAAAAGCGCAATAAGGATACCCTGATGGCATACGCCTTGATACCGCTTGCAGATGAAAACGATATGGTAGAACGCTATCTTTTTATTCAGGAGTTCAAAAAGCAAAGTAAAAAATTCGGCGCCCAGCGAAAGGCAAGCGAAGGAGCCGCAGCGGACTGCGCCTTGCAAAATTTATCAAAGAACGCAGGATTTTCAGACGTTTCCAGGCTTACCTTGCGCATGGAAACCCGTCTGTTTGAAAACATAAAGCCGATGCTTGACTGGAACGAGGCGGACGAGCTCCGGCTGAAAATTGAAATCGACGACGACGGAGCTGCAGAAATCAAATATGAAAAGAACGGAAAGGCTTTAAAATCCGTCCCGGCGAAATACAAGAAACATGAAACGGTGCTTCTCTTTAACGAAACCAAAAAGCAGCTGACCGAGCAGTACCGCAGAACGCGCCAGATGTTTGAGGAGGCAATGGAAACCGAAACAGAGTTTACCGCCGGCGAGCTGGCTTTGCTATGCACAAACCCTGCGATAAAGCCGATTGTAGCAAGACTCGTTTACAAAGCAAAGGATCGGCTTGGATTTTTAAGCGGCACTCTTTTGAGGGATTTTTCGGGAAACGAACTGAAATTAAAGAAAAACGCGTCTCTCAAAATTGCCCACCCGTACGACCTTTATATGGACGGACATTGGCATGAGTATCAGAAATATCTGTTTGACAACGCAATCAGCCAGCCGTTTAAGCAGGTCTTCCGGGAGCTGTATGTCAAGACCGCTGACGAGGCACAGGCTTATCGCTCCCTGCGCTATGCGGGGAACCAGATTCAGCCGCAAAAAACCAAAGCCTGCCTGAAAACCCGCCGCTGGGTAGCCGATGTTGAAGAAGGCTTACAGAAGGTTTATTACAAGGAAAACATCATCGCTTCTATTTATGCGCTGGCAGACTGGTTCTCCCCTGCCGATATCGAGGCGCCGACACTGGAATGGGTAGGATTTTTTGATAGAAAAACCTACAAGCCGGTAAAAATAGAAGACGTTCCGGACATTATCTTTTCGGAAGTCATGCGTGATGTCGACTTAGCGGTAAGCGTTGCCCATGCAGGCGGTGTAGACCCTGAAACAAGCCACTCTACCATTGAAATGCGTAAAGCAATCCTTGGATTTACATTGCCGCTGTTTCGGCTGGACAACGTCCGTCTGGAAGGAACACACGCATTTATTCTCGGAGAACGTGCGGACTATTCCATCCACCTCGGCAGCGGAGTTGTCCATTTGCAGGGCGGACCTATGATTAATGTCCTGCCGGTTCATTCGCAGCACAGGGGAAGGCTGTTTTTGCCGTTTGTAGACGATGACCCGAAAACTGCGCAGATTATCTCGGAGATTCTGCTTTTCGCGGAAGATACGAAAATCAAAGATCCGTTTATTTTAGAACAGCTGAAATAATATTTTGCACACCGAAAACCAGAAGAGAATAAAGAGAGTCCCATACTCCCTTTCCATTCTCTTCTGGTTTTCATTATGAAAACTTACAAGGCTTTAAGTCCTATCCGTCAAAAGCAGCGCATATAAAACGTCCCTGCTCTCCTCTCTCTGCTCTTCATAGGCTTCCCGCGCCTCCTCTAACTCATAATGACGTTCTCTCGCCTCATAAAACTCCGCAATTTTTTCATTATCCCAGTAACATCCCCCGCTTATCATGCCCATATCCTGAACCTCCAATCATCCCCTGTCTGCCCCGCAAAGCCGCAGCATCTTTTTCCTTTTTATTTTATGAATACTTCCGGTTGTCCTATCACAGCATTTTCCTGGCTGCGGCAGATGCGGAAATTCAAGAAGAAGCCTATATTGATAACGGAACAGCGGGAGCCCCGTATCTTTCCCGGTTTGCCTTTGCAAAATTTACGGGAGAAACGGACGCCATGCACCGGCAGGAAGGGTTTGACTGTGATGCGATGTATGATGTAACAAGAAACATTATCCTCGGGCAAAATGTACCGATTCCCTATCCTGATAAATACTGGACGGCAGAGGTGTTTCTTAACGGATTCAGAAACTGCAGTACCGCTTATCTGTTCAGCGTAGAAACACAACCGTAAGGAAAGCTTTGCTGTCAGACTGTCACGCAGAGCACAGTGGCCACGGAACAGCGGATTCTTACAAGTGACAAAGCCCCCTTCCATTGCCAAGAACAAACAGGAGCAATGAAAGGGGGCTTTTTACAGCTTTAAGTCAGATACACATTCTTTATCTGGACCATATTATTGACTACCAGCCAGTTCTGCGGGAAATACCGCATAATATTCCAATAGCTGATTCCCTGGAGCGGATAACTCTCATTTAGCAAAAGTTTTGCCTGTATGCTCCTTGCATCTTCAAACCAGACCACGTGCGCCCTGCCCTCTTCGTCTGTATAGTAAAAAAACGGCGTTGCTGCAATTTCATCATATTGGATAGAGGTCCGGTAACGCATTGCAATCTCTACTGCCTCCACATTACCGATAGAGCGCGCCATTGACGTTCCAAATACAAAAGGAAGCGTCCAGTCATAACCGTAATTCGGCATACCCTGTAAAATCTTTTCCCGCGGAATTACAGATACCCCGTAATCCAATACCTGCTTTACTTTATTTAATGGAGCCACTGCCATAGGCGGTCCATAGGTATAGCCCCGATTAAGTTATAGGTTATTATGCCGCCATGTATTCCTCCCGGTTGAGCGATTTTTCCTTATTACCTTATGCTAAAATCAAGCAATTTCTCAAAATCTGCTCCAAATTTCCTCTATATTGAATTTTACTCTTTACAACTTGTCCCAAATAGGTTATACTAAATATAGTCGTTTTTGCCTTGCGCCCAGTGGATTTTGTTCCTAAGGGCGCACTTCTCATTTTTACGACCACTTCCGCTTCAATGCACTTTAATCTTGTCCTCCTTTTTCTTTCAGCACCGCCCTCTCCTGCTGTATATACTCCATACAGCAGGCACAGACCGGCAGCCGCAGAACAAGTACGTGCGCCCTTCTTTCAAATTTCGGAATTCTTCTTTACAATTCTTCCGGTACTTCTTCCGGTTCCGGCAAAAATCCGGTCACCTTACCGTTATCCACTACTGCTTTCAGACCACATGCTGCGTACAGGTAGCATTCTATCAGGCTTACATTGTCAGGCACCCCATCCACCTCCTTCCGTCCTTTCCGGTTTCTGTTCTTTCATCCGTAGGGAGAACTTATACTTCCCATAGCACATCCCGCTGATTTTCCATCGCATCCTTTCATACCTCATCTTCTGCTCTTTCCTCCGCCTCACCCTTGCAGCTCTCCTCTTTTTCCCTGGCTGCGCGTTCCTCTATCATGCGCTTTTCCTCTCTCCTCCAAAGGATGTCGTAAGTTATCCTGCCAAGATTCGCAAGCAGCTGCTCCCGCACTTCCGGCGGCTGGATGTAATCGTCGTGGACACGCACCAGTGCATGCCCCGGTTCATGGTATACTTTTACTACTGCCATAAAATCACCTCTCTCCTTATCCTATGAAAATTACCGATTGTCCTATCCCGGCAAGTTCTTTGCTATACTGTTGTTTTTGGCTTCCAAGTCTGCTTGCTGTTTGCAACGCAAATCCGACCTTTTTCGTCATATTTTTTTAATTTCCTTGCGTTCTCTTTCTATTTTTCGCCAATTTCTATTGACTTTTCCAGATTGTCCCCTTATACTATTTTTACAGGCTGTTATCTCAGCCGTGTATAGTAGCAAGGGACATACCAAAAAAATACTAAATAAAAAATACTATACTGAATTACCTTTGACTTCTACCATGAGGTCTTTCATCGTCCCGCATGACTAACTCGGCAGAATCGTCTGTTCGACTGGATTATCTTTTCAGTCATGGAGGCCGGTGAGCCATGAGGTCCATCGGCCTTTCTCCGTTTACCTCAAAAACGAGTCTTACTCCCTTTCGTTATAAATAATTTCAATGAGTTCCTTATTCCATTGTCTCCTTTTGCTTGCGCCCGGCCCGCCGATATGCTATAATTAGCAACAATCGGTTCATTTGGTAAGTTTCCGGTTACCGCCCCTGTTGCCAGTGCCGAACAATAAGGAGGTCATGCGATGCCAGCATTACAAGAACTACTGCAAAAAGCAGATTCCTATAAACAAAAAATATCCTCTGCCAGACCGTTGGCAAAGGAAGAACTGAAATCCCTGGATGATTATTTCCGTATTGGCTTTACTTACAGTAGTAACGCCTTAGAAGGGAATACCCTCACCATATCCGAAACAAAAATTCTTCTGGAAGATGGCATTACCGTTGGAGGCCGTCCCTTGAAAGATTGTTATGAGGCAGTTGGACATGGCATCGCTTATGATTTCATGCTAGAACTGGCAAGGCAGAAGGACATGAACATTACGGAAGAAACAATTAAAAATCTGCATCGTCTTTTTTATCAGAAAGTCAATGCAGATCAGGCTGGTCAATATCGTTCCATTCAGGTTTACATTTCCGGAACGGAATATGTTCCCCCTGCCCCGGACGAAGTGCCCCGACTGATGAATCACCTTATAGATCAGATTCATTCGTCTAATATCGCCCTGCACCCTATCGAACTGGCGGCAATGGCTCACAAGTGCTTAGTAGATATCCACCCATTCATCGACGGAAACGGCAGGACTGCCAGACTCCTGATGAATCTTATTCTGGTCAATGCCGGTTATGGCGTGGTATCTATCCCTCCTATTTGGCGGAACGACTATATTGACGCCCTGTCTGCATCCAGACGGCAAAATGACATGGAACCATTCTGTAAGCTGATTGCCGAATGCGTAATTGAAACGGAACGGGACTACTGCAGACTGCTTAAATTATGATTTGTATAATCTCAAAAAGAAAAGACGGATAAAGACGCTGGTTTACACCGCCTTTGTCCGTCTTTTCAGGTTTAATGCCGTTGCTTCCGACCTTTTGACTGTTTCGATAAAAGGATGGATCATAAGCACTTGCGTTAATCCTTATCTGCCCAGGAGCTCAATGTTGCGATATCTTCTTTTGTCATATCTCTTGCAAGTTTATGTGTAGCACACGCAAACATACACATAAATACATCTTCCCCTTGCATATACGCTGGCTCATCCTTTATTAAATTAATGTGCCTGTTTTTATTCCCTTACATATGACAGCCTAACGTCTATCTTTCTCTTCCCTTGTCCTGTCCTTTTCCAAGTCAACATTGGGAAAAGTTTTATATAACCATGCACACTGCTTATCAAATTCTACCCATATACCGTTTTCAGCCCGCCCCACATCTTTAAATACTTTTGAATTATCATAGACTATAACATTATCACATAGTAAGACAATTTCTTTCAAATTTTCCAAGGACGCATGATATCTGCTTCTTATTGCAGCTTCCTCAATTCCGTGTCCCCCGTCGTTTACTCTGTTTTTCACCCGTTGTATCGCTAATTCCGGACTATCCAGTCCTATATAATGTAATTGAACAAAATATCCCAACCCTTTTGCCTTGCATATATTTCCGATAATGCTTTTTCCAGTCAATGTGGTTTCCTGATTAAACGAAACCCCTTCCCGGAAACATTTTTGGTTCTGTAATACAGCTTCTTTCATTGCCTTTCCCTGGTGGCTGATATTTTTCCAATCACCACCGCTTTCCTTTAATATTTCATCAGAATTGATACGTTTTTCTGATTTATCTGTGTCATACAAATGGTAAAGTGTTGTTTTTCCCGCACCGTTTACCCCTGCATAAATTTTATATGTCTTCTCTTTGACCATTTTGTCTCCTATGATTAAGATACTCTCTTTGTCTCTCTTGAAGGAAAAATTCATGAATTACCCTGAAAAACCTTAATTCATTTTCATCACTAATACTTGCTTCATCCTCAAACAACCTATCACTTGGCTTAAAATTTTCCTTACAATAAACATACACATTATGAAGTTTTTCTGATTTTGTAGTTTGTTTCATATATTAACCTCCGTTTTAATATTATCTTCCACCCTGCGTGACCGGACGGTTTCCCGGAATATGCCACTTGAAGACGGTACTACCTTTTGTTCTAAGAATATTGTACCACTCCTGATTCAAAATGTCACGCCTCAGTCCATTGACTTCTACATCCGGAATGGTTTTTTGAACTCCAATTTGAGCTGCTTTTACATGTCCTGGATAATTAAGCATTTCGCCAGAATCCTCTTTTCCGTCGCGAGACCGGTGGGCTTATGAAGCTTGCCAGTTTTTCCTTTTGTGGACGCCCTTCTCTCTTTCTGCTATTTTTCAGCAATTTTCTAAAAAAATGTCGAAAAAAGAAACTGTCCTCTTGCCTTTCCACTTTTATCATGGTAACATAAAAGTATTAGGAGGTAGAAACCATGACACAAGGGGAACGTGTAAAAACTATCCGCAATGCTCTCGGCCTTAATCAGGAACGGTTCAGTGCGAAGCTTGGCATCAGCAAAATCATCATTTCTTCTATAGAAAATGGACATATGTTTCTCACCGAACAAATAACAACATCTATCTGCAGCAAGTTCAATGTAGATTATCTATGGCTGACCCGGGGTGAAGGGAACATGTTCGCAGATTTCAGCAGCAAAATGGAAGGGACGATCGGCCGGATTGACCGGATTATGTCCGGCGAAAACGAGTTTCACAAAAATTGCCTTGAGCTTATTGCGAAGTTCACGGAAGAAGACCTTGCTGCCATAAAACGTATTATTTCCTACTGGGCGGAAATCAAAAAATCCCCGCTAACATAATTTTTCAATAATATTCTTTACTGTACGCGTTGCACGTGTTACAATATTTTGTAAGAATACAGGATTGAACTCGTCCTCCTTTCTTTGAAGCAGTGCAAGGAGGCATTGTTATACTATTTGTATCTGCTGCTTTTTCATAAAGAAAATGATACATATCAGGTTACATTTCCTGATTTGGATGCCTTGCTGCATTCAGTACAAATAACAGCAAACGAATCACTTCTTTTATAGAGAACGGACATTTGTTTCTCACCGAACAAATGACAACATCTATCTGCAACAAATTCGATGTAGACTACCCATAGCTGAATTGAGATTTAACACCTTTACGCTCTGCCCCATAAATAAATTAACGAAAGGAGCCCGCTATGCCATACTGCGCTTACCTCCGGAAATCCCGCGCCGATATGGACGCAGAAGCCCGCGGTGAAGGGGAAACCCTTGCCCGTCACCAGAAAACAATTGAAGAGCTGGCCGCACGGATGCACCTGAACCTGCCTGCGGGGAATTTCTTCCGGGAGATTGTCTCCGGTGAAACGATTGCAGCGCGTCCTGTTATGCAGGAGCTGCTCCGTCAGGTAGAAGCCGGGCTCTGGGACGGCGTTTTTGTCGTTGAAGTGGAACGTCTTGCCCGAGGCGACACGATGGACCAGGGACAGGTTGCAAAGTCCTTTAAACGGAACGGCACAAAAATTATCACGCCTGCAAAAATCTATGACCCGGATAACGAGTTTGATGAAGAATATTTCGAGTTCGGGCTTTTCATGTCCCGCAGGGAATATAAAACAATCCGGCGCCGTCTTGATGCCGGCCGGATTGCCGCTGCAAGGGAGGGAAAGTTTATTGCTTCCGCAGCTCCTTACGGGTACCGTAAGGTAAAGCTAACGCATGATACCGGCTACTCTTTGGAAATTGTCCCGGAGGAAGCACAGGTTGTCCGGCTGATTTACGACATGTATACCCGCGGCGACGACGGTCAGCGTGCCGGGATGACTGCGATTGCTGCCCGTCTGGATGAAATGAAAATTCCGCCAAGGCGCGGAGCTTCGTGGGCGAAGGACAGCGTCCGGGATATCCTGTCCAATCCTGTGTACACCGGGAAAATCCGCTGGGGATACAAAAAAGAGCAGAAAAACTATGAGAACGGCCGTCTGGTGAAGACCAGACAGCGCAATCAGGACTATATGCTTTGCGACGGTCTGCATGCTCCTATCATTGACGAAGAAACCTTCCGTCTTGCAATCCGCTATAGAAATGAGAACCGAAAGGGATTGACCTCACCGACAAAAGAACTGAAAAACCCGCTCTCCGGTATCGTGCACTGCAAGCTGTGCGGGCAGCTTATGACACGCCTCGGTCCGAACAGCCGCACCTCCTACGCAGCGCTCAAGTGTCCGAACCGGAACTGTTCCAATGTTTCCGCGCCGCTTTATATGGTGGAAACGGAACTGCTCCGCTCTCTTGCTGACTGGTGTCGGAACTATGAGCTCCAGATGCCGGTTCCGCATCTCCCTTCTTCTATTGCCGCAAAGCTCGGTGCCCTGAATGCCGGGCAGGCACGCAGGGACACGCTGGAGAAACAGCTGCAAAATACCTATGACCTTCTGGAACAGGGATTATATACGCCAGAGATTTTTAAGAACCGCCAGCTTCTGCTGAACCAGCAGATTGAAGCCTGTGAAGAATCCATTGCCAGGCTTCAGAAGGATTACGATACCGCTGCCGACATCCAGCGAATCCGCACCGGCTTCCTTCCCCTCGTGAAAGAAATACTGCACGCATATCCCCTGACCGAAAGCGCTCAGGACCGGAATGATATGCTAAAGCAGGTTCTCCGCTCTGCTACTTATCAGAAAAGGAAAGCAAACCGCAAAGGCTCACGCGAAGAAGTTACGTTTGAACTGGACATCTTCCCGCTTCTATAATCGCCTATAACCTGAGTGGGGCTATGTATAGCCCCACTCGTATGTCATAAGAAGTACATAGTCCGCGACTGCACCAATCGCCGGATAATCGTGGGACTCATACAAAAGTCCTCTCTGCTCCCCGGAGGTTTTCGGAGCCAGTGCAGTAATCAACGGATAACCCTCCGGCTCCAGACGTGCCTTTAGCTCCGTCAGAAACTGCACATAATTCTCCTTGTCTTCCGGCAAAACAAACTCAAAGTCTACATCCAGCCCGTAATACCCCTTTACTCGGAGATTTTCTAAAATCTGGTCAAACAGGTTGTTCCTTGCCTCAGCATCCGCAAAAATCTTACTTGCCAGCTCATTGCTGAAGGTTCCGCTATCCGTCAGGGTAGATAACAGCATCAGGGGCGCGACCTGATACTGCTTGGCAATCTGAATGACCTCTTCATCATCAATTCCGATTAAATCCCCGTTCTCCGTGAACCCATAAGTAAACAACGTAATATAGGTCAGATAGGGCAGGGTTTTTCGCAAGATTTCCCGGTCAATATAGGGATACGCATAGCCGTTCACTGCCAGCTCCCGTCGGTCCATGTTGGTTACATAATCGATGACCAGGGTTTCTCCCGGATATAAGGTCTCGCGCCCGTTCAATGCCGGGTTATTGGCAAGCAACTCCTTCGGGGTGATTCCGTACTGCTGCGCTATTCCGGAAAAGGTCTCTCCTTCGGCTACCGTGTGGGTAACGTTCGGCTGCAGAATCACAAGCGCCTGCCCCGGTACTAACACGCTTTCGTCCGTCAACGCATTATCTCTTTGAATCCGCTCCACGCTGCTGCCTGTGGCTGCGGCGATTCCGGTCAGGGTATCTCCTTCTTTTACCACATATATAATCATGCCGACACTTCCGTAATTTCCTCTCTATATCCTATGCCGCAAGGAAATTCCCGTACCATCTTCACAATAAAGTCTTCTACTTTATCCATGCGCTCCGGAGCAGCTCCTTCCTTCCCTCAAGATGCGCACAGTCATTTAAACGCTCCAGGGAAAAGCAGTCCGCCTCATTACTGTAATGCAGCTCTGTAAGACTGGTATGCTCCAGACCGTCTGCAATCCGGAGCATCTGTCCTGCTCCCAGTCCGAGCAGTCCTGCAACAAGCGCACGGATTACGCCGCCATGGGTCACAAATACCACAGTCTCCGCTCCGGAGGAAACCGCTTCTGCCACTACGCCTGCCGCACGTGCATAAACCTCCTCCGGGCTCTCCCCGCCCGGAATCCGGAGATTTTCTTCCTTTCTCCTTTTTGCGGAAAAGTAATCCCTATATACCGTCTTATTTTCCGCATCCGGCCTCCCGGTCAGGTCTCCGAAGGAAATCTCATTCAATTCCTCCCGTACCAGCACTTCCGCATTTTTTCCAAAAATAATACCGGCAGTCTGCTTTGCGCGAAGCAGACCGCTGGTATAAATCCGGTCCGGTATAAGGCCGGAAAGACGTGCGGCAAGAAGCGTCGCCTGCTGCACTCCTTCCTCTGATAATTCCACATCCACATTACAGAGCGGACTGCTCTGCCTTCCATGCCGTATTAAAAATAGCCTCATAGCCTCTCCTGTCTTATTTTTTATTACCTCTCTGCCACATTACCGTATCATTGCGCTGCACATCGTTTTTAACCGCCTTGCAGCCTCTGTTGTTCCCGCATTACAGCGCTGGATAAAATACAGGAACACGTATCCTTCCACCGGGTCAACGCTGAAATAATTGCCGGTCCAGCCATCCCAGCCGAACTCTCCCTTTGTCGTCGTCATACCGGCAGCCACAGGCTCATCCAAAATCCGCATCAGATTGCCGTAGGTATACCCGGTCTGAATCAGCGACCTTCTGATATCCGGCGGGATAGCGGCAAGCTGCTCCTTGGCAAGCTGCCCCTTTGTCATATACTCTACGGTCTTTCTCCCGAGAATCCTTACATTCCCGAGCGTTCCCCCGTTTGCAAGCATCATTGCAAAACGCGCGTAATCATCGATTGTCGCTACAAGACCGGCGCCGCCGGACTCAAACGCTGTCGTCTCCTCATAGTCACACAGCCCAAGAAATGCCTCTGTATACGGAATCAGCGTATTATGTACACTGTCCCAGTCATAATTTACCGCCAGACGCGCTCTTTGCTCGTCTGTTATGGTAAAGCCGGTTTCCTTCATCCCGAGAGGCTCAAAAATCTCCTCCCGGAAAAAGCTGCCAAGACGCTTTCCGGAAACAACCTCAATTACCGCGCCGAGCGCATCTGCGCTGGTTCCGTACCGCCATCCCTCTCCCGGATGAAACTCCAATGGCATTTTTGCAATCCGGTTGACAAACTCTACCGTCCCGATTCTCTTTCCTGCCGCATTGTTCTGCATCACTTCATAAAAAAGTCCGCCCATCTCCCGCCCGGCAGCAAATTCTCCATCCGGATATACCAGACCCGACGTCATATTTAACAAATCCGCTATCGTACACTCACGTCTGACCGGTACAAGACCCTCCGGCGTTACTACCTTCTGGTTCCGGAAACCCTCCAGATACTTAGAAACCGGCTCCTCACGCGTCATAAGACCGCGTTCTACTAATATGTAGGCAGCAACTGCCGTAACCGGCTTCGTCATGGAAAACATACGGAACAGCGTATCACGCTTTACCGGTATCCCGTTCTCCTTGTCTGCCATCCCGAAACAGCCGCGGTAAAGCTCTTCTCCGTTTTGCAATGCCAGCACGGAACTTCCGGCAACCCGGCCTTCCCTGATTTCCTTTTCTGCTGCCTTCCGCACATAATCAGTCTGCATCGCCAAACCTTCTTTCTGTATACTCAGCAAAATTTCTCAGCTCACTCTGCTCTATCTCACCAAAATATTCCATCCTGCACTTCAATTTTGAAAAAGGAAGCGGAACGCGGTACTTATCCCAGCGCCATGGCATGGTAAGCATTCCCTTTTTCTCATAACGTACATACACTATTTCCTTTTTGGCCTCATGCGCCAGCATAAACAGAAGCCGTTTCGGCTTCCGGTACGGACCGCTCGGACCATCCATGGCCGCCGCTAAAGACAACGCTTCCTTTTTACTTTCTTCCTTTAAATCTGACAAAAAGGAACGCATCTTCATCCCATCCGGCAGACGCATCGGCACGGAACCGTAATGCGAAACCATCTCCGCAATATAATCTCCTCTGCGCTCTGATGTGACAATAACACAAACAGACTTCTTCCGTTTCTGCAGCTCCCTTAACAAAAGCTGCATACAATAACTGTCCTCATGCCAGAATCCAAGCATACGGTTTGATTTGATTTCCTCTAAACCGTCATACTCAACCTTGGAAGTACGCGCCACTACCCCGACATAAAACCGCCATATCGCCACTACTAAGTGCTGTGTCCCTCTCCTCAAAAACTTTGGAACGTGCTCTGCTACCCTCTGTATCTTCAAACCGTTTCTTCCCTCTTTCGTTCTTTCTCCTGCCATCTACCCTGCCACATCAAAACTACCCTCTATGCCTTTTTCACTATTGCATATTATACAACTTTTTCGGACTCCTGTCAAAATTAAAAAACATGAGGGAAGAAACTCAAGAAAGAAAGCCTTTTCAAATGATTTTTTCTGTGCTATACTCTAGATACGACAAAAAAGGAGGGGTTTCATGTTTTCTGATTCTTACAAGGTAACTCCGGCTAAACAGATAGCGCCGTTTACCGTCACGGTACCCGGTTCCAAAAGCATTACAAACCGCGCGCTTCTTCTTGCCGCACTCTCTGACGGGGAATGCGTTCTGGAAAATGCGCTTTTTTCTTCTGACTCCCGCGCCCTGCTTGCGGCTCTGAAGGAGCTCGGAGTCCCATGCTCTGCCGACGAGGGAGCAAAACGGATTTGCGTGACCGGCTGCGGCGGCGTCCTGCCGAACCCTTCAGCAACCGTAACTGCAGAGAGTGCAGGCACTGCTGCGCGCTTTTTAACCGCTCTGCTTGCCTTTTGCGACGGCACCTATACGCTGGAAGCCTCCGAGCAGATGAAAAAACGCCCTATGGCGCCGTTAATCGAAGCATTGACCTCTGCCGGTATTTCGGTTACTTCCTTAGAGAACGAGGGACATCTGCCGCTTCTTATCCGGGGCGGTCAGAAGCATCTGACCGGCACTCCCGCTTTTTCTGTCTCCATTGACCAAAGTACCCAGTTTCTGAGCGCCTTAATGATGACCGGCGTATTACTTCCGGACGGGCTCACTGTTACTGCAAGAGGCAGCCGGACGGCAATGTCCTATGTACATATCACGGAGCGCATGATGACAGACTTCGGTATTCCGCCGGAGCCTTCCGCTTCCGGAGAGTCCGATATCTGTTACCGGATTCCCGGCGGTACGCCTTACCGGCACCGTACCTATCCCATTGAGCCGGATCTTTCCGGTGCCTGCTACTTTTATGCTGCCGCAGCGTTACTTGGTACCAGCGTTACCGTGACAGGCGTCCATAAGGATTCCATACAGGGGGATTTACGCTTCCTTTTGATACTGGAGCAGCTCGGCTGCACGGTCACGGATACTCCGGACGGCATCTGTGTAACCGGCCCGTCCGACAGGCATTATCCGGGTTTGGACGTCACCATGAGCGATAGTTCCGACCAGACCATGACAATGGCAGTATTGGCACTTTTTGCAGACTCTCCTACCCACATCCGCGGGGTCGCCCATATCCGCTCCCAGGAATGTGACCGTATGGCAGCCACGATTGCAGAAATCACACGGCTCGGCGGCAGCGCCAAAGAGGATGAAGACGGTACCGGGCTTGTGATTACACCGGCGCCTTTGCACGGAGCCCGTATTGAAACCTATCAGGACCACCGTATGGCAATGGCGTTTTCACTTGCCGGTCTGCGCACGGAGGGTGTCGTCATTGAAAATCCTGCGTGCTGTAAAAAAACCTTTGAAAATTATTTTGAGTTGTTTACCGGCTGCTTCCAGCAGCCATGACAAAGCCCCCGGCACCCTGCGGATGCCGCGGTGCCGCTGCTTTCCGGAAAAAATATCCCCGGAAAAGAAAGGAAAAAGCCATGAAAAAATCAGCTTCCTATCTTGCCCTGTTTCTGACAACAGCAGCTCTATTTGCCGCATGCGGCCAGAAGCCTGCTGTTTCCGAACCAACACCTGCCCCGACCGGCTCTGCTGAGCTTACGCCTACGGATGCCGCAACGCTTACCCCGACTCCGGCTCCGACCGAAAAGCCGGAACCAACAGAGCCTCCGTTTGCAGATACAGTCAATCTGCTGAACACCTATGGCAAAATCTTCGGCTATAACGGCACCTGCATCAATTACTCCCAGTTAAAAAGCGTCTATACGTTAAAGCTGTTAAAGGCACAGTATAACAGCGTTACCCTGGAAAACGAAATGAAGCCGGACGCGCTTCTTGGCCAGTCTCCTACCCTGATTTCCATAGAGCAGGCAAAGGAACTCGGCTACGTTATTCCAGAGAATTATACCGATACTACCGTACCGAAGCTGCACTTTGAAACGACCGATGACGTCCTGAGGCTCTGTGCAGAAAACGGACTCGGTCTCCGTGCCCATACCCTGGTGTGGCACAGCCAGACCCCGGCATGGTTCTTCCGTACAGACTACACGTCTCCGGATACTTATGTAAGCAAAGAGGTCATGGACGCCCGTCTCGAGTTTTATATCCGCACGGTTATGTCGCATGTCTATGACAACAAAGACGGCAGTGTTGTCTATGCCTGGGATGTTGTAAACGAATACCTCCACGCGGAAAACTCCGGCTGGGAAGCCGTTTACGGAGACGAGGGTCTGACCCCGTCCTTTGTGAAGCTTGCCTATGAAATTGCAGACGATGTGTTAAAGGAATACGGAATCCGCGATAAGGTTTCCCTGTTCTTTAATGACTTCAACACTTATATGGAAGTCACCGAAATGCTTTCCGTCATGGCCTTTATCAATGAGGAAGAAAACATTTGCGACGGCATCGGCATGCAGGCACACCTTGACACCGGCTATCCTTCCACCGAGCTTTTTAAGTCTACACTCCAGTCCTTTTTAAATGCAGGCTATGAAATCCAGATTACCGAGCTGGATGTAACCAATCAGAGCGAGGACGTACAGGCAGAGTATTTCTATAATCTGATGAGCGGTATTTTAGAGGCGAAAAAGGCAGGCGGAAACATTACCGGTATTACCTACTGGGGGCTTGCCGATAACGTCTCCTGGCGTGAATCGCAGTCGCCGCTTCTCTTCTATCTGCCGTCCAGGCCGAAGCCTTCTTATTATCAGGCATTGCAGGCCTATGCGGACGCCGGCTTTCCGATAACAGAATAATCTTATGCCGTCAAGCCCGGAACTGTTGCAAAAAGCGCAGCAGCCCCGGGCTTGACAGCTTCTTGCTTCTTACAAGCGATAGAACACCACGACTCACTGTAAAAGAGGAGAAGTGCTGCCTTATTTTTGCATTTGTCCGAAGGACTTACGTTTAGTGCAACCGGAATCACCTCTTAGAGCTGGTCAGGCACGCGTTCGCTACGAAAGCCTTACCACAAAGTCGCACAGCTCCAGAAACTGTTCTTTATGCGCAATGATAAAAACTGTTTTATTTCCGGGAACCGCCTTTAACGTATCTTTAATATGCTCCTCTGTCCGGGCGTCCAATGCGCTTGTCGCCTCATCAAAAATATAAATATCCGCATCCCTCAAAAAAGCCTTTGCTAACAAAAGCCTCTGTCTCTGCCCTCCGGAAAGCAGCGCCCCGTTTTCTCCGATTTCAGTTTCAAAGCCCTCCGGCAGCGACTGGATAAAGTCGTAAATATCGGCACGCTTACATGCCTCCGCCATCTCTTCCAGAGACGCGTCCGCTTTTCCCATACGCAGATTTTCCGCTATGGATTCACGGAACAATCTTGCCTCCTGGCTGATATAAGCAATCCTCTGATACAGCTCTCTTTTACAGATATCTTTTAACGGGACAGTTCCGTATGAAATAAGACCCGTGTCAGGCTTAAGCTGCCCCAGCATAAGCTTAATGACCGTACTCTTTCCCGCACCGCTTTCCCCGTAAAAGCCTACGCGGCTTCCCATAGCGGCCTGAAACGAAAGATTATGAACTACCTCCTTTTTTGCATCGGCATACCGGAAGCTTACATGCTCAAAGGAAAGGTCGTACCGCGCCGGTATCAGGTTTTTGTCCTCTTCTACCGTTTCCTCTCCGGCAAGATGCTTCAAAATTCTCTCATAATGCGGCTTTTCCGACTGCAGCCCCGCATCCATGGAGGACACTGCCTTCACACTGCCAGAAAGGATGCCGTAATACTGGACAAATACCAGCAGCATTCCGATGGATATGTAATTATAATAAATAAAAATGCCACCCAGAAAATACAACACAAACTGCATCATAAAGTCATCCTTGATTTTCGGAATCACCAAAACCCTCGTTACCCAGAAGCGCAGCCATGTCACAAAATATGTCTCATCCACGGTCTGAAACTCTTCAAACTCCTCTTTCCGTTTGTTTTCACACCGGTTCACCCGGACCTCTCTCCAGCATTTTACCGTTTCATCCAGCCATGTCGTCCAGGACGCGTCATTTTCATTGATCTTTTGATTGATTCCCTTTTCCCTGCGGCTGACAAAACGGTCAAGGATAAACGTCACCGGGACGGAAAGAAATGCCACAAGCGCCAGCCGCCAGCTGATTCCTGCCAGAATCACCGCCATAACCAGTCCATACACACCGTTCAGACAATACTGGTACATCTGGGTCTGAAAGGAAGTCAGCTTATTTACCGCATCCTCCAGCGTCAGCTTGATATCGCCGGCGGTCAGATTCTGGTATGCTTCAAAACGCATGTGAAGGTACTTGTCCAGTGCCCGGACACGGATTTTCCGGTACACCGTATTATTTACCCGGTTCTGGCATGCCTTCTGGACTATGATTGCTCCCGATTTTGCAAGCTGCAGAAGCACATAGCCGCCCGCGACCAGAAAAAGCCAGCTCATATTCCTTCCCAGGATTACCTTTTCTAAAAAAACTCCATAAACGACAGGAAACAGCATCCCGATGATTCTTATCACAATTTCTGAAAAAATATCTCCGCCATACCACAGCTTTACACCTTCAAACTGTGGAGCAATCTGTTTCCAGAGCCGGAAACGATAGTTTAATTGCTTCATTTGTTCCCCTTTCTGCTACAGTGCAAACAATTCCCTGAATTCCGGACACCGCTCCTTCATTTCCTCCGGTGTTCCCATTCCCTGAATCCTTCCGTCCTTTAACAATAGTACCCGGTCACACTGCATCACCGTGCGCAATCTGTGGGACACAACAAGACAGGTTCTTCCCTGCAATATTTCATTCTGGTTTTCTAAAATCAGCTCTTCATTTTTTCTGTCCAGAGAAGCTGTCGCCTCGTCCATAATAATCAGGTCGGAAGCTCTCAGATAGGCCCTGGCAATCCCCAGTCTCTGCCTCTGTCCGCCGGACAAATTCCTTCCCCACTGCTCGATTACCGTATCAAACCCGTGCTCCTGGCTCTGGATATAGTCATAGACTCCAGCCGCTTTACATGCCCTGACCAGCTCCTCCTCCGGTATTCCGTCACTGCCCATGAAAAGATTTTCCCGGATAGTCCCCTTCAGCAAAAGCACCTGCTGGAACACGACGCTGATATGGTCATACAGGGAGACCCGGCTATACTGCGCAAGGTCTCTTCCGTTCAGCAGGATGCTTCCCTCCTGCGGCGGATACAGTCCGAGCACCAGATTGAGCAACGTACTTTTTCCGGAGCCGGAACTGCCGACCACCGCCACCTTTTCTCCCTGCCGGATAGAAAAGTCCAGTGAATCCAAAACCACCGGCTGCTCACTGCCATACCAGAAGGAGCAGTTCTGAAAAGAAATCTCGGTAATCCTTTCTTTCAATTCATATTGACCGTCCTTACCGTCTGTTGTTTCCTTGCATAAAAACGCATACATTCTTTCTATTATGGAAATCCTCTCCTGCGCATCCATCGTGTTTTTTGCAAAGCCGGACAAGGCAGACGACAGCATCGTAAAATAGGTCAGCATTACCGTAACGGTTCCTACCATAAGACCACCGTATACGGCATAACAGGCAAGCAGAACATACTGGATGACCAGAATCCCGTTTTTTATATTTTCAAGTAATTCCGTTCCTGCCGTATTCTGCATGGCAATTTTAGAATTCAGCTGATTCATCTCATCTAACTTATCATGGTACCTTTTCAGTATCGTCTTTTCCGCGCTCCAGAACCGCAGCTCACCAAGCGAAGAAATTACCTCAAACAGCCAGCTGATATACTTCGCGTACTTTTCCTTATTTTTTTCGCTGTTTTTCCGGATGCGGCTGCCAATCCGGAATGCGGTAAATACCGACAACGGAACCATCACCACGGACACGGCGCCGAATACCGGATTAATCCGGAATATAATTACGATACACAATATAATCCGGAATATATTATTCGCATTATGGACAATATTCCGGATTACAAAATTGACTGCTGTCATCGACCAATACTGAATCATATTCACGGTATCCCCCTGCTGCAATGACACCATTTCCGCGGCGCTTAAGCGCTGCAGCTGCCCAAACATTTCCATGCGGAGCCCGCGGTTAATTCCATTCCACAGATAACCGTACATTTCATATATCATATAGTACAGGATAATCCCGAACACCGTAACATAAAAAAATACCAGCCCGACCTTAAGAAAGGTCGCAAGGTCGTTATAATAAACAATCCGGTTAATCATAATTCCAAAAATAATCGGCGTAATCACTTCAACCACGGTCTGAAACAGCCACCCGATATAAAACAGAACATACTGCAGCTTTTTATCCCTCATATAACGCCAGAGAAAACGGGTTGTTGTAAAAAAATTAAGCTTCACCTAAAGATTCCCTCCCCTCACAAAAATTGCCTCAAACAAGGAAATACTCTCCTCCCCGGCAACAATATCCTGTCCGTTTGTTCCGGAAACAGGTATCTTCACTGTCCAGACAAGGCACAGAAATAACGCTGTCCCAAGCACAAAAAACAGAATATAGGTGACGGGTTTCATACTGACTGCTTTTTTGACACGTTTCATATTCTCCACAAACCTTTCTCAACAAACAATACTTTGAGTTCCCATCAACAAGGTGACAAGATTATTTTATCTGCCTTTGTCCCATTTGCAAATTCATTTTCTGCACGATTTTCCTATAAGATTTGCAACCCTGGGGGTCACATTTTATATGCTGCCTTATCTCCCGGAGACTGTATGGTATCGTAATTTTGTATGTGCGAACACTCCACGGGACTTCTCTCTAAGAGCTGTTAAGCCGCATAAACATTATGTTTTTGCGGCTTTGTCTGTTCCCGGGCAGATATAACCCGCCATAAAAAGCAGTAAAAAGATATGCCCGTCAAAGTTCTAAATCGCTGCTTTTTTTCTTTGCCTTTCCCTTTGAAATATTCATCAAAGGTATGAAGCTGCCGCGCTTCTTCTAAGATCAAGTCGGAAAAGGCTTCATGGAAGTACCTCCTTTAGCCGCAAGAGTATGAAACTTTTTCTGTAAATAGTGTTTTAAAAGGTCTTCCATGATAAAATAAAAATCATAGAAGACCTTTTATTAGGGCAAGAGAAAAGAAACCGGTACACAGAGTACAACATTGATATTTCTCACTAACTGCATATTTTTATTCGACATTTTCTTAACCACAATCCAATAAAAAGAACAACTGCAGTAGGAAGTATACCTGATATTGAATCCAGCATAATAGAATAGTTTTCCTTAATCTGAAGTACATTAGCTGTCACAAACAGCATGGTAGGTAGTGCATCTTCCATTGAATGGAGAATAACACAAGGCCATACGGAATTTGTTAATCTTCGTAATTCAACAAACAATGGTGACCAAAAAATCATCAAAAGGGTACCTACTACTACCATCAGCGGTCTGCTTGTTTCCGTAAAATATTCGTCCGGCAAAAAAAACATATAGTATGTAATATGCCACATTCCCCAGATGAAACCGCTAGTAAAATACAGTGTCCAGTCGTTCATTCCCGTTTTTTCTAAATACGGAACCAAACATCCTCTCCAGGCAAATTCCTCGAATATGTTTTTTATACAATTTACTAAAAATGTAGTAATCATCAGTACCAATAATGTATCTGCCTCTATCTGTCCTACGATTAATCCACCTGTAGCTTTTGCTACAATAATGCAGATTGACATTGTGCATGGAAAAACGAAAGCTGCAACAGCGTACCATTTCATATTATTCTTAAAATTGGGGCGAACGCCAATTTGATTCAAATCCTTGTTAATGATTCGCAGCACAATGCCTGTCAAAAACGGAAGCACTAACCATACGCCCATTCCCAAAGAATTTCCTTCGGGTTGTTCTGTGAGTACTTGGTCCAGCAGATATCCCAGACCTCCTGCCGTAATTGTCACAAAAATAAATACTAAAAGAGTAATTTTATCTCGTTTGCTCATCTTTTCATACATCCTTTCTTCTGTCGTAATGAGAAAATTCAAGTGTCTTTACCAATAACATTTACCGATATTCTTACTTCTTCGCGCCAGATTCACTCCAATGACTTACTTCTCTTTCTATGATCTCCTCATAAAACAAAATGTCTTCCTGCAATCTTTTCAAACCATAGTGAAGATCATACAGTTGATAGTCATAAATATTTTGAACTATATTCTCCAACGTGTCTTCACCTGAAATATCCAATAGCTGATTTTGCAAATCCGGCTCTTTCTTAATACGGTCAACATTCATTTGGATCACATCATTCTTTATTTGTTCTATATTTTCCTCTATCCGCAAAAGCTTTTCCAGTTCTGATTGGAGACTTTCTACATATCTCTTCATAGAAGCAATGCGAATCTCTTTCGGTGCCAGTCCTAAGAAAAAGAACTTTCCCTCCTCCATATTCTTTACCTTTTGCAAATTCATAGGTACTTCAATCCATTCCTTGAACTGTTGTATTCCTGCTTCCGTAATTTGATACTCTTTTTTTAAAACACCCTTTTGCGCATACTCTCGGAAAGTAATACATTCTTTTTCCATTAGTTTTTTGAGTGCGCTTTGAATACTTCCCATACTGTCACTGCAAACCATACTGAGATTTTTCTGTATAAAGGCCCTCATTTCATAGATTGTCATACTCTTCAACAGTAATAGACTTAAAATAATATTCTCCATTTTTATAGCCTCCTTTATTTCTATTAGCAATGTTACTACTAGTAATACGTTTTGTCAATACCATTATGAAAAATGCGAAAGTCCAGGAACTTATCGCCTATTGCAAATCCTATACGCTTCTGATAAAATAGGGGTATTGAAGAAAGAGGTGATTGTATGCCGACTCCGACCTATGACCGGCTTCGTAATAACCGGCAGGTTCTGTTTGAATATGTTCCTAATGAAACGCTGACGGCCTATCCGTACGCAGACCGTTACACCCTGACACTTCTTACGCAGGGAACAATACAGGTTACCTTGAACGGGGAAGAGCTTACTTTAGAGGCACCGGTCGTCTTGTGTACCAATTACGCAGACCGTTTTGCTTTGCAGAAGGATTCCTTTTTTCAGGCGCAGTCGCTTTGCTTTCATCCGAAGTTTGTGAACCGTGCCCTGGATTTTGAGACGTTGGAAAAAGACTGTTTTGAAGAGCTGAACGAGCAGCATGACCGGGACATGATGTCCTATTTTAATCATAAATACAACTGCAACGGCGTTTTCCCACTGCATGCCGCCGCTTATCTGAAGGCGGGCCAGTGGGTAAAGCTCATGGGCGCCGAAAGCCTGACCCAGAGCGACTGGAGCTGGACCTGCCGTATCCGGCGCTATCTGCTCCAGACCATTTATCTGTTAGACGATATTTATATGGAACAGTGGCACGAAAAAGAAGAAGGCCGGCAGTCCCCGGTCGATAAGGTGTTAGACTATATCCATACCAATTATACGGTCTGCATCGGGCTTCCGGACCTCTGCAATATTGCTGGCACAAACCGTACCAGGCTGAACCAGGATTTCAAGAACCGGACCGGCACGACGGTAATCAAATACTTAAATAATTACCGCATCAATATTGCAAAGCAGTCCCTGACCCACACCGACTTAAAGCTGGACGAGCTTGCCGACGCTCTCGGCTACCGCTACAGTTCTTATTTTATTACCCAGTTTACAAAAGCGGTCGGAATGACGCCGGGGGAATACCGGGAAAAGTACCGGGTCGTAAGGGACCCGCACGGTACCACGCTTTAGCCGTAGCACCAGAGCGGAGCCCCGTACAGCCCACTCCTACCCCCTCCAGAACTTTGCCGTCAGCTCCCGGTCTATAATAGAGGAAAGAAATCCCGGATTATTGTCCCGGAACGCTTTCAGACTTTCAAGAAACGCCGCTTTACTTCCCGTTTTTATGCCTGCAAAGGTTTTATCCAGCTTCTGCCCTTTTACGTTCTTCGTTATATATTCCTCCGACTGTTTTTCGTAATCCTTTACCATCGACGGGTTTTTCCTTACCGCACCTGCATACCATTTTGTGAGGTACTTTAACGCAGCAAGACCCCCGTCCTCGTTCCGGTCTATTTTCTGATATCCGTCATAGGCTTCCTTGTCCATTGTCCGCATCATGTCTACCGCACTTGTAGTATAGACAAGACTGCTTCCATGTCCCAGATATCTGGCTTTCGCTACCCCGTAATCCATATTGCCGTTCTGGTCCGCCTTCCCGGCGCCTGCCAGCTTCGCAATGGATTCCATGGCTTCCAGAAAAGACTTCCTGCTGCTTTCCGGAATCAAATTCTCTGCCGCATATTCCGCTTTCTTCATTCCGAGCGAGATATCTGCCTGCCGCTCTGTCTCTGTCATGGAACCCCTGTTTTCGATAAGGAAATTCTGCCGGATAATATCATACACAAAGCCCTGCTCTTCCTTGCCACAATGCTCTATGGCAGAGGCGACTGCCTTATCTGCGGCATACATTCCCGAATAGGCCGGAAGATCATTTACTGACCTGTCATAATGCTTGATTTCCTTCTGAAACGCCGCATTCCTTGCCTCTATCGCTTCCTTTTGCTCCGGCGTCATGCTCTCTGCCTGCCCCTTCCTGTTTTCAAAAAGGGCTGCCATACCGTCCCCGGAAAACTCTACAATCACACTTTCGCCGTACTGTGAACGGATGTCTTTCATTGCCTGCAGGGTCTCCTCCCTCGACATCTGATCCATGACCTTATTTCCATGCTCATCCGTTGTGTTAAATTCATATTTTACAAGCGTGTCCTTTTTGTCCGCTCCGTTCCCATAGGTGGGAATACTTGTTGTCCCTCTGTAAAACCTGCTGTAGTCCGTCATCATACTCTGCACACTCCTTTGCTTTTTTCCGTAAATCCGTTTCCATTCTTATTCTTCCATCCTGATAACAGGCTGGCAGCATTACACTTTCAGGTCAAGCCTTACCGCTCTTTGCTTTTTGGACCGGAGCGCCTCTACCTGCAGGACTTCCTTTTCTTTCTTCCTCCTGAGCCTCTGTATGGCAAGCTGCTCCTCCCGCTTTCTTTTTGCGGCAAGCTTCTCTTTCAATTTTTCCCTTCGCTCCTTAAGAAGCTCTTTCCACCCTTTGCCACCGCTTTCTGAGGTCACGGTCGTAGACGCCGTCATTGCGATGTTCCCTTTGCTGTCTATGCTCCAGCTTTCCGAATGGCTCACAACCCTTGCCCCGATTGCCCTTGCATTTGCCTGCGCGCTTTTCAGTCCGCTCTCATAGCTTTCTTTAAAAAAGGACAGATTTTCCTCAAGCTCCTTCGCTTTTTCCGGATTTTTTGCACATTCCTTCAGATAAGCGCCCGAAATTGCCACGCTGCCATTTCTGACACACTCGTAGCTTTTCTTCAGATAGGAATAATACTCTGCTGTACTGCCTGCCTCACTCTTCTTTGCATGCCCTTCCTGTACGGATGCAGTTTTCTTCCCCTCTGCCGCCTTTACCGCCTCATTGTTCCGGGAAGCACATGCGGCATAGGTGCTTCCATATGCATAATCGCAGCTGCTCCCGATTCCTGAAACCGCCATACTTTTTCCTCCTTGATAAAATTTACAGGCTTCCCGATATTTCCGCTATGCTTTGGTATCCAATCATTCTGCGGATTACGCCCTGCGTTATTTCACCCTCTCCTTAATGCTTCAAATTCGCATAATAATCCCAAATGCCGTTCAGGGCATTTCTTGCAGAAGAAGAAATTCCAAAATCCAGCCGGAAATTGCTCAAACTGCCCTTTTCCTGTTTCAGCAGTCTGCTGTTCTTCTCATTGATTGCATCCATAAACGCATGATAGGCTTGTTCCTTTCTGTCTGTACTTTGCTTTTTCACAGCAGCTGTTTCCTTTTCCAAACCGCCAGAGTGATATACCGTCCGCGCCTTAAAGTCCTGCAGTTCGCTCCATATCTGTGTGCTTACCGCCATAAACCGGCTGTGTGTTTCATATGCCTTATCCAGCATTTCCAGTTCTTTTTCTTTCGTCAGCTCCTGTATGCTCCCGTCCTCTTCCGCATAATATTCCTTCTGCCTGTCAGGCGCTGCATATTTTTCTTCAATACGCTCTTTTAGCAGCTGATAAGCAGATGCCATTTTATTTACATAGCTGTCAAATGTGCCGGTTCCGGCTCCCTCCGCCTTTTCAAATCTTGCTTTCAGTGCATCTACGCTCTCCTGCGAATAATCCTTTGTCACCAAAGCGTCCGGAACAGAGCCGCTTCCTAACTCCGACATAATCTTCTCAAAGTCATTTTGGATACCAGAGGCACCATAGCTGAACGGCAGCAGCTTTCCCACTTCTTTCTTTTGTTTCATCCTTTCTATTACAGACATTTTTTCCTCTAAGGCTCTGCGCCCTTCCTCGGAAATGACGGTACTATCCCTCCGGTGTTTATCTGCCGCGCTGCTTTTCTCCGTCTGCTGTAAGCGTTGTTTTATTTTCCCTGCATCTGCCTGATACAAATAGGATGATGTTCTTTGCAACTGATTGACATTCATTTTTCTTCACCTCTTTTTATTGTTGTTTCCTTACTTTTCCTTCTGCAAAAGAACCGTCACATGAAACACCGTTCCCTCTGCCTTTATGTTTACCCCGCCAAAATACCGTTCTGCCACGTCCCGCACATTTCCAAGCCCGATTCCGTGTTCCATGGCAATCTCCGGCAGGGAAGTCCGCTTTGTTGTAGATGGAAGAACGTCTTCCGTCCACGTGGGCTCCGCTCCGTCAAAGCTGTTCTCCACCGTAAGCAGGAGGAATTGTTTCCTACGCTTTGCAGTAAGACGGATAAAGCGCCGTTCCGGCCTGAGTTTCCCGCATGCCTCTATGGCATTGTCCAAAAGGTTATTTAATATAATCCCCAAATCAAACACCGGGATTTCCCCACCGTACCAGAACTCAGCTTCAAACCGGATTCCGGCCTTTTCCGCCTGCCGCCATTTGTCATTGAGAATTACATCGGTAACTGCATTCCCTGTTGTGTATCTGTATTCCAGCTTTTGCATTACCGCATCCATTTCCCGGAGATAGGCTTCCATTTCCCTGTACTGCCCGCTCTCTGCCAGTCCCCTGATGTTTGCCATATGGCTTTTCATCTCGTGCCTTACCTTACGGATACTGCCATACAACCCCTCTGCCTCCTCCAGACGCCGCTTCATGGCTTTGACCTGTTGTTCCTCTGCAAAGTGTTTCTGCCTTTCAAACGAAAGAATCCGGTATCGCTGCCAGAAATAAATCAGGGCAGCTTCCCCTGCAAAAATACAGACCGCTGTCATTGGCAGCTTCCACAACAAATCCGGTTTCTCATCAAACAGGCTGAACACACCCTGGTCAATTTCTACGATTAACAGCTCCGTAACGATATTTGCCAGAATCCCGCCGACAAAGTTCAGCACAGAAAGTAGCAATACGTCCTGCCATTCCATTGTGACGTCCCGCTTTATGATGTTTGCTAAAATCACGCCTGCCAGTATAAAAAACAAAGTATAAAAGAACAGCAGCAGTAACAGACCGGACAAAGCATAAAAATACATCTGTTCCAACGCTCTTTCGCCTGTCACATCCAGACCTTTCTGCCATATGTTCATTGCTTTGGTGTATATCCCGACAGAAATCAAAGAGCTTAAAGAATGGACACTATAAAAGGCTACCAGAAAGAACACTGCCTCTCTAGTCTGTTTTCTCTGGTACAACAGACAATACCCCAGTATAACGGCTGACGATATGACACATCTTGCCGGAAAGGAAAAGGACAGGACGCCTGTCACGATATTCACTGCTGCTGCAAATCCTGACGCAAGAGCAGCCACCCTTTTTCTCTCCGTGAAAAAAGGCCTCCTCTCGCATCCTCTCGCGCCGGGCGCAATCACCTGCAACATCAAAGCAAAAAGCATGACTGCCTGAAAGATAAGAGTCCACAGCTCTGCTGCCCGGCAAAAGGCTTCGTAGCACGCCTGGCTCATTGTCCTTCCTCCGAAATATAATTCAGATACGCCTGTACAAATCCCTCGTATTTATATCTGGAAAGCAGAAGCTTCTCCCCGTTTGTGACACTTACCTCTGTCCTGTCATACCGTTCCACATAGGAAAGGTTCAGCAGATACCCACGGTGGATACGGTAAAACTGGCCTTGCAGTTCCTCTTCCATGACTCCGATTTTTCCATAACATTCCAGCCTCTCGCTTTTGGTACACAATACAATATTATGGTTCCGGCTCTCGATATAATAAATGTCACAAAGCGGAATGACTTTTTCTTCTCCTGCATGCCGCACGGTAAGCTTTCTTTCACACGGCTCTGTTCCGGATAAAATCTGTCCGGCCGCCCGGCCGAATACTTCCGCAAATTTCCGCTCATCCACAGGCTTTAGGAGATATTGAAATGCCCCTACGTCAAACGCATCATAAACATATTGCTCATAGCCTGTCACAAATATAATCAACGGCTGCCCTGCGCTATCCGTACTCCTGATCTGCCTTGCAAGTTCTATGCCGTCGGCACCTGCCGAAGAACTGCCAAGCTCTATATCCAGAAACAGCAGGTCATACCGTTTCCCATCGGACCTATATTCCGCAGCCGAGGCGTATTCCCTGACACTGCATTCGATATTCTGTTTTTTAATAAGCGCAGTAAGATAGGACCTGCTATTTTTTTCATCATCACATACGGCTATTTTTATCATGGAAGCCTCCTTTGGGTTCAATGTATTTATCGGAAAAAAGAGAACAATTTCTGACCCCTGCTTCGTGAATGGTTAGTCCGTTTCGCCAATCGCTTCGTTTGCTTCATAGGACTGTACCTTATTTTTATGCAATACCGTATTTTCTATAAATAAAAAAGCGGCCGTTCTTCCTGAACAAAAGGAAGCGCCGCCGCTTAAAAAGTCCCTATCTGAATTTGTCTCATAAAAACAGCTCCACCAGAAATACCGCCGCACACCCTCCCAGCGCTACCTTGAAGAGATTTCCGTCAAAATAAGCAATCAGTGCCGCCACTACAAACCCCGCAAGGGCAGATACCATAGAAGCGGTTGCAGATAAAATCGCCGGAAATGTCATTACAGCAAGGGTTACATACGGTACATAATACAAAAAGGAACGGATGTATTTGTTTTTGATGTTTTTCCGGATTAAGGTCATCGGAAGGGCACGAATCAGATAAGTAACGCCCGCCGCCACCAGAAGATAAATGTAAATATTATTTTTCATCTGCACTCTCCCCGCTTTCTTCTATCGGATGTATGTAGGCCGCAATCCCGGCAATGACTACGGTCAGGAGCAGAATCCGCATTCCTGCCGAAAGCCTTATCACGTCGGAAAGCAGCGTCAGCACGCCGCTCGCTGCCATGGACGCCGGTACGATAATGGCAATGACCTTATTTTTCTTTGCAGGCGGAATGATAATAGCAAGAAACATCCCGTACAGGGCGACCCCCATCGCGCTTGCCACATTGGCCGGAAGGACCTTCCCGACCAGCGCCCCGAGGAAGGTACCTGCCACCCAGCCCGGCGAAGCGACGCAGGCAGCACCATAGGTATACCACGGGTTCAGCCTGCCCTGCACCGTGGAAGAAATCCCGAAAATTTCATCCGTAATGAAATAGGAAATAAAGAACCGGTGCGGATACCAGAGCTTCTCCGGTACCTTTTGCGATAGCGCACAGGACATCAGCAGATAGCGCAGATTGATGACTAACTCCGTTACTGCCATTTCCAGATAACCGGCGCCAGAGGCGATAACCGTAAGCACCGCAAACTCTCCTGCCGAGGCATGCAGCGTAAAGGACATAAGTGCCGACTGGAACGCGGTCAGTCCGACATTTTTCGCAGCAATCCCCAGTGTAAATGCCACGGCAAAATAGCCAAGCCCGATTGGCACACCGTGGCGCATTCCTTTCAAAAACCATGTTTTATTTTCCCGTTTTTTCATCGGTAATTCAGACTCCTCTCCGGTCCCTTCTTTTCGGATATTGCAGTACCGGACTCATTTATTTTATCAGATATGCCGTTGCAAAGGCTACCACAATCTGCAAAATCGCAAACTTAAAAACAGTCTGCGTATTGGACCAGCCCAGATTTTTGCGCACATGGTCATGCAGCGGCGTTCTTGTGTTTTTCAAAATCCTGATTTTCAGGAAACGGAGCAGCGCTACCTTGATTAAGCCCAGACCGCCATCCAAAAACAGTACCAGCGCAAACGGTATGTACAAAAGCACATGACCGCTCCGCAACGCTGTAATTGCAATAAACAGTCCCATCGCCCGCGAACCGGCATCCCCCATCATCATGCGGCTCGGCGTCGCATTGTACCAGAGATAGCCTAACAGACATGCTACCATCAAAAGCGTCATATAACGGTAATCCCCGGTCAGACCGGTGGAGTTTGCAGTAAAATAAAAGCTGAGCAGCGTAATACTCGTCAAGGTTGCCGACAGACCGTCCACTCCGTCGGCACAGTTCGTCACGTTAATCGACACCCAGACAAGCAGGGTTGCCAGTATACCGAACACTACCGGCGGGAACGTAATTCCTTTTTCCAGAAACGTGACATACAGCGTTGTCCCGTTAAAGTTCACATAGGTAACTGCCGCCATGACCGAAATAATTAAATCCAAAATTCCCTTTTTATACTCTCCCCATGGCGACTTGGCACAGTCGTCCAGAAACCCTGTCAGCATTGCCGCCACGGTAAGAATCATATAAATGGAACGCTCCCGCTCTAACGGCAAAAACAAAAGTACGCTGACTGCAAAGATAAGAATAAACACAAAGCCTGCGCCTCTTGGCTTCCCTTGGGAAAGCTTTCCGTCTACCGCAAAGTCACGTCCGCCGTCCCTTGGCAGAAGCCCCCCGCAGCAATGCAGTAAAACACACGTCAGTGCATAGGCAGCCATTACCCCCAGGAAAGCGCTAATTCTCTCATCCATTCCCTGAAAAATCAACTCCAGCATTTTCTTTTCCTTCCTTCCGAAAAGAAGCTTCTCTTTTCTGCCTGCCATAAATCCGGCAGACATTTCGAAACTTCTCCGCGTACATTATACTTTTTTTACATAAAGAAAGCAACCGTTTCTTTCCATAAAATTTCGGTTGCTTTCGCAAATTGTCGGTTCTGATGACAAAATATGCAATTTTATCAGCCTGGTATCGTTAAAACTTTTCCGGTACGAATGACATTAATATTTTCTATCTTATTCGCTTTTGCCAACGCCGTTACCGTAACGCCATATTTCTTTGCAATCAAGGTCAGTGTCTCTCCCTGTTTTACGGTATGCGTTTTTGTCGGTTTATATTCCTCTTTTGAATCCGGCTTTGTCTCCGGCTTCGTTTCCGGTTTTGTTTCTGGTTTTGTTTCCGGCTTTCCTTCCTGCACATACTCCGCTACGCTTTCAATATATTCTTTTGCGGCATCTGCAATCGCCTGTGCCAGCTTCTCGCGGTTCGCGGAGTTTAAAAGATACTCATAATCCTCCGGATTCGTCAAAAACGCCGACTCTAACAATACTGCCGGACACGCCGTCAGCCTTGTCAGGGAAAGATTCGCCTTGCGGATGGCTCTCTTTTGATATCCCATGCTCTCGCAGACGGAGGTATTGATAATACCTGCGGCATCTTTGATATTATTATAAGAATAATACGTCAGAAATCCGGAAGACTTCGCATAGTCCGACGTAATCCCCATCGCATTGCCGTGAATGGAAATGGACAAATCCGGTCTGGTGTTCCGAATCAGCGCCACACGGTCATTTAAGGTATAAAACACATCCTTCCCCCTGACCAGCACTACCTTTGCGCCCATGTCCTCCAAAAGCCTCTTTGTGCGGAGCGTAAGGTCAAGGTTTACCGTCTTTTCGGTCGGACCGGCAGCTCCCATCGCGCCTACCGTACCGCTGTCAGAGCCTCCGTGGCCCGCATCCAAGAGAATAACTGCACCCTCTAAAGAGCCCTTCTTTTTTAACACCGGAACGTATTTCATGGTAAACGTCATCGTTCCGTTTTTTGTCATAACATCAAACCCGCAAAGACTGCCGCCGTCATATAGGGTATAGGTATAGACTGCGCGGCCGTTTTCCTCCGTTTTTACGCTTACCGACTTTACAAGCGGGTTTGACGGCAGGGAAGGCTTTGCACCTGCTGTTGTATCGTACAGTACAAACTTTACTGTATTCCCGCTTACCTGCACGTCATACAATGCATCGATTTTCATGGAAAATGTCGTAGAAAGTGTATGCGTCGCTTCGTCATATTTCACCTTTGCACTGCTGACCTTGTTATTCGGCAGGGTATACGGATATACCTTGACTGCGGACTTCGCCACATAGGTACCGTCCGGAAGCTTGTAATAGCTGCCGCACTCCCCGACAATGCGGAATGTCGTGTTCTGCGTCAGCGGCAGATAATCAATCTTTATCGTCCCCGGCGCAGAATACGGCATCGTATACGGGTAAATCAGTTCTCCCATTTTCTTGCTGACCGCCTTGTAGACCGGTGCACTTCCTCCGCCTCCGGAGCTGCCTGAAGATTTCTTTCTTGTCACCGTTAAACGATATTCCTCTTCCCCGTTCTGAAACAAAAAAACATTCTCGCCAAGTGAAAGCGTAACATATGTAGTAAAAAATCCGTGTTCCGTTGTCTCTATCGTATCTCCGTTCATCGTCAGCGGATACCGGTAATCACAGGCGCCCAGAATACTGATTTTGGATGCCGTTGTCGAATAATTTTTCGTATTCGGGGCGGCAATCACAATCCGCTCCGGATTCTGATAGCCTAACATATCCTCTGCCGCGTATGCCATTACAATACCCTGCTCCGGCAAAAACGCATTTATATCTGCTTCCTGTCCGGCCGCACATCCCATTACCGCAACTGCTGCCAAAAGCCCGGCTCTCCGCAAAACCCTTTTATAGTTCAATTTGTACCTCGCCATGCCTTCATCCCTTCCGTAACTGTGAAATCAAGGAGCTGTTGCATAAAACATGCAACAGCCCCACCTACAAGTCTAGTTTATCACAGAAAATGGCAGACTGCAAGGTTCAGAAATTTTTTCCAAAAATTAAATTCTGGTTGACTTTCCCACGCCTGTTATATATTTAACTTAGATTTAACTTTTTCTTCAGTAGTCTGCAGGTAACCACAAAGCCTCCGGCTGTCAAGCATACCATAAACGCACTATATAGATATAGGAACACCAGCAGACCCTGCTCGGACTTCACATACGCATCAATTTCTTTAAAGTTGAATACCATTCCTGTAACGAGCATAATCGCAATCACAACAATCTGGATAATAAAACTCAGAAGGCAATACCCTGCCACGGCTCCGATGATTTTGTTTCCTGAAAAAAGCTGTCCGATGGCTATGGACAAATAGTAGACAACTATTTGATACAGCATGCTGACTGCAAGGAACAGAAGAAACGCAAATACCACTCCGCCGTATTCCTGTAATACCTTGTTTAACAGCTCCGCTCCCTGTTTCAGAAATTCGTTTTCCCTTCCCTGAAATACCATCACGGACACTGAAAGAATACAGAGAATTACCGTTACCAGCTGCCAGAGAAACGCCACAACCATCTTTGCCGCTACAAGCTCTTCCACCTTTGCCGGAAGCGTAAAGGTTAAATACCCCTCCTCCGACACCATATTCTTATAAAACCGGATTACAGCAAATCCGACACTGCAGAAGAGAACCCCGACAATAGTCAGGATGTAAAGTCCCATGACAATTCCTTTCATCCCCTGTATCATCACACTGTCAATCGAAATAAACTGGATTATAGTATTACATAACGTAACCATTGCCAGCACCAGATAGAAAATAACGTATTTCCTGCCGGTTGCAATACATTCATGTTTGATAAGCTTTCCTAACATTTGAATTCCTCCCTGAACAACGCATCCACCGACTGGTCGAAGGTGTTGCGGATTTCTTCTACCGACGAGTGACGTATGACCTCTCCTGACCGGATAAATACAGCCTCATCCAGTACCTTTTCCACATCTGCAATCAGATGCGTGGAAATTAAAACCGTCGCATCTTCTGCGTAATTGGTAATAATGGTTCTTAAGATGTAATCCCTGGTTGCCGGGTCCACCCCTCCAATCGGCTCGTCCAGACAGTACAGGTCTGCCCTCCGGCTCATTACAAGAACGAGCTGTACCTTTTCCTTCATTCCCTTAGACATCGTCTTAAAACGCTGCTTCGGGTTCAGACCAAGACTCGCAAGCATCTCGTATGCCTTTTCTTTCTCAAAATCCTGATAAAAATCTCCGTAATAAGCAATCATCTGGTTGACATTCATCCAGCTGCTCAGATAGTTATTATCCGGCAGATAGGAGACCCTTGCCTTTGTCTCCGGACAAGGCGCCAGCCCGTTAATCAGAATCTCTCCCTCTGTCGGCACAAGCAGTCCGTTCATCAGCTTAATTAATGTCGTCTTCCCGCTTCCGTTCGGTCCTAAAAGTCCGATAATCTTCCCGCGCTCCAGCTTCAGATTCACCTGCTTCAGCGCCTTAAAATGCCCGAAAGTCTTTGATAGTCCGCGGCATTCCACTACATATCCTGTTTCCATAACTCCTCCTTTTCCGGCAGTTCCCACTGTCCGCTACTTCTCTTCCTTTTCTGCTTCTGCAATTACTCTTTCCAACATCTGCCGGACTTCTTCCGCAGACAACCCTGTCTGCACCATCTCCTGATAAAACTCCCTCGCCTTCTGCTGCGCGTCCTCCATGCGCAGCCCGGCAATCATTCCGGCATCCTCCGAGACAAATCTCCCGCTGGTACGCTGCGTATACAAAAGCCCTTCCCTCTCCAGCTCTGCAAGCGCCCGCTGCATCGTATTCGGATTCACCGCAGCCTCCGCTGCCAGGTCCCTGACACTTTCCATACGCTGTCCTGGAAGGTACTCTCCGGACATAATCTTCTGCTTAATAATATCAACTAACTGCAGGTACACACTGCGTTCGGATGAAATATCCCATGGCATCCTCTCATCTCCTTTCCTTTTTGCTTCTGTACTGTTGTATTAAGCTCTTAACACAATAATACAATAAGACTGCCATTTTGTCAACTACTTTTTTAGAAAACGCATTTCTCTGCCTTACACGCGCTTCTCCGCTGGTTCTTATCTTTCTGTTCCTGATACGGCTCCGCTCCGGAAAGAAGATGCAGACTTCAGGAATATAACACTGCCGGGGCAGGCTAAAGCCTGTCCCGGCAATATTCGTAATATAGTATTCATTTATCCCCTCGGGAATTTTTACTTTTTGACCAGCATATGATAATGAGCCAAGTTATACTCTTTTCCGTCATGCTCATAATATGTTTCAACATACGAAATACTCACAATCTCAAATTCGCAGAACAATCTCCGTGCCTCCTTATCTCTGCAACCGTTTTCACCACACCGCACGTATCAGAATGTGAAATGACATTTCTACACATAATGCAATCAAAACTTTCGTCTTCATACGGCAGGCATAACATATCCCCTACGGCATACCCGAACTCCAGATTTTCCGCCTCTGCCCACAGTTTAGTACTTTGTATTGCCTCTTCACTGATATCAAAGCATTTTACATGGAAAAGATTTTTTCCAAAAAGAATCGAATGCCTTCCCATACCGCATCCAAGATCCAGAAATTCTTCCTTTCCCTGCATCTTCCAACGATTCACTAAGTAATAGGATTCTTCAGAAGGATTTCTCCAATATTCCCTCTGATTCTCCTTAAGCATTTCCCATTGCCAGCCTTTTGATATGCTCGATTTTTCCATAAACACCTCCGTTTCAAAAATCACGCCTTTGTTTCCGACAGATACCGGACATCCATACACTGCCATTATAAAGCTTCCCGTAGGAGAAAGGTCAAGCTCCTTTATGAAAAAATCAGGAAATTGACGCTTTTTACAGGATTCAAACCAAACAAAACCCTATTCACATTTCGGGAAAAATGTGGTAAACTGAATTAAACATTTATGGAAAGAGGGATTTACCATGCACACATTTCAGCCGTATCCCACAGACCTTCTTGAGTTAAACCCGTTTACCAAGATTGGGAAGGAGTGGATGTTGATTACAGCCGGAACAAAAGAGAAAGCCAATACCATGACAGCCTCCTGGGGCGGGTTTGGTGTTATGTGGGGAAAGAACGTGGCATATATATTCGTACGCCAGAGCCGCTATACCAAGGAATTCATTGACGCAAACGACACCTTTTCCCTTACGTTTTTTGAGGGCCAGCACAGTTCTTTAAAGTATCTCGGCACCGTTTCCGGCAGAGATGAGGACAAAATTGCAGGAGCCCGCCTCCATGTAAACTACAGAGGCTCTACCCCGTTCATTGATGAGGGGAATCTTGTATTCATCTGCCAGAAATTCTCTGCAACCCCGATTACAGAGGACCAGCTGCTTTACCCTTCCATCGCGTCTGCATTTTATCAGGACCATAATATCCATACGATGTATGTAGGCGGAATCACGGAAATTCTGGCAAGATAGCATTGCCGGATTCCCAGGGCACGGGGCTGCCGCACAAGACGCAGCCCCTTCTTACAATAAGGAGAACACCATGGACAGAACTTTTGAACAGCTTTTTTCACGCAGACCGGACAGGGAGGAGAACGGCATTTTCTATTTTAATGCCGGCAATGACGGAGATTTTTTTACCGAATCTGACATCGACTATTGGAGAACCACCGGCTTTCGTGAAAGCTTAAGCAGGCGCACCTTTTGGGAGAATCCAGCCTCACGTCATTTGATTTCTGCCGCCGGTCAGGCTGACAGCCCGGTCATTGAACTTGCCTGCGGTCCGGGGATGGGGCTGCTTCCTTCCATCAAACGGGAAAATCCTCTTCTCCCTTGTATGGCAACCGATGCCAACGCACTTGTCCTGCAGGAATGGAAACAGTACCTGGAGGATAACAAAACGTATGAACAGCTTTCCTTCGCCCAGTTTTCTGCTTTCGACATTCCGTTAAAGAGCGACAGCGTACCGGCGTACAGCAGCTTTATCGGTCTGTCCTCTACCCGCCGCGGAGAGGACGGCTACCGTCTGGCATTGTCCGAGGTCCGCCGCACGCTCTCCCCTGAGGGTCTTCTTTATGCAATTGAAAATGAATGGACGGATATTCCTGCCATTTTAGGGCTGTTTGAGAAAATGAACCAAAAGCCGTGGACTATTTTTTGTGAAAAACAGACCTCATGGCATGACCGCTTTCTCGAAAACGGCTTTGAAATTATTTCCGAACAGCCCTATGACTACCGCAGCCTCCGGGCAGATGACAACGAACTGGGCAAAGCGGCGAGCGCCTTTGGCGTAGACGTCGGCCTGAAGTTTACTGCATACCTTGTAAAGAAAAGATAGCTCCGGCGGCGTCAGTTCCGGAAGATAATCCGTTCCGCGCCGGTACATACCCCTCTCTCCTTTCTTCCTTTCCCAGAGCGTCTGGTGCAGGGAGCTTTCCCGTTCGTATTTTCTGTAAAAGTCCTGATAAACCGCCTCCGTGATATAAGGCGTATAAATCGCATACAGCTTCAGGATTCCGAACAGGCTGTAATACACGGCAATCTGTCCCGAATATCTCTGCTCCCTGCCGTGCTTCTCCGGCTGGCAGAGGCGTTCCTTTGCAATCTCAATAAATAATCGCAGAAATCCTTCCAGAACAGCGTATCAATCTCATGTCTTGCCTGCCCGATTTCATATTCCTCTAAAAGCTCTGCCGCCCTTGCCGTCGTCTCCTTGACCCGTTCCAGAATCCACCGGTCAACCGGCAGAAGCGCAGACATCTCATAGGTCTTTGATATCCATCGGAAGCAGTTCTCCGGAACTATCCTCTTTTTCCCCGTATCTGGCATTGATTAACGTAGTAACCGATGAAGTCGCCCAGGTGTCAAACACCGCCTCCTCCGGGAGAAACTCCTTACACCCGCACTTGCAGGGATAAAGCCCCGACACATACAAGCTGACAGGACGAGGTATCTAAGACCTGTTCTTTTTCAAAATCATATGTCAGCTACCGCAAGCTGAGGGCGGTCAGCACTGAACAGAGGGAACGAGCAAGACAGATGATGAAACGTAATAAAGGAAGTTTGAGAAATATTTAATGGAATAATGCGTATGGTTGTGATAAAATAATATCTATCAATAAACAATTCACCAAATCAAGAGATGGAGGAAAAAGAAATGAATATTATTCCTAAAAAAGAGTTGCCAGAAACTATGCCCACTGATATTTGCATTAAATTTGCCAGTAGACGTTTTAGCACAAATGAAAAAGACAGAATACATGATATTTCGGAAGCTGGAATTCAAAGCATAATAAATAATATCCGTAACAACACTTATAAAAGCTTGTTTCTTTCTTTAGATTCAGATGGGGATATCGGAATAAAATTTTTTCAATTGGAAAGTGGTGAGGGGTGGATATTTGTGCAAATATGTGATGAGGAAGAAGACCTTTACTATTCCTCTGTCAATGTGGATTATCTTAATTCCAATGAGGAAGCTCCGATTATATGCAGTGATGGGCAGTCAGTAATCATGAAAAGAAACACTATGCATGACTTAGAGATGGCTGCTAAATGTGTAGAATGGTTTATTAGAACAGGTGAACCATATCCCTGCATGGAGTGGCTTACCAATAGATAAAAGAACATAAAGTTTTCTGTGCATCATAAAAAAGTATTTAGGAAAATTAAGTACTTTTCTCTTGATATGATTACAACGTCAAGACATAAGACATTAAAAAACTGAATATGGTTGAGATTATTAAAAAAAGTCTGTAAATACGAATCTTCTATGATAATGATGGGCGAAAGGCTTGAAAATAAGCTTTTCGCCCTTGCTTTATATATATCACTTATCAATGGGTACGTCAAGAGCGGATGGCTGATGCCATCCAAAATGAACATACTTTCTACGAGTTATGACAAAAAAGAAAGATTTGTTGCCCTATTGATTGCAGCCCATATTTCACTCTTTCTTGGGAGTTCTAACCATCTATGCATCAAAAACGTTGTTGAATAAACACTATCTAATCCTTCTCTATCTATCTTCTCATAAACATCCTCTATTAAATCCACCAGATTTGCTTTTGAAGTATTATTCATTTTCATCATCTGACGAATAATAACTCCTATTCCACACAATTGCTCATAAGTACTTATTTCCGATACCATCCGCAAATCTATCGAATGTTTGCCGATTTTAAGGTAATTCATCTCAAATATATCCAGTATCTCTGAATTATTATCATGTGAAAATGAACTAAACTCCATACAATTCAATATCCTGTCGAAACGCCATTCTGCTTTCTTTTCTTTTTCTTTAGCCATGTCGACATATTCACTGCTAATCTTTTTTGCTTCATTAGTACAATTTCCCATCATATAATTATTCATCATATAAACCTGATTAGCCAAAGGTATAAATTCACATGATCCTCCAACCACTAAAATGGTAGATACATTTTCGCTCTCATATAATTCGTTTACCCTCTCTGTAAACGGGGTAATTGGTTCATCCTTAATCAGCTTTTTCATAGCCCTATCACGTATCATAAAATTGGTAGCACTCTTATCCTCATCAATTAATAAAAGCTTACTCTCATAATTAATTGCCTCCATAATATTGGCCGCCTGAGAAGTCGAACCGGAAGCATGCTTCGATGAAAAATGTTCTGTATCTTCAACTGGTAATTTCTTTATAAATGGAGTGATCTTAACATTATGAATACACCTGCCATCTTCAGCAGAAACTTTGATAGCACTTTCATCTGTAATAACAAATTCTCTTCCATCACCACTAATATGATTATAGATTCCCATATGAATGGCATCTAATAACGTACTTTTCCCGGAGTATCCACCACCTGTAATAACAGTAACTCCTCTACGTATTCCCATACCACATATTCCCTCAATTTCAATCTCATCTTCGTCCGGTGAAATAAATGGTATTGCATCAACTATAGGATTTCCTTCAACTTCATCATGTGGCAAAATGCTTCCGTTAGCAATAAAACAACAGTATTCACTATTTTTTAAATATGCTCTGATTCTCTCCTGTTTTATGTATAATTCATTATATGCCCTTAATTCTTCTACATTAAACTCATATATGAACTCCCTTACAGCGTCCGGCAACATACTGCATACCATCTTAATAGCTTTCTTATGCTGTTCCAAAGGGAACTGAATCATAATCATTAGATTTAGATACTTATCATCTACATCACTTGTAATAAATGATGAATTTCTCGTTCTTACAGTAGTATATGGATGTTGGCAATAAAAAGCACCGTTCTCCCTATCGGGCCTGCTTCTATTGTATATACTCCGGTTCATTTCAATTATTTTTTTTTCAAAATACCTTAACCCAAAGTCTGCAACAACAATATCTAACATCTCTTCAGAAATATCTAACAAACCAAAAGGAATCCTAATAGTAATACTTGGTTTATCAGGAGTACTTTTATGGGTACGAAAAAAATAATAACTTACATCACCATCCCAATAGGTACTATCTTGAAAAGCTTCTCTTTCATATTCAGATTCTTTATCAGTTCTCCCAACTAATTTAGGATTATTCAAAACCAATTCACCACGTTTTGTATATCCATAAGCCCCTCTGTATATTGCTTCATAAGTCGTATCCTTTTTATCTAACATTAGAAAATATTGTTTTAACCTTTTCATTATGTCTTCTCCTATTTATCTCATAGGGGCACCAGAAACTCAAGCTCCTTATCAAAGCTTACCAGCGCATATCGCCGTTACATCGGCTTCAAATTTTTATTAAGTCTGTCCACCATCCAGGCAATCCGCTTTTCCCGTCCGGCATCTGTCTTTGCGTCAAAATACGCCCGCGTATAGGTTTTCTTTACCGATAAGGACATGGCTTGAAAGTTGGTAAAGGCAGGCTCATATTCTTTCAATAGTGCAGAAAGCTGCGCAATCTGCTCCTCTGTCACCGCTGCGGGTTTTGGCGCGTCCCACTGTCCGTTTTTCTTAGCTTCCTCTATTTTCTTTCTGCCGAACCCGGTCATAAGTCCCCGTTCTTCCAGACCTTCCGCCAATGCCTTATTTTTCTCCGACCACTTGCTCTTTTCCCTGCGCATAGAAAAATATTTCTTATACGTTTTATCGTCGATGCTTTGCATCTGTCCGTCAATCCATCCAAAGCAAAGGGCTTCTTCCAGCGCTTCTCCTGCTTTTATTGTTTTCGGACCGCCGGTTTTGCCAAATAAAAGCCAGACGCCGTCCTCCGACAGGCAATGGTCAGAAAGCCACTTCCTGAATTCCTCCCTGTCGGCAAATTCCATGATGTCGCTCATTCTGCATCCCTCCATAATTGAAAATTCCTTTCAGCTATATTTGCAGGCACTCCCTATCCGGTTAAACATCAAGAGGCGCCTCTTGAATTTCCGCATTTTGTACATCATCCTATGTCTCTAAAAAATGCGAAACCACAAGAAAGCGCCTGATTTGAAGAACATACGATGCTCTGTATAATGGACCAAAGGAATTTTCAAAGGCTCCCATGCCGTCCCGGATGGCATCATTCTGACAGGAGTACCGCTATGAAAAATTTATCCAGGAAGACACCTCATTTAAAATTACCGATTCATTTCTGCTGCCCTGACGGCGTTGTCCTGTTCCCTATCAGCACCCGATTTTTTCTTTTCCGCCCATATACGGCTGCAGTACCTTCGGTATGTTGACACTGCCGTCCGCATTCAGGTTGTTCTCTAAAAAGGCAATCAGCATACGCGGCGGAGCCACAACCGTGTTATTCAGGGTGTGCGCAAAATACTTTCCGTCTGCACCGTTGACACGGATTTTTAAGCGGCGTGCCTGTGCATCGCCGAGGTTCGAGCAGCTTCCTACCTCAAAATACTTCTGCTGGCGCGGGGACCATGCCTCCACATCAATGGACTTTACCTTAAGGTCCGCTAAGTCGCCCGAACAGCACTCTAACGTCCTTACCGGAATATCCATGGAACGGAAGAAATCCACAGTGTTCTGCCACAGCCTGTCGAACCACAGCGGGGACTCCTCCGGCTTGCAGACAACAATCATCTCCTGCTTCTCAAACTGGTGGATACGGTAGACGCCGCGTTCCTCTAAGCCGTGCGCGCCCTTCTCCTTACGGAAGCACGGAGAATAGCTGGTCAGCGTCTGCGGAAGGCTCTCCTCATTCAGAATCGTATCGATAAACTTTCCAGTCATGGAATGCTCGCTGGTGCCGATTAAATACAAATCCTCGCCCTCAATCTTATACATCATGGCATCCATTTCCGCAAAACTCATCACGCCGGTTGCTACATTGCTGCGAATCATAAACGGCGGAATACAGTAGGTAAAGCCGCGGTCAATCATAAAATCCCTTGCATAAGAGATAATCGCGGAATGCAGCCTTGCAATGTCGCCCATCAGGTAATAAAAGCCATTCCCGGCTACCTTTCTTGCACTGTCAAGGTCGATTCCATTCAGCTTTTCCATAATCTCGGTATGATACGGAATTTCAAAGTCCGGCACAAGCGGCTCGCCATAGCGCTTCACTTCTACGTTTTCGCTGTCGTCCTTCCCAATCGGCACGCTCGGGTCGATGATATTCGGAATCGTCATCATAATCTTTAGCACCTTTTCAGAAAGCTCGGCTTCCTTTGCCTCCAGCTCTGCAAGACGCGCCGCGGACTCCTCCACCTGCTTTTTCTTTGCCTCTGCCTCTTCCTTTAAGCCCTTCGCCATTAAGCCGCCGATTTCCTTGGAAATCCTCTTCCTGTCTGCACGGAGCCCGTCCGCCTCCTGCTGTGCGGCACGGCTCTGCTTGTCCAGCTCGATTACCTCATCCACCAGCGGGAGCTTGCTCTCCTGGAACTTGTTCCGGATATTCTGCTTTACAATCTCCGGATTCTCTCTCACAAACTTTAAATCTAACATACTATGACCTCCTTAAAATTTTCTTCTTCGTACCTGTCTCTGCCAGCTCACGGCTCACATCTTCCATACGCGCAGGTGCACCTCCATCGGAGCATTTTTATTTCATATTGACGCAGCATGGTGTTTCTTAATGAAACAAAAAAACTCCATCCCATTCCTGTCATGGGACGGAGCCAGAGTTCCGCGTTGCCACCCACGTTGCCGGTCTCCCGGCCTCTCGTGTACGCTGTACGGGGCGCTCCCCCGGGCTTTCACCCAGACTCGGAAGGTGGAGGGAATCTCCTGCCTGTCTGCTCACACCAGCCGCAGACTCTCTGAAAGGCGGTGAAATTCTTAGCCTTCTTCACTGTCATTTCATTTATTGTAACGCACTTTTTTCAAAAATGCAAGGGGAAATTTCCTTACATTTTCGCATTTCTTGAACAACCCGGAAAAGTTCCGCAGGCTGCACAGCAGCTCAGTTTTGCTCTTAGAGGAAGTCCGGAAACCACCCCATGTCAATCCGCACTTCCTTCCGCTCCAGATCGTTGTTCCGGTAACAGCATGAATCAAACCCGATTAAGGAAAAACCCTCATGCAGATAAAAACCGATGGCATTTACGTTGCAGGACTGGGTCTCTAAAATTACCGCCCGCCTGCCTTCTTTTTTTGCGTGTTCTTTTACCAGCTCCATCAGCGCATGCCCGATACCGCGCCTTTGATACTGAGAGTGCACCCAGAGTTCTGTCACTTGCAGACGATTGGACCAGCTCTCCGGGACAGCTTCAATTGCAGCGACCAGCTCTCCTTTTTCTACGATACCCCACGCGTTGGCGTTTTCATAGTAATCTGCATACAATCTGTCCGGAAAATCATATTCTTCGGGAGTATGCGTCACCGGCTCGCCAAACTCCTTTTGCTTCATCTGCATACAAAAACCATCCGCAGTACGGTTTACCGATATATCGTAATAATTCTTTGTTGTATATCCTATCGGAAGAATATGCCCTTTCCACTGTTCCTTTGGCAAGGGAATGATAGAAAACGACTCCTTCTGCATCAACTATTCCTCTCTTTTTCCTCTTTCTCCACCCCGGACAGCTTCCGGTACACGTCCGTCTGCTCCACCTTCTCCAACAAATCCAGTGGAAGAAACACCGGGACAGGCCCGAACGGATTCAGCACCATGCCTTCATTTCCGTTTTTTACATGACGGATAACCTCCGGAAACCGGATTTGTGCAATTTGCTTTGGCTGCTCCGGATGAAACGCATCTTTCCAGTTCCAGAGCGCGCCCCCGTCCGTAAACACCGGGAAGACGCTCCTTGCCTCATCCCCGCTTTTCCTTAACGATGGGAACCCTACCTTCGCATCCTTTCCAAAGGACAACGTCCCGTCCGGATTCGGAAGCGGCGGCTGGTCCATATAAAACGGCACAACAAAACGCGCCTGACACAGCTCGTACAACAAAAGATTAATATAGTCCTGATTTGTATGAAGGCGCGGGTACTCCATAGACAGCCCGAGCAGACGCGGATTTTCTACCATAGCGGTATCTGCCGCCTCCTGCGGGGAAATGCTGCTGATGACCGCATAGCGCGGTATCGCGTCCTTTTCCCCGACATCCAGACAGAGACCTACCTGCTGGTTCTGGGCTACATTCACCGCCTTACGCGGCCCGGTTTCAATTCCATTAACGACTAACTCCATTGCCGGTTTGGAAGACTGGTACAGATAAATCGTATCTCCCTCCCGCACCTTGCCATGCAGCATTCCGATTACAATCGTTCCCTGCACCCGGCTCGGCCTTACCGCGTCCTCTACCAAAAGCGTGAACCGCCGCTCCGGCTTCTTGCGGACCGGTCCGTTTTCCTGCCTTTTCTTCTCTATATTTTCTCTGGATGCCCCCGGCTGTTCTCCTTTATTTTTCCGGAATAACTCCTTTATCTTTCCCATTCTTTTTCTCCTCGTCCAATAAATCCTTTACCACCTCTGCCGCTATCAGAAGCCCTGCTGCAGACGGCACAAATGCAATACTTCCCGGAACTACCCTCTTTGCGGCCTTTGCCGCAAGGACATCTGCCTCTGCCTGCCCCTTTGCCATATCTCCGGCTTCATTCCGTCCTTCCTGCGTCCTGCTTCCTGGATTTACCGGCTCCTCCTTCGAATACAACACCTTTACATGGGAAATTCCCCTTGTCTTTAACTCTCTCCGCATTACCCTTGCCAACGGACATACGCTGGTTTTACTGATATCGGCAATCTCAAACCGCGACGGGTCCAGCTTATTTCCGGTTCCCATGCTGCTGATAAGCGGCACGCCTGCCTTTTGGGCGCGTACAATCAGCTCAAGCTTTGCAGTCACAGTATCTACAGCGTCTACGACATAATCATACGCTGTAAAATCAAACTCCCCTGCTGTTTCCGGAAGAAAAAAGCAGTTCCGTACCTCAACCGAAACCTCCGGATTTACAGAGCGGAGCCGCTCTGTCATCACCTCGGTCTTTGGCCTTCCTATCGTAGCATAGGTTGCTATAATCTGCCGGTTGATATTTGTCTCGCTTATTGTATCATGGTCCACCAGCGTAAAGCGTCCGATACCGCACCGGCCCAGCGCTTCCGTTACATAGCCTCCGACACCGCCGATGCCAAAGACTGCCACATGCTTTTCCGAAAGCCGCGCAAGCGCTTCCTCTCCGAGCAGATATGCCGTCCGCTCCCATGCCTTCCGCATCGCATACTCCTTCCTTGTCCGCACAAAAGCCGCACCGGCTGCTCTTCCTGTCCCGCTTCCTTACTGGCGGAGACTTTCTGCATATCCCTTAATACTGGAAGCATTGACATACTTCCGTATTTCGCCGTTATTTACAACGACTAACGTCGGCGCCTGCATAATGCCGTATTCATCTACAATATCCAATGCCTCTTCCGCATCTACAGTTTCGTAATCCACATCCTTTAAAAATTCCTTTGCAATCCTGCAGTTCGGACAGGTCTTCGTCGTAAACAGATAGATACCGTCCGTCTTTTTCTGACCGGAGGCTTCCCCGTCCTGCAGGGTAATCCGCTCATTTGCAGAAGTCTCCGCCAGCTGGTCCTCCATCTGCCGGAACGCGTCCGGCTCATACAGCTTACGGTTCTTATATTCCTGCGACTTTCCTTCGTTCCAGTTCTGCACCGGACGGTAGTAGCCGGTAATTCTTGAGTATACCTCTGCCGTTTCCCCACAGTGCGGGCATACAAACTGCTCTCCGGTCAGATATCCGTGCGTCCTACAGATGGAATACGTCGGAGACAACGTGTAGTACGGCAGCTTGTAATTCTTTGCAATTGTCCGCACCAGCTTTGCAGCTGCCTGCCAGTCCGGAAGCTTCTCGCCAAGGAAGCCGTGGAACACCGTACCGGACGTATACAGGGTCTGCAGCTCGTCCTGCGTATCCAGCGCTTCAAAAATATCCGCGGTATAATCCACCGGAAGATGGGAGCTGTTCGTATAATACGGCGTATCTCCCGGATTCCCGGCAGTCCTGATACCCGGGAAGCGCTTCTTGTCATGCTTTGCCAGACGATAGCTTGTAGACTCTGCCGGAGTTGCCTCCAGATTATATAAATCGCCGTACTCTACCTGATAGTCGCTCAGACGCGCACGCATATGGTTCAGTACACGCTTCGTAAACTCCTGTGTCTCCACGGAGGTCATATCCTTTCCAATCCACTTTGCATTCAGGCCCGCCTCATTCATGCCGAGCAGCCCGATGGTAGAAAAGTGGTTATCAAACGTACCAAGGTAACGCTTTGTGTACGGGTACAGCCCCTCGCTTAACAGCTTTGTGATAACGCTCCGCTTTACCTTTAAGGAACGTGCCGCAATGTCCATCATGCGGTCCAGACGGACAAAGAAGTCCTGCTCGTCCGAAGCGAGGTAAGCAATCCGCGGCATATTGATGGTCACAACGCCGACCGAACCGGTGCTCTCCCCGGAGCCAAAGAAACCGCCGGTCTTTTTACGGAGCTCACGCAGGTCCAGACGCAGTCTGCAACACATAGAACGCACGTCACTCGGCTGCATATCACTGTTAATGTAATTGGAAAAATACGGCGTACCGTATTTGGACGTCATCTCAAACAGCAGACGGTTATTTTCTGTATCCGACCAGTCAAAATCATCGGTAATCGAATACGTCGGAATCGGATACTGGAAGCCGCGTCCGTTTGCGTCCCCCTCTACCATAATCTCGATAAACGCCTTGTTTACCATATCCATTTCCTTCTTACAGTCACGGTAGCAGAAGTCCTGCTCCACACCGCCGACAATGCAAGGAAGGTTGGCAAGGTCAGACGGAACCGTCCAGTCCAGGGTAATATTAGAAAACGGCGCCTGCGTCCCCCAGCGGCTCGGCGTATTAACGCCATAAATGAAGGAAGAAATGCACTGCTTGACCTCACGGTAGGAAAGGTCGTCAATTTTTACAAACGGGGCAAGATACGTGTCAAATGAAGAAAATGCCTGTGCCCCGGCCCACTCATTCTGCATAATCCCGAGGAAATTCACCATCTGGTTGCAAAGCGTGGAAAGATGCTTTGCCGGAGAGGACGTAATCTTCCCCGGAATGCCGCCAAGTCCCTCCTGAATCAGCTGCTTTAACGACCAGCCTGCGCAGTAGCCCGTAAGCATGGACAAATCATGGATATGGATGTCCGCCTGGCGGTGCGCATTGGCTACCTCCTCATCATAAATCTCGGACAGCCAGTAGTTTGCGGTAATCGCGCCGGAGTTATGCAGAATCAGTCCGCCGACAGAATATGTGACAGTGGAATTTTCCTTAACACGCCAGTCCTCTTCCTTTACATAGCTGTTGACAATATCCCTGTAATCTAAAATCGTGGACTTCATATTGCGAATCTTCTCACGGTTCTTACGATATAAAATATAAGCCTTTGCCACGTCCGTATAGCCGGTACTCTCCAGAACATGCTCCACGCTGTCCTGGATATCCTCCACCGTTACTGTATTATTCTGTACCTTCGACTGAAAATCGGAGGTAACACGCAGCGCAAGCAAATTGATGATTTCATCATTAAATGATTTATCTGTTGCCTTAAATGCCTTTGTAATGGCGTCGCTGATTTTGGAAAGATTAAACTCTGCAATCTCGCCGTCCCGCTTTACTACATGAATCATTTTTCTATCTCCCTTCGTAGCATGATATCTTCATGCTCCTATATCTTACCATTATCTTTTGTGATAGTCAAGCAAAAACCACCATATCTATGAAAAAAAATACTTTTCATTCAAGATATAGTGGTCTTTTCTGTCGTCTGTCAGACAGGCGTATTCCGGAAAATCTGTCCGTAAAGGTCCTTTGGAAGATACGCCCGGACCGCGATACCATCTTCCACATATTCCTCTGCAAGAAGCTCGCCGTACTTTCGTATCAGCGCCAGCTGGTTTCCCTCCGAATAACCGAATACATGCTCTGTATAAACCTTATCCCTGCGCAGTAGCTCTGATACTGCCTCCAAAAGCTCCGGAAGCCCCTGTCCATGCTTCGCGCTGATACGCACCGTGCGGTCCGCCCTCAAATCCTTGCGCGTCTCCTGTTCTGTGACAAGGTCCTGCTTATTAAACACCGTAATAACCGGCTTATCTGTTACGCCAAGCTTTGCAAGCGTTTCATATACAATATGCATCTGCGCTTCCGCATCCGGGTTTGACGCATCCACAACATGCAGTATCATATCCGCATACTTTGCCTCCTCTAACGTAGAGCGGAACGCATCAATCAGATGATGCGGCAGCTTCCGGATAAATCCTACCGTATCTGTTAAAAGCACCTCTTCCCCGCTCTCCAGCTTTAAAACGCGGGTCGTCGTATCAAGGGTAGCAAACAATTTATCCTCCTCTAACACCCCGGCGTCCGTCAGCGTATTGAGCAAGGTCGATTTCCCTGCGTTTGTATATCCGACAATCGCCAGCACCGGCATCCGGTTTCTTTCACGCATTGAGCGCGCAACCTGACGGTTTTTCTTCACCTGCTCTAACTCCCTGCTTAGCTGTGCAATCCTTGCCTTAATCAGCCGCCGGTCCATCTCCAGCTTTTTCTCGCCGGGTCCCCTTGTACCGATGCCGCCGGAAGCGCCTGCCGCCCCGCCGCCGATACGGGATAAGGCGCTGTGGCTTCCGATTAAGCGCGTCGAACGGTACTTAAGCTGTGCGAGTTCTACCTGGAGCTTTCCTTCGCTTGTCCTTGCATGTCCGGCAAAAATATCCAGAATCACCATCGTCCGGTCTAATACCTTACACTCAAGCTCATCCTCCAGATTCTTCATCTGGGCGGGAGAAAGCTCATCATCACAGACAATCCCGTCCGCGTCATGCAATGCAAGCAGCTCTGCAACCTCCTCTATCTTACCTTTCCCGATATAGGTGCCCGGATGAACCGCCTCACGGTTTTGTATGACAACCGCTGCTGTTTCCGCGCCTGCCGTTTTTACCAGCTCCTCAAGCTCCGAAAGGGACGTCTCTGTATCGTCTCCCTCGGAAATACGCACGCCTACCAATAGGACGCGCTCCTGTTTTTCCTTATTCTCAATCATATCTGACCTCTTTTACTTCTGCCTCACTCTCGTGGCAAGAAATTCTGCCTCTGCCCTTCCTGCCGCATCCTCCGGGTAACGCTTTACATATGCTTTTGCCCGTTCGTATGCCGTATTATAATCCCCTGTTTTTTCAAGAATTACTATCTCATTAAAGAAAAGCTGCTGTTCCTGCCATATATCGGAAAGCTTCTGCCCGGCAAGCACCGTCTTCAGAGCTTCCTCTTCCATTCCCAGCTGTATCAGGCAGATTGCCTTCTGGTTATAGCCGGCGGCATCCTTTGCCCCGCTTCCTTCAATATATGCCGTATAGTGGTACACCGCCGTTCCGTAATCGGAACGTTCCCGGTAGATTTCCCCAAGATAATAATGTGCATCATCATAACCGTTTTCTACTGCCGCGTTTAAGCCTGTCACCGCCACATCATAATCGCCTTGCAAGAAATGCATCTTGGCAATAAAATAGGAGACTGCCGCTGTCGGATGCTCAATTTCCATAAGAACCGTAAGCAGCTCCTCCTGCTCCTGCTGCCTTCCTAACTTACCCAGTACATTGTACTTGTCAAAATACAAATCGAAATTATCAGGCAAAAGCTTTATTGCTTCCTCGTAATCCATAAGACTCTTTTCATAGGCGCCGAGAAAATAGTTCATATGCGCTCTCGCACGGTACGCTTCCGCATAGTCCGGTTCCTCTGTAAGCAGGACATCGTACACCCCGGCGGCTGCCGCATAATCGCCTTCGCATTCCATTGCACTCGCAAGATACATCCGGATATCTTTATCCAGCTCTGGCAGAAGCCCCTCCGCCAGTGCCTTTTCCAGATACTCCTTTGCTGCGGCATAGCTGCCCTCTTTATAATACGCAATTCCGATGCCGCGCCATGCGCGTTTATTGTTCTCCCTTACAAGCTCCTGGTCCCGCTCCACTACCGCGTGCCCGAACGCCTCACGCGCTTCTTCGTACCGCTCCAGTGCCATATAGGCAAACCCCTGCTCGATATAATACTCCGCCTTATTCGGATTCTCATCCAATGCCTGCCCGAAACACAAAAGCGCTGTTTCATACTCGCCGACAGCAAATGCCTCCCTGCCGTCCTCGTAATACGCTCCCGCCTTTTGGCAGGAGCCGGATAAAAATACCAGAAGGCAAAGCCCCGCTGCCGCAGTCAAATAACAATAACGCAACCGCATAACGCCCTCCTGCTTACGGCCAGACGCCCCGTCTTGGCTTATTGACTGTAATTACATTGTTTGCCTCTAAGTTTGCCGTCAGTACCAGACGCATCTCATCACGGTATTCCGGCTTTGCAAAATAGTAGGCATACGTATCGACCAGAAGGAACAGATTCGCCGTCCGTCCCTCTAGCTTAAAATTCTGAAAGCCCATCGGCACATAGGTTTCCCAGATTGCCTCCGGCGAAATATGGGTTACATAGTTCTTTGAAATATAAATCGACGTATTTTCGCCCCACTCACAATACCAGTGTGGAACTTCCATCTGCTTCCCTGCCGGGAGCTTACGGTTCTTTAACAAAACTTCCTCCTGCTTTGCTATAAAGCGGTAATGCTCGCCCCTGCGCGGACAGTTCGGAATACAACAGCTGTTCACCAGAAACTCGCACTTTTCCTTTTCCTTAATCTGTGAAAGCAGCTCAAACTGGTTATTCAGGTTATAATCCAGTACCACAAGATTATAATCCTTTGCAAGCTCCTCATTCAACGCATCCATATTCTTGATTTCCTTGCAGGTGGAACTGGTAATCTTAAAATTCGGATAGTTTTTGCGGATATACTCCTCTAACAGCGGGGAAACCACAATCACCTCATTCATCCCATTATCTGCTGCCTTCATACAAAAATTGCAGTACGGATCAGCCAGGTCAGCCTCCGTCAGAAGCGGATTGGTATATGTATAACGCACCGGAATCCCTTCTGCGTTAATTGCCCGGATTACATTGGTAATAAACTCTGCATTACACTGGTCCCCGCCCGCATATCTTCCGCCATTCCATTTTGACGTCGGAAACTCGCCAAACATTGACGCAATCTCTAAGCCTTCCCTGAAAAAATGCGGGGAACTCTCCATCAGACGAATTAATAGCATATTCAACGGAAAATTATAACGTAACCCCGGAAGATGAAAACGAACGCTCATACCCTGTCTCTCCTTTGCATTAGGTCTCTGTTTTCTAATAATAACACATACAAGGGAACAGTGTCAAGGAACTTAAGTTTCCCGAATTTCCGCATTTTGTATGCCCTTTTGTGTTCCGGGTTTCCGTCAGCATTTCTAATGAGATTTTAATGAAATTGTGTATGCGTCTGTGGTAAGATAGTAGTGTTGAACAATACAGCAAACCGGAATTTTCCGAATAATAACAGGTCGAAGAGGTGAGAAAGGTGATAGGTAAGAAAGCAAAACCGGAAACAAAGTCCAAGAGAAAAATTCTCCTTATTGTATTATCTGTCGTGGCTGTGCTACTTATTGCCGGAGACTGGGCATTGTCCGTAATAATCTATAACGAGAATTTTAACCAGCGTTTTGAAAGCTACAAGCCGCTTATGCGGTATGTTGATGATTTTGACGGATTGCAGCGCACGAAATATGAGTTTGTTTCCAATAAGGGACAGAAACTGACAGGATATCTGTACACCTCAGAGGAAGAGCCTCATGGCATCATCGTAATGGCGCATGGTTTTGGCGGCGGCGGACACAATTCTTATATGGACTGTGCGGATTATTTTGCACATCACGGCTACTGCGTTTTTGCTTATGACGCTACGGGAAATGATGAAAGCGAAGGAGACGGGGTCGGAGGACTTCCACAGGGAGTAATCGACCTTAATTATGCAATCACGTTTGTGGAAGAAAGCGGGAATTTCCCGAATCTGCCCATCGTTTTATTCGGGCACAGCTGGGGCGGCTACAGCGTTTGCAGCGTACTTACATACCACCCGGAGGTAAAGGCAGTCATAGCGTGCTCGGGTTTTAACGCTTCACTGGATTTAATTGAATCGCAAGGGAAAAAACAGGCAGGAGCCGGCATTTATCTGATGCTGCCTTTTTTCCAGTTACACGAAAGGCTAAAATATGGCAGCTATGCTTCAAATACTGCGATTGACGGCTTTTCAAAAAGCGATGCCGCCGTTATGATTTTGCATAGCTCTGATGATGGAGTCGTTCCTGCCAGATACGGCTACGATATTTATTATGAAAAATATAAGGACAATTCCCGATTCCGTTTCATTCGTTTTGAGGATAAGGGACATAACTATCTGAACGACAAAACCTATACGGATGAGTTTAACGCCGAATTTGACAAATGGCGTGAAACGCTTGATTACGATTATAACGCGTCCGAAAACAAGGAACGGTTTTCGAAGGAAAAAGCCGATTACATACACAAAAACCTCGATAGGGAGAAGTGGTGTCATTCATTGGATCTGGAATTGTTCAAGGATTTTGTTACCTTCTATGATGAAAATGTGATAGAAAAATAAAGTTTATGAGCACCCATGCAGGTCTGCACGGGTTTGTGAGCACGAGACGGCCCACGAGGTCCGGGGGACCTCGGTTCTGGGCGGACCGGAGCGAAGCGAAGAAGATTCGAACTCGAGCCCCGAATCGGGGCTCGAATAAAAAGAAAGAGCAGTATAACATACCGCTCTTTCTTTTTATCAAGCACGAGACGGGATTCGAACCCGCGACCCTCGCCTTGGCAAGGCGATACTCCACCACTGAGCCACTCGTGCAAAGTAACTCTGCTTTCTTCAAGCAAAAATATTATACCTTATAAAGAAATATTTGTCAACCCTTTATTTTAGATTTCTTATGAGCTAATCAAGTAAAACAAAGAGTCAGACACAAACTATAACGCCAATGAACAATACAATTTGACCGGGGAAATATGTCTGCTCATACATTAACTGAGGAAACGCTGATTGAATCAGCGCTTCCTCAAAGCTGTCGGCGGTTACATACGGATTTCAAAAAATGTGCCGCTTCGCGGTGCACATCCGGCGTTCGAAATACTTCATCCGCGTTTCCTAAAGTTTCCTAAATATTCAGCAAATCACTATATGCTTTCAGCGCGCCGTCCGTGTCATGGGCAAGTACCTTCTTTGCTAAAACCTTACCGAGCTGCACGCCCTCCTGGTCAAAGCTGTTGATATTCCATACAAAGCCCTGATACATCACCTTATTCTCAAAGTGGGACAAAAGCGCACCAAGTGCCTGAGGAGTCAGCTGCTCGCCGGTAATGATACTGGAAGGGCGTCCGCCCTGAAAACTCTTATTCCGGTCCGCATCCGCCTTACCACATGCAAATGCCACAATCTGTGCTGCAACATTCGCGCAAAGCTTCTGCTGGCTTGTGCTGTCCTGGATGACAACGTCTGTGCCCATCTGGCTGCTCTTAAAACCGACAAACTGCAGCGGGACGATATCCGTACCCTGATGCAATAACTGATAGAACGAATGCTGTCCGTTCGTTCCCGGCTCTCCGAAAATGACAGGCCCTGTAGAATAATTTACAGGCTCACCAAAACGATTGACTGACTTTCCGTTGGATTCCATATCAAGCTGCTGCAGATGTGCAGGGAAACGGCTTAACGCCTGGGAATAAGGCAATACTGCCGTATTCTGATACCCCAGAACATTGCGTTCATAAACTCCGATTAAAGCATCTAACATTGCAGGGTTTGCAAATATATCCTTGCTCTGTGCAAGCCTGTCTTCCTCTGCCGCACCGTCAAGGAACTGTGCAAATACTTCCGGTCCGAATGCCAGGGACAATACTGCGCCGCCTACGCCGGAGGTGGAGGAGAACCGCCCGCCGATATAATCATCCATAAAGAACGCTGCAAGATAGTCATCACTCTTTGCTAACGGCGAGGTCTCGCTCGTAACGGCAATCATATGTCTGGAAGCGTCCAGACCTGCCTTTTTTAAAGCATCCTTCACAAAAGACTCGTTGGTTAACGTCTCCAGCGTGGTACCGGACTTGGACACCAGCACAAAAAGAGAATGCGCCACATCAATCGTATTCAATACTACTGCCGCATCATCAGGGTCCACATTGCTGATAAACTTCGCTTCCATTTTAAACGTGTTATTTACCTTAGCCCAGTTTTCCAAGGCAAGATACATTGCGCGCGGGCCAAGGTCACTGCCGCCGATTCCGATCTGTACAACGGTAGTAAACTTCTCCCCTGCCGCAGTTCTGATTTCGCCGCTGTGTACTTTATTTGCCAGTTCTGCAATCTTTTGCTGCTGCTCTGCATAAAAGCTGCGCTTATCCACACCGTCAGCCACAACAGCCTCTCCTAACTGTCCACGGGTCATATGATGAAGCACCATGCGCTTCTCCCCTGTGTTAATCACCTCGCCGTTGTAAAGAGCCTCGAATTTCTCTGCAAGCTGCGTTTCCTCCGCCAGCTTTGCAAGAACTCCCAGTATCTCGTCATTCACCTGCTTTGCCGCATAATTAAACGCAAGCCCCTCTGCCATAGGAACATGATATTTCTTTACGCGGTCTGCGCCATTTTCCCCGGACATTACCTCCGCAAGATTTACATGCGCCACCTTTTGCAGCTCCTGATAGGCAGCAACGGTATCTAAATTTTTCCAGGTAATCATAATTGATTTCCACCTCCTTAAAATAAGTTCTATTTGAAGCCAATCATACTTCCTTACCTTGAAATTATACTATTAAACAGATATGAATTCAAGCATATAAATCCATTTTTTCATTTTATTTCCGTATATTCAGGATAAGCGCATCTGTTCCAATCAAACTCCGGCCCGGCTATCCTCTCAGATTGCTGCAGGATGGTTCAATGGACGCAATACTATGTACTATAATGCTCCTTTGCCAAATCATATATGCAAAGCCGGCTATCGCTATTGTCCCTTCCCTACGGAATAAACTCCGTCGTTATCCACTGTGACAGGATTACAAACAGCGGGATACAAACCACGCTTACCAGCGTTGTCAGCGTAAACACATTCGACGCCATCTTCTCATCCCCGCCGAACCGGTTTGCAAACAGCATGCCATTGGCAGCGCTCGGGCAGGCAGCCAGAATCAGGACGGTTGTTTTCAGCTTTTCATCAAACGGCAGCGGCGCCAGAAGCGCTACCACCACAAGCGGCACCAAAATACATTTTACCGCACTGACTACATATACCCTGCCATGGTGCAATGCAGCAAAAATATCGCTTTTTGCAATATAAACACCAGATACAATCATCGCAAGAGGCGTATTCATGGAAGCAATATAAGCTACTGCCGACTTTAACTGCCCTGGCAGCGGAATCCGCAGAAAATAAACAAAAAGCCCGAGTACAATACAAAGCATCGTCGGCGTGAGAAACGGCTTGATACGTGCCAATAGTGTCTGCTTTCCGGTTGCCTTTCCGCGCATCAGTACAAGTCCGTAGGTCCAGACAAACAGATTAAACATCGTCAGATAGGTCGTACAATACACCACGCCGATGCTGCCAAACACTGCCTCTGCCAGCGGTATCCCCATAAAGCCGCAGTTTGTAAAAATGACAGTAAAGCGCTCCGTAGGAAGACTTTCCTTTTTCCCTTTGATTCGCAGGATATTGGATACAAGAATTGCAAAAACAATGCTGGCTCCGGACAGCAGAAAGCCAAGCAGCATGTTTTTTGTAACCGCCGCATCATACTCCATACTGTAGGTGTTCAGAATCAAAAGGGGCGTAACTACATAGAGCACCACATTGGTCAGCTGACGGTTTCCTTCCTCTGTTATCATCTTAATTTTATATAAAATAATCCCTGTTGCAAGCAGCAGGAACATTACAACGACCTGATTGGCAAGAATTTTGGCAAGTTCCATTTTGTTTCCTTTCTTTGGGTTTCCACATTTTGTATGTACTCCTTTGTCCCGACGGCTGTACAGTGATTTGATTTTGCAAACGCGAACGCTCTACCGGACTTCCTCTAAGAGCTGTTAAGCCGCTCGGTAGCGTCCTCTTGCCTGCCATCTCTAAGAGGTGATTCCGGCTCCTCTAAAAACCGCGTTCCTTTGGATAAATGCAAAATCAAACTACTGTACAGCTGTCGGTAGTTTCAAGGTAACTAAAAATTGCGAAAACTCAAGATTTCCTTTCTATTTACTTTTTTCTTCTACTATGCTACAATCGACACATGGCAGGACTACGCTACCGTGTCCTCGTAGTTTTTTATTCTTTACCAATTATACGATACGCAACTTTATCCGCTTTACGCAGAAAGGAGCCTCTCTTGAAGTTACCGAAAGACCCCGTAATTCTTTTAAGCTATGTCAATACCGAGCTGAGGGACAATTACAACAGTCTCAACGACCTCTGCCGCGCGCTTGACATCGGCGAAGAGGAGCTTGTCCTCTCTTTAGCAGGCATCGGCTATCATTATGACGAAAACACCAACCAGTTCTGCTGAAGCTGCCAATCCGTCTTACGCTTTGCTTTTGCAGGACAGACGGGAAAACTACAGCCGGACGCTGATTCCCCTGCCACGCAGATACTCTTTTACCTCATTAATTTCAAGCTCCTTATAGTGGAACAGGGAGGCGGCAAGTGCAGCATCTGCTCCGCCTGCAGTCAGCGCGTCATAAAAGTGCTCTTTTGTCCCGGCGCCGCCGGAAGCAATGACCGGCACCGAAACCGCTTCCGCAATCTGTCTTGTCAGCTCCAGATCATATCCGTCCTTCGTGCCGTCTCTGTCCATACTTGTCACAAGGAACTCCCCGGCGCCCAGACCATGCGCCTGTACTGCCCATTCAACGGCATCCATTCCCATATCGACCCTGCCGCCGTTTTTATAAATGTTCCAACCCGAGCCGTCAGCTCTTCTTTTCGCATCAATTGCAACTACCACGCACTGGCTACCGAACTTTTCCGCTGCATCGGAAATCAGACGCGGGTTTAGAATTGCCGCGGTATTGACCGCAATCTTATCGGCGCCCTCCCGGAGAATTTCTTTAAAGTCCTCCACGGTACGGATACCGCCTCCGACCGTAAACGGGATAAACACCCGCTCCGCTACACGGCGGACCATATCAAGCTTAATGGCACGCGCATCCGAGGACGCCGTAATATCTAAAAATACCAGCTCATCGGCTCCTGCCGCATCGTAGGCTGCACCGACCTCCACCGGGTCACCCGCATCTCTCAGATTCACAAAATTGATTCCCTTTACCACTCTGCCGTTATGTACATCCAGACACGGAATAATACGCTTTGTAAACATCTGTGCCCTCCTTATAATTCAACAAAATTTTTCAAAATGGCAAGCCCGGCTTCACTGCTTTTTTCCGGGTGAAACTGACAGGCAAATACATTGTCCTTTTCTACCGAAGCATGCACCGTAACGCCGTATTCTGTCGTTGCTGCCACGATTTCCTCGTCCTTCGCCTGCAAATAATAAGAATGCACAAAATAAACATACGGCTCCGCAGGCAGTCCGTGAAACAGCGCCGCCCCTTCCTTTACTTGTAAGGAGTTCCAGCCGATATGCGGTACTTTCAGACCAGGCGCTTCCGGAATCCGTCTGATTCCGCCCTTTAATACAGAAAGCCCCTCGCAGCCTTCCTTCTCCTCACTGTATTCAAACAAAAGCTGTAACCCAAGACAGATGCCAAGAAACGGCTTCTCCTGCCCGATTGCCTTGTAAATCGGGTCAATCAAATGGAACTTCTTCAGCTTCTCCATTGCCTCACCAAATGCCCCGACTCCCGGCAGAATCACCTTGTCTGCACGTTCAATTACCCCGGCATCCCTTGTAACAACCGGTTCTGCACCTGTCCTTATCAATGCCTTTTCTACGCTTTTCAGATTCCCGGCATCGTAATCAATAATTGCTATCATAGTTCCTCCTTAACAAAGAGTTCGCCTGCGAATCCTCGCGCCAAGCATGTTCGCTTGCGGCTTCTTCCACCCGCGCAGCGTTTTTGCTTCATAGAGATCTCTTTCATGCGCTGACACAACACAGTATTTCCTATGAAATAAAAAACAGCTGCCGGAGACCCGCCCCGGCAAACTGCCTTTTCTATTCTGCTTTTTCTGCCGCATCGTATACCCTGATACTGTACTCAACCTGCGAAGCCGACTGGATAATCGACATAGCCTCCTGCTCTGTCATTGAAAAGCTTGCGCCGATTTCTGTCAGAATCGCACTCCGGACAGCGTCCAAATCACTGTCGATTTCAAGCTCCACCGCAAGGTCAATATACTTCTCATACCGCTGTAAGCCCTTTAACAGCGAATGCAGTGCTTTCGGATAGTCCTTCATTTCATAGTAGTTATAATAGGAGTTCAGATGCTTCTGCACATACATCACCGTCATAATACGGTCATATAAAACAATATCCTCCTCCTTAACATCCAGACCATAAATCTCGTCATAAGCAAGCGTATATTCGTCACGTTCAAACTCTCGCGTCGCATTCTGAATACTGAGCGAATAGGAAAAAATGTCGGTTCCGAAGATAATTACAACCGCTATCATTGCAAAGAAAATAAGTACAATTGCAGCTCCGGCACGATTGATGCGGGTATTCTCCATTTCCTGCAAAAGAAGCTTTGCTTCTTGCAGCTTTTTCTCCTTTTTCTCTGCCTTTGCTTCTTTTGCCTTCCGCTGCTTTTCAGCCTTTTCCTGACGCTCCTGCTCCTTCTTTTCCGCCAGTAACGCTTCCTTTTCCTCTTTCGAGCGTTCCTTTGCTTCCTGCGCCGCCTTCTTCTTTGCCTCAATCTCTTCCTTGGTCGGCTGCGGCTTTATTTTAGAAGGGTCGACCTTCACATTATCAAACAGCCTGTGATACAGTGCTCCGATACGTCCCTGTTTTTCCTTCTTTTCTTTCTTCTTCTTTTCTTTTTTCTTCTTTCCGGACGGTTCTTTCTCTCCGCTCTGGTTCTCCTGCTTTTTCGAGTTCTCCGGCACAGCCGCTTCCGCGGTATCCTTTGCCTCGTCCTTTAAAAGCTCCTCTTCTTCCTCTGGCTCTGCATCAAGCGCAAACAGACCATCTCCTTCGTCTCCGAATCCGGCAAGAAACTGTTCCAAATCCGGCTCTAACCCATCAGACGTATCACCAGACTCATCCTCTGTCCCGTGTACTTCATCCAGACCTGAAAGCAGGGACTCCAATCCGTCGTCTACGTCAGATCCGGTTTCTTCTATCTCATCACCATTTTGAATGTCCATTTCGCTCTCCTCGCCGCCTGCAAACAAATCAGCGAAATCACTGAATTCGACTGCCTCTGACGGCTCTTCTTCACTTTCGCCCGGTTCCTCTTCCAGAACATCCTCCGGCACAAGCGCTTCTTCCTCCTCTTCCGGAAAAAGCACAGGCTCCGGCTCTTCTTCCGGGAAATCGGACATTTCCTTTCCCTTTACGGCTTCGCCGGACTCGTCTGGCAAATCTCCCCCGAACATACGTGAAATATCCTCTTCGTCTATTTCCTCAAAAATACTATAATTTTTCAATTCCGGAAGCTCCTCTTTCGTCACTTTGTCTTTCTCTCCAGCCACTTGTTCCGACTCCTGCCCAAAAACGACTTCCTCCTCTTCCTCCAATACGGCAGCCTCTTCCATTGGCTCCATCTCAAAAGGCTCAGGCAGTGCTTCCTCCCCCGGTACAGCAAGCTCTTCTATCGGCTCCGTTTTAAAAGGCTCAGACAACGCTTCCTCTTCCGGTACAGCAGTCTCTTCTATCGGCTCCATTTCAAAAGGCTCAGACAGTGCTTCCTCCTTTGGTACAGCGGGCTCTTCCATTGATTCCGACCCAAAAAGCCCGGACAGCACCTCCTCCTCTGATACGGCTGCTTCTTCCGCAGGCTCCGCCTCAAAAGGATCCATAAGAACTTCCTCCTCTGGTAAGGCTGCTTCCGGCGCAGAATCCTCTTTTACAGGAATTGCTTCTTCTTTTGGGGATGCGGAAACAGAGGGGTTATCCTTTCTCTTCCGAAAAACAACCTCTCTCCGCTCCGGCTCTTCTGTCATAACGGCATTTAATAAACTGTCAAGATACGACTCCGAGTCTTTTACAGTATTCAATTTGCTGAAACAGCTCTCACAGTATTCCTCTCCTTCAGGAATCTCCGCTCCACATTCCCTGCACTTTGCCATATACTGCACCTCTCCGGTAGAATCCTACTTCCACAATATCTTATCGATTTCTGCCACAAGATTTCCGATTTCCGGCTTGGAAAGCTGTGCATCCGCACCGAGTGCCTCTCCCTTCCTCCTCATCTCATCGTTTACCAAAGAGGAGAAAATCATCACCGGAATATGGGAAAACTCCGTCGAATCCTTAATTAACTTTGTCAGACGGTGTCCGTCCATCTGCGGCATTTCAATATCGGTAATTACAAGCTTAACCTGCTGGTCCAGTTCTCCTGCCTGCGCATACTCATTTAACTTATCCCATGCCTCCTGACCGTTCATTGTCACTGTCAGATTAGTATAGCCTGCCTTTTCCAGACTGTCACAAATCAGCTTTCCTAACAGTGCGGAATCTTCCGCAATCAGAATCGGAGCTGTATTCCGTTCCCTCTCTCCGAGATGGTCGATATCCGAAACCTTCAGACCGGTCTCCGGACTGATATCCTGGACAATTTTCTCAAAGTCAAGAACTACGACAAGCCTACCCTCCAGCTTGATAATACCAGTAGCTACACTCGCGCCGTTTCCGTTTAACGTCGAATCCGGCTTCGTAATATCCGCCCACGACACACGCGTAATACCGACAACACTATGTACATGAAAGCCTATGTTCAGCTTATTAAAATTCGTAATAATATACATATCCTTAGACGGGTCTGCGGAAGGCTGCATGTTCAGATTTTCTGCCAGATTTACGACTGTAATAATTTCGTCACGCGGCATAAAAATACCTTCGATGCACGGATGAGAATTTGGAATTGGCGTCGGTTCCTTATATTGGATAATTTCCTTTATTTTCGCCACATTAATGCCATAATAGTTGTTCCCGATACGGAATTCCAGTATCTCCAGCTCATTTGTTCCGCTCTCTAATAAAATTCCCGTTTCCATGTGTGCTACCTCCGTTTCTTGGCTGCTCCGATTCATACTTTATGTGCCCATTATACTTCAAATTCGTAGAAAAATCAAACATTTTCTCACTTTTTGAAAAAAGTTTCAAAACTCATAGCTTCTTTTTTCTAAAATGCTTCTGCACCTCTGATTGTTTCTGTTGTACGCTTGAATCCCGGCTGACGCCTGCCAAAAAGCGTACCTTTTCTTCACTATTTTATTTTAATCAGAACGGAATCGTTCTTTCCGTCTACTTTCTTCTGAACAGTAAGTGTCACACTGTCAACATCTTCTTTCGGACACTCAAATACCAGTACGCCCTTTTTCGTTTCACCGGCAGCATATTCTGCCTCATAGGAAGTATATAAGTCCTCCTGAAGCAGAGTCAGACTCGGTCTTATAGAAGTCTTTCCAGCATGCAGTATGTAAGAAAATTCCTTAGAAGCTCCATGATTCAGGCGAAGCGTTGCTGCCCCGTCAGACTGGTTCGTTATATCAAACTCCAGTACAATAAGCTGTTTTCCATTCTCTGCAGAAGCAAACAGCTCTCCTGCACCCTGATAGACGGAAGCAGTCGTATATCCGGTATAATTGAAAAAGAAGTCCTCCTTTGCCATAATGCCGGTCAGCTCCTGCATCGTGTGCTCAGTATTGTCTGGAACCGGTGTAGCGTCCGGCTTCTTTGTCACATCTGCCCCCGGATTTTCTTCCTTTCCCGGCGGAACTGTCACTACCGGCGTCGGGCGCGGTGTCGGCGTTGCCGATAATCTCAGTGCTTCCTCCTGCTCTGCCCGGTCAAGCAGTGTTTCCTTTGTCTGCGTACCGTAATCAACCAGAACTCCGGCGGCATACTCCGCTACCATCTCCAACTCCTGATCCGTAATTTCCAACGGCTCATAGCAACCGCCGAACAGCGTCAGAGCGCAGACGCCGAACAAAACACCTATGCAGCTTCTCCTTTTCACGGCTTCCACCGTCCTTTCCGTCCTTTTCCCGCATATCGCTCCATTAACAGAGCCTCTGCTGTTTTCTCACAACAGATTTGCTTTTCTATTATAACTCTTTTTGGGTCAAATGTAAAGACGGGGAAATCATTTTATCACGAATCCCCCGTCCGGAAAACCTTCCTTCTTCCTGTAATTTTTTCTATACCACTTTCCTTTTCTTTGCCGCCGCCAGCGCAACAAAGAAAAGTGCCGCTGCAAAGCTTAACAGCACCGCGCCGTTTTTGAAAAAGGTGTCTGAATTTTCTACAATACCTCCCTCCTCAAACAACAGCTTTACATTTTTCATATACCAGCTTACCGGAAGAAACTCTGCTACCTTGTGCACATAATCCGGCAAAAGCTCCCCCGGTACGAACACGCCGCACAGAAATGCCATACCCATACTGATTAAATTGCTGGCGCCGTTTAACGCATCGTCTCCCTTTACGAAAATACCGACGGTTGAGGAAATGGCAACCGATACAAGCAAAAGCAAAAAGCTGTTCCCTGCACCGAAGCAAAAGGAAGCCACCGTAAAATCCTTCCAGTACAACAAAACGCCTATAAGGATAAGAAGTCCCCAAAATAGCAGCGCAACCAGCGAAATGCCGCCAATAATCCTGAGATTCTGACGCCTGACACTGACCGTACCGCAGTCCGTGCGCATTTTTACATCCTTCTTATAAAAAGCATGCAGAATCGGTCCTAATATCATAATCAGGACACACGGCAGAATATAGCTTAGATAAGTGAAATAATAATACCCTGCCACTGTTTCATAAGACCTTTCACCCCCCTCCCTAAAGGCTGTCTCCGTCTGTTTTTCACTGAGGGAAAGCACTGTCTTACAAGCTTCCTCCATACTTTTTCCCATGGCGAGCTCTGCACGTACATAACGGAAAAACAGCTCTATTTTCTGGTCCAGAAACGCCACATTTGCCTTGATGCTCTGGCGTTCCAGCAGAGCCTGTGCATCTCCTGCCAGAAAGCCTTCCTCAAATCCATCGTTGATATAAAGCACGTAGTCTGTTTTGCCGTAAAACAGCATCTCCGACAGCAGTGCCTCGTCCATTTCCCCGGATACCTTATTATCCCTGGAAAGATACTCACAGAGCGCACCGGAAAGCACACCGGCGTCCTCATCCTGTATTACAAGATTCATTTCAGAAGCCCGGAACACCGTCTCCCGCTCCTTCCCGGCGTTCTGGGAAAATACAATCAGCAGGACAAGAAAAATAGCAAAATAAATGAACGCGGGCGGGAGCGCCTTTTTCGCAACCTTTAATACGATTCTCATACGCTTTTTATCCCCCTTCTCTCATAGCTCTGATGCAGCGCAAGCGCCGCTATACTGCCGCAAAACAGCATAACACACCATAAAAGCATCCCTGCCATACAAAATGCGTACTGCTTCATATCTCCCATAATGCAAAGCGCATGCAGCGAGTTTGCAATCAGCGTCGCAGGATTGATCCGGTTGAGCCATGGCGCTGTCAGCTCGATTTCAATTCTTATGTTTCCTACCATCAGCCCGGACAGAAAGCTGCTTAGCATTACCGACGACATCATAACCGCCTGCTGCACGCCCGGCTTTTTTCTGACAGCGCAGCCGATAAAATATCCAATCGATACACCAAGCAGGCTATGAACGGCTCCTGCAAGAAACAGCCAGCCGCTTATCCTGCCAAAATCGATACGCAGAATCAGCATAAAATAAGCAATCAGAATCAAAAACTGCAGATACTGGATGGTAAATGCCGCCATCAAATCCGTTACTGCCGTAGACAGACGCGGAACCGGTGCAGCAATACGTCTTGCCGCTTCAGCTGAGAGTCCCGGATTCAGCTCCCTTGCATTCAGCAGACCATACATAGCACCATAAAGGCTTGCCATGGCAAGCAGCGCCTGAAAATACTGAATAATCGGGTCTTTACTTGCTCCCTTAAACTCCTTTATGGAAAGAACCTGCATCTCTGTGGCAAATGCCCATGCCACCTCTGCCAGCTTCCCGTTTGCCGCCGCATCTGTAAAGATTTCCCTGCTCTGCAGATAGCCGTCCAGCACCGTTTTTACGACTGTGGCGGACAAGCCGTTCTCCCGGAGAAGGACCGAAGTTTCCTCTCCGGTCAGAATTACTGCCATGACACGGTTTTCCTGCAGCAATTTCTCCGCCTCGGCACGCTCTGCCTCAATCACCTCAAAAAATGCCGTGTCCTCGTTTTTCATTTCTTCAAGGAAGGAAATCAACATCCCGTCCCTTTCACTCCCGTCCTGTGCCGCTACTGCAACCGGAAGCGTTTCAAACGCCCAGTCCTTTTCCGTAATGGAGGAAAATGCCATTTTGAAAAACGCGGCAAGCACCATCGGAAAAACGATGGACCAGAAAAACAATATTCTGTTGCGGAGCAGACGCTTTACCCGGTAAAAATAATGTATCATGCTTTCCTTCCCCCTTATCTTGCTTCATCTCTAAGTTCCCTGCCGGTAATTTCAAGGAACACATCGTTTAAGGTCGGCTGCTCGGCAAATACCCTGTCAAAGGAAACCCCGGCGTTATTTAAATACTCCAGCACGTGCAGCACATTATGTCTTCCGCCGCTGCACTTAACCGTCGCAAGTCCCTCCTTATATTCTGCAAAAAACACATGAGGAAGCCTCCGTAAGCTCGTCAGCATTTCCTCCGTAAACTCCGGCACCTCGACCCGGATTGTCTCTCCGGTCTGAATCATGCTCTTTAGCTCTTCCTTGCTTCCGATTGCCACCGTCTGTCCCTTATCAATAATCGCAATCCGAGAACAAATCTGCTCCACCTCTTCCATATAGTGGGATGTATAAATTATGGTTGCCCCCTGCCGGTTCAATTCCTGGATCCCCTCTAAAATCTTGTTCCGGCTCTGCGGGTCCACCGCAACCGTAGGTTCGTCAAAGATAATCAGTTCCGGCTTGTGGGCAATGCCGCAGGCAATATTTAAGCGGCGCAGCAGGCCTCCTGAAAGCTTTTTCGGATAAAACTTTACAAAATCCTCCAGTCCCACAAAGGCAACCGCTTCCTCCACAAGCGCCCTGCGCCTCTTCTTATCTTTAATGTACAGGCTGCAGAAATAATCGACGTTTTCCTGCACCGTCAGTTCATCAAAGACTGCCACATTCTGCAGCACTATGCCAATCCGGCCTTTTACTGCATAATTGTCTGCACGCATCGGCTCCCCAAAGACTGTAATTTTTCCCTTATCAAAATGCGTCAGAGCCAAAAGGCAGCTGATAATCGTAGACTTTCCGCTCCCGTTCGGTCCTAAAAGCCCGAAAACCTCCCCCTCCTCTATGGAAAGATTCATATGGTCTACCGCCACAAGCTCTGCATAACGTTTTACCAGATTTTCAATTTTTACAACCGTACTCATGGAATCTCCTCTCCTTTTCGTCGTTCTACTTTAGAAAATAACAGATTCTCCATCTCTTTTCCAGTGCCGTTTGTAAAAAGCTTCTGTGACAAATGTCATTTTATTTTTCTTGCATTTCCCTCTTTTGCAGGGACCTTCATGTCCCGGCGGCTGCATGCAATCTGATTTTGCATGCAGCCGCCGGAACTTCCAAGGTCGCTTAAAAAATGCGGAAATTCAAGGGGTTTTACCTTTTCTTTGCAGATAATGTGTGTTACACTATTATCGTATCGACCGAAGTATTGATTATTGTATCGTCTGACGTGCGGTTTTTAGGCGGAAAGGAGGTTCGGAGGATGTCTGTTTTAGATAAGCTTATTTTTTTGTTCTGCGGTCTTATTCTGCTTCTTTTTTCCCTTTCCTCTTTTTTCCTGCCGCCGGTTATTGTGTTTTTATATGTCCTGACTGTGCTTGCGCTGGATGAGCTGTTGGATTTCCCATGGTTTTCCTGCGCCGCTTTCTTTCTGGGCGTTGTTCCGGCGTTCTTTCTACCGGAGCTGCTTTTCTTTCTTCCGGCGCTCGCTTATCCGCTGGCTGAAAGGCGCAGGACGCCGCTGTTTCTGTCTGCCGTCCTGCCTGCCGTGACTTCTTCTTTTTTTCAGGAACCCTCTGCATGCCCTGTGCTTCTGTCACTTTTATTTTTTCTTTCCCTTCTGCTTGGGGACAGGCAGCAACAGAACAAGAAGCTTTCGGAGAACCTGATAAGACTACGCGATACCGATAAGGAGGAACAGCTCTCCCTCCGGGAGCAGGCCCAGACGCTGCTTGAAAATCAGGATGCCAGGATAAAGATTGCAACCTTACAGGAGCGCACGCGTATTGCAAGGGAAATCCATGATAATGTGGGACATCTGCTTTCCCGTTCCCTGCTGCAGGTCGGCGCTATGCTTGCCGTAAACAAACAGGACGAATCCCTGCTTTTACTAAAGGACAGCCTCGATGACGCCATGGAGGGCATCCGGAACAGCGTTCACGACCTGCGGGACGATGCCATGGACCTGGAGATTTCCACAAGACACCTCCTTTCCTCCTGCTCCGGCTACCGCACCTTCTTTGAATATGACATTTCTCCCGAAGTTCCGGTTCCTGTGATGCACTGCTTTTTTATGATTACCAAGGAGGCGCTTTCCAACATCGTAAAGCACAGCAGCGCGGATACTATCCGTGTCAGCATGAAGGAATATACCTCGCTTTACCGCCTTTCCATCGCCGATAACGGGAGGGACGCTGTACTGCCGGAGCAGAACCCGGGCATGGGTCTGGAAAACATGCGTGTCCGGGTGGCTTCCCTGAACGGAAGCATCCGCTTTTCCGTCCAGAACGGATTTCATATTTTTGCGTCTGTCCCGAAGGAGGGCTGAGCAGCCACACGAAGCGCTGCCCCTTCTTACAAGCGGAGAAAAGAAAATTTTCATACGGTAAAGGAGAGCCGTTGCCTTATTTTGCATGCGTAACGCTTCCCCGGACTTTCTCTAAATACGCGGTTCTCCGGACAAATGCAAAAATAAGACAGATCAACTACACGGAGGTAACTTTATGAATGTTTTAATTGTTGACGATGACCGGCTGGTCGGAATCTCGTTAAAAACCATATTGGAGGCGGAGCCGGATATTTCGGTTGCTGCCCTTGGAACAAGCGGCGCAGAGGCGCCGGCTCTGTACCGGAAGTACTGCCCTGATATTCTCTTAATGGACATCCGTATGGAAGGAGTGAACGGACTGGACGCCGCGGCAGAAATCCTTTCCGCGGATTCCGGTGCCAAAATCCTGTTTCTGACTACATTTTCCGATGACGAGTACATTATCCGCGCGCTCCGCCTCGGCGCTAAGGGGTATCTGCTGAAGCAGGATTTTGAAAGCATCGTTCCCGCTCTCCGTGCAGTCTGCAAGGGACAGAACGTCTTCGGCAACGAGGTCATCCGGAAAATTCCGGATATTCTTTCCGTCTCCCCGAAGCCGGATTCTGACGAGCTTCCACTGACCGAAAAGGAATTTGAAATCATGCGCCTTGTCGCAGAGGGCTTAAATAATAAAGAAATCGCTCTGGCGCTGTTTCTTTCCGAAGGAACCGTGCGCAACTATCTGAGCAGTATTCTGGAAAAGCTTGGGGTCAGGGACCGCACCCAGCTCGCTATTTATTTCTACCGGCACCTGCGTCCGTAATACATGGCTCAGGAGTTCTGCCGCATCTGCCGGTGTCGTCCGGCACTGTCTGAAAGGAGGCGCTGTCTTGAACGCTGCGGGAATTATTGTGGAATACAATCCCTTTCACAAGGGGCATCAGTACCATATCGAAGAAACAAAACGCCTTACCGGCGCAGACTATGTGATTGCCATTATGAGCGGCGACTTCACCCAGCGTGGAATCCCTGCATGCCTGGATAAGTTTACCCGGGCTGAATGTGCTCTGGCCTGCGGCGCGGATGTTGTTTTAGAGCTGCCGTTCTGCTATGCCACTGGAAGCGCAGAATACTTTGCAACAGGTGCAGTTTCGGTCTTAGACAGGCTCGGCGTCGTGAAGAGCCTCTGCTTCGGCACAGAAACAGCGGCACCAGTTTCCCTTTTTACCGAAACCGCCGCATTTCTCTGTGAGGAGCCGCCTGCCTACCGGGCTGCTTTAAAAAGGGAGCTCCGCACGGGTCTTACCTTTCCGGCGGCAAGACTTTCTGCCGCACGCGCCTTTTTGCCGGAGGAAGCCCTGTCCTTACTCTCCTCCCCAAATGCCCTGCTCGGCTTGGAGTACTGCAAAGCCCTGCACCGCAGAAATAGCTCCATCCGTCCCTTTGCCATTGTCCGTAACGGCTCCGGCTACCATGACACTACCCTTTCTGCCACGGGCTTTTCTTCCGCCTCTGCCCTGCGCACCCTGCTGACGCCGGGCGCCTCCTTTCCGGAAGAATTTCTTTCCGGGCTCCCGGCCCCTGCCGCAGCTATCCTGCGCCGCAAGCCATACGCTCCTCTTTTTGCGGAGGATTTCTTCCTACTGTACCGTACCGCTGCCGATATCGCTGCTGCCACAGGAGCGCTTTCTTCCTATGCGGATGTTTCCCCGGAGCTTGCGGCAAGGCTTTCCGCACGCTTCCCTGCATGCTCCTATGAAGCGTTTCTCGAACACATCAAAACAAAGCAGTACACCCGCACACGCGTTGAGCGGTGCCTGCTCCATATCCTGTTTCAGCTCCGCAAGGACGCCCTTGAACGCTTCCGCAGGGAGGATACCGGCTATGCGCGTATTCTGGGTTTCCGTAAAAGCGCAACACCGCTTTTGCATCATATGAAAACAGCCGCCTCGCTTCCGCTTCTGACAAAACTAGCCCAGAAAAAGACACGCTGTACCCCGGCAGAAAACGAGCTGCTTTCCTTCGATATTACCGCGGCAGACTGCTATAACCGGGTTGCCTGTCAGAAATACGGCGTTCTTTTGCCGGATGACTTTTCATATATTATCACAAATACAACCTCCGGGTGAGGCAGTTATGACTCCTTCCTCTTCTGTGCGTTCCTTTCTTCTCAAAGGTGGAATGCTGCTTTTTCTGTGTCTCCTTTTACTTTTTCCTGCTCCGGCGCTTTCCGGTGCTAAAAACGGGCTTCTTCTCTGGTTCAATCAGGTACTGCCAAGCCTGCTTCCCTTTTTGATTTTATCTACCCTCTTTTTATCTACAGGGCTTTCCGATAGTCTGGCTCGCCGTCTCTCCCCTCTGCTTTCTCCTGTGTTCCGCTGCAGTCCGCCGGGGTGCTATGCGATTGTCATAGGACTGCTTGCCGGACTTCCGGTCGGCGCAAAAACAATTGCTTCCTTAGTCGAACACGGACAGATTACAAAAAAAGAAGGGACGTACCTTCTTCCCTTGTGCAATAATCCAAGCCCCTTATTTCTGCTCGGCTATATTTCCGTTTCGGTGTTAAACGCTCCGTCCCTCCGCTATCCGCTGTTTTTCATCGTTATCTTTTCTTCCATGCTTTCCGCTATCCTTTTGCGCCCCCGGAATGCCGCTTTTTCTGCTGACCGGAAAAAAAACAAGCTTCCGGCAGAACTTCCTGCCAAAAGCTTTTCCTTTTCTTTCCTGCTGTTAGACTCTGCCATTGAGCAGGCCTTTTCTGTCCTTACCAGAGTCGGAGGCTACATTATTCTTTTTTCCGTCCTTGCGGAGCTCCTTACAAAAATGCCTCTTCCGCCTTTTCTTTGCGCCTGCATCGGCTCTCTTTTGGAAATTACCACCGGGTGTACGGCACTGGCGGCACTTCCATTAAAAAGAAGCGTCCTCTTTCCTCTGGTTACTGCCTTTGTCACCTTCGGCGGGCTTTCCGCCGCCGCACAAACAAAAAGTGTGCTTGCGGAAAGCAGACTTCCGTTTGCACACTATCTTCTGACTAAGGCTGCCGCCGCTGTAATCTCTGCAGCGTTAATGTTCCTCTACCTGTGGATTTAAAGCACTCTACTCCTCGTCATCGTCCACCTGGTTCAAAAAGATGTCCTCATCAAATTCAAAGTCCTCTGCCTGCTCCTCGGCTGTCTGTGCCTGCTTTGTCCCCTGCGGCTCTATCCCGCCTAACAGCTCCTTCCGGTTCTCAGTCACAATCGCAAGGTTCTGGCGCAGCGCCTCTAACATCGCATCAGAACGGTTCTTTGTGATTTCATAAGAAGAGGAAAGCACCTGCTCTACATTAGAAAGCATATCGTTGGCGTAACTGAGCGCCCCCTGCGTAATCTGCATAGCATCCTGTGTCGCCTGTGACAACATGGCATCTCTCTGCTCCGTTGCCTGACGCATCATCTCGTTCGCCTGATAATAAGCCCCCTGGGTAATCTCGTTTTCGTTAATCAGAATCTGCGCCTGCTGCCTTGCCGACTGCTCGATGGCTACTGCCTTATGCTCCGCATCCGCAATAATCGCATCTCTGTTTGCAATCATTTTCTGGCAGCGCTTGATTTCCTCCGGCACCTTCAGACGCAGCTCATCCAGCAAATCATAAAGCTCCTCCTTCGGCACGATGACTTTAGAACCGGAAAAAGCAGATGCCTTACAGCTTTCCACAAATTCAAAAATCTCCTCTATCAGCTGTTCAATTCTTTTTGTACTCATACTTCCTCGCCTCGCTTTGCTTTTTTATAAACATCCTCAATAATACATTCCGGCACAAAGTGGCTGATGTCGCCGCCGTACCCGGCAATCTCCCGGACTACGCTGGAGCTTAAATATGCATACTCCACGTTCGTCGTGAGAAACACGGTATCAATGTCCGGCCGCAGACGCTTATTGGTCTGCGCTAATTGCAGCTCATACTCAAAATCGGTTACTGCACGAAGCCCCCGGATAATCGTGCGCGTACCATATTCTACTGCACAGTCAACTAAAAGCCCGCCAAAAGAAATCACTTTAACCCTTGGAATATCCGCTGTCACCTGTTTCAGAAACCCGATACGCTCTTCGACGGAAAACAGGCTCTTCTTTGCATTGTTGCGCAAAACTGCAATCACCAGTTCATCTACCAGTTCGGACGCCCTGCGGATAATATCAAGGTGCCCCAGTGTCACCGGGTCAAAACTTCCCGGATAAATTCCTTTTCTCATGCTTTCCTCTTTTCCAAAAATATGTGTTTATTGGAACCGTACTTTTTTTCCCGATAGACGGAAAAACCAAGTTCCTCTGCAAAGCCGGCATCCGTATCCGCCGATGCTTCGATTATCACAATGGTATGCTCGTCCACAAGCGCCGACGCATTTAATGCAGAAAGCACCTGCGCCTCGATTCCGGACCTGTAGGGCGGGTCCATAAAAATAATATCAAAAGGTGCGTGCCGCATCATACGGAGCACCGCCAGTACATCTCCCTGCTTTAACACCGCAGTATCTTCAAAGCGCGTTGCCTTCAGGTTTGTCCTGATACACGAAACCGCTTCCCTGTCCCGCTCTATAAGCATCGCCTCTTTTGCCCCCCGGCTTAAAGCTTCGATGCCGATTGCGCCACTTCCGGAAAACAAATCCAAAAAGCTGCACCCTGCCAGATGCGGCTGCAGTATGTTAAACAGTGTTTCCTTTATCCGGTCTGTTGTCGGGCGGACCTGTTCTCCCTTTACGGTTATCAGCCGGATACTCCGCCTCGAACCGGCAATCACTCTCATGGCCCGTCCTCCAATCAAAACATATATAACTTATTTTAGTGTAGCGCATCTTGAAATGAATTGCAACCTTTTTTCTTGCGTTTCCGCATTTTTTTGGTACCCTGAAAAGAGGAACTGTTGCAAAAAGCGCGGCGGTTCCGGGCATAGCGGCTTCTTACAAAAAGCGGAATACCTCTCGAACATAAAACGGCATGCAATATGCAAAACCTCAAAAACAATTAAAAAACCGGGGCCGCTACCTTTTGTAACGACCCCGGTCTTTTTTGTTTTCTTACTTGCTATTCCTTATTACTTGCCGGACATAGACTCTTCCTGACGCTTAATCATCTGACGAACCATCTCACCGCCGACAGAACCGTTCTGTGCGCTGGTTAAGTCTCCGTTATAACCCTGCTTTAACGGTACACCGATTTCAGATGCAACTTCCATCTTAAAACGGTCCATAGCCTCTCTTGCTTCCGGAACTTCTACACGATTTCTACCTTTAGACATATCTTTCACTCCTTTCTCGTACCTCCCGCAATGCGGGCAATTTGAAAAGTTTCGTTTCGTAATCTCTGATACCCGCACTGCATCTCTGCTGTCCGTCTCTCTCGATTACGGTGATATTATATGCCGTCCTAAAAATCTTACACTGGAAGATTACACCGTTCTTTCCTGTTCCTTCATACGCCTTTTTCGTTACATTTTTTATTTTATTTTTACAAGAAACGTCTGATAATAAGTCTCCTCCGGGTCTTCATACACTACCTCACCGAGCGATTTTAAATAATCATAATCCAGCGCAATTTCCTTGATGTATTTTTCCCGCTCGAGCCGCCCGACATACAGATAGGCCACATCGTATTTTTCCAAAAGCCTCTGCGCTTCTGCGCTGTCGCCGCAGGTATAAATCGTTTTGATATCCGCCGCACGCGCATCTACCAATGTCACATCATCCTTCCAGAGCCATTCATGGGTACGCCAGCCAAGCACCGTAGGACAGCCGGTCAGCACTGACACACGGTTATAGGTCGTATAGCTGTCTCCGTTTGCCTCAAGAACGACCGGTCTTCCCTCAATGTTTTCATTCATCCAGGCAATGGCCTTGGCATCCTCCGGATGAACATCATAAATGTAAGCTCCCGCATCAAGCGTTTTATACCGTTCCATATTTTTATAATCGCCAAACCATGTCTCACAAGAAGTTCCGAAATACCCGAGATTCTGGTACAGGAAAAACAAAATCACAAGCCCTGCGGCAAACTGTTTTATATTCCCCGGCAGCAGCAGATATCTGACGATTACCGCTCCCATACAGATACCAAACAAAATGAACGCCTGATAGGTCAGCTTGAACATCGTGTTCGCTCTCTGGAAATCACCGCCGTAAATGTCCACCACATAGACAACCTCCGGCAGCAGTACAAGACCGATGGCACACAAACCTAAAATAAGCAGAAACAATTCCGCTGCTTTCAAATTCTGAAGCCATGCAAAAAACGGATTTTGGTGTTCGCTCTGTGCCGGACGCTCCTTTTTTCTTATTCTCTCTTCCTTAATCAGTGTACCCAGATAACCAAGTACCATAAACACCGGCAGAGCCCAGACAACAATCATCTGATACAGCTCAGTATGCTTACTGCAAAGCCCAATACCGCCCGCCATACTGTCAAACCGCAGAGTAAACATAAACGCCGTGACAAACGCAACCACGATAAACTCTGCCGCATGCAGCGCGGTCAGCAGAAAGGTCTTTTTCGTAAAACCGCAGATTACTGCATTGGATACTAATATTACAGCGCCGCAGACAACAAAGTAAATCGGAAAATCCCAATAATTTGTCATCTGGAAAATACCAATGAAAAAGCTCAGTACAATAATATGCGGCTGCAGAAGCTCCGCTTTATAGACTACCGGCTCCAACATTCCCGCCGCAGCCTTTTTCATTCTCTCCCGCCGGTATAAAAGCCATGCAAAGAGTACTGCAAGCAGCGTCAGTACAAAAATAATATTCGTTACATGGGCATGCAAATCCCCAAGTATAAAAGAATAGCTCGGAAACTCGTGAATTGTCTTGTCCCCGGTTCCTTCCCTCTGATAGCCGATGTATCTGGTCGCATCCGGGAACCAGTAAGAGGTTTCTCCTTCGATTCCAAGGATTTCCCTTACCACCGGCACCAGCTTTGCATATACAAAGTAATGGCAGGAACTTGCAAACGTAACTGCAAGACCGGACAGTATGCCTGCAATACGGCAGAACACCTGCACAATAAAGGGATCTGACGCAATCGTCTTTTTCTTCTGCTGTCTGCAGGAATCCGCGCGCTCTCCCATAAATACCTCAAAGATACGGGAAACAAGAGAATATACCAATATCATACAAAACGAAGCAGTCATCATTAACGCCAGATTGTATCCGTAATTAACCGTGATTCCGGAAAGCTTTGTAAGATAGGTTGCAAAAAACTGCCCCAGATAATAGTAATTTAAAGAAGTCCCGGAAAACCAGAAATCCTCTGGCGGCATATAGGAGGACTTCATCATACTGGTCATAAACCCGTAGTCCATAAAGCGCTCCGTTCCGTTTGCTTCCGGATTAAAGCATTTTAAATAGGTCAGCACGGCAAACAGTATAAAGAAAGCTGCCTCATACCAAAGCGCTTTTGCCAGTACGGCAGAACCGTCCGTAAGTCCGAAAAACTCACAGAGCCTGATTTTTTTCTTCTTGCACAAATATACTGCAAGGCCGTAATTTACCACCGCGCAAAGCCCCAGTATCACATAACAGCTTACTGCGGTAAACTTTACAAGGTGGATAGAGGACAACACCCAGACAAGCCAGCCGCTGATAACAATTCCAAGCACCTTCCCGAAAAAATATCCCTTGTCCGAAAACTTCCGGAACAGGCATGCCGCCAGCGGATAAAAACTGATTCCGACAAAAAACACGGTCAGGAACCAGCGGAAAAAGGGTGCAAAATCGTCCGGCTTCAGATAATCCTTTGCAACTGACCAGCCAAGAAACAGTACTATCACCGCAAGACACCCGAAAGGTATCGCTAAACTTATTTTCTTCTTATTCATATGCTTCTTCACACTCTCTTATAAATTCTTTCCGTACTCCGGACGCTGTCTACTTTCTCTCTTTTTCACATGCCTGGTTCACAACCTTATTGATTTTAATAAAGTCTCCAACCGCCTGTTTTCCAATTTTAAAGATACGCTTCATATTGATGGAATTGACGCCGCCCTGTCTCGGTCGGAACGTAATCGGGATATACTTAACCGGAAGCTTCTTCTTGGCAAAAATTACGGAAATCACCACATTCGACAGATTATAATCCTTTGGAATCAGCGGCAGCACCTTTTTTAGCTCGACTGCCTTCATCAAACGGAACGGCGTATTGGCATCCGTCAGCTTAACCTGGAAGAACAAGAAACAGACAAGCTTTAACGTCTTTGTCACAAACACTCTGGAAATGCCGTCTTCCCGCTTGTTCCGGTGTCCGATTACCATTGCGTAGTTGTACCGCAGCTTCCAGAACTGCTCAAACTCCTCCGCCTTCGTCTGCCCGTCGGAATCCGTCTGGAACACATACTCTGCTCCCTGCGAAAGGGCATAATCATACCCGTACAACAACGTCGCGCCATGCCCGCCGTTCGGCTTTGTCAGCGCAATCAGCTGCGGATGACTCTTTTCCGCCTCCTTTAAAATGGAATAGGTATTGTCCTTGCTCCCGTCATCAATAATCACCAGACGGGAATCCTCGCCGCAGCTTACGGCAACCGGATGCCAGTCGTCAATCACACTCTGTATCGTCTCCTGCTCATTGTAGGCAGGAATTACAATATATAACTTATCCATCTGCTCACTCCTTTGTTCTCTGCTTTGCAATTTTTTCCTCAAACAGGTTCAGCGCGCTCCGCACCACAGCGTCCATATTGTAATAGCGGTACTCCGCCAGCCTGCCAAGGAAAAATACGTTTGTTTCCTTCTCCATCTCGGCACGGTACTTTGCAAACTGCTCCTTGTACTCCGCAGTCGGGAACGGATAATACGGCTCTCCCTCCGAGGTCGGGAACTCCTTTAAAATGGTGGTCTTATCATGCTTCTGCCAGGTCAGCTTCTTAAACTCCGTAATTCTCGTGAAATCGTAATCATTCGGGTAGTTTACAACCGGCGCCTCCTGATACGAGTCGCAGTCAAAGGTCTCAAACTCAAAACGCAGACTTCTATAAGCCATTTTCCCGTATTTATAATCATAGAAGTAATCCGTCGGACCAGTGTAAATTAGCGCCTCATATGCAAGCTCTCCGATGATTTCTTTGTAATCGGTATTTAAAAGAATCTTAATCCTCGGATTCTTCACCATATTCTCGCACATCTTCGTATAACCGTGCCGCGGCATTCCCTGGTACTTGTCCGCAAAATATCTGGTATCACGGTTTGTCCGGACCGGAATCCGCGAAATTACCGAAGTGTCAATCTCCGCCGGGTCAAGCCCCCACTGCTTTTTTGTATAGTTCTCAAAAAACTTCCGGTAAATCTCCTCGCCAACCTTGCTCAGCACGACATCGCGGCTCGTTTTTATCTCCGGAATATCTTCTGCATACTTCTGAAAGAACTCTTCTACCTCAAACGTGCTTAAGTTCAGGTTATAAAGCTTGTTTACCGTCTCCACCGTAATCGGCATCGGAATCAGATTTCCATCCACATACGTCAATACCCGGTGCCAGAAGTCGTTCCACTTGGTAAACCGGCTTAAATAGTCGTACACACCCTTATCGTTGGTATGGAAAATATGAGGTCCGTAATTATGAATCAGCACACCGTCCTCATTATAGGAATCATACACATTCCCGCCGATGTGCCCGCGTTTCTCAATTACAAGCACCGTCTTTTCCAGTTCCTCTGCAATGCGCTCTGCCACCGTCAGTCCGGCAAGTCCGGCTCCTACTACTACATAATCAAATTTCATAGCTTCTCCTTTCGCTTCCGAAATAATTTCCTGCACATGTTACCGGGAAACCGGCTTTTCGGTATCATATACCGTCAGCTTCCAGTCTCCCTCTCCTTCCGTATAAACCGCACTGTATGCAGCTGCAATCACATCCTCACGCACCTCGTAAGAGTTATTGCTTCTGGCATCATTATCCACGATAATGTAACGGATTTCATTTTCTTTTATAAGTCCGTCCAGTTCCTGTACCGTCTCTGCCTCAAACATCCGGGCAACCTGCTGCTCCCTGTAAGGAGTATCATACCCTGCCGACCATGCATAATACGGCCAGCCGAAATAAAGCATGCCGCCGCCGAGCACGACGCGGTGCAGGTGATACCAGGAAGAAAGAATAATATCGTCTGAGTCTGCGTTTTCCTTCACCCACAAGGTCAGCGGGTCATCCATCTGATAGACCAGATTATTCTGCGGCTGGTTCCTTCGCAGCACAATCACATACTCAAAAAAGCCTGTTATCGTCAGAAGCACGACCAGCACTGCCGCCGTAAAACGCCTTCCTAGAAGGCGGTGCTCCATAAACGCGCAGCGCCTTTCCCAAAGCTTGGCCAGCACCATTGCCGGGAACAGGGAAAGCAGCATCTCCGATAGCATCACAAACTTATGATTTACCGTGACATCTACCGTTAAGGACAGGGTAAACGCCATAATAAGCGGCACCGAAAACACAAACACCAGATACCGCCTTACGCCGCGGCCGAACAAAAGATAGCCTGCGACAAACAAAAGCAGAACGCCCCACAGCTGCCACATATAGTCCACAGCACCGAACAGCGTCTTGTTTTCTGCCAGAAAACCGAAAAAGTACGACGGGGAAACTGCAGCGCCGTCCACAAACAGCGCCGACTCCGCCAGCGAAAGAACCAGCGCCGTCCCTGCGGTAATCAGATAGTCCAGCCGCCGGTCCGAAACTGCCGCCATGAAAAAGAGCATGGCACAGGCCGCCGTCAGGACAGAGCCGTTAAAAAAGGCAAGTCCTCCGAGCAAAAGACCGAGAAACAGCGAAACGACAGGACGCTTTACCCCGAAGGCACCTTTGGAAAAAAACAATGTCTTACCGTAGGATACCAGCCTGCCCGGCACAGAATGCTTCCCGCCCGAAAGCTCCTCCCGCACCTTGCTAAGCTTTTCCGCCATCGCATAGACATACGGCATAAAATAGTGAAGCGCCAGAAGCATTACCGCAATAGCAAACGCAAAATGCCTCTGGTTGCAGTATACATTCAGGTTCCAAAGCCCCCAGCCCTCATTCTGCGTATAGGAAATAAACTCCGCCTGCGTCTTCAATCGCTCGATAATCTGCCCCTTCGGCAGCTCCGCAAGAAACCGGAAAAAGCTCGGCGAGCTGCGGAACAAGAAAAACAGCGTCGTCAGATACCCGACTGCGCGCTTTCCCGAAAGCTTCACCGCCAACGCATACAACAGCATACAAGAGGCAAGCAGACCGAAAATACTCGGAAGATTAAACGCAAAATCCAGACGCATTCCTAAAAACTCCAGATTGCCTGCCAGAAACTGGAACAGAAAATGATACCGGATATCCTCTCCCGCAAAATGTGAATACGTTGTAGGAAAATTGTTCCCATAGGAAAATGACCGTATCATTCCCATATGCGGCGCAAAATCGCTGAACACAGAAAGCCCGACGTAAAGCTCTCCTTTGGATACAAAAAACGTCAGAAACATCATCTGCACAATGAGAAGGAGAAGCAGTGCCAGAAAGACCCACTCACCGACGGTCAGCCGGTTCCTGCTTCCAAGGTGACTTCCCTCCTGCTTTCTCTTCCGGTACAAAAAGAAAAGAAGCACTGCGGATACAACAGCCGCCGCAGACATGACAAGAATGTCCGCCAAAAGAAGCGGATAGTCCTTCCCGCCGTATACTTTCAGCACATAAGCAGTAAGATAAGCCGCCCAGGTAAGCGGAATCAGTCCGGCAAGCACCCAGGCAGGCACCCGCAGAAAATAGGAGGACAGGGAAATTTCCCGCCCGTCAAACGTCTTTTCTCCCGCCCTCTTCAGTCCCGGAAACAGCGTCTCACACACCGCATAACCGAACACAACCGAAACTGTAAGAAATAACACAGCACCCATTACTGCTTTTCCTCCTCTCCCATTCGAATCACCCGGGAAGTCAGGTAACGAGGCCGCCCTTTGATTTCATGGTATATTTTCATCAGATACAACCCGATAATCCCGAGGCTGATCATAATCATGCTGCCGATAAAAAGCAACAGCAGAATTACCGTGGTAAAACCGCCCTGCGCATGACCCGCAAACTTCATATACAGGGTCTGGATTCCTAACAGGACTGCGCCGAACAGCATAATAAAGCCCAGAATCGTAATACAGTGCAACGGCGCCGACGTATACGACGTTACTGCCGTCACCGCAAGCGTAACCAAACGCTTCAGGGAAAACTTGGACTTGCCGTCCACCCGCTCCGCCACCTCAAAATCAAATGTGCAACGCTCAAAGCCGACCCATGCCGACATCCCGCGGAAAAACGTCATACGCTCCGGCATCTGCTTCATCGCCTCGACTACCTTCCTGTCGAGGAGCTTAAAGTCGGACGCATTGTCAAAATCAATGCCGGTCGCTTTGCTTATCATCCCATAAAACAGTCTGGCACAAAACCGATATGTGCGCTTCTCTTTTCCGCGGGAGCGTTTTACGCCCTCGACTACCTCCGCGCCTTCCCGCCAGAGCCGCACCATCTCGGGAATACATTCCGGCGGATGCTGCAAATCCGCGTCCATTACAAGAACTGCCGCACCGGCCGCAATGTCCAGACCGGCACATAACGCCGGTTCCTTTCCAAAATTTCTGGAAAGCCGCACCGCTGTAATATCCGGATTCTCCTCTGCCATACTGCGGAGCTCTTCCCACGAATTATCCCTCGAGCCGTCGTCAATCAGCACCAGCTCATAGGGAATGGAAGCCTCCCTGCATATCTGCTCTACACGAGCCATCGACTCCCTGATATGAGCCCCTTCATTGTATACGGGAATCACAATCGAAATCCGCTCCTGTAATCTGCTCTCCATGTTTCCTCCTCTATTGGACAACATCCTCTTCCGTAATTACTGTAATATCCTTCACCGACTGGGATGTATAGCCGATAATACGGTTTGCCTGATTACTTACAAGCCGTTCAAACAGATTGCGGATTCCGCGCGCATTGCCGAAGCTTTTCCTTTCTCTGGCGCTCATTCCTGTAAGCCGCTCCGCAATCTTGTTCCGTGCCGCCTCGGTCAGACAAAATCCCATCTCTGACGCCATGGAATCCAGAATCAGCAAAAGCTCCTTATCCGTATAATCGGAAAATGTAATAAATTTATTAAAACGGGAGTGCAGCCCTGTATTTGCCTTCAAAAACCGCTGCATCTCTTCGGTATAGCCCGCAACAATCACCACCAGGTCGTCCCGGTGGTCCTCCATCAGCTTCACTAAGGTATCGACCGCCTCTGCCCCGAAATCATTGCTTGCATTCTCCGGTGCCAGGGCATATGCCTCATCAATAAACAAAACGCCGCCGAGCGCTCTCTCCACTACTTCCTTTACCTTTAACGCCGTCTGCCCGACATAGCCTGCCACCAGGCCGGAACGGTCCGTTTCGGTCAATGTCCCCTTGCTTAAAATGCCAAGCTCCCGGTAGATTCCGGCAACCAGACGCGCCACCGTGGTTTTCCCCGTACCAGGACTTCCGGTAAACACCATATGATAAGACATATTCATTTGCGGAAGCCCGTACTGTTCCCGCAGACGCTTTACCTTAATCAGATTTACCAGCGTCCGGATTTCGTCCTTGACCTCCCGTAAGCCGACCATGCGCTCCAGCTCTCCGGTCAACCGCGAAAGCTCCTCTCCGGCTTCCTTTTCCTTCCGCTCTGCCACAGCCGCTTCTGCCGCATCCGGCAGAAGCTCCGACAGAGCCTCCGGAACCTCCTCCGCCATTTGCTGCTCCTGTACCGCATCTGCTGCTGCAAAGGCGCTGACACCCTGCCTGTAGTAAAAATACTTCCGCTTATAAGAAGCAAAGTCCTCTCCGGCTTCCCGCAAAAGCGCGCAACCCTCCGAAAGGCTTCCGGAGCACAGCTTCTTGAATATGTACTTTCCGTCCACTGTGCGGGATGCCTCCTGTCTATTCTCTAAAAAAACCGAAACTTTATCAAAATACAAGCTGATAAACTTCGATATCTGCCCGTCCCTTACCTGGTTCAGATACGCCGAACAAATCATAATATTGAGCAGCGAATCAAAAAAAAGACCTGTAACTCCCTTCTCCTTCTCCTGGTCCCGCAGACCAAACAGCTGCAAAAGAATCGGCGGAGTCTCTAAAAACCTCTCGGCCCTTGTCACCGCCCCGGTCATATCTCCTGCTTCCCACGCCTCCTTTAATCCAAGCATGTCCTGCCCTGTCACGCCTGCCGCAAAGAAAACCTCCTCCGCATTCAGACGCTTGCCAAACACCAGAAACTGCACCAGAAGAGACTGCACATACAAATCCAGCACCTCTTCCACAGAAAGACATAAAATCTCCTCCGCCTTGGAAAAATACCCCTCGGCAGTCAACAAAGCACAGTACTCCGAAAGAAGCTGGTAATTGTCTCCGGCAATACGCTTTAGCTGCTGGTTCGTATATGACTTCTGCATCGGACTACTCCTTTCTGTTCTGCTTTTCCAGTATACACATAATAAGTATACCACATTTTTCAAAAAAGAAAAGGAAAACTTGCGGTTCCGCATTTTAAAGCCGCCTGGGCAAAGCTCCGGCATCGCAGAGCAGCTTCTTTATTGCATGCGCAAACGCTCCGCCGGACTTCCTCTAAGTGCTGTTAAGCCGCTCGGTGGCGTCCTCGCGCCTAACCAGCCCTAAGAGGTGATTCCGGCTCCGCTAAAGGCTGCGGTCCTTCGGACAAATGCAAAAAGAAGCTACTCTGCGACACCGGAACTTTCTTAAATTACTAAAAATGCGTAAGCCTAAAAGGGATGTCAGATGGATTCTGCCATGCCGCGGACAAGTTCTGCAGTTTCCTCGCGAAAGCACCTCTGGTACAGCTCCTCTGCCTCCTTTGCGGAAAGTGCCTTTACGGTTTCGCTCACTTCCTTTAACACCGTTGCATCTGCATAGATATCTGCAACAGCAAACTCAAACTCACCGCTCTGCCGTATGCCGAATAAATCACCCGGCCCGCGCAGCCGCAGGTCCTCTCCGGCAATAAAGAAGCCGTCGTTGGAGCGGTTCAGGATTTCCAGCCGTTCCATTGTCTCCTGCGCCTCCGAAGCACTTACCATAATACAATATGACTCCGCATCGCCGCGCCCGACCCTGCCGCGCAGCTGATGAAGCTGTGCCAGTCCGAAGCGCTCTGCATTCTCTATCATCATTACCGTTGCATTCGGCACATTGACGCCGACTTCGATTACCGTTGTTGATACCAGTACCTGGATTTCCCCTGCCGCAAAACGGTTCATCCGTTCCGTCTTTTCTTTGGCAGGCATCTTCCCATGCAGATATTCCACACTAATTCCGCCGCCGAGCGCCTCCCGCAGCTGCTCCGTATAATCCGTAACATTCTCTGCATCGCTCGTATCGCTCTCTTCTACCATAGCGCAGATAATATAGGCCTGCCGCCCGGCTGCCACCTGCTTTGCGATAAAGCGGTAAGCTGTCTCCCGGTAGCCTGTGCCGACAACGCAGTTTTTGACCGGCTTCCTGCCCTTCGGCAGCTCGTCCACAATTGAGATATCCAGGTCACCATATAAAATAATCGCAAGGGTACGCGGTATCGGCGTCGCACTCATCACCAGAATATGCGGGTGTCCCCCTTTTTCAGAAAGCTTCTCCCGCTGCCGCACCCCGAACCGGTGCTGCTCGTCCGTAATCACCAGTCCAAGAGAACGATACTCTACCTTCTCCTGAAACAATGTCTGCGTTCCGATGATAATATCCGCTTCCCCCGACCTTATTTGTTCTCTTACTTCTTTTTTCTGTGCCGCGGTCATGGAGCCGGTCAGAAGGACACATTTGATACCACTGTCCGAAAACAGCCGGAGCGCTTCTGCCATATGCTGGCGCGCCAGTACCTCCGTAGGCGCCATTAAAGCCGCCTGATAGCCGGATTCCGCCGCTGCAAGCAGCGACAGCATGGCTAGTATCGTTTTGCCGGAACCGACGTCCCCCTGCACGAGCCTCGTCATCGTACCTTCCCCGGCAAGGTCCGCCTGAATCTCCGCCCAGACCTTTTTCTGTGCATTGGTCAGCTCATACGGAAGCGTCTCTAACAGCCGCTTGCACTCCTTTGTCTCCCGTACCGGATAATGGTTCTTTTCTTTTCCCTTCTGCTCCTTGTAATGGGAAAGCAAAAGCATAAAACGGAAAAACTCCTCAAACACCAGCCGCCTTCTTGCCTCGCCGAGCGTTTCCCTGCTTTTCGGAAAATGAATCTCTTCTACCGCATAACGTCGGGCAATCAGATTGTGTGCCTTTGCAATCCGTGCCGGAATAAAGTCCTCCTCCGGCTCGCAGCAGGAAAGCGCGGCGGCTACTGCTTTCGACAGGGTTTTGTTATGTAACCCCTCTGTCAGCCCGTAAACTGGCTGCAGTACCTGCAAAAGCCTATGGTACTCCTCCCTCGTGTACTTTTTCGGCTGCTCCATCACAAGGCTTCCCTTCTTGCGTGCAATCCGCCCCCGGAACAAATGCCTTGTCCCCATTGTCAGCTGGTTTTTCATGTATGGCTGGTTATACCATGTGAGCTTGAGCATTCCCGAGGGGTCGCGTACAATACAGGTCAGTACCTGGAGGTTCCGGTATCTTGTCACATCGGCGCTCTTTATCACCGATGCCTCAATTGTCACCGTTTTCCCCTCCTTTACCTCCCCGATTGGCACCGGAAGCTCATAGGTATCATAACTGCGCGGGTAATAGGAAAGCAAATCCCCCACCGTATGAATCCCAAGCTTTTGGAGCAGTTCTGCCGTCTTTGCGCCGATTCCTTTAATACACCGGACATCCTCTGTCTGCTTCATAGCGCCTCCTTTCCTCTTAAGCTGCCTTATCTTCTCTACTCTTTTATACTTCCGGAGCGTCTGCGCCTTACCTATACAGGCGTAACGCATGATGCCCATAAGTTTCTTACACAATAAGAAAGGGCTGCGCTTTTCTGCGGCAACCCCTTTTGTTCTTTTAAAAAATTACATATGCTTTTCAATTACCTTGTCTACTGCTCCGAACTTAACAGGCTTGCCAAACAGTGCGCATAAAGCGAACAGACCGAATGCTGCCTTTTCTGCAAGGCTGACAATGCTGTTGATTGTGGAGAGAATCGAGTTTAATACACTGTAAAATCCACTGCCATACATCCAATCTCTGAAATTGATAATGTCAATCACCGTACCCAGCGCCCCGAGACACAACGATATCAGCGCAAATACAATGTACATGACGATTGAATAAACTGCATACCTCCGCAGCGTCTCATTCTCCTCTCTGAGAAGAATATAGCCTGCTACCAATGCCAAGGCTGTAATGCCCAGATATCCGGTAAGAAATACAATCATTCCCAACAGGCAGACCGAAATTCCTAACTTTGACTTTTCCATTTCCTTATCCTCCTAAATTTTTCTATGACAAACACTGATGTGTATTGCCCCTTCTCCATATTACTCCACCGAGAGTATATAATAGTAAATTGGCTGTCCGCCGGAATGCACATCGACCTCAAGCTCCGGATATGCTTCCATTATCCTGTCAGCGAGAGCCTGTGCAGCTTCTTCGCTGTTCTCTTGTCCGTAATACAGGCTTACCAGTTCGGAATCATCATCCAGCAGATTCTTAAGAAGCTCAAATGTAACCTCCGCAATATCGCTGCCGACCGAACAAATCGTCTTGTCGCCGATTCCCATAATGTCCCCCGCCTTGATTTCCTTGCCATCCATAGAAGTATCGCGCACCGCATACGTTACCTGTCCGGTTTTTACCTTCTGCATCTCCTCTGCCATCCGTTCTTTATTCTCTGCGGCAGACTTATCCGGCATATAACTGATAATCGCTGTAATTCCCTGCGGAACGGTCTTCGAAGGAACTACGACAATCTCTTTGTCCTTCGTCAGCTTTGCTGCCTGCTCTGCGGCAAGAATAATGTTGGAATTATTCGGCAGAATAAAAATCGTATCCGCATTGACCTGCGCAATTGCATTCAGCATATCTTCGGTGGACGGATTCATTGTCTGTCCTCCCTCAATTACATAATCTGTGCCGATTTCCTTAAAAATCTGGTTCAGACCTTCTCCGATGGAAACTGCCAGAAACCCGACCGGCTTTCTTGGCGCCGCTTCCGCCTGCTTCTCTGCAAGCTGCGAAGCTCCCTGGATCACACGCTCGTTATGCTCTTCCCTCATATTATCAATCTTCATCTTTGTAAGGGAACCGTAAGTCAGCGCCTTCTGGATTGCAAGTCCCGGGTCATTGGTGTGTACGTGTACCTTAACGATATCCTCGTCAGAAACTACCACAATGGAATCCCCGATGGATTCCAGATAAGACTTAAACCTTACCTCCTCTGCCGCATCATACGGCTTCTCTACCATAACGATAAACTCCGTACAGTAACCAAACTTAATGTCTGCCGTAGAGATTGCATCGTTTGCCGCACCAGCTGCCCTCTGTCCCGAAGGCTCGGAAACCGTAATCGTAAAGTCCGTTTCCTTTCCCTGTAAGGCATCCAGTACGCCCTCCATAATGGTAAGCAGCCCCTGCCCGCCGGAGTCCACCACGCCGGCTTCCTTTAACACCGGAAGCAGCTCCGGCGTAATGTCGAGGACGTCCTTCATGTGGCGTACCACTTCCTCCGTAAACGAAAGAATATCCTCTTCGCCTTCCTCTGCCAGTTGCTTTGCACGCTCTGCGCCGCCTCTGGCAACCGTCAGAATCGTTCCCTCCTTTGGCTTCATCACCGCCTTGTACGCCGTCTCCACCGCACGCTCAAACGCGGAAGCAAATACGGTTACGCTGATTCCCTGATACTCCCGTAGCTCCTTGCAAAATCCGCGGAACAGCTGAGAAAGAATAACACCGGAATTTCCTCTGGCGCCGCGCAGGGAGCCGCCCGAAATCGCCTTGCAGACCTGCTCCATCGTCGGATTGACAAGCGTACTCACTTCCTTTGCCGCGGACATAATCGTAAGCGTCATATTCGTGCCGGTATCGCCGTCCGGAACCGGGAACACATTTAACTCATTGATATATTCCTTATTTGCCTCGATGCGTTTTGCGCCCGCAAGAAAACATCTTTGAACCATAGCCGCATCAATTGTCTTCATACTCAACTATTCATCCTCCTTAATGCACAAAGATGCACTTTTTCTAATCAATTACCCTGACACTCTCTACATAGATATTTATCTTTTCCACCGGAAGACCGGAAAATTCCTCTACCTTATAGCGCACATTGCTGATTAAATTATCCGCAACTGCAGAGATACTGACGCCGTATGATACAACAATATGAAAATCTATCGTAATTTTGTTGTCGGCTACTGATATATTCACTCCCCTGCTCAGACTCTCTCTTCTTAAAAGCTTTGCAAAACCGTCCCTTACATTCACGGCAGCCATCCCGACTACCCCGAAGCACTCAACGGCGGCAGAGCCGGCATACTTTGCAATAACCTCATTCTCAATCATAATATCACCGAGATTCGTATTCATCGTAGCGTTCATCATAACCCTCCTTCTGCCCGTTGCGTTATTACGGACTATGTACCTACTCTAGTATACCTCATTTTTTCCAAAAAGTGAACCTATTTTTCAAAAAAACAAGAACTATAGCCGGAAACACGCATACTATATAATAATAACAGTCTCCGGTGTTGCCTGTGCGAAAAGTTCTTGGTTTTATTCTTATCTGGATTGCAGTCGGAATGCTGATTACCTTTTTCCTGCGCAGTACCCTGCTTGCGGTCCTGCTGATTATCCTGTTTCTCCTGCTCGGCTACCGCCTGTTCTGCGGCTGACGCGCCTCTTTGTAAGTGCGCAGAAACGCGAAAAGGGATCTTGCAAAACACCCGGTCCTGCAAAATCCCCGATATTCATTTCCGCCATGCAGGTATCTAACTAAGCGCGCTCAACCTTGCCGGCTCTTAAACAAGAAGTACATACATACATCTTCTTTGCGCCGCCGTTAACCTTGACCTTAACGGACTTAATGTTCGACTTCCACATTCTGTTGGCTCTGCCGGAAACCTGACTTCTGGAATGACTAATCTGCTTTCCAAACAGGGCTCCCTTGTCGCAAACCGCACATCTAGCCATGTCTATTGCACCTCCTTAATGAAAATTAAAGGCTATGGCCTACAAACAAATCTATTCTAGCAGATGATTCAAAAGAATGCAAGAAAAATTTTATTTTTTTTCTTTTCTGCAAATTCTGCTACTTTATCCCATCTACAACTTCCGTTACTTTTTCGTCCAAATCCGCCTTTTCCTTCTTGTCCTTAGAAAAACGATCCAGTACGTCCGGGACAAGGTCAATCACCTTCGTCACCAAATCCTGGTTCTTTACATTCACCAGCTTGGCGTACCCGTCCTTAATGACAAGGACAGAGCTCGGGGAAATCTTTCCTCCCATGCCGCCGCCCGCATTGTTCTTGGAGTTTCCTGCAAACGCGCCTGCTCCTACGCCGAAGCTGACGTCCACTAACGGTAAAATAATCGTGCCGTCGTCAAACTTAACGGCGTCCCCCACTACGGTTTTCGTCGTAAGAAATCCGTCCATCCCCTTAAATAAAGCCTCCACGGTTTCATTAAACTTGTTCTCTGCCATCGTATCGTCCTTTCTGCGCCCCTCGCGCTTTCCTTTATTCCGCCTTTTCTTTCAGAAGGCTCATTAATTGTTTCCAATCCTTATAAAGCCTGCGTACCTGTTTATCCCGTACCAGGCGCAGCACTAGAAGAAGCACCGTTCCGACGCGGATTCTTCCACGGAAAGTAAGCTCCGCTGCAAGTCTTTTTTCATTGAAATCCGGTACAATCGTAATTCCTTTCCCATATGCCGCATATAAAATCCCAAGTACCGCAAGTGCCTTTCCAGTAGACTCCGGGTCGCCTGTGCCAAACTCCGCATGACCTTTCAGCTTCCCCGGAAGAATATGCCCGAACAGCTTTTTTACCACGCCCATTGTCCTGCCGAGTGCGGTAATATGCGCCTCCTCCTTCAGAAAGGCAAAGAACGCCTCCTTTTTCTTCCATATCAGCTTTATCCGGGCAAAAATTTTCCGGACAATTTCCTTTATCCGGGCAGGAAGCGCCAAAAGCCGCTCCCAGAGCCTTTTCAGCTTCGCAAAAAAGCTTTCCTTTTTTTCCGGGACACTATCCTCCGCCGCTTCCTGCTCCGGCATCCCCCTGCCATCTTTTATTCCAGGTCCGAATCCCCCGCTGCTCTCCTTTGTATATGAGTCTTTCACGGAAAGCGCCGTTTCCTGCAGGCTCTCTCCCGGCTTCCCTTTTGTCTTTTTCTTCTTTTGTTTCTTTTTTCCTGTCCGTTCCTTTTTCTGTCTCCCGCTGTCCGACAGACAGATTCCAAACAACCTTATGGTATACCGCCATTTTCCCTCCCGGAAAGAAATCCGTGCCCGTAAAAAGGGATTCAGCCAGGAAACCAGCACATCTGCAAAAAGTACAGGCTCAGGCTCCTCCCGCTTTTCAAACCTCCCCTTATAACGCACCGGGGCTAGTAAAACAAGCAGCAGTATGGCTAAAACCAAGGCAAGCAGCACCAACAGAAGGATACCGAGAAGCTTTAACAGAAATAACAGGACACGAAGCACTGCCATCAAGCCGTATCACCTTCCTCCCGGCCCCGGTATTCCAGATAGTCAACTACCGCAAAGCCGCCGGTTGCAGCATAGGTTCCGCACAGCATTGCTGCTGCCAGCTCCTGTGCAGCCTCTTCACTTCCTGCCAGACCGTACACCTCAATCTCTTTTTCTTTGTAGTATGGCTGCAGAATCTGATTTGCTTTCATATATTCCAGACAATTTTTCCGGTTGGAAGGAGCCGTAATCAGATATACGCCACGCACCGGACGCCTCCGCCCGATTGCACGTATAATCCGCTCCTGCTTTTTCTGCGGTATTCCTGCCACATACAACGATTCCTTCCATACGACCATTTACCACATCTCCTCCGCCAGTTTCCGAATCTCCCGCAATGCTGCGGTCTTTTCCGACATGTCATGGCAATTCTCCAGTGCCGCAAGAATATACTTCTGCACTTCCGACTTTTTCGTAAACGGCATTGGAAGCATCTGCATTACCTGCGCCATGCGCGCACGATTTACCGCTCTCTGTCCGTTTTCCAATACCTCTGACAAACGTGTGCAGAAGGCCTCCAGAGACTCTTTAAAGCCCTCCTGCTGCCGTTCGTTTTTCTCCAGCTCCACAAATACGCTGTCGGTATGCAGGAGGCCTGCGTACCTGACCCGTGTATACAACTCCTTCTGCATCAGCGCCGAAATCATCTCCTCCTTTACCGGAAGCTCATCCAGATACGCTTTCTCTTCCGCCAGGAACTCATCCAATTCCTCCGGCTCCCCCTCAAAGGAAGCAAACGCTTCTGCGATTTCCTCCTCTGTGTACGGCTCCTTACGCAACAGAAGACGGAGCACCTGCCTGCAGCCCTCCGTCTGCTCTACCTCCTGCGGCATCGCATAGGAAACCGTGAAAAAAAGCATCAGCAGACTGTTGACAATCTCTATCAGACTAAAATACACCTCGACATCCGACGAGATGCGTTTTGTCACCTTCTCTAACCGTTCCTTTGCATCGCGGTACTGCTCCTCCGTCATGTTACGGTAATCCACGAAAGAGAAATACTGCAACACCTCCGCATACTCCGGAAACTGCTCCATTCCCTCCGGCTCATACAGCCCCGCAGTGGAATACAGCATATAAAATGCACGGTGCAGACCTTCTGCATCCGCGTCCTTATAGGCGGCAGACGCCATGCTCCTCACCCATTCCATAAACTTCCCCTTTGTCATGCGTACCGGCAGTTCCGAAACAAGAAAGGACAGACAGTCATAGGATATCTTCTGCTCCTCATCGCGAAACAGATAGGACTCCAGTTCCTCTAACGCGGCATAATTGTCAATATCTTCTGTTGTATCCTCCATTGCCGGCGCCAGACGCTTTAAGGCATACTCGTGCAGATACAGCTTGTCTGTATAAGCGGTCAGCGCCTGCATAAGCACCGTAATCTCCCCGCGCATAACAAACAGCGCGTCTATCGCCTCTTTCAGTTCCTCTGGCGCCGCCTGCTCTGCAAGAAGTGCCGCAAGCTGCTTCTTAAGCTGTGCCGCATATGCCTCTGTCCTCTCATCCGTCTGCTGCAGTCCCTCTTTTACCGCCTCCGCAAAGGTCGTGTACCGCATCGCCAGATTATAAAATGCCATACGGTAATAGCTGCCGGCAAGCGCCCTTAAATAATACGGCAGGTTCTTCTCCGTCTCTCTTCCCGCCAAAAGCGCTTTCCTCGCCTGTATCATTTCCCTATTCATGTCCGGTATCCTTCCTGCCTTCCGTATTTTTTACGTGCGTATGCGTATACAAATGCTCTGAACAATATTCATAGTTTCCGTCACACTTCGAGCAGAACCGGAACTCCAACGTATCGTCGTCTAACTCCGTCCGCCCGCATACCGCGCATTTATGTCTTGTAATGACATTCCGTCCCCGGAACTCCACGACATTCCCGGAACTGCGTCTTGCCTCATCCATCTGCCGTTTAAACTGCGAGCGCCGTTTTACCTCGGACGGGGAAATTCTCTTATAATTCCTTGTTGCAAAAAAGAACAGCAGGAAATTTGCCACGGAAACAAGGATAGCAAGCGCATAAGGCCCGCCGGATGCCAGACCAAAGCGCAGATAGTAAATCACTTCATAGCCCATCAGGATGCCGTAAAAAATACCGAGCCACTTCGCTTTTACCGGCAGAATAAAATAAAGCCGGAACACTGCATTTGGCACCATAACAATATATGCTAAAAACATGGAACGGTTCACGTAATACATGCTTCCGATACCGATTGTGCTGACAGGGACCCCGAGAATCCTGCAGACAATGAAATAAAACAGGAATGCCGCTATAATCTGGAACAACAGCCCCGAAAAATAGTACACATTAAACCGGAACGTACCCCACATAGCCTCTAACGCCCGTCCGATCGAATAATACAAAAACAGCTCGATAATCAGGAAAAACGGATTGCTGTCCGGCGGCTGCAATACAAACGTCACAAGGCGCCATACCTCGCCATGCAGTATCCTGTATACATCTAAGGAAAGCCAGGTCACATAAAAGCCCGGCATAATTAAATCCAGCAAAAAACCCAGCGTATACAAAAGAACCATATAGTACATCAGGTTCGGAACCGCAAAACGGCCGATTTTTCGTTCCAGCTTATTCAACCATTTCATTAAAACAAATCCTTCTTTCTAAAAATAATTGCCACAATCGAAGCAAGCAGCACCGCAGTTCCAAGCACCGCTGCGAACCCATAAGGATGATTCTGCCCCGGCAGAGGCACGTTCATGCCGTAAAAGCTTGCAATCATCGTCGGAATCGACATCACAATCGTCACCGTCGCAAGCGACTTCATTACTACGTTCAGATTATTGGAAATAATCGAGGAAAACGTATCCATTGTGCTGTTCAAAATCCCGCTGTAGATATTCGCCATCTCAAGCGCCTGACGGTTCTCTATAATAATATCCTCCAGCAAATCCTCATCCTCCGGATACCGTTTTACCTTCTCTGTTTTTAAAAGCTTCTCAAACACCGCCTCATTTGAACGGAGCGCCGTTGTAAAATATACCAGCGCCTTTTCCAGTTCGTGCATTTCCATGATTTCACGGTTCCGCTGCGACTCCTTTAACCGGTCCTCAAGCTGCTCGCTCTCCCGGTTAATGCCACGCAGATATTGCAGATAGACTGTTGCTACCCGGTAAAAAATCTGCAAAATGAAACGGGTCTTTTTATAAGTAAAAAAATCCTTTGTCCTTCCGCTCTTAAAATACTGTAAAATCGGCGTTTCCCGCAGCGTAACGGTAATTACGATATCCTTTGCCGTAATAATGGCAAGCGGCATCGTAATATAGCGGCTCCGCTCAAGAGAGTCCACCACCTCTTTTTCCGTCTCGGGAGAATCCACCAGAATCAGATGATAATTATCTTCTAACTCCATACGCGCACGCTCCTCATCATCGAGTGCAGCTCGCAATGCATCCATCTCTACACAGGTTGCCTGTGCAACGCTTTCAAGCTCCTGGAAGCTCGGTGACGTAAGGGAAACCCAGCAGTCTTTTTCAATTTTCTCCAAATGCAGCAGTTCGCCTGTCTCTGCCGTTTTAAAAATTTCCAACATCACACAATCCCCCTTAAGATAAAGCATTCCGCCGGGGCGGAGCAGTCCTGTCCTGCAGAACTGGCAAATGAGTGTGAGGCAAACTGCCCCACACTCATTATACGTTTCCTTTTGACGCTCGTCAAGTAAAGCATTCCGAAAAGAAGGAAAAATTATCTAAAAATTATCTAAAAATTTCCGCTGCCGCCTAAACGCTCACCTTCTTTTCCAGTAAAAGCGCCGTACCGACAAAATTCAACACCATCGCCAGCGCATACACCCCTATGTATGCCCAGGCCTCAGTCGTTACTACCAGATACTTACCCTGCAGAAATCCGGTCGGCACCATAAGCATTGCAACCTTGCCAATAACATACTCTAAAACAAAGAAAATAAGTACACTAATCAGACCCTTATATTTCTTGTTTGCAAATAAGGTCGTAGACAACGTAATTGCAAATATCGCCATAGTAATCACCAAAAGCCATGTCACTAATACCATCAGAAGAACATAAATAATTTCGCTCAGACGGATTTCCGCACCGGTAATCGCCTTGATAAACTCCTTCAACGCATCGAATAACTCCTGTATTTTGCCATATTTACTGCATACAAGCGCTACGTCTCCGATTGCAATCAGCGTAAACAAAAGCCCTGCGCCGAAAATCTGAATGACTGTCACCACAATCTTCGCCCCTACCACCTGAAACATATTGCGGGGTGTTAAAAACAGCATATAGCTCTGCTTCGTTCTCAAATCATTGGAAAAGGTGACAACGCTCTCGAAACTAAGATAAAACAGCCCGATAAATGCCGTTGTCAGCAGCAGCCCCGTAGCTGTCCCAAGCCATTTCTCCTTTTCCAGAAAAAGACCGAGCACAAACAGGATTTCAAGTACCGCACCTACTGCCAGTATTATAATTTTGGACATCAGCTGCTTCCTGAACTCGTATTTCATTAATTTTCCCATAACTTCTCTCCTCTCATTACTCTGCATAGACTTCTTTGTATAAATCTACAATCGACTTGCCGCGTTCCTGCCGGACCTCCTCTGCATCGCCCGAAAGAACCACGCTCCCCCGCTTCATAAATACTACGCTGTCTACAATCGGCTCCAATTCATCCACCAGATGACTGGAAATCAGAATCGTCTTTTCTGCCGCTGCCGCCTCTACAATCGTCCGGATAATCGCTTCCCTTGCGATAATATCAATTCCGTTTAACGGCTCATCTAACATATAAAGCCGTGCATCTCTTGCCAGTGTCGCGGCAAGCTTGAGCTTTGCGGCAAGACCGGAGGAAAGCTCCTTTGCCTTATCCTCCATCCTTAAATCCATACGGGAAATCAGGGCTTCATAGCGCTCCATTGAGAAATCCTCAAAAAAGTCCGCATAGTATTTTCCTACATCTTTCACTGTCATATAAGCATAAAAAAACGGCTCTGTAGACATATACGCCACCTGCTTTTTCGACTCTACGCCGATTTTCTCCCCGTTATAGCTTAAACATCCTTCGGTCGGCTTTACCAGCCCTGCAATCATTTTCATAAATGTGGTTTTACCGCTCCCATTCGGTCCTAACAGCGCATACACCTTGCCGTCCTCAATCGTCAAAGTGACATCCTTTACTGCCTGCTTTCTCATATAGCGCTTTCCCAGCATCTTCGCCTCTACCATAATAACCTGTCCTCCTTATTTTTCAAACTCTTCTTCGGCCTGCGTCCCATAGACTAATCTACCTTCTGCAGCCCTGCGTCCAAAAACCGGCCGATTTCCTCCCGCGTATATCCAAGGCCTGAAATTTCCCTGATAAATCCGCTTACCAGATGCTCTGCCCTCTCTCTGCGGAGCTTTTCTGCAATGCCCTCCTCTTCCGTCAGAAAGGTTCCCAGACCGCGTTTTGTATAACATAGCTTCTGCTGCTCCAGTTCCTTATAAACTTTCGCCGCCGTATTAGGATTAATCTGATAACGAAGTGCCATATCCCGCGCAGACCAGAGCTTTTCCCCGGGTCTTAATTCGCCAATCATCAACAGACGCTTGACTTCCTCTACCACCTGCAGATAGATTGGAATATTTGCGGAAAAATCCATCTGGTTCCTCCTTTCATCCTTCCGTCTTAGTTTACTAGTTAAATAGTACACTATGTGCATCATATTGTCAATACTTTTTTTCACATTTTTTTTAAAAATTGGCTGTTTACTTTTTCGCTGCTTCAACCAAACTAAGCACTGTGAAGTAACTTTTACTTTGCAAATGTGCAAACGCCGGAAAAGGTCCGGAACTAACACCCTATCAGCCGCTTTACGGCAGAACGGAGGCAACCATGAGAAATAAAGCGTTGGATGCAACTGCACTTACCATCGCTATCATCGGAGCCATTAACTGGGGGTTGATCGGCTTCTTTGATTTTGATTTAGTTGCATTTTTATTCGGTTCCATGTCCTGGATTTCCCGTATCGTTTATGCGCTTGTCGGTTTAAGCGGTTTATATCTGCTCACCTTCTATTTATACCTGAGCGATAATCCGATTACGGAACGAAGCTGACGAAACGAAGCAGGACTCTTTCAGCGCCGCGGCGCGGACACAAAAACAGAAGGGAGAAAATCCGGAATGGATTTTCTCCCTTCTGCTTGTTCAAGCTGTCGCACAAAGTGCACCTCTCTTACAAGCAGGCAGACAACCTGACTGTAACGAGGAAAGCTGCTGCCTTATTTTTGCATGCGCAACGCTTCACCAGGCTTCCTCTACAGCTTCCGCAGCAGCCTTTTTGCGGCGCAGGAGGCCTTATTTAAGAACCTGACGTCCTGTCCGAAGCTGATTTCAATGACCTTGACATCGCTGTTGTCGCGCACAATGCCCTTACCAAAGTATTCATGGTATACCATATCGCCAATATGCAGGCGGTCGATTTCTTCTTTTAATACTTCCTTTTCCTTGAGGCTTGCCGCAATCTCACGCAGACGCGCTTCCTCTTCTTCGTTTCCGCCGTCACGGTACTGCCGTATCATTTCCTCGTTCATCAGCCGTGCACGCTCCCTGTCCGCCAGCACGCTGACCTCATCCTGCTTCTCTACCGGCGTCCTTCTCCGGCTGACTGTCTCCTCCTGCGGTACCGTCTCCCGCCGCTTCATTACCGGAATCGGCGTCCCGTCCGCAGACAGCGGCGCGTTAGGAAGCGATAAGTTCTTCAGGTTGTCAATTTTTTCATTTGTTTCATTTCCCTTGACCGTGTCATTCCGCCTCTTTAAATACCACAGCGCCAGCAGAATCCCGCATCCGATAACCGCTACCGCCAAAAAGGCAATCAGCCCGCCGCCGGCACCACCGCCGCCAGGCTCCTCTCCCTGCGGTTCCACTGTAGGCGTAGCTGACGGCGGAAGAGGCGTCGGCGTTAAGGTCGGCCGCACTGTAGGCGTCGGCGACGGCGGAAGGGGCGTCGGCGTTGGTAAAGGCGTAATAATATCTACCGTTAGCTCTACATAGCTACTGTGGACATAGCCGATAACTAACGTTTCGCCCTGCCGGAAGGAAACCTTATACCACGCCTGCCCGCTGCTCAGCGCCTGGTCGAGAATTGCCACCTCATCCTGCTTATTTAACAGTACACCCTCTCCGTTTACCTTGACTACCGGATTGTCCTTTCCCGCCGCGCTCCGCACGTTCAACCCGTCAACATTGACAACGCCGCGATAGACATTGTTTTCTCCCCGTTCTACATCATATTCATAAACTGCCTCTGTTGCTGCGGACGCAACGGTTTTCCCCGTCAACAAAATCGCTCCGCATACAGCTGCATATAATACCTTCTTTATCTGCTTTACTGTCGTTCTTTTCATATCGCATTCTCCTTCCAAAGTAGTTTATCTGGCACTCTTTTGCTTTATTCCTTTTTTCCAAGTATATAACGGATAAACTGCTGCGCGCTTCTGCCGGAAAGTCCGCCGCCACGCAATTCCCAGATATTTGCCTGGGCAAGCAGCTCTTCTTCTCTTCCTGCAAGCTCCGGATACCGCGCTGCAATTCCGCGGACAATTGTTTCAAACTCCCGTTTGTCCGGCGCAGCATAATGAATGGAAATACCGAACCGCGCCACAAGGGAAAGCTTTTCCTGAATCGTGTCGGAACGATGCAGCTCGTCCTGCGACATATCAGAGCGGTCCGACCATGTCTCCCGGATTAAATGTCTCCGGTTCGACGTCGCATAAATCAGGATATTCTCCGGCCGGATTTCCAGGCCCCCTTCAATTACTGCCTTCAGATACTTATACTCTATTTCAAACTCTTCAAAAGACAAATCATCCATGTAAATAATAAAACGATAGTTCCGGTTCTTCACCTTGGAAATCAGTGCGGAAAGCTGGTGGAACTGATGCTTATAAATCTCAATCATCCGCAAGCCGTCATCAAAAAATTCATTTAAAATTGCCTTAATGCTTGTAGACTTTCCAGTACCGTTATCGCCATACAAAAGCACATTATTAGCCTTTCTTCCCTCTACAAACGCTTTCGTATTGTCCACTAACATTTTTTTCTGCGCCTCATAGCCGATAATATCGTCTAAACGCACAATCTCTGTATTCGTAATCGGCTGCAACGAAAAGTCCTCTCCTTCGCCTGCCAGCCGGAACGCTTTATTCAGTCCGATCTGACCGACGCCCCTGCGCTTATAAAAGCCGGTCACAGCCTCAAAAACATCCTCTTCATTCTGCGAAAGCTTCAACGCCTGTTGCAGCTCCTTTACCTTTTCTGCCACACTTCTGTTATAATAGTGTTCACCTTTCGGAATGGAATGATACTCTGTAACTACCGAAAAACAATCGATAGAAAGCTCCTTCTCCAGCTCCGAAAAGTCATAAAAAAACAGTTCCCTGATGATCGCAAAATCCTTCTTTACCAACACATTAATCGAACCGTCCGAAGCCCCTCTCTTTTCACAAAGCAGGGAAAACGGCGTTTCCGCCATTGCCAGAAGATAAGCAATATACGCCTGCCACAAATTTTCATCAAATCCATATGCCGTCGCTAAATCCAAAAGCTTATGAATCTGAACATATAATCCGGAAACGGTTTCCGCCTTATCAGCTTCGTTTTGCTGATACGCCCTGATACACGCGGCAACATCGTTTAAAATACCAGCTCCGGCAATATCCCTGTAAACAATCAGCCTTGCAATCCTGTCATACATCCTTTGTCCTGCCCTTCCTTTCTTACATATCCTTTGCACATACCAGCCGGATTCCCTTTTGTGCAGCAGCCCGTCCGACCTCTTCTGAAAAGCCCTGCATGGAAAAGCAATAGCATTCCACAGGCGTTACGCCTGCATTTTCCAATACTGCCCCATACGCTTCGTAAACGTCCTCACCGGCGGGCAGTTTTCCGCAGTCACAAAATGCTGCAAGATACTCCCCGTCCTCTGTCTTTGCCAATACATCGATTGTACCTGTTTTTCCATGCCATACGCCAAAGCTTTGATAGGTTCTTCCAAGCCTCTGGTAACGGTTCATCAGCTGCAGATACTCCGTACACACATCACGGAACGCTTCCTTGACATACTCTGTCAGATAAGGCGCAACCGCCTTTTGGTAAACCGCTTCCCCGCCTCCCGCAGCAATAACAGAAAGATTCGGATAAATAAACCGGTACCAGAAACGCAGATACGGCTCCCTGATACGATAGAGTCCTTTCTGGACGTCCTTGTATTCCTTCGTATCAAAGGAATACATCTTCTCGGTAACGTCAAGCTGCGTCAGATTTTTCAGATATACGCTGATTTTGGCACGGGAAAAGCCGGTCTGCTCATACACATCATTCAGCTTATTCTTTCCCTGTGCAAGCGCCGCCAGTATCGCATTATATGCGGACAGCTCGCGCAGCTCCTGCTTTAAATAATGCTCCGCTTCCAAAAACAAAGGGGCGTCCTCGGTCAGAAACAACCGCAGGACATTTTCCTCAAAACTCTTTTCTTCCCGCCAGAGCCTTAAGTAAGCCGGAACCCCGCCCAGCACCGCGCCGGTATAAATATTTTCCTGTACTGCAGAGTGCTTATGGTACTCCGCCAGTTCCATAAAGGAAAACTCTTTCAGCTTAATAAATCCGTTCAGAAGCTTCGCCGCGCTTCCAAGCACGCCTGCCATCTCGTTTTCCACCCAGCTGATGGAGGAGGAAAGCAACAGGACAAATAAAGTACCATCATTTACGTGTTCCGAATAGAACCGGGCAAATGCCGCCAGAAACCCGGTTGTATCCTCTAACAGATTGCGAAACTCATCCAACACGAGGACAAGCCTTTTCCCCCTGGCATGCTGCCTGTATAACGCCAAAAGAGCCTCGTAAAAATCCTGCGCGGACTCTGCCTCCTGCCATTCATGCTTCATGCAAAGGAGCTGCTCCCTCTTTGTCGCGCGCCGCGCGGCATAATAAACCGAATTTTTTCCCTGTACAAACCGGCGCACCAGGGCAGTCTTTCCGATGCCGCTCCGCCCGTAAAGGACAATCATGCTGCTCCGCCCGGAGGCATAAAGTCCCTCCAATCGTTCAAGTTCCTGTATACGTCCTGTAAACATAATCCTTCTCCGTGCTTCCTCTACATTCTGTCAGGTGCCGAAAAACCAAGCAAATCAATACATATTTCCAGTAAACGCAGTACCAGCGTAATCAGGGAAATCCATTCTCCCTGCTTGACTTCGTCCGGCTCTGCAATAATTTTGTTGTTATGATAAAAACTACTGAACGCATCTGCCAGCTCATACACATACTGACAGATTTTATGCGGCGCCGTTTCCTCATAGGCATGCTCGATAACATCGTTAAATCTGGCCGCCAGAAGCATCAGGGCAATCTCATCCGCACCGTATTCACGTATCACTGCATTAATAGCAACCGGCTTTTTCCCGGTATTGCCCGCATGATACTTTGCAAGAATCGACTTAATCCGCACCATCGTATAAAGAATGTACGGTCCTGTATTTCCCTCAAACGAAGCAAACCGCTCCAAATCAAAAATATAATCCTTCGCTGCCTGATTGGACAAATCGCCATATTTAATTGCAGCAAGAGCTACCGTCCCTGCAATCTCTTCTGCCTCTTCCTCTGCAATTTCACGGTTTTCACGAACCTTCTTTAACACTTCGCCGTTTGTATCCGCAATCAGCTGCTCTAAACGCATCACGCCGCCGTCCCTTGTTTTAAACGGCTTGCCATCCTTACCGTTCATCGTACCAAACCCGAGAAACGTAAGCTCCGTTCCCTGTTCTACAAAACCTGCCTTCCGCGCTACGCGGAATACCTGCGTAAAATGCATTTCCTGACGCTTGTCCGCCAGATAAATATAGCGGTTCGGCGCGTACAGCTTTTCCCGTTCCAGAATGGTTGCAAGATCTGAGGTAGCATATAGTGCCCCTCCGTCGGATTTCCTGACAATACAAGGCGGAATCTCCTTCGTATCGCTTTCCTCCTGTACGTCTACCACGGTTGCCCCCTGGCTTTCATGGGCAAGCCCCTGTGCAATCAGGTCGTTCACCATATCCGGAATATACGGTTGCACATCGCTCTCACCTTTCCAGACATCAAACGTAACATTCAGCTTATCATAATTTCTTCTCAAATCCGGTACGGACACATTCATAATATGACGCCAAAGCGCACAATAGGCGCGGTTCCCCTGCTGGAACTGCAGTGTGGTACGCTGGGCGCGCTCCTTAAACTCTGCATTCTGCTTGGAAAGTGCCGACGCCGCCGGATAAATCTCCTCCAGCTCTGCCAGGGAAAACGGCGGCTCTTTTGGATATTCACCTGTATAGCTTTCATCAAAATACGGAAGCTTCGGCGCTTTTTCCCTGAGTCCCTCGATGACAAGTCCCATCTGAAGTCCTAAATCCCCCAGATGCACATCCCCGATGACCCTGTGCCCTGCGAAACGGCAAATCCGCTTAACGCTCTCGCCGATAACCGCCGAACGCAGATGACCGATATGCAGCGGCTTTGCCACGTTTGGTCCGCCATAGTCCACAATAATCGTAAGCGGCTGCTTTGCTTTCTCAAAGCCGCAGTCATCCTGCTCCGACATCTCCTGCAGATAGACCGCAAGAAATTCCTCGTTCACTTTCATATTAATGAACCCTGGCATTACCGCATTCACCTCTGCAATCGTCTCGCTTCCGGAAAGCTGCTCTGCAACCGCCTTGGCAATCTCAATCGGCGCGGTCTTATACTGCTTTGCCGCAGCCATCGCCCCGTTGCATTGGTACTGGCACAAATCCGGCCGGTTTGACAGTGAGACGACACCAAACTCCTCTTTATATCCACATGCCGAAAACGCTTCCTTCACATCCTCCGCAATTATCTCAATCAGCTTTTTCATAATCCGTTCCTTTCCAACAGGCAAAAATTATATTTCGGTTTAACCCATTATTTAGCATATCACAATCTGCGTAAAAGTACAAGTCTTTTGAGTGTTGCGTTTTCGCATTTTTTAGCAGCTGAGATACTCTACGCAAAGGAGCGGTCATAGAAAGCGCGACGGCGTTTGCTCCTCCCATCCTCGGTCTGCTCGGTTAGGAGCTTTATAAACCGTGTTTCGTGCTTAGCGGCCTACTGTGTGATTTTCCGTAAATTCTCGATCACTCCCTCGGTCAACAGGTCGGCGCGGCTAGAGTACGCCGTACAGCCACAGGTGCGCTTCTTGTAGTTGCCGCACATGTAGCAGTCCTGCCTTCGCTTGTCCGCCTGATTGCGTTGCTGGTACATGACGCTGCCGCCGTCCGCACAAAAGAATTCCTTTTTGCCCGCCCTCCACGGATAATTTGCAGATTTGCCAAATGAGAGAGGGAATTTCTTTCTATCCCCTTTGTACGGCATAATACCGGCGATTTTTCAAAATGCCCAAAATAGATGCAAAAAACAGGAAAACTTTTCTTGATTTCCTGTCTTGGTGTGTCGTCCTATGTAGCAGCGGTTATTCAGTTTTTAACTATCACAGTTCCACAAATGAGAATTTTCTTAAAACTAACCTTTCCGTTTCCGAAATAAAATTTACCATGTAAGCTTCACCCAAATATAAATTTTACGCTAACCTATTATCATCATAACTGCACCCGGTAAGTTTGCCAGTGCGTGCATGATAATACTTGAATAAATATTTCTATTGTGCTTTATATAAAAAGTTGTCAAACCAATTGAGAGTGGAAGATAATAGAAAAATTCCTTGAATTCATATAAGTGAATACTATCAAATGCAATTATGGATATTATAGCCATAATTGTTATCGCTACTTTATTGCTTTTATTGACCCACCCAATTATTGATTCCCTAAAAGTGAGTTCTTCTATGAATGGAGTAAATATGGACATCATAATACAAGTTAAAATTGGAGGTATTGTATCCACCATTGTTTCAACCGTTTCTGTATTTTGTGTCTTAAAACTCCCATTAACAATGTATTGAAACAGATATGACAGTATTGCAGCAACAGCGAGCCAAATAAATAACACAATAAAAAAAGTCCGCCAACTCTTTATTTCTCTTTTAAATTGACTCCATTGGCATAACAAGTCTTTGTTCCAAATTGCAATAACGAATACAATCAAAACGGCATAGACTGTAAACGAAGCCCACGACCTATTCATTCCTGCGGCTACCAACACTTCCCAGAGGCCAAAATTGATTAAAAAGAAAAAAACGATATTGATAATAGGTTTTAAAACTGTTTTCATAATAGGAATTATCCCCTTTCGCATATACTCGGTTTGTCTAAATACCGGTTTGTCGTTACTTTATCACAACAGTAGAAACAGAACTATTCATTTATTCAAATTTTAGATGCTATCTTTGATTTTTGCGAAAACAACAAAGAAATATTCTCTATATGAACACAATAGATGTATCTCCGAACTACAAGAAACACATTTTTCGTTGGGTTGAAAATGATATTCGTGATATTTAGTTTTCTTTAACAGCTCAATTATTACATTTTTAAGAAGCGCAAAAAGATATAAATAATGTGTAGGATTCCGCCGTCGTCGGCATTGCTGACAATGCGTATAGCTGGCCGTCTTATGGAATTGTGGGTAACTCTGTTTGCAGGACATGGGAAAGCTGCACTTTAGCTTTTCCATGCCCTGTGAATAGAGTTATCCATGATTCCATAGCCTGTTATACATATTTCCACAATACTTGTCTTTTGGCATTTGGTTTCTTTGGTTCGGAATAATGTGGTGCTGGCGGTCCATCTCTTATTTTCGGTTACTTGCTTCTTTATTGTACATGAGCATTCATTTCTGATATACCGCCCGGCACCCTATTCCTCCGGCATTACAATAGCGGCAATAATGTACGCAAGCACCCCGCTGCAGGCTACCAGCACCAGAAGCAGCCATAACAGCCGGATTAAGGTCGGGTCAAGATTGAGGTATTCCGCAAGTCCTCCACATACGCCGCAAATCTTCCTGTCCGTTCTCGACTTCGCCAGTCTCTTATTTTGAATATCCATACGCTCTCTTCCTTTCTTCTGCATTTACCGCAGCTTTTTACTGAAACCAAACCTCTACCTCTCCCACGCCGCATTTTATGTCCATCCGGTTCTCTGCCGAAGAGGTTCCGTATTCTCTCTTCCCGCTTCCATCCACAGAAATCTTGCCGAACTTCAGGCTTCCGAGTCCGCAGCTAAGCTTTCCACGGTAAGTATCCTCGTCTGTCGTCATAGCAATCTCTACCTCTCCTACGCCGCAGTCCACGGTACTGTCTCCTGAAATCTCCCCTGAAAGCTTCATCTCTCCGACGCCACAGTTCAAATCTGCATTTGTAAAGCTGACCTGCTCTGCTTCTAAGCTTCCTGCACCGACCGTAATCTTTGCAGACCTGCTTCCCGCAAGATACTGTGCGTTCATCTCCCCTGCACCGACCGTAAGCGTCAAGTCCTCTGCCAGAATCCGCTCCACCATAACTTCCGCCGCGCCAAACTCCAGTACCGCTTTTTTGAATGCCATATCCTTCGGAATGGTCAGGCAAATCTTCGCTTCTTCTTTCTTTCTGCCAATCCTGATCAGACGGCCAAGGCTCCAGGACTTATAGGTACTCTTTATTTTTAATGTCCCGTTTTCCAGACTTCCGGAAATATCTTCCGCAGGCATCCCCTGATACCAAAGTGTAACCTGTTCTGTCTCGCCCTCCCTGATTTCAATTTCACAGGCGCCCGCTTCAAAAATAAGGTTCTCAATCGTACCGGTAAAACTTTCTGTTCCTGATCCCATTCTCTTCTCCTTTACGCCCTGGTTCAGCAAAATTAAGATTACAGAAGCTGCAATCATCACGACTGCCGCCGCAATTAAAATACCTTGCCGAAAACTTTTCATTTTGTCTCTCCTCTCATCTTCCGGACAGGAACCTTTCCCGAAAGAATTTCCTCTCCTGTTCTTCTGCACCTATTTTATTCTCTTTCGGCTGGGAATGCAATAGACTTAATTGTATTCTAATCAAATTCTAATCCACCGGAACAATACACGCAAAAGCAGCGGGCCGCCCGGAAAATTTCCGGATTACCCGCTGTTTTTCATACTATCAAAAATCCATATTTTAACAAAGCCTCACTGCTCGAACAGCAAATCCCCATAGCTTGGCACCGGCCATGCATTCTTTGCCACAAGCATCTCAAGCTTATCCACCGGGGCGCGGAGCGCCTCCATTGCCGGGACAACCTGCATCCGGAAATAAAGACCTTGCTCTTTTCCTTCTGCTTTACCTGCCGCTTCTTCTACACGGACCTCAAGCGTCTTTTGTGCCGCCCTTGCCTTTACCAGCAGCTCGGAAATCTCCTGCAGCATAGAAGTCTGTACCGAAACATCAGCCTCCGGTACTGCCGTCCGGATTGTGTTAATCGAGTTTGCAAGCTCCGTTGTATACTGGATAACTGCCGGAATGTACTGCTTCGCCGCCATGTCAATCATTGTCCTTGCCTCGATGTTGACTGCCTTTGAGTATATCTCATAGCTGATTTCCGCACGGGAATGCAGCTCCGCGGCGGACAGCACCTTATGCTTTTCAAACAGCGCAATCGTCTTGTCACTTACTAGTGCCGGAATTGCCTCCACCATAGAGCGGACGTTCGGCAGCCCTCTTCTTTCTGCCTCCTTCACCCACTCCTCGGAATAGCCGTTACCGCTAAAGACAATCCGCTCGTGTTCCCTGACATTTCTTGCAATCAGCTCCTTTACGGCAGAATCAAACTCCTCTGCCTGCTCCAGCTCATCAGCAAACTGGCACAGCGCCTCGGCAACAATCGTATTTAACACCGAATTGACATCCGCAATGGACATCGAGGAACCGACGGTGCGGAACTCGAATTTATTCCCGGTAAAAGCAAACGGGGACGTGCGGTTGCGGTCCGTGGCATCCTTCTTTAACTCCGGCAGGGTATGTACGCCGGTATTCAGCTTCCCGCCCTGGATTACCTCGGTTGCCACACCGTTTTCCTTAATCTGTGCCAGGACATCCTCTAACTGCTCTCCTAAAAAGACGGAAACAATCGCAGGCGGAGCCTCGTTTCCCCCAAGCCGGTAATCGTTTCCCGGACAGGAGGCGGAACAGCGCAGCAGCTCCGCGTTCTCGTCCACCGCCTTTAAGATTGCGGAAAGAAATAAAAGGAACTGGATATTCTCATGCGGCTTTTTCCCCGGACGGAGAAGGTTTTCCCCGGTATCCGTAACCATCGACCAGTTATTATGCTTGCCCGAACCGTTTACCCCGGCAAACGGCTTTTCATGCAGCAGGCACTCCATACCGTGCCGCTTTGCAATCTTCTTCATACACTCCATTACAAGCTGGTTATGGTCGGTGGCAATGTTTGCACTATCAAAAATCGGAGCCAGCTCATGCTGTGCCGGCGCTGCCTCATTGTGCTGGGTCTTTGCCATGATTCCAAGCTTCCAAAGCTCGATGTTCAGCTCCTTCATATAGGACGCAACCTTTTCCTTCAGCGTACCAAAGTAATGGTCGTCCATCTCCTGTCCCTTTGGCGGCATCGCCCCGAACAGAGTGCGGCCGGTAAAGATAAGGTCCTTTCTTTTTAGGTACTTTTCACGGTCTACGAGAAAATATTCCTGCTCCGGTCCCACCGAACAGGAAATACTGCCTACCTCCTCATGCCCGAACAGCTTCAGGATGCGGAGTACCTGCACATTCAGCGCCTCCATCGAACGCAGCAGCGGTATTTTCTTATCAAGCGCTTCTCCCGTATAGGAACAGAATGCCGTCGGTATGCAAAGCGTAACCCCTGCCGCATCCTCGCGCACAAATGCCGGAGAGGTGCAGTCCCATGCCGTATAGCCTCGTGCCTCAAAGGTAGCCCGAAGACCACCGGATGGGAAACTGGAGGCATCCGGTTCCCCTTTTATGAGCTCCTTTCCGGAAAACTCCATGATAACCTTGCCGCCCGGCGCCGGCGTAATAAATGCGTCGTGCTTTTCCGCAGTAATGCCGGTCATCGGCTGGAACCAATGGGAATAATGGGTAGCGCCCTTTTCAATCGCCCAGTCCTTCATCGCATTTGCAACGACTTCCGCAACCTGTGCATCCAACTCCTCCCCATTTTCAATCGTTTTCTTTAATGCGGCAAATGTCTTTTTCGGAAGACGCTCTGCCATGACGGTTTCATTAAACACATCGATTCCGAATATTTCAGTTACCTTATCTGACATACCAGTAATTCTCCCTCGTCTTGTTATTCCTGCCTTCTTACTTTTTTATCATAACATCAAGCTGATTGTACGGAATACTAATCCGGTTCTGATCAAATACCTCTTTCATCTTTTCGTTTGCTTCCCATTTTGCAGCCCAGTAATCCTCCGACTTTACCCAGAACCGCACTCCGAGGTTGATTGCGCTGTCGCCGTAGGTATCGACATACACCTGGACCGGATGCGCCTCATCCTCAAAGGAATATTCCGAGCCGGAGCCCAGCTCAAACAGCAGGCGTTTTACCAGCTGGATATCACTTTCATAGGCAACCGACGCTACCAGATCCACGCGGCGGACCGGCTCCTGTGTGACATTTACGATATTGCTGTTCGAAAGCGCCCCGTTCGGAAGCATTACGACACGATTGTCGCCAGTATGCAGCTTTGTATAAAAAATATCAACGCCGGCTACAACGCCTTCCATTCCGTTTGCCACAATATAATCTCCAACCTTAAACGGCTTCAGAAGTAAAATCAGGACTCCGCCGGCAAAGTTCGATAAGCCCCCCTGTAAGGCAAGACCGATTGTCAGTCCTGCAGAACCGAGCAGCGCAATCACCGAACCGGTTTCAATGCCCACCGTACCGGCAAGCATCACAATCAATACGCCATGCAGTACAATCCGGAGCAGGGACATCAAAAAGCTTTGCACGCCGTCGTCTACCTTAGCACGCTCTAAGGCACGCTTTGTCAGCTTTAGAACAAACTTAATAAGCTTCTTTCCAATAATCCAAATCAGAATGGCAATCAGCAATGTTTTTCCAAAACTAAACAGCTTTGGCCATGCTACATCCCAGAATGCTGCCAGCGCATCCGCGCCGGATTCCGCCGGTGCCTCCAAAAAAACCCAGCTCATCTTTTGTTCCTCCTACTTCTTATTTTATTTCGTTTTCTTCTTTGTTGACTTCTTTCCACGCTTCGCAGACTTCTTTCCCGGCGCCGGCTTTTTCTTTGCTTCTGCCTTCGGCTTTGCTTCCGTCCCAGGCTTTTTCTCTGCCACCGGCTGTGCTTCTTCTGTCTCTGCCTTTCCGCTATGCTTTTCCGTCTCTTTTACTTCCTTTTCCTCCGGCTGTGCTTCTTCCTTTGGCTGTACTTCTGTCTTTGGCAGTTCCTCTGCTTCTTCCTTTTCTTCTGCTTTTGGCTTTCCGCTGCGCTTTGCCTTTGCAGGCGCTTTTGCTTCCGGCTTTTCCTGTTCCTTTGCCTTCGCGCCCCGCTTTACAGGTGCCTTCTTCTTCGGTTCTTCCTCTTCACAGGAGAACACAAGCACCGAAAGTCCCGGAACCGTAATCTCAATCGAATTATCACGGTTATTCCAATTCACCGGCTTTGACTGCTTTACACGCGGATTACCGCTTCCCTCGCCGCCAAATTCCACAGCATCGCTGTTAAAGATTTCCTTGAACTTTCCGGCAAACGGTACGCCAACCCTGTAATCCGTCTGCGTTACCGGAATAAAATTGCAGACAACCAGAAGCTGCTGTTTTTTCTTCTTAGAACACCTTAAGAAGGTAATAATACTCCGCTGGGCATCCATGCAGTCAATCCACTCAAAGCCTTCCGTATTGTAGTCTGCTTCATAAAGCGCCGGGTTCCCTTTATAAAAATGATTCAACGCCTTGTAATACATCTGCATTTTGCGGTGAACCTCATACTCCTCTGTCAGCTCCCACTCCAGGCTCTTTGCCTCGCTCCACTCGGAAAACTGTCCAAAATCCTGTCCCATAAACAAAAGCTTTTTCCCCGGGTGCATCATCATATAGGCATATGCCGCACGCAGATTTGCAAACTTCTGCTCATAGCTGCCCGGCATCTTGTTAATCATGGAACACTTTCCATGTACGACCTCATCATGGGAAAGCACCAGCATAAAGTTTTCACTGTACGCATACATAATACTGAATGTAAGCGCCCCCTGGTTCCCGCTCCTATAAATCGGGTCTGTCTTCATATAATTGGTGAAATCATTCATCCAGCCCATATTCCATTTATAGTCGAACCCAAGACCGCCATCTTCTACCTCGCCGGTTACCATCGGCCACGCCGTAGACTCCTCGGCAATCATCATAACGCCCGGATTCCTCTTTTTCATAATAGAATTCATATGCCGGAACAGTTCGATTGCTTCCAGGTTTTCTTTTCCGCCGTACCGGTTTGCAATCCACTCGCCGTCCTTTTTCCCGTAGTCCAGATATAACATTGATGCAACCGCGTCGATACGGATACCGTCCGCATGGAACTCCTCCGCCCAATACAGCGCATTTGCAATCAGGAAATTTGACACCTGCGGTCTTCCGTAATTAAAAATCAAGGTTCCCCAATGCGGGTGGCTCCCCTGTCTCGGGTCCTTATGCTCATAAAGGAATGTCCCGTCAAACGCCGCCAGCCCGAACGTATCCCGTGGGAAATGTGCCGGAACCCAGTCCAGAATCACACCAATGCCGTTCTCATGCATGTAATTTACAAAAAACTTAAAATCCTCCGGCTTCCCGTAACGCGCCGTCGGTGCATAATAGCCTGTCACCTGGTAGCCCCAGGAGCCGTCAAACGGATGCTCCATCACCGGAAGCAGTTCAATATGGGTATAGCCCATCTGCTTTACATATTCTGCCGTCATTACCGCAAGCTCACGGTAATTATAAAAGCTTCCGTCCTCTTCCTTCGGCTTCTTAAAGGAGCCTAAATGCATCTCATATACCGACATCGGCTTTTCCTTGCTGTCTTCGGTTTTCTTCTGCCGCTGCCACTCCTCATCCTTCCATACAAAGGAAGAAGAATCCGACACTACCGAAGCCGTATTCGGACGCTTCTCCGCTGCAGACGCATACGGGTCCGCCTTCAGTACCGTAAGACCGCCCTTTACCTTCAGCTCATATTTATAGATGTCACCCGGCTTTAAGCCCGGCACAAACAGTTCAAAAATGCCATATTTTTCATGGCGGTGCATCGGCATCCTTCTGCCATCCCAGAAATTAAAGTCGCCAACTACGCTGACCCTCACCGCATTCGGCGCCCAGACCGCAAAACGCACGCCTCTCACTCCGTCCACCGTCATCGGATGCGCTCCCAGCATCTGATATACCGTATAATGAATCCCCTTGGAGAACAGTTCCATTTCTTCTTCGGAAATCGTCGGCGCAAACCGGTAAATATCCTCCGCCATTATCTCCCCGTCATCATAAGCAACACGGTAATGATATGCCTCAAGCTTCTTTTTTGTAAAATACGCCGCATAAAATCCTGACTCGTCCACGCGCTCCATCGGAGTTTCCTCTTTCCCGGTAACCACACTCACCGCGCGGGCATCCGGAAAGTATGCCTGTACCAGACTTCCGCCATCCTGCTCGTGTACGCCTAAAAACTCATACGGCTTATCCTCTTCTGCATAAACAACTCCCTCAATCCTTCCCCACTGCATCATATCAAATAATTTTTTCTCCATAGAACCCTCCTGTTTTTACTCATTATACCAACGGTCAATCCCTGACTCGTCGTCTTCTTCCTCTTCTTTCGGCATATACTTTTTCAATATTTTTTCAATCGGAAACGACGCAACCAGCGTATAGATTCCCGGAAGAAACAAAACCAGAAACGGCATGTACATAAATGAAAAATACATCATCACCGCCGTTGCCACAAATAGAACAAGCAGCAGAAGTGTCGATGGCAGATGCCGGAACGCCAAAAAAAACGCCCACTTAAATAAATGCTTTATCGTTACCGTAAAGCGGGACAGCAGTGGGAAAATATACAATACCGTAAATAATAAAAGAAGCGCTAACGCAATAAATACACCGTACATCACGCTGCCATATTTGGAACCTTCCTTTGTCAGCTGGACTGCATAATCCATATTAAAATACATCAGCAGCAAAAAAATACTATAAACCAGCATCACGATTACGCCCTGCTTAAAATTTAACTTAAACGAGCGCAGGAACTCCTTTAAAATATAGCTGCGCTCCCTCCGGACAACCTTGACAACCGCATAATAAAACGCCGTACTTGCAGGACCGGTCGCAAGAATCAGCAAAAGGGAAATTACCATGACGACAACGAATAAAAGCCGCCCTATGTCCCAGCCATTTCCCCACTGCACGAGTCCTGAGCCAATCAGATAGCCTCCGAATAATATGCCGCCTACGGAACACAAAAGCCACATTATGCCAAGAACAAACAAATCGAACAGCTTGCCCATAGCCGTGAAAAACTTATTGTCTACGTTAAAAAAACCGCTCATAATCCTATCCTTCCTTATGACGCCCACAGCCGCCGTGTTCCCCTAAGCGCACTTTATCCTGTGACCTGTTCTCTTCCTTCGCGTCTATTTTACCACAATTTAACGGAACTGTGAAGCATAAAGTTTATAATAAAACCCTTGTTTTTCCATTAGCTCCGCATGGGTGCCGCTTTCTTCGATTTTTCCCCCGTTTACGACAATAATCCGGTCGGCATTCTGGATTGTGGAAAGGCGATGTGCAATTACAAAACAGGTTTTTCCCTGCATCAGCTTTAACATTGCTTCACGGATTCTGAGTTCTGTTCTTGTATCAACATTGGAAGTCGCCTCGTCCAGAATCAGCATCTTTGCCTCGGAAAGCATTGCCCGCGCAATCGTCAAAAGCTGTTTCTGTCCCTTCGATAAATTTACTCCGTCCTCGGTGATTACCGTATCATATCCGTCCGGCAGACGCTTTACAAACTCATGCACACCTGCCGCCTTTGCAGCTGCAACCACTTCCTCCCGTCCTGCTCCTTCCCTGCCGTATGCAATATTTTCATGTACTGTTCCTTCAAACACCCAGGTATCCTGTAACACCATTGCATAAGATGCCCGGAGACTCCTCATCGTAATCTCACGGTTTTCATAATTATCCACACGGATTTCGCCGCTCTGCGGGTCATAAAAACGCATCAAAAGGTTGATAATCGTCGTTTTTCCGGCTCCGGTCGGACCAACAATCGCTACCAGCTCCCCTGCCTTTGCCTGCATGGACCAGTCATGGATAACCGGCTTCTCCGGCAGATAAGAAAAGCAGACCTTTTTCATTGTCACATTTCCCTTTACATTCTCCAACGTAACCGCACCATATACATCTTCCGTTTCCGTCGGTTCCTCGATGACACGGAACACCCTCTCTGCCGCAGAAAGCGCCGACTGGATTTCACTGACGATATTAGCAAGCTCGTTAAAAGGCCCCAGAAGCTTTCTGGAATACAATACAAAGGAAGAAATATCGCCTAACAGGAGCTGCTTTAACAGATACAATACAGCACCTGCAACCGTTACTACCGTCAGGGAGCAATTATTTAAGAAGTTGACGGTAGGTCCGATAATGCTTCCGTAATAATCTGCATCATAGTATGCACGGACTGCCTCTTCATTTTTCATGTCAAAGCGCTCCGTCATTACTTTTTCTCTCGCATATGCCTGAATTGTTTTTTGTCCCGTAATCAGCTCTTCCACCATACCGTTTAATTCTCCCGCCTTCGCCGAACGCTTCCGGAACAGAGGACGCGTCTTTTTTGCCATGTATCTCGTATAAAATACAGAAAGTGGAATCATTAAAAACATGACAAGCACAAGCTTTGGCGAAATCACAACCATCATAACAAACGAGCCTACGACCGTAACTACGCTGGCCGCCACCTGAACAAAGTCATTGGATACCGAGGTCGCGATTACATCGATATCGTAAGAAACACGGCTGATAATATCGCCTGCCTGATTCCGGTCAAAGTATCCCGTCGGCAGGGACAGCAGACGGTCAAACAAATCTTTCCGCAGACGTCCTGCAAGGCGCTGCGCAATATGCAGCATCAGAATGGATAACACATACGAAAGCACCGCAGAAACAATATAAAACACAATCATAATTCCTGCATAGTACCATACCATGCCAAAATCCACGGCACCCTTTCCCTCTGCAATTACATTGACTGCTTTTCCCGAAAGCATCGGCCCTACCAGCGCGAACAGATTACTGGAAAGCGCCAGAAGCAGCGCCAGACACAGATGGTATTTGTAATTTGCCATATATCGTAACAATCGTTTCATCTTCGCCCTCCGCTTACTCTACATCGCCCATTTGAAGCTCTGCTATCTCCCGGTACACCGCACACTGCTGCATCAGCTCCTCGTGGGTTCCGTACCCGATACACATGCCCTCCTCAAGAACCAGAATATGGGTCATCTGCATGACCGAAGAAGCTCTCTGTGCTACCAGAATCGTTGTCGTGTCGGCATACTGCTCCCTGATATTTTTCCGGATATCTGCATCTGTACGGTAATCTAACGCCGAAGACGCATCGTCTAACAAAAGAAGCTCCGGCATCCCGGCAAGTGCCCTTGCCACCAAAAGCCGCTGTCTTTGCCCGCCGGAAAGGTCTGCGCCCTTAATTGCCGCTTTATGGAGGAACCCGTCCTCCTTTTCCCGGATAAAGCCCGCCGCGAGCGCACATTCCGCGGCAACCGACACCTCCTCGTCACCGAGCTGTCTGCCAAAGGAAATATTCTCCTGTAAGGTATCCGCGAACACCACGTCATTCTGGAATACCACTCCAAAACGGCTCCGGAGCTCCTCCGGCGGTATCTCGCGTATGTCCTGTCCGTCTACCAGAATCTGTCCCTCCGTTACATCATAAAAACGCATCAAAAGATTCAAAAGCGTCGTCTTTCCGCTTCCCGTAGCACCGATAATACCAAGGCTTTCCCCATGGCGCAGGGAAAACGAAATGTCCTGTATACAATACTTCTCCCGTTCCCCGGCTCCCGCATGATAGCCAAAGGAAACGCCCCGGAACTCGACATGCGGCACATTTTCCCTTTGTGCCCCGGTCTCTTCTCCCTGCTGCAGCAAAAGCTCCTCCGGCGCGCCTAATACCTCTTCGATACGGTCTGCAGACGCCGTTGCCTTAGAAGCTACGACAAAAATACGGTTAATCATAATCACTGCATTCAGAATCATGGTAAAGTAAGACAGAAATGCCACGATTTTACCCGGCTCACTGGCGCCGGAATTTACCCGGTAGGCTCCTGCCACCACCACAAGCGTTAATCCGATGTTCAGCAGCAGGCTGATCACAGGACCGGACAGCGCCATCACATGTCCTGCATGAAGCTCACGTTCTACCGTGTCCTCACTGGCATGGGCAAAACGGGCTTTCTCATATTCGGTCTTGGAAAGCGCCTTAATGACGCGGATACCGGAAATATTTTCACGCATAATGCGTACCATGGAATCCACAGCCGCCTGCACCTTTTTATAGAGCGGAATGCCTTTCCCCGAAATATAGAAAATCAGCCCGCCGAGAACCGGCAGAAGAACGACCAGCACAAGGGTCAGAACCGGCTCCATCGTAAAGGTTATGATAATTCCGCCAAGCAAAATAATAGGAGCGCGCACGCCAAGCCGCTGCATCATTCCTACCATCTGATGAATATTATATGTATCTGAAGTCATACGGGAAATCAGGGAAGGAATATGCAGACGGTCCGTCTGGCTTCCCGAAAGTCCCATGGTTTTTACAAATAAATCGTGACGCACCGCACGGGTTACGTCACTTGCAACTAACGACGCCTTCCGGTTTGCCCAGATATTGCAATACCTTGCTGCAATGGCAAGAAACAGCATAACGGCGCCCCAGTAAAGTACCGGCCTGATTTCACCAAGCGGTACCACCTCGTCCAATATGTAAGACAAAACCCATGGCAACCCGAGGTCTGCAAAGGTTCCTGCAATCTTAATCAGAAAACCAAACAGCATCCGTCCTGCATACGGTCTGCAATATCTTGCAATTAGTTTCATAACAGTTCTCCTATCGCCTTATTCCCCGCGGAATACTACCGTTCCTTTCTCTGCGTCCATCGCATCCACGATTGCCAGGGACTCCAGTGCAATCCCTTGTCTGCGAATCTTCTCCCCGCCGTCCTGGAAGCCCTTTTCAATGACAATACCGATACCCTCGGTCTTTGCTCCTGCACTCTCTACAATCTCCAGAAGTCCTAAAAGCGCGCAGCCGTTTGCAAGGAAATCATCAATAATCAGCACCCGGTCCTCACTGTTCAGGAAACGTCTGGACACAATCACATCATATACTTTCTTATGTGTAAAGGACTCTATTTTAGAAGAATACACTTCGCCGTCAATATTGATGCTCTGTGCTTTCTTCGCAAACACGACCGGCACGTTAAAATACTGTGCTGTAATGCAGGCAATTCCGATACCGGATGCCTCTATCGTAAGAATCTTTGTAATGTCCTTGTCTGCAAACCGGCGCCTGAATTCCCTGCCAATTTCATTTAACAGCGCAATATCCATCTGGTGATTTAAAAAGCTGTCTACCTTCAGTACGTTTCCTTCTTTTACAATTCCGTCCCTGCGGATTCTGTCTTTTAATAACTGCATCTGTCCGTCCTCATCCTTTGTTGCATTATTCTATTTTGATTTTCTGCGGGAAACTGCCTTCCGGTTCCCCCACAGATAACACATCCAACAGAGCACCCTTACCGCAAAATGAAGCAGCGGCAGCACCGCATAGCGGTACATATCCGTATTTGCCAGATACGTATATTCGTATCCATAAGCAATCATCCTCTTCCGCAGCCAGAGATCTATCGCAATTCCGCATTCCGCCGCCGGCAGGTTGCATAACACGTAGCCATCCAGCCAGACATACCAGAGTCCCAGTAAAAGCGCCGAAAAAATCATGGCAGCCAGAAACGCTGTCTGCGCCTTTATCTTTTTCAGTCCGCACTTTGCCGTGGCAAGGTACCCCGCTGCGAAAAACAGAGCCGGAACAAAAAAGAGCTGCAGCAGTTCCCACCAGGTAACCTTTACGTCGGAATCCTCTCCGCGGACCACAAGACGTACCACTGCCAATACTACTGCAAGCAGTGAAATCACACTATAAGAAAGCACCGGCCATCCGGCTTTCTTTACACTGTCCTTCCATCCGGTTTCCATTCTTCCAATCCTCCAATCGCCGGACCTTACGCTGTCCGGCACGCCGATGCAAAAATAGGAAAGGGATACCGTCTGGCGATATCCCCTTACTCTCAATTCGTTATTACAATATAACTTATTCCGTATAAAAATCAAACCACAATTTATATATGAGAAAAAGGTACACTGAAAAACTTACTTGAATTATAACTTGGTTACATTCGTAGCCTGCGGTCCCTTAGCGCCCTGTACGATCTCGAACTCAACAGCCTGACCTTCTTCCAGGGACTTGAAGCCCTCCATGTTTAAACCGGTGTAATGTACGAATACATCATTTCCCTGCTCATCGCTGATGAAACCAAAACCCTTCTGGTTGTTGAACCACTTAACAGTACCTTTGTTCATAGATGTTCCCTCCGAAAAAATAAATAATAGCGGCACTTTATATACCGCTATTATCATAACATTCTTTTCCTTCAATGTCAAATGTTTTTAGCTGTTTTTTTATAATTTTTTTATTGTTTTTACAACAATAGGGAGCGATTATGCAGGAACGCTCTCCTCTTTTCCCGCCTGCATCTCAAGCTGCGCCGTTACAAGACCGTAATAAATACCCCGGCGTGCCATCAGCTCCTCATGGGTACCGATTTCCGCAATGCGGTGCTTGTCGATTACAACCAGACGGTCGGCGTCCTTTAAGGTGGACAGACGATGTGCAATGGCAAAGGTCGTTTTCCCGGAAGTCAGACGCTCTAACGCAGTCTGAATCAGGTACTCGCTCTCCGTATCAAGGCTTGCCGTCGCCTCATCCAGAATCAGAATCTTCGGATTGTTCAGGATGGCGCGCGCAATCGCAATTCTCTGGCGCTCTCCGCCCGATAAGCGGCTTCCCTTCTCGCCGACGTAGGTATTGTAGCCGTCCGGCATCCGGCAGATAAAGTCATGGGCATTTGCCATCTTCGCCGCCCGGATGACCTCCTCTTCGGTAGCATCCGGCTTTGCATAGCGGATATTGTTATAAATCGTACCGGAGAACAGGAACGTCTCCTGTAGCACCACGCCGATTTTGGAATGGTAGTAATCAATATCAATATCCCTGATATCCTCACCGTCTACATACAGCGCACCGCTGTCCACATCATACAGATGCATAATCAGATTAATCAGGGTAGACTTTCCTGTGCCGGATGCACCGACAAGCCCGATCATCTCGCCCGGCTGCACCGTAAGATTGATTCCCTCTAACACCGGGTCATAGGAATGATATCCGAACGACGCATTGCGAAGCTCGATGGCTCCCTTAATCTCCGGCTTACATGCCTTTTCCGTGTTCTGAATCTGCGGCTCCTGCGAAAGTACGTCATTGATACGCTCCGTACTGGTAATCAGGTCCATCAGCTGCTTCGGCATATTGTTTAGCCACCCGAGGTAGGTATACAACAGGGAAGTATAATTCACAAACTGCATCAGTTCGCCAATGGTCATCGTCTCTCCGAGTACCTCACGACCGCCGGAAAAGATAACAAAATACACACCGACTCCCATCAGGAAGGAAAGCAGCGGGAAAAACATTGCCCAGAACACCTCGTTCCGCTTCTGTACGTTGGCAAATACATCCGAATAAAGATTAAACTTATCCGACTCTTCCGTTTCCTTTCCGTAGCCCTTTACCACATTCATACCGGAAATAACATCCTGCAGGGCGCTATGTACGTCATCCGACTTTTTTCCCTGTAAACGGAACCTGCGGTGGATATTCTTTCTCCACAGCATGGACACTGCCCCTGCCACCGGCACAAGAATAAATGCAATCAATGCCAGCTTCCAGTTCAGAACCAGCATATAAACCACGACGGACACAAAAATAATGCAGACCGTAAACAAGTTACAGAAAATATTTTCCATGAAAAAGCGGATTCTGCTGGTATCATGCATCAGCCGGTTCATTAACTCGCCCGGACGCTTGTCATGGATAAATGAAAGCGACAGAATCTGAATCTTCTGATAAAGCCTGGAACGCAGGTCCTTTGCAATAGCTGAGCCCAGCTTTGCACAGCAGTAGCTTTTCCCGATGTTAATTGCCGCCATGCCGATTCCGAGTAAGAACATCCCTCCTAAAAGCAAAAATGCAAGCGGGTAATTCCCGTCCCCTCTGTGCAGGACATCGTCCACCAGATGCTTTTGCACCTCGGGGCTTAACAGAGTCACAACTGCGGCAAGCACCATCAGAAGCACAATCAGTGCCATCTGCGCCTTATAGGATGCCAGCAGCTCCATCATCTGGTGTATGACACCTCTGTTTTTCCGGTTACAATGCGGACACTCCTTGGTTCCCGGAAGCGCCCTTCCGCAGACAAAACAGCTTTTTTCATTCTCATCACTGCATGCCCGCTCTTTGCTTCCCGCTTTTAAAAGTGCAATTCCCCGCGCTACATACGCGTACCTTGCAAGGTGCCTTGAAGAATAACGAACCAGCAAAAACTCTTGTCCGTCCTTAACCGCATACAGTACGCCGCAGTTAATCCGCGGTTCTGCCTTGACCGCATCATAGTCCGCAAGCAGATACTCCGACTCCTTTACACCGCCGCAAAGCAGAATCAGCCTCGTTCCGGTCACAACCGTAAACGCCCGTTCCACATACCGCCCTGTCAGACTGCAGTCATATGGCACCGCATAAAGAACCTCTTCGCCTGCTTCTAACGCCAGCGCCCCCAGCTCCTCCTTACTTAAATCAAACTTTAATATCATACCATTTCCCTCTCTCACATTACAGGAACAAATCCAGACGTTTCTGTTCCTTTACCGTAAGCTTCGTTACATCCGGTATTTCAAACCGGTTCTCATCAATATCGGAAATCAGGATTCTTACATCGGAAAGATGCACAACCGCATTGCCGCCCATATGAATGACAAAACGGCAACGGCCCCGGTCCGTTTCTACATCAAAATAAGCATAGCCGTATTCATCCTTAATCTGATAAATCTTTGTAATCACCGGTGTAAAGTAGCGCAGCTCCAGCTGCTCCTCTAACATTTCGCGCACTTCCTTTGGAAATGTCCCCAGATTTTCTATTACACCGATTTCCCTTGAAGTTTCTTCCGCCGTGCGGATAGAAACATACTTTTCCGGCTCTGAGAACGGAAACATACGGACCACCTGTACTCGCGGATAGGACTCCTCCCCTGTCTGCAGACTCACAAATCCGCCTGCAGTCTTTGCAAATGCTGCCGTGTCCGGCGTCAGATACCGGAGTCTGAGCATTGCTTCGGTTTCTTCTTCCATCTGACCTAAATTAAACTCTTCAGCCACAATATCCTCCTATTCCAGCCCTTTCATTGCAAGAGCCTTCGTTTGCAGTTCCATCAATTTATAATATGTTCCGTGGAGCTCCTCTAACTCTGCCTGGGTGCCCTCCTCCGTAATCCTGCCATGGTCGATGACAATCAGCCGGTCCGCATCCCGCAGGGTAGAGAGACGGTGCGCAATCGAAAGCGTTGTACGGTTCTTTACCAGATACTGCATGGAACACTGGATTGCTTTCTCTGTCTCCGTATCCACCGAGGCGGTCGCCTCATCGAGAATCAGAATCTTCGGATTCGCCAGAATGGCACGGGCGATAGAAATACGCTGCCGCTCTCCGCCGGAAAGCTGTCTTCCGGAAGAACCGATTACCGTATCATAACCGTCCGGCATCCGCAGAATAAACTCGTGGGCGCTTGCCAGCACCGCCGCCTCGATAATCTGCTCCTTTGTTGCCGCCGGATTGGCATAAGCGATATTCTGCTCTACCGTACCCATGAAAATATAAGTCTCCTGGGACACCATGGCGACGTTGCGGCGCAAATCATAAAACGCCATATCCTTTACATTGACCCCGTCTATAAAAATCTGTCCCTCCTGCGGGTCATACATACGGGAAATCAGATTGACAAGCGTCGTCTTACCCGCACCGGAGCGTCCGACAATTCCCAACATCTCTCCCGGCTTGATATGTAACGTAATATCCTTTAAAATCGGCTTGCTGACCTCATACCCGAAGGTCACATGGTCAAGTACGATTTCACCCTCAGGCTCAAGAAGCCGCACCGCCTTCTCGCGCTCCGTAATCTCCGGAATAGAATCCAGAATCTCAAACATACGCTGGGAACTGTTCATACTGTCTGACCAGTTATAGAAAAAGCGGGAGAAAAAGTTAATCGGACCGTTCAGCTGGCCGACATAGCCGATAAACGTCAACAGCATTCCCACTTCAAAATAGTCTGTCCCGAGTACAAACAATACGCCGAGAACCCAGACAATCAGGTTAATCAGCTCTCTCGCCGCAGAGAAAATTGCCGTAAACTTATTGTCATAGCGGACAATATCGATTTCTGCCTCGGATAAGCTGCGATTTCCCTTTTCAAAGCGCACAATTTCATTTTCCTGCTGGCCGAACGCCTTTACTACGCGGGCTCCGGTCAGGTTGTCATTGACATTGCTGTTTACAGTACGCTCCTTCCTGTGCCGGCGGCCGAACAGGCCCCAGAGCTTCGGACGCAGCTTTAAGCTGATAATCATCGTAATCGGCATCAGCACCATTGCTGCAAGAGCCAGCTGCCAGCGCATGAGAAACATTACAATCAAAGTAGACACAATCGTGAAGCCATGGACAAATGCATACGGCATTACGTCTACAAAGAACCCGGTAACACGGTCCGCGTCGCTTAACACGCGCGTCATCAGGCTTCCGGTCTGTCTGCTCTTAAAAAACTGGATGGAAAGCTTTCCCATCTGATGAAAGACATCCTTCTTCATATCGCGGACAACATTCACTACCACTTTTGCCGTAATAACTCCGTGTATAATCTGAAACAGCTGCAGCACCAGCTTTGTCAGGAACATCACGATTACGATGAGCAGCAATGCGGTCACTGCCTCTATGTTCTTTATGCCGAGCGGTTCTAAAAACGCAAAGTTTTTCTCGAGTACATAATCATATAATACTCTTCCGCTTAAATACGGCCATACCAGATTCAGCACCGCTGTCATAATAATGCTGACAAACAAAAGCACGATTGCGCCGGTATACGGTTTAAAGTATACAAGGGTACGGAAAAACACAGACTTCCGGTCCATACACCTCGGACAGACCTTCCGGTTCTGGTCCGGATACATCGTCCCGCACTTCGGACAAAACTCCTCTTCCTCGCTCTCCTCCGCTTCCATACCCCTGTCCGGATTCTGAAAGCGGCGTACCAGCTCGTATGCATTTTTTATACAAAGATTGGAAAACGCAGCGAGAATACGCTCCGTACCGTTTACCTCCGCAGTCAGCACGGCACATGCCACCTGACGCTCGATTTTTAATTCCAAAAGCTCCTCTGCGGAATACACCGTTACTGCCCACTCCCGCAGTGCTTCTACAAGCTCCTCCTGCGGATAACCCTTAAACGTATGTACTGCCGAGGGTACTGCTGGAGAAGAAACCACTGCAAGCTTCTCCTTTGTCAGTACCACATAACCGTCCGCATAGTCGCAGGCGGTATTCATATCGGTCTTTACCCCTGTTAAAATATCTTCTTCCTTTATTCCTTGCCTTCTCAACAGGTCCTTTACCTGCTCCGGCATTTTCGGTATACGCATAGTCTTCTCCTTACTCAAAACATGAGGACAACGGATTCTGCGCTCCTACCCCTTACACCTCAGGCTCTGCCGCAATGTGCAATGCCAGCTCCTCCAGCTGCTTTTCATCGACGACATTCGGCGCATCCGTCATCAGACAGGACGCATCCTTTACCTTCGGGAATGCAATGACGTCGCGGATGGAATCCTCTTTCGCCATCAGCATTACCAGACGGTCCAGACCATATGCCAGACCGGCATGCGGAGGTACACCGTATCGGAATGCATTCAGTAAGAAGCCGAATCTTTCATAGGCTGCCTCTTTTGTAAATCCTAACATCTCAAACATCTTTTCCTGTATGTGGTTCTGGAAAATACGCACGGAGCCCCCTCCGATTTCCGTGCCGTTCAGTACGATATCGTAGGCTTTTGCACGCACCTTCCCCGGGTCGGTATCAAGAAGCGCAAGGTCTTCTTCCATCGGCATCGTAAACGGGTGGTGCATCGCCACGTAGCGTCCTTCTTCCTCACTGTACTCCAACAGCGGAAATTCTGTCACCCACAGGAAATTATACTGGTCTTTCTCAAGCAGTCCCAGCTGCTTCGCCAGTTCCAGGCGGAGCGCGCCAAGTACATCGTAAACTACTTTATTTTTATCCGCGGCAAACAAAAGCAAATCTCCCGCTTCTCCCTGCATAGCAGCTACCAGCGCTTTCAGTTCCTCCTCTGTCATAAACTTTGCAAAGGAAGACTTATAGCTTCCGTCCGCTTCCACTGCAAGGTACGCGAGTCCCTTCGCCCCATAGCCCTTTGCAAACTCTGTCAGCGCATCAATCTTCTTACGCGGCATTCCCGCCTGTCCCTTTGCATTAATACCGCGTACGGAACCGCCGTTTGCGAGCGCCCCGGTAAATACGCCGAACCCGCAGCCTGCCACTGTGTCCGACACATTCGTAAGCTCCATCCCGAAACGGGTATCCGGCTTATCAGAGCCGAAGCGGTCCATGGCCTCCTGCCATGTCATACGCGGAAGCGGAAGCGTCACCTCCACATCCAGCACTTCCTTAAACAGCTTCTGCAGCAGACGCTCATTTACATCCAATACATCCTCAATATCCACAAAAGAAAGCTCCATGTCAATCTGGGTAAACTCCGGCTGACGGTCCGCTCTCAAATCCTCATCACGGAAACACTTTACAATCTGGAAATAACGGTCATAGCCGGACACCATCAGAAGCTGCTTAAACAGCTGCGGCGACTGCGGCAGCGCATAAAAGCTGCCCGGATGCACACGGCTCGGCACAAGATAATCCCTGGCTCCCTCCGGCGTACTCTTTGTCAGCATCGGAGTCTCAATTTCAAGGAAGCCTTCCTCGGCAAGAAACTGCCTTGTCAGGGTCGCCACTTTGCTGCGCATCATCAGGTTTCTTTGTAAATCCGGCCGGCGAAGGTCAAGGTAACGGTATTTCAGACGAAGCTCTTCCTTCGTCTTTGAATCCTCCTCCACCGGGAACGGCGGCACATCCGCCTCGGAAAGAATCCGGAGCTCCTCCGCGCGCACTTCAATATCACCGGTCACCATTGTTTCATTTACTGCACCGGAACGCGCTACCACTTTCCCCTTTACCGCGATTACAAATTCGCTCCGGAGTTTCTCTGCTTTTTCAAAATTTTCACATCCGCAGGTATCCTCCTCGAATATAATCTGCAGCAGACCGGAACGGTCGCGCAAATCCAAAAATATAATTCCGCCCTTATTACGGCTCTTCTGTACCCACCCCATAACAGTCACATTTTCGCCTATATTGCGGTTACTCACCTCTGTACAGCGGTGACTTCTCTTTAAGCCGGACATCGACTCTGCCATTGTTCTCTCCTCCTTTATCCTTTTCGAATCCCGAAGGCTCTCAAAACTCATATAATAATATTACACTATTTTACGCTCCATGTAAATAGTGTTTTTTCTGATTTAAAAATTCTGCATAGTCCCTGATTTCTTCAAATGCTTCAGAATGGTACAATTTCATAAACTCCAGAAAAATTCCCATATCCAGGTCTTTGGAATCCTCTATCATCATCTCCAACGCCGTATCAAACTCAAACGCCTTCCGGTAAGGGCGCTCCGAAATCAGGGCGCAGAACGTATCGCATACCTTTAAAATCCGGGCAGACAGCGGAATTTTGATGCCTGCCAGATTATCCGGATACCCGGAACCATCATAATTTTCATGGTGGTGGTACACTGCCTGTACAATCGTATCAGGATAACCGCAAAGCTGCAGCATGTTCCGCGCCATCTCTGCGTGCATCCGCATATAGCGCATTTCCTCTACGTGCATTGCATTCTTATCACGGCCGTACAGGAACTGTCCAAGCTTTAATTTCCCGACATCATGCAGACCGGCTGCCGTAAGGACCTGTCCCTTAAACTCGTCCGACAGTTCCAGTGCCTCGCACAGCAGACGCACGGTCTTTGTTACCAGCACCCCATGGTCAAAGGCGTCTTCTAAGTCCCCCTGCACTGTTGCTTCGATTCCATTTTTCTTATATACTTCCAGTATGTTATGATATACGCGTTCAAAATCGTCCGTACCGCTGTACATGATATCCTCCTCGTAATTTTCCTCTTCCCGCTAGGTCTCTGCATATCGCCGGAAAAACGCCTGCTTTCTTGCTATCATTTCATCCGTGCGTTCCAGATAATCCTTTAAGCTCTTTACATTCTCCGAACGCTCAATACGTCCGCCCGGAAGCACCAGCTTTGTCGTCCCGCCTGCACCCAGCGCAAGAATCGAATGCTTTTCTTCCATAATCAGAATATTGTAAAGACCCTCTTTTCCTTCCTTGGCATACCCCACATTTTCCAGATTTTCCTCCATATTTTTCTGACGGTACAGATAATATGGCTCGTATCCGTACTGCTTTGCAAACCGGATGGATGCCTCTAACATACCGTTCACACAAACCGCGTCCATGCCGCGGTACTGCTCCCGTTCGATATTCAGCCTTGCCGCGCGCTTTAATGCGAGTGTATGCACGGTAACGCTGTCCGGTGCAAGTGCTCCGACCTGCCGGAGCGTTTCCTCGACATCCTCTGCATTTTCCCCGGTCAGTCCCAAAATCAAATCCATATTGATATTGGTAAAGCCCGCTGCCCTTGCTGCCGTATAGGCTTCCACAATCTGCTCTGCCGTATGCCGTCTCCCGACGAGTTCTAATGTCTTCTGGTTCATGCTCTGCGGATTGATTGAGATTCTTGTAACCCCTTCCTCCATTAACATCTGCAGCTTCTCCGATGTAATGCTGTCCGGTCTCCCGGCCTCTACGGTCCACTCCGCCGCCTGTTCCACCGGGAAATATTCCTTTACCGCAGCAATCACCTCCCGCAGCTCCTCTACGGAAAGTGCCGTCGGCGTTCCGCCGCCGAAATAAACCGTTGCCAGGCGCTTTCCGGACAAAAGGTCCGCACTTGCTGCAATTTCCTGTTTCAAAGCTTCTACATAATCACCAGTGAGATGTCCAAACCGTTCCAATGGATAAGAAGTAAATGAGCAATACAGACAGGTAGTAGGACAAAAGGGTATCCCAAGATACAGACTATAACTGTTTTTATAATCTAACTGCGTCAGCAGCTTTTTCTCTTTTGTCGCCACCGTAAGACTCAGCTCCCGCTTTTCCTTAGAGCAATAATACTCCGTTTGTAAAAATGCATCGATGGATTCCGGGCTTTCCCCCTCTATAAGACGCTCTAATACCTGTTTCACCGGCCGCACTCCGGTTAATGTCCCCCAGGGAAGCGTGCGTCCCGTTTCTGCGGAAAGCATCCGGTACACTGCCCGCTTCACCTCGTCACGATACCGTTTCCGCTCTGTAAGCGGCAACGCCTTCCTTTCACTTTGTACTGCCCTCGCCCTGTCCGTATCCCGGTACAGGCAAAGTAAAAAACCGTCTTCACCCCATTCTCCGGTCAGAAGATAGCGGAAGCCTTCCTCTGCCGCTTCCCCGTCATAAAAAACGGTAAGCTCCTCCTTTGGGAAAAACGATGTTACTAACGGTCTGATATCCTGCTCGAACGCCTCGTTCGTCAGCCTTAATTGAATCATTTTTTCTCTGTTCCTTCCGTCTCCTCTGATTCAGATTGCCGGGACAAAAGGGTTTTCCCGCTTTTCCGAACCAATATCCGTTTCCTCTCCGTGCCCGGCATACACCGTCGTCTCTTCCGGAAGCACATACAGCTTCTCCCGGATAGAATTGGAAAGGACTGCCATGCTGCCGCCTGGGAATTCTGTATTTCCAATATTTCTGTAAAACAAGGTATCCCCGGAAAACAAAATACCCTCCTCCGGCAGATAATAACAGCACCCGCCCGGCGTATGCCCCGGCGTAGAAATCAGCTTCACCCGGATTCCTGCCGTTACAAACTCCGCCCCGTCCGAAAGAGGCTCTGCCCCGTTCAGTACATAGGAATGTCTCAAAAACCGGCTGGTCAGATTCTGCACCGGGTCCGCCAGCACCGCAAGCTCCGCCGTATGGCAGTAAACCGGCACCTCATATTCCTCGCGGAGCCGCTCTGCCGCCATCATATGGTCCAGATGCCCATGGGTCAGATAAATTGCCACAAGCTTTACTTCCTTCTCTGCTAAAACATCAAAAATTCTTTCCTCATTCCCACCCGGGTCAATCAAAAATCCCTCGTTGCTTTCTTCATTTATAACAAGGTAGCAGTTTGTAACAAACAGACTTACCCTGATTCCGTATACCTTTACCATACCCTGCTCCTTCCTGTCAGCCGGTCGTCCGCGCCACGTCGAGTACGCTCTCTACCGTTCCGATTTTCGTAATCAGATACTGGAGCTGTTCCTTTCCCTTCACTTGGAAGCCAACCGTAATCGTTGCGGTTCCCTGCTTGCTTGTACGGGAATTTAACGAGGCAATATCTATCTTATTTTCTGTAAATATTCTGGAAATATCCAACAGCACCCCGCTCCGGTTATTGGCATAAATCTTAATCTCTGCAAAATAGCTTCCGGATGCTTTCAAATCCTCTGGATAACTCCACTCCACGGAAATCATCCGCTTTCTGTCATCTTCTGAGGCATTGACAATATTGATACAGTCGGTCCGGTGGACGGAAACGCCCCGGCCTCTTGTCACAAAGCCGATTACCTCATCCCCCGGCACCGGAGAACAGCACTTGGAAAGATGCACTGCCGCATCCTCCAGTCCCTGTACGGTAAGCCCCGGCTTTGCTTTGCCCAAAGCCGGCTTTATTTCCTTTGCAGTTCCTATAGTTTCAAGCAGCTTTTCATCCGTAATCTCCTGTTTTTTCTTTTTACTGTACTCCTCCTTCAGACGATTTGCAATCTGGCCTTCCTTTAAGGCGCCCTGTCCGATTGCGGCAAGCACCGCATCCCAGTCACGGAATCCGTACTTCCGTGTGCAGACAGCCATAAACTCCGGCTTTGCAATCTCCGGAAGGGAGATTCCCTTCGCCTTACAATAGGTGGCAAGCAGTTCCTTCCCGCGGACAATATTATCGTCCTTTAACTCCGTCTTAAACCACTGGTTGATTTTATTTTTCGCCTGCGTGCTCTTTACAATTGAGAGCCAGTCACGGCTCGGTCCCTTCGTATTCTGGGACGTGACAATCTCGACACGATCCCCGTTCTGCAGACGGTACTCAATCGGCACCATTTTTCCGTTTACCCTGGCGCCAACCATTTGATTTCCTACCGCACTGTGGATTGCATAGGCAAAATCCACCGGACAGGAGCCTGCCGGCAGGTTTTTTACATCCCCGCTCGGTGTAAAGCAATAAATACGATCAGAAAATAAGTCAAGGTCATCCTTAATAGAACTTAAAAACTCCTTGCTGTCTGACATTTCCTGCTGCCACTCCAGAATCTGGCGCAGCCATGCCAACTTTTCCTCCTCCGTAACGGAAGTCTTTACCCCGTTCTGCGTTTCCTTATACTTCCAATGCGCCGCGATACCATATTCCGCAGTCCGGTGCATTTCAAACGTACGAATCTGAATTTCAAACGGCGTACCGTTCGGTCCGATAAGCGTAGTATGCAGGGACTGGTACATATTCGCCTTCGGCATAGCAATATAGTCCTTAAACCTGCCCGGTATCGGCTTATACATCTCATGGATAATACCGAGCGCCGCATAGCAGTCCTTCACGGTATTTACCATAATGCGCACCGCAAACAAATCATATATCTGGTCCAGCGTCTTGTTCTGGTTTACCATCTTTTTATAAATACTAAAGAAGTGTTTCACACGTCCGCTGATTTCAGCCTGGATTCCGAACTCCCGGATATGCTTTCCGACCTCTCCGATAATCCCGTTAATAAACTCTGTCCTCTCATCCTTACGGAGCGCTATCTTTTCTTCCAGGTCCTTACAGACCTCCGGTTCAAGGTAGCGCAGCGCCAGATCGTCCAGCTCGATTTTAATTTTGGAAATACCCAGACGCTGTGCCAGAGGCGCATAAATGTCCATTGTCTCCCTTGCCTTTTCAATCTGCTTTTCCGGCTTCTGGTACTGAAGCGTCCGCAGATTATGAAGCCGGTCCGCAAGCTTAATCAAAATGACGCGGATATCCTTTGCCATGGCAAGAAACATCTTACGGAGGTTCTCCGCCTGAAGTTCCACCTTATCCTTGGAATAATTAAGCTGTGTCAGCTTCGTTACGCCATCCACTAACAGCGCAATTTCGCTACCGAACAGTTCCTTGATTTCCTCTAACGTATATGCGGTATCTTCCACCACGTCATGCAGAATCCCTGCAATAATGGTCTCCTTGTCTAACTCCAGCTCCGCCAGAAGAATCGCCACACAAATCGGATGAATAATATACGGCTCGCCGGACTTGCGCAACTGTCCCTTGTGTGCTTCATCCGCAAGATGATAGGCCTTTTCTACCATCGACAAATCCGTAGACGGATGATAAGCGCGTATTGCCTCAATCAGCTTCTGGTATAATTCCTCCGGACTTGTAAAATCAGCCGGCGTGCTAAGCTCTTTTTTGTCTGTCCGTTTATTCTGCATAGTTCCTTCTTTTGCCGCCATTTTTGTTTCCGTTTTTGTTTCCATGCTGCCCCCTACTCCGGCAAATTTGCCTTTCTGCGTAAAACCCACCATGAAATGAAACAAATTTTCTCTGCCCGCAGTTACTTTCCGGCATAGGTTACGACTGCTTCCACATCATAACCAGCAAGTTTCTTTCTGCCCTCCAAGCCTGCAAGTTCCATCAAGAACAACACCTTTACCACTTTGCCGCCAAGCTGCTCTACCAGCCGTATTGCCGCCTCTATGGTGCCTCCGGTCGCAATTAAGTCGTCTACAATGACTACTCTTTGTCCCGGCAGAATTGCATCCTTATGTATCTCAATCACTGCCGTACCGTATTCCAGTTCATAGGTTGCCTCTATGGTTTCGCACGGAAGCTTTCCCTTTTTCCTTATCGGTACAAACGCTTTATTCAAATTGTATGCAAGAGGCGCCCCGAAAATAAATCCGCGGGACTCCGCACCTGCTATGACATCAAACTCCACTGTTTCTATTCTTTTCTGCATCTCCTGCATCGCCAGCCGGAAGCCGTCCGCATCCTGCAAAATACTCGTTACATCGCGAAACAAAATACCCGGCTCCGGAAAATCCGGAATGGTTCTGATATAATCTTCCACTGTTTTCATAAATGCCTCCTCGTAAAACCTCTGTCCGCAGGGCATCCGGTCCGTTGAATGACTCCCGCCAAAAATACTGCAATAAAATAAGTATACCACCTTTTTGGCAGAAAGAAAAGATTTTTTCAAATAAAAATGGGACTGTGCCTGCCGCACAGTCCCAAATACCTGTCTCTCTATCCTCTCGAATCTCCCTTGACAATGAAATGCGGATTTCCTTCAAGCTCGGCAGCGATAACTTCGTAATCCTCCAATTCATTCGATAATGTCTGCCATATCGTAAAATACACCCCGTCACCCTCCTCATTCAAGGCAAGCTTCTCGTCCAGCTTTATCTTTCTCCATTCATTTATCAAACCACTTGTTACTTTTCGACAAAATGTGACTATCGTGCATTTTGCCATCTTAATATTGGCTTTTTACAGCCCTCCTGCTTTTTTAACAGCAGGACCTCTTCCTTCCCTCCGGCACAACGATATCAATAGGGCAATCCCCAGAATCCCCATGCTAATCAGATTGAAATCAGGCGTAAACCCGGAGGTACTCCCGTCTGACAGACCGGAAAAACCATTTGCTTCCAAAACCATCCCGTTTTGCATCGAGGTAAGCATTGCCCTATGCTCAGGGTTCGACGGCTCTACCTTTACTACTCCCAGCTTCGCAAGCTCTTCCTCATACGATTCGCACATTTTATAATATTTTTCCCTGATTTTCTCTATCCCGGCAGCTATGATTTCCTCATCGGTCTCCGTCTCCCGTAAATGAGTCTCTTCCATATACATATCCAGGTCAAGCCTCCTCAGCTTATCAAATAAGGCTTCAATTTGGAACCCCTTCTCTATTTCCTCCTTATTCTCTAAATATATCTCTTCATCATAGCTTGCTATAATAGCCTGACGTCTGGCTTCGTAATCTGTTTCATAAAACACCGTATCCATTCCGGGGTATGACGCTGCATATGCTGTTTCTGTACCGCAAACCAGCACAAAAATCACCAAAAGAAATGATATCGTTCTTTTTTTCATAAGCTTACCTCCTTTCAGGCACACATCCTCAATAACCGCCAATAATCCATGATTCCCCGTTATTTACCATATCATCCGAGATTTCCTTCTGCTTTTCTACCGTATCTGCCGGTCCGAAATAAAAAACCTGCCGGCTACCGTCATCTACAAGAAGGCTTATGGCCTCTAAGTCCTCATTTTTCATATTCAAATCAATCTTTTGCCGTAAATCAATGGGACTTAACGTAGGTACCACAAACTGAATCGCGCCTCCCCCCTTCCACAGCTCATGGTTCTTGTTATATACCCCGTACGGGTCCACATACTCGGTTCCGTCAAAGGTAATTGTTCCGGTCAGCTTCCAGACCGCCAACAGCTGCTTTTTGACAAACCATTTTTTATGGACTGTTACATCCAGAATCACCTCTTTTGTCTCGCCCTCTGCCGAACAGACCGTATACTCGGCATAAACATGCTTCGGACGGGCAATATACAGCCCTGCTCCTAATACGATAAACAAAACGGCAAAAACAGAAACAACAATGATAAACGCCTTTTTCCTTTTCATATCCGTCAATCTCTCCTTTTCCTATACGCCAATCTCACTCAAGGTTCCTTTTATATTATATTCCTCCTATCCGGTATCCGCTCCCGGCTATATCAGATCATTCGGCTCTTCTGCAAATACAGGCGCATAATAGTAATCCTTATTATAACCTTTAATCGTCAGCTTCCCGAAATTATCAATATCGCAATAATTCGGCCGGACAGACATCACCCCTGCATAGTTCTTTACATAATCGTGCCAGATATTTTGGCTGCCTTTGATTGTAAAAGTTGTCTTCGGGGTCTCAGATACCGGCATTCCGTTTACATTACCATAAAAATAATCTTCTCGGATTACAGTTGCCGTTCCATTCGTTCCTATATGTCTCCATCCATCATTGTAAAAGAAATAATATGTCATCTCAGTAACACCATTATGGCGTACGCCATAGAAAGTTCCCTGTCCGGATGAAACTACACTTGCATTCACTCCGGATAATGCAGTAAAAAGATTTCCCAATGTCCAGTCAAGCACCATCCCATACGGCAATAAACCAAGCAGAGAGGATACCGCATAGCCGAAATTGTAATTCAAAACAGATGACACTGTGCTTGCTCCGATATTGGTTGCCAAATTATTATCCTGATAATAATGCAACCTATCATATCCCTTATTATCCCTTACCCTGATGTAACGATAATTATAACCTTCATATGTACCGTCATAAATATAAAGCGTATATACATTCGCAATCATACTAAAATCTGGAGCCGTGTCATAAACACCTCCAGAAGCCGAGGCAGAAATCCCTTTATCCCCTAAAACCATATCCTGCCTCATAGCTTTAAGTGTCGCCATATCTTTAGGGTTCGACGGCTCTATCTTATGTACCCCTAACCTTTCAAGTTTCTCTTCATATTCCTTTTCTTTTACTGCATAACTTTCCTCCTGGATTTCCATTCTGGCAGCCAGGCATTTTGCATAAGCACTGTTTTCAGCCTGTTCTGCATTTTTTAAAACGTACCCGTCATATGACTTCTCCGCATCAAGCTTATTTAATTCCTCAAACAGACTGTCAATCTGCTCCTGTTTTTCCATTTCCATCTTCGCCGGTGACTCCATGTCTCCTGAAGCGGCATATGCCGTTACCGTACTGGAAACCATCACGGAAATCATCAAAAATAACGCTGTCATTCTCTTTTTCATAATCTTGCTCTTCATAAATATCCTCCTGTTCTTTCCCTGAAACTTTTCTGCATCTGCACAAGCTTTCTGATCAGCCTTCCGACAACTCATAAATTTTTCCGGAATACCTTCTTAATATAAACTATCACACCGGGAGATATCCTTTTGTTCTGTTCTTCCAAAAAGAGTACTTTTATCATAGACATGTTTTCCCGGAATCTTTCTACCCGTTCCCGGAAACATAATCAGAAAACAAGACACTATTACAAACTACGACACTTTTCTCTATATCACCCCCATGGAACCCATACCATTTATTTGAACTACCAATAATTTCCTTTTTAAGTATAACACTTTTTCCTATTGAACAAAAGGTATATTCCATAAAAATAGCATAATATTATAGACACAAATCGACATAGTATGACATAGCAAACCCATGCCATTGCAAAAAGAGCATTGCTTCCTTTTTGCGTTGCATCTGCAAAAAGAAAACAATGCTCTTTTTATGGTGATTTATAGCAAGTCGCCGTCTTCTGCCCGTAAGCGGGGCGCCCGCTCCATGCCCCTGTCACAAAAACTCCCGATGCCTTGCCTTTACCTACTTACGCCGGATAATCTCCTCTCTTCCCGGTCCGTTGGAAACTAACGTAACCGGTACTTCAATTTCCTTTTCAATAAACTCGATATACTTACGGCAGTTTTCCGGAAGCTCCGCATAGCTCTTAATTCCGCGGATTTCACTCTTCCAGCCCGGCAGTACTTCATAGACCGGCTTTGCCTTTTTCAGCTTCGCGGTAACCGGGAACTCTCTTGTGACCTTCCCGTCAATTTCATAACCGACACAGACCGGAAGCTCGTCCAGATAGCCGAGTACATCCAGTACCGTGAGCGCAACCTCCGTTGCGCCCTGCATACGGCAGCCATAACGGGTCGCAACGGCATCAAACCAGCCCATGCGGCGCGGTCTTCCGGTGGTCGCACCATATTCGCCGCCATCCCCGCCGCGTCTGCGCAGCTCATCTGCCTCTTCCCCGAAAATTTCACTGACAAACTCGCCCGCGCCTACCGCACTCGAGTATGCCTTTACCACCGCAATAATATCCTTAATCTCATACGGCGGAATCCCTGCACCGATAGCGCCATAAGCTGCCAATGTAGAAGAAGACGTTACCATCGGGTAGATTCCGAAATCCGGATCCTTTAACGCGCCAAGCTGTCCCTCCAACAAAATATTTTTTCCTGCCTTTATCGCTTCATGCAAAAACAGTCCCGTATCACATACATAAGGAGCTATCATATCCCGGTAGGAAAGCAGGGTCTGATATAATTCCTCCTTATTCAGCAGCGGCTTATGATACATATGCTCTAACATAATGTTCTTCATATCGCAGACGCGCTCCGTCTTTTCCCGCAACAGCTCCGCATCGAACAGCTCCGAAACCTGAAAGCCGATTTTCGCATACTTATCTGAATAAAACGGGGCAATCCCCGATTTGGTAGAGCCAAAAGACGCCTTTCCGAGACGCTCCTCCTCATACTGGTCAAACAGCACATGATATGGCATCAGAATCTGCGCACGGTCTGATACCAGAATCTTCGGTGCCGGAACGCCACGCTCCACTATTCCCTGGATTTCTTTCAGCAGATACGGAATATTCAATGCCACGCCGTTGCCGATAATACTCGTCGTATGGTCGTAAAATACGCCGGACGGCAGAAGATGCAGGGCAAATTTACCGTACTTATTAATAATGGTATGTCCTGCGTTACTTCCGCCCTGGAATCTTACAATAATATCGGAAACCTCGCCTAACATATCGGTGATTTTTCCCTTTCCCTCGTCTCCCCAGTTTGCACCTACAATTGCCCTAACCATAAAATGTCCTCCGTTCCGCTGCCGCGCAGCCTGTTTATCCCTTCGTCGTACTGCCGAACCCGCCGTTTCTCTTTTCGCTTACTGCATCGTCCGCCGTAATTCCGTACGGCAGGAAAATGCCCTGCATAAACCCGGTGCCTGCCGTCAGGGTGACGCTCTTGCCTTCCTTTGAGTCATTGGTCACCTTGGCGAGAATATGCCCTTCATTGTCCGAAAAGAAATAATCGCTGTCAATGACGCCCACCGTATTATTTAACTGCAGGCGGTACTTAAATCCGAGACCGCTCCGCGGAAACAAAAGCAGCACGTAGGGGGCCGCCATTTCAGCACGGATACCGGTCGGTATTTTTACCGTTTCTCCCGGCGCCAGTTCCACTGTTACCGGCATAAAAAAGTCGTACCCCGCAGAACCGGACGTAGCCCGCACCGGAAGCCGGAGCGTTTCATAAAGCTCCTCTGCGCGCCCCGCCTCTTCCGGGAATGCCTCCTTAAAATCTGCTGCGAACCGTTCCTTTGATACCTTTGAAAACTCCGCAATCCGCGGAGCAGGGCAGCTCTGCCCCCTCCATCTCTCTGACTCCATGTTCCTTATCCTCTCTTTATAAAGCCCTTCCTACAGCTCCTTCAAAAATGCAACATACCCGCGAAGAGCCTCATATAAATCGGACTTTCCGGTAATCTCCCATGGCGCATGCATATTCAGCACTGCCACGCCGCTGTCGATTACTTCCATTCCGTAGTTTGCCATAATATAGGCAATGGTTCCGCCGCCTCCTTCATCTACCTTACCAAGTTCTGAAGTCTGGAACGTCACTTTGTGCTTCTCCATTGCTGCACGGAGCCTTGCCATATACTCCGCATTAGCATCATTAGAGCCGGACTTTCCGCGGGAGCCGGTGTATTTGTTAAATACGAGGCCCTTTCCGAAATATGCGGTATTTTTCTTCTCACTGACTGCCGGGTAGTTCGGGTCATACGCCGCGCTCACATCAGAGGAAAGCATCTGAGAGTTTGCCAGTGCCCTGCGCAGCTTTAACCCGGAATATCCGCCGCACAGCTCCATAATCTCTGCTACGGCATTTTCAAAGAAGCGGGAATGCATTCCGGTTGCTCCTACGCTTCCGACTTCCTCCTTGTCTACCAGAAGGCATACCGCCGTACGGTCAATTTCTTTTAATTCAAACATTGCCTTCATGGAAGAGTATGCGCAGACGCGGTCGTCCTGTCCATAGCCCATTACCATGCTGCGGTCGATGCCGAAGTCTCTTGCCGCGCCGGCAGGCACTGCTTCAATCTCCGCCGATACAAAATCATCCTCGGTGATATCATACGTTTCCTTTAAAAGCGCCAGTATATTTTCTTTTACTGCTTCCTTTTCCCCGTCCTTTAACGGAATGCTTCCAACCAGAATATTTAAGTCCTCTCCCTCAATCACCTTGGAGGCATTTTTCTCCATCTGCTTAGAGGACAAATGAATGAGCAGATCCGTAATCCCGACAACCGGGTCGTCTGCCGCCTCGCCGATTACTACCTTTACTACCGTGCCGTCCTTCTTTACTACAACGCCATGCAGCGCTAACGGCAAAGTCACCCACTGGTACTTCTTAATACCGCCGTAATAATGCGTATCAAAAAGTGCCATCTCTGTATCCTCATAAAGCGGCACCTGCTTTAAGTCAATCCGCGGGGAATCGATGTGCGCTCCGAGAATCTTCATCCCGTCCTCTAACGGTTTTGTTCCGAGTAAAAACAGCGCTACCGCCTTTCCCATACAGTTTACAAATACTTTATCTCCTGCAGAAAGCTTTTTTCCCTCCGCAACGGCTTCCTTCAAATCGATATAGCCTTCCGCTTTTGCCATGCGCAGAATCTCTTCCGTACATTCCCGCTCGGTTTTACAGTCCGAAATAAATTTACGATACCCTTCTGCAAAGTCGTACACTGCCTTTTTTTCTGCCTTGGTGTATTTTAACCACGCATTTTTAGAAGGCTTTGTTCCCTTTTTATCCTTTGCCGTTTCTGTCTGCTTCTCTGCCATTCTGATACCATCCTTTCGTGCTCACTTTTCCGCGTTTAGTATACCTCATTTCCCGGCTACAGGCAAGAAAAAGTTTCGTTTCCGCAAATAATAGTATGCAATCCCGAGCGGAACCGCCGCCGATACCCAGGCAAACGGTCCGGCAAGACAGATTCCCCGGTAGCCGAAAAGCCCCGGCAACAGGTACGACGCCGCCAGTCTGGTCAACAGTTCAAAAACGCCTGCCATAAAGGGCATAAAACTTCTTCCAATTCCCTGCAATACATTCCGGTATACAAATATCATGTTCAAAAACGGAAAAAACAATGCTGCCTGCCACAAATACAGGCGCGCTGCCTCCAATATTTCCTCCAGCACCGCCGCCTCCATCTCCTCTGCCGTCAGGAACAGCTTCGTAAGCGGAGCGCCGAACAGAAACAGAATCAGCATCGAAGCCGCCGCGCACAAAAGCGTTAAAAGCGTACATTTTCCTACGCCCTCTTTGATGCGCTCCGTCTTTCCGGCGCCAAGGTTCTGCCCGGCATAATTTGCCATCGTTATTCCAAAAGTCACGGCAGGCTGCGTAACCAGCTGCTCTGCTTTCGATGCGGCAGTAAATGCAGCGATTTTTGCCGTCCCGAATAAATTCAGCGCTCCCTGTACCACAACGGTTCCGATTGCGGTAACGGAAAACTGGAACGCCATCGGAAGACTGATGGCCAGATGCCTTTTATAGAGCTTCCCCGATAATTTAAAATCTTTCTTCGACAGATGCAGAATCCGGTACCGCTTCCAGATATAAATAAGACATAAAAGGGCAGATACTGCTTGGGAAATCACGGTTGCAAGTGCTGCTCCTGCCACACCCATTCCCGCCGTTTGTATCAGGAGCAAATCCAGCGCAATGTTAAGCAGGGAAGATAAAATCAGAAAACAAAGCGGCGTCCTGCTGTCCCCGATGGCACGTAAAAAGCAGGCTAGCATATTGTATGCCATCGTTGCCGCGATTCCTGCATAAATAATCGTAATGTATCTCACCGCATCCCCCATAATATCGTCCGGCGTATGAATCAGACGGAGTAACGGCCCGGCTGTTACTATAGAAAGCAGCGTCAGGCCTACCGTAAACCCGGCTCCGAGTACTACTGCTCCCGCCTCCGCCTTGCGCATCTCCGCCTCGTCCCCGGCGCCGAACCGCTGCGCCACCGGCACTGCAAATCCGCTGGTCAGACCGTTGACAAACCCAAGCACCAGAAAATTCAGCGAACCGGTCGTTCCTACTGCTGCCAGCGCCTGATAACCGAGACACCTCCCTACAATAATCGTATCCACCATATTATAAAGCTGCTGGAATACATTTCCCAATAATACCGGAATTGAAAACAGCAGAAGCAGGCGTAACGGACTCCCCTGCGTCATATCTCTTCCTCTGGCTTCCTGTTTCATCTAACTTCCCTTTCCTTCCGTCTTTTCTCCTTCCCAAAAAAGCACAAAGGCGAACCGCTGCTGCGCCCCGCCTTCCCGTGAATCATTTTAATCAGATTTTCCAATCTTGTCAATATTTTTCTTTCTAAATAGTTTCTACATTTTAAGCCACTTGGAAAGGTCCCAAAAGGAAACGGCTGTGCGGTATCTTAGTTTGCATTTGTCCGAAGGAGCGCAGCGTTTGCGCATGCAAAATACAGAACCCCGGCTTTTCCTAAACCCAGAAATGCCTTATGTTTTCCCTCCATCCGTTCCAGTCAATCAGCTTTTCCGGTATCCATTCCGGTGGAATCACAATAGCCATACGGAAATAGAAGCAGACCAGTACACACCAAAGAACCATCACCGGGCTCCACAAAATCCGCCGTCTGCCCTTAAGAGACACTTTACAGATGCAGACTAAGAGTAAGGTAAACGCTGCAACCAAAATAACATGCCAGGTATTATTCCTCATGCAGAGACGATAATATTTGGCATCCGCGCACCCTCCTATCTGTACCCCCTGCATCCTGTACAGGGAAATCTGTCCGTTCTTCTCATCTTCTAACACCTTTGCCCCATCCTTAAGCTTCCGGTCACTCCCTAACACTATCTTCGTCCTGCCGTTCAGCCCTTCCTTCACCTCAATCCAACCCCCAGCCGATTTCCCCGTCTGTATTTTCCTTTTCGTGACAAAGGCCCCCTGTTCCGTTTCCTCCAGCACGTATACGCTGTTTTCAATCATCATATAGCTGGGAACTGCTACCTCCGTCCGTTCCACGGTAATCACGCTGCCGTCTACTCCTGTTATTTCATATGGAAACACTTTTCTTGCCGTAGTTCTTGTTGCCACCTTTGGCAGCGTCAAATGGTACAAGTCCTCTGAAAATAAAGTACATAATAACATTATCGTAAAAAATACCACTAAAATCCTGGTTGCTGCTTTTTTCGTATTCATAATTTCATACTCTCCAATCCGATTTCCAGACTGTCATGGAAATAAAGATATAAAATGACAATCGGCACCATAAAAATAACAGAACCTGCCAATACCTCCGCTGCCGTAAGACCTTCTCCAATTGCAAGAAGACTGGACAACGGCTTTAAGCTCTCCTGCCGCAAATAAATATCCGGCTGCTCCACCATGTTCCAATGCTCTGCAAATACAAATACAAATACGGCAAAAACACAGGCACGAAGCTGCGGCAGAATCACCATACCGGCAATTTTTATGACAGACCTTGTTTCCAATAACGCCGCTTCTACAAAGGACTGCTCCATCCCTCTCATATACTGCGTCATCAGAAACACGCTGAACGGCGTAAAAACTGCAGGCAGAATAATTGCAAAAGGCGTATCCAGAAGCTTCATGTCCCGGAGTCCGACATAATTCGGAAGCAGCGTCACCTGAAGCGGCATCATAGTCAGCACGATATAGAAAAAGAACAGCAGCTCTTTTCCACGGAACCTTGCCTGGGAAAAAGCATATGCCGCAGGCACCGATACCAGAATATTAAAGCAGGTAATCGCCCCGGCATAAAACACCGAATTCCAAAAATTCCGGAGAACATACGAATGTTCAATCAATAAATCATAATATCCTGTAAAATCAAGTCCGGAAGGAAAAAGATGCTCCAAACGAAATGCATCTGTATCCACGTTTCCGGCAGAAAAAGAACATACGACGGTCAATAGAACCGGCAGAAGAAACAAAATTGCAAGAACAGAAAGAATTACTTTTTTGATTACTTTTTCCATACGCAGCCCCCCTTATAACGTATATCTTTTTTGCAGCTTTACTCCGACAAACACAATCAGATAAATAATAAGCGAAGTAAGCACCGCGCCCGATGCAAGATACTGATAATTCAGTTTAAAAAAGTGATTGTTCATATAGTACTGCAGCGTATAGCTGTGGTCAGGGGGATAGCTTGTTCCAAAATACAGATAACTTTCACGGAATACTTTAAAGCTGTACACAACAGCAATCAGAATAACAAAAAGAAGCGTCGGATAAATCAACGGCAGCGTCACCTTCCGGTGCATGGTAAGTCCGTGCGCACCGTCTATACGTGCTGCTTCAAACACTGCATGGTCTAATGTGGAAAAAGCCGCGCTAAATAAAATCACCAAAAGCCCGATATTTTTGTAAATAAACAACAAGTAAACGGGCATTGCCGAACCTTCCATACCAAACAGCGTACGCCATATCACTACAAGACTGGCAGTCGGCACCAGCATCGGAAAAATAAACGCAATCCGGAGCAGCTTCCACCGCCCCTTCATTTTTAAGAGTAATATAGACAGCAAAAACGCAGCTGCAACCAGCATAGGCACTGCAATGATAATCAAAAACAGCGAATTTCGCAATGCCAGTCTGAAGTATGTATTTTGCAGCACTGCAAGATAATTTTTTAATCCTACAAACTTCTTGCTGAACTGATTTTCAATCAGGGAATAGTATATTACCCTGATATACGGGAATACATAAAACAAAGCAACTCCAAGCAAACTCGGCAGTAAAAGCAGCCGGCATTTCAACAGATACTTTTTCAAAATGTCCCCTCCCTCTTTCAAACTCTCACTTCTATGGTATTCACAAGCTCCATAGAAATGTGCTCCCATGCACTGACACAGCACAGTATTTCCTCTGAAACAAAAAAGCCCGACAACAAATCAAACATTTGTAGCCGGACTTTCCTAGAAAGATTCCAAACAAAATTTAACTTTACCCTTCTTTTACTCCCAGCCTTGTGTCACTGCGCTTCTACAGTCCTTACCAAATTACTATACTCTGTCATAAATTTTATTTCTAATTCATTTTACCACATTATGGGATTTCTGTCAACCAAAAACAAACCAAATTTCCCCATTTTTTGTAAGGTTCTGACAAGCTGTACCTGCGTTAATAAAACAAAAGCAACCTCTGTTCCCGGAAAGACACCGGATTCCATGTCCTTCCGTAACAGAAGCTGCTTCCTTTATTCCTCTCTGCTATTTCTTAGTTATCAATCAGCTTGTTCTCATTGTTCCAGCTGTAAAGCTTACGAAGCTCTGCACCGACTTCCTCTAACTGATGGGCAGCGCCGCGTCTTCTCATCGCGTTGAAGTTCGGACAGCCTACTGCGTTCTCCGTCAGCCAGTTCCGCGCAAACACGCCCTCCTGGATGTCCTTTAATACCTGCTTCATTGCCTTCTTCGTCTCGTCCGTAATAATCTTCGGTCCGGTAATGTAATCCCCGTACTCGGCGGTATTGGAAATAGAATATCTCATTCCCTGGAAGCCGCTCTGGAAAATAAGGTCAACGATAAGCTTCATCTCATGGATACACTCAAAGTATGCGCTCTCCGGCTCATAGCCTGCCTCAACAAGCGTCTCAAAGCCTGCCTTCATCAGCGCGGTTACGCCGCCGCAGAGAACTGCCTGCTCGCCGAACAGGTCGGTCTCAGTCTCTTCACGGAACGTAGTCTGGAGAACACCTGCTCTTGCACCGCCGATTGCAAGCGCGTAAGCAAGACCCATCTCGTGTGCTTTCCCCGTAGCATCCTGATGTACAGCGATTAAGCACGGAACGCCCTTGCCTTCCTGATACTGGCTTCTTACCGTATGACCCGGTCCCTTCGGGGCAATCATAACGACATCGACATCCTTCGGCGGAATAATCTGTCCGAAGTGGATTGCAAAACCGTGTGCAAACATTAACATATTGCCCGGCTGAAGATTCGGGGCAATCGACTCCTCGTACATCTTCTTCTGCTTCTCATCATTAATCAGAATCATAATAATGTCCGCTCTCTTTGCAGCCTCTGCTGCCGTATATACCTCAAAGCCTGCAGCCTCTGCCTTCGCCCACGACTTACTGCCTTCGTACAAACCGATTACCACGTGTACCCCGGACTCCTTCATGTTTAACGCATGGGCATGTCCCTGACTGCCGTAGCCGATTACTGCAACGGTTTTTCCGTCTAACAGTGCAAGATTGCAATCCTGCTGGTAATAAATCTTTGCCATTTTTGTATCCTCCTGAATTTTTTATGGTATGCGCATAATGCGTCGTACACTCGTAACAAAACAAACAATAAAAACCGGCAAAACTCCCGGCTAATCCGAAATGTAGTCCTCGATATCCCCGGCGCCGCGCACCAGTCCGGTAATCCCGGTACGGACAAATTCTTTAATCGTAAAGCCCTCTAAAAGCTTGATAAACGCGTCAATCTTCGCCTGGTTCCCGGTCAGCTCTACCATCAGGGACTCCGGCGCTACATCGACAATTTTTGCCCGGAAAATGTCTGCAACGGAAATCACCGCCTGACGCTCCTTCCGGTCTGCCTGCACCTTTACCAGTACAAGCTCCCTGCAGACGGAGCCGCCGTTCGTCAGCTCTGTAATGTCTACAACATCCTCTAACTTTACAAGCTGCTTGCGGATTTGTTCTAAAATACCGTCCTCACCGCTGACCGCTACAGTCATACGGGAATACTTCGGATTCTCTGTCTCGCCTACCGACAGACTGTCAATATTATAACCGCGGCGGCTGAACAGTCCGGAAATCCGGCTCAGTACGCCTGCCGTATTTTCTACCAAAATCGATAACACCATCCGGCTCATAAGGTCCCTTCTTTCTCACAGTATCATGTCACAGTGTATTTTATCAATCCTCTTTCTATTTGTCAAGTAAATTTCCCTTCCTTGAGTTTCCGCATTTTTTAGCATTTTGGAAGTTCCGGGCAACGCGCGCTCTCCGGAACATAAGGTGGCATACAAAATACGAACCTCCGGGGAGCACCGGGCTATTCTCCCCGCATAAGAAGCTGTCTTAAAAGCGCATTTACCTTTCCAGGATCCGCCATCCCTCTGGTCTTTTTCATAATCTGACCGACAAAAAACCCAAATACCTTTTCCTTTCCCGCATGAAATTCTGCCACAAGCCCCGGATTCCCGGCAAGCACTTCCTCTGCTGCTAAACGCAGCATTCCTTCATCGGAGAGGCTTTCAAGCCTCTGCTCTTTCATATAGGAAAGCGGCTCGACATCCCGCTCCACAATCTCTGCAAACACCTTCTGTGCATTTGCCTGATTGATTTTTCCCTGCTCTGCCGCTGTAATTAAATCCGCAAGGTGCTTCGGCGAAAACATAAGCTTCTCCGGCTCCATTCCCTTTTCCTTCAGCAGACGCAGCAGTTCTCCCATAAACCAGTTTGCCGCCTTCTTCGGTTTCCCGCATAAAACCGCCGTCTCCTCAAAAAGCTCCGCAAGATGCTTCGACTGCGTCAAAACCCCTGCATCGTATGCAGACAGTCCGAACTCCTTCTGGTAACGCGCTTCCTTCTCCTCCCGGAACTCCGGCAGACGGCCTCTGATTTCCTCTGTCCATTTCTCAGAAATCACTACCGGCGGGACATCCGGCTCCGGAAAGTAACGGTAATCCTCGGCATCCTCCTTGGAACGTATCGAATAAGAAACTCCCTTTGCATCGTCCCAGCGTCTTGTCTCCTGTATGACCTTTTTTCCTTCCTCCAGCAAGGCAATCTGCCGTCTGCGCTCCTCCGCAACAGCACGGGAAACCGCCCGGAAGGAATTTAAGTTTTTCATTTCGGTCCGTGTGCCAAGCGTCCTGCATCCAGCCTTCCGTACCGAAAGATTGACATCCGCACGCAGGGAACCCTCCTGCAGCTTTCCATCCGAAATACCGAGATACCGGCAGAGCATACAGAGCTTTTCCAGATATGCAACCGCTTCCTCTGCGTTTCGCATATCCGGCTCCGATACAATTTCAATTAACGGCACGCCGCTCCGGTTATAATCCACAAGGGAACTGTCCCCGTTTTCTTCATGCACCAGCTTGCCTGCATCCTCCTCCATATGCAGCTCGTGAATCCGGATTTTCTTTTTCCTGCCCGTCCCGGCAGCCTCCGGCAGAGCGCTATTCTCCTTCTCTTCCCGCTCCCCGGCGAGCGCAATCTCTATCTCCCCGTTATAACAGACCGGCAGATAGAGCTGGGAAATCTGATAATTCTGCGGATTGTCCGGATAGAAATAATTCTTCCGGTCGAACCGGCAGTAACGGTTCACCTCGCAATGCAAGGCAAGCCCTAAGGCAAGGGCATACTCCACTACCTGACGGTTTAACACCGGAAGAGTTCCCGGCATACCGGTGCAGACCGGGCAGGTCTGCGTATTCGGCGGCGCGCCAAATCTTGTAGAACAGCCGCAGAATATCTTTGTCTTTGTGGAAAGCTCAACATGCACCTCCAGTCCGATTACGGTTTCATACTGCTTTTCTTCTTCCTGCACTACACTCCCTCCTTTCGTCCTCCTTGTCCCAGACCGCCGGAAGGGCGCCGCGCAGCTCTTCATACGCCCTTGCAACGCAAAACAGCGTCTCCTCGCAAAACCGGTTCCCAATGAACTGTATTCCGAGCGGAAGCCCGTTTCTCCCAAAGCCGCAGGGAATACTGATTGCCGGGAGACCTGCCAGATTTACCCCTGCCGTATCGATATCGCTCAAATACATCTGCAACGGATCCGGAAGGCTTGTCCCGAACTCCGGCGCTGTCTCGGACGCCGCTGGCGTAAGAAGACAGTCAAAGGAAGCAAACACCCTGTCAAATTCCTCCTTTATCAGCCGTTTCACCTTTAATGCCTTGAGATAATATGCATCATAATACCCGGCGCTTAGTACAAACGAACCAAGAAGGATTCTCCGCTTTACCTCCTTCCCGAAGCCATCTGAACGGCTTCTCCGGTACATCTCCTGCAAGCCCTCCGCTTCCTTTGCACGATACCCGTACTTTACGCCGTCAAACCGGGCAAGGTTCGAGCCTGCCTCGGCGCAGGCAATGATATAATAGGCAGAAATAACGTACTCCGTCAGCGGAAGTGAAATTTCCTCCACGCTTGCACCGTTCCTTGCAAGCAGTACCGCTGTCTCCCCTACCGCTTTCCTTACCTCCTCCTGTGTCCCTTCTCCCAGATATTCTTTCGGAACCCCGATCCGCATCCCTTTCAGCCGTTCCACTGCCTCCGGCGCGCCAGAAAGCTCCGCCCAGGGAATGTGCACCTCTTTTTTTGAGGTAACCGCATCCCTCGGGTCATTTCCCGCAATTATTTCATATAACGCCGCACAATCGGATACGGTTCTGCCAACCGGCCCGACCTGGTCCAGGGAAGACGCATAGGCAATCATCCCGTAACGGGATACTCTTCCGTAAGTTGGCTTAAAGCCTGTCACGCCGCAATAGGCTGCCGGCTTCCGGATGGAGCCGCCCGTATCCGTTCCTAACGCAAGCGGTACCTCGCCTGCGGCTACCGCCGCACAGGAACCGCCGGAGGAGCCCCCCGGCACATGCCGCCCATTCCACGGGTTTTTCGTCCGGGCAAGCGCCGAAGTCTCCGTCGTGCTGCCCATTGCAAACTCATCCAGATTTGTTTTTCCAAGCACAATCATTCCCGCAGCCTGCATGCGCTCCACTACCGTCGCATCGTACGCGGGTACAAAATTCTCTAACATTTTAGAGGCACAGCTTGTCCTCAGCCCTTTCGTACAGATATTATCCTTTACCGCGACCGGCACTCCTGCCAGCCTTCCCTGATATCTTCCGCTTTTTATTCCTTCCTGTACCTCATCGGCACGCCTTTTCAGGGCATCCTCCTCTGGAAAGGAAAGAAATGCCCCGGTTTCCGGTTCTGCCAGTGCTGCCCGCTCCCGGTAAAAATTTACCGCCTCCCATACCGTAAGCTCCCCCCTCTTTATCCTTCCGGAAAGCTCCTCTGCCTGCATCCGTAACAATTCCATCCGACTTATCCTCCGCTATACCGTTTTCGGCACTACATACTGCCCTTCTCTTTGCAGAGGCGCCTGGGAAAGCGCCATGGCTCTTCCGTCCTCATTTGTCACCGTATCTTCCCGGAACACATTCACCTCCGGCAGAATGTGCACAAGCGGCTCCACACCGTCCGTATCCAGCTCATTTAACTTTTCTACATAAGACAGTATTTTTTCGATTTCCTTTCCTGCTCTTTCCCGCTCCGCACTGCTTAAAGAAAGCTTCGCAAGAAACTCCATCCGTTCTATTATCGTATCGTCCATCTGCATCCCGGCACTTCTCCTCTCTGATGTTCCTGCTTTCATTTTACTGTAAAGCGGCAGCGATGTAAATGCTCTTTTGCCTTAGTTTTATGTTGATAATGTTACTTAGCGTTTCATTTTTACATTTTAGGCAATACAAAGGAACGTTTTTCAGTGTTGTGCCGCTGCGAATTTTTATGCAATCTCATCTCTGCTTTAATGTTTTTGAATGCGATGAAACAACTGCGCAATTTCAGCTTTAGCCTGCACTTCATCTTTTGAAAAATCCCGAACGTCTGAATCTTCAGAATTTACTGATTTCTTCATAATCTCCGGATATTTTTCATAAACCCTTGAAGCAGCGATAACGCCGTATTTCCTGATTATGAAGTCATCACTGTCAATCATAGCCGTTATGTCGGAGGCGGTAAGAGTATTTACATTCATCAAGGATACTAAGCCCTTTTCATGCGAGCTGCTGAGAATTTTATTGTTGACCGAATATGAATATGCCTCCTGTATACGTGAATCAGACAACCTAGAAATAATAAACATGGACAATGTTCTGATTTTAGCGTTGGAATGCTCAAAAAAACCAAATACCCTCATAAAGTCGTCCATATACTTATCAGCTGCAATGCATGCTACTATTTCAGAAGCATAATAACAAATAAGAGGATTGTCATCATTCATTTGAGCTGCTACTTCTTCTAGTAAGGCTTTGGAATCCTCTCCCAATTCAGATATTATCCAAAGCGCTGTTTGTCTTATACTTTTATCTTCACAGCATAACAAATCACGCAGAGTTTCTTTTGAAAGCCCGTCAAAGTACTCTTGGAGCAATTGATATGCCCCGCCTTCTTCACGGAACTTCCCCTGATCTTCCTTCAATTTCTCTATAAGCCTTAAACCATTTGTTTCGTCCATAATATGCACCCCTTTTAAATAATATTTATTCATGTTTTATCAGAAGCTGAATTGCGGTTTAACTGTCCGCTTATTTATTTTGACATAGCAAATTAGCTTTTGCCTTTGGCATTTTCCAAACCTCCCCGTATTAAGGGAGCAAGGTATTGACTTTTTCTTTATTTCGTCGTATTCTGTAGCTGATGTTACAGAGCTTTTCTATCACCGCAATTCGGTTTTTTATATTTCCTGAGAGGAGTTTTCCATGACCTGCACCATAAAAAAAAGAAGGCACATTCCGCGGCGTTCTTTCCTTTTGACTGCTTTGCTTTTTTTGATTTGTTCCGGTCTTACCGGCTGTTCCTTGAAAAAAACGGAACCAGAAGATGCCGTTGACTTTTCCCATCATCTGGATGGTTCCCGTATCACCAGGGAAGAATGCTCCGCTTATCAGGAAAGCATCCTTGCCACGCTTCTTATCTCAGAAAAAGACGGCTCGTTGACCGGCACGCACACCGGTCTTTTTTCCACCGTCGTTTCTGTTACGCTTTATGACTGTACGGATACGGAACTGCTGAAAGGCTGTTTTTCCCTGCTTGCAGAATACGAAACCATTTTTAGCCGCACGCTTCCCGGCAGTGAGCTTTACACGGTCAACCACAACACTTCCGGCAGCATGGAGGTCTCAAAAGACCTTGCAGAGCTGCTTGCACTGGGACTTTCATTCGGGGAGGCATCCAACGGGCATTTTGATATTACAACCGCCCCTTTAAGCAGTCTCTGGGGCTTTTCTTCCGGCACCCCGGCAGTCCCGGAGCCTGACGCACTGAAAAGCTGCCTTGCCACCGTCGGAGGTGAAAACGTCGTACTGGAGGGCACACAGCTTTATTATCCGGCAGGCACGCAGTTCGACCTCGGCGCGCTTGCCAAAGGGTGGCTCGCCGACCGCGCTGCCGCCTATTTAACGGAACACGGCATCAAAAGTGCGCTCCTTAACCTTGGCGGCAACACACTGGCACTCGGGGCAAAACCGGATGGCAGTGCCTACCGTATCGGAATTGCCATGCCGTTTTCTCCCGCAGAGCTTGCAGGTGTCCTTACAATCAAAGATAAGTCGGTCGTTACCTCCGGCATTTACGAACGCTTTTTTGTCGAGGGCGGCACGCTCTATCATCATATTTTAGACGCTGCTACCGGGTATCCCGTACAAAACAATCTGCTTTCGGTAACGATTGTGTGTGAATCTTCCGTGCTTGCCGACCTCTTATCTACCGTTTGTTTCCTTCTGGGAGCGGACGACGGTCTGGCACTGGTAGAGGAGCTTTCCGCCGGAATCGAAATCTATGCAATGTTTCTAAGCGGCAGCTACAACCCGGAAGCACAGACCATCACCGAACCGGAGTACCTCTTTTCCAAAGGCTTTCAGGAAGCTACCGGCTTCCGGTTCTCCCAGTAAAGCAGGTCTTACGCCCTTTCCTTTACCGGAAGCCAGATTTCACTCACATAACTGTCCGACGTATTATCTCCCGGCAGATAGTTTTCAATATCGTAATCTGTTATCAGCTCATAACCGGCTCCGGGAAGCCACTCCCGGTAAATACGGTCCCACATATCCTGTATTGCGGCAGGCATCGCGCCTACACATTTAAAAATCGCCCATGTGTAAGCCGGAATATTTAACACCTCAAAGCCTTCCGGCACTCCGCTTACATCCTCTGCATCACACCCGATTCCATACAGAAAGTCCTTTGCCCCCATTTTCTCCTGTGCGCATATCCCAAGATAGCCGGGCGCCTTCTTATAAATTTCCTTCTGGTAATATTCCTCCCAGAATGCCGGAATGCCTTCCCTGCTGCTCTCTTCCGTAAACCTCCGTGCGTATACCAGAAGCCGGAAGCCCTCCTTTTTCTCAATACGGTAATCCATAACAGTACCACTCTCCACAATGATTTTTATAACAAGCTTATGAAAGTATTTTAATTCTTTCCCTTTCTTTACCTGATGCGGAGTAATCCCGTGGAATCGCAGGAATGCCTTTGAAAAGCTTTCGGGAGAATCATAGCCATACTTTAACGCTACGTCGATTACCTTCTTATTCTCCTTTGTCAGCTCCTCTCCCGCTAAGGACAGTTTTCTCTTCCGCAGGTATTCTCCTATTGTCATTCCGGTAAAAAGATGAAATGCCCTCTGAAAATGGAACGATGAAATATGCACCTGCCCTGCAACATCCTCCGCACGGATATCCTCCAGCAAGTGCTGTTCCATATATTCAATTGCACAATTGATTACCTGAATCCATTCCATATGCTTGTCACCTCTGCTATCGTACCACGAAGAGCCTCAAAGTTCCTGTCTTTTTGTGCGCAGCTTTGTCTGTCACGGCAATACCCTGTCTGCAGGAAGCGGCTTTCCGAAAGCCGCCTAATCTGCCAGAAAACGCTTTGCCGACTCCAAAAGCCCTTCAAAGTCAACCGCCACAAAGCTTGTCGTATCGACCTTTATCGTATCCCCCTCCAGATGAAAGGCATCCAGATTATGGCACCATTGTTCAAACTTCTCATGGGTAACCGTGTCCCGCCTTATGTTTGCCTCCCCTCTCTCCGGTGTTTTTTCACGTTCTACAAAACGCTGGTACAAAACCTGTGTATCTCCCATGAATTGATAGGTCAGAGCCGTGTAGCCGTACTTGTCAATCAGCTGCCTTAGAACGCCTTCTTCGTTTACGCTCTTGACACCGGCAGGCACAAAGTTCCCTTCGACAATAATCGGATATCCGGCTTCAAACATTCTCTCCACTACATACATTATTCCATCAAACGCGGCTGCCGAAAAACGGCTGCTTTCCTTTTCGTTTTCAATGGCTATATGTTCACACAAGGCAATCTTAAAGGTATCTTTGATAAGATAGGGTACTCCCGTTTCTTTTGAAAGGCGCAGTGCAAAAGAGGAGTTTCCCGAAGCAAGATAACCTTCGATTACAATAATTTTCCGATTCATTAACCTGTTGATTCCCCCTCAATTTGAACTATATATTACCTCGTATTTATCAGCATCCAAGCCGCTCCAGAGCCGCCTGTGCCTTCGCATTCCCCTGTTCGGCTGCCTTTTCATACCATTCCACTGCTTCGTCTATGTCCTGCCCTACTCCCCTGCCGGTTTCGTAGCATAAGCCAAGATTATACTGGGCAGACTCCACGCCCTGTTCCGCCGCTCTGGCAAACCATATTACTGCCTTCGTATCATCCTGCTCTACGCCCACTCCCGTGATATAGCTAATCCCTAGATTGAGCTGTGCCTGCATCTGTCCCTGTTTTGCCGCCTTTGCATACCATTGGGCAGCCTTGGCGCTATCCTGTTCTACTCCGTCCCCCTTTTTGTAGAGAACCCCCAGACTGTTCTGTGCGTCTGCATGCCCCTGACTGGCTGCTTTTCTATACCATTGGGCGGCCTTGGTACTATCCTGCTCTACTCCCTCTCCGTTTCTATAGAGATAGCCAAGACTATACTGGGCGCCTGCATGTCCTTGCTCCGCCGCTTTCTTATACCATTGGATTGCCTTGGCGTAATCCTGGTCCACACCTTCTCCGTCTCTATAACAGCGTGCCAGATAGTACTGTGCATCCAAATTATCCTGCTCTGCCGCCTTCTCATACCACATCGCAGCCTGGGCAGGATCCTTCTCCACTCCCGTTCCGCGCTCATAATAAATGGCAAGATTGCACTGTGCCCGCGGTTCTCCCTGCTCCGCTGCCTTTCTGCACCATTCTGCCGCCAAAGAATCGCTCTGCTCCACTCCCTTCCCCTTTTCATAGCACCAGCCCAAATCATTCTGTGCGTAGGCATTTCCTTGCTCTGCCGCTTTCTTATACCATTGGATTGCCTTAGCATAATCCTGATTTACACCTTCTCCGTCTCTATAACAGCATGCCAGATAGTACTGTGCATCCAAATTGTCCTGCTCTGCCGCCTTCTCATACCACATCGCAGCCTGGGCAGGATCCTTCTCCACTCCCGTTCCGCGCTCATAATAAATGGCAAGATTACACTGTGCCTGCGGCTCTCCCTGCTCCGCTGCCTTTCTGCACCATTCTGCCGCTAAAGAATCGCTCTGCTCCACTCCCTTCCCCTTTTCATAGCACCAGCTCAAATCATTCTGTGCGCAGGCATTTCCCTGCTCTGCCGCTTTCCGGTACCATTCGACAGCCTTGCCATAGTCCTGTACTACGCCTTCTCCATCCTTATAGCAACATGCCAGATTGCGCTGGGCATATTCATGCCCTCGCAGGGCAGCCCTCTCATACCACATCGCAGCTTTCGCACTGTCCTGTTTCACGCCTTTACCTTGATCGTAGCATAAGCCCATGGCATATTCGGCATCCGCATCTCCCTGCTCCGCCGCCTTTTTATACCATGGAAACGCTTTGTCATAGTCCTGTTCCACACCCGTTCCATAGTAATAACAGGCAGCTAAATTATATTGGGCAGGCGGATGCCCCTTCTGCGCCGCCTCTCTGTAAAACTCAAAGGCTCTTTCGTAATCCTGCCCGACTCCTTCGCCATTTTCATAGCAGACACCCAGCTGGCTCAATGCCGGGGCATCCCCCTGTGCGGCAGCCTCCCTGTATAATTGTACCGCCTTTTCAAAGTCCTGTGAAACACCCTTTCCACTATAATAGCAGTTCCCAAGATTAAACTGGGCGTCCGAAAATCCCTGCTCAGCGGATTTTTGATACCATTCCACCGCTTTCTCTAAATCCTTTTCCAAACCGCCATATCCACGCTCATAAAACACCCCGAGATTATACTGGGACCATTCATGCCCCTGCTCAGCCGCTTTCTGGTAATACAACAGCGCCTTGGCCCGGTCCTGTCCCACGCCGTTTCCGTAATCATAACAGACGCCCAGATTATGCTGTGCATCCGCATCGCCGCCTTCTGCAGCTTTTATGTACCAATAGACAGCTTTTTCCTCACTTGGCCCCACACCCTTTCCCTGGCTCCAGCACCAGCCAAGGCTTCGCTGTGCAGCAGCGTTCCCCTGTTCCGCCGCCTTCTCATACCATGCAACAGCCGTGGCATAATCCTTTTGCACAAACCAGCCATACTGATAACAATCGCCTAACACACCCTGCGCCGAAGGATCTCCTCCTTCTGCTGCGGCAAGGCATTCCTCCAGACAAAAGTTGTCTTCCAGAATGCTCTCTCTGCTGAACCGATTTCTACTATCTGTGCCATTACCAAATACTGCCTCGAATTTGCTCATACTTCCTTTCCTCCTTCTCCATGGCATGCGCATCCAACCGCACGCCCTTTGCGTCAAAGTCCTCTTTTATTGTCTTTTGCAGTTCCGGATATTCTACATGGTCACTATCCAGCTCCGGCAGGATTCTCTGCAGCAGTTCTTTCCAAAGCTCTGCGTCCTGCATAACCTTTCCAAACAGGAAGTCGTTGGATATGCTTAAGTTTTCCCCGTCAGGTACTGCCTCTGCTGGTTCCGTAGTTCCTCCTTACTATACACACTGCCAGATGCTTTTTTACCTATTTTTTACCTTTATTATACACAATCCCATTTTAAAATACAACAGCCTTTCTATCCCTTGGCGCCTTGTTACCTCTCATCCTTTTGTAACTGCTCCGGTCTTTTCCTATCGGAATTTTTTTGCTTTCCCGGACAGGACTTCAACAGGTGCCACCGGCTTCCCTTTTCTTTAAAATTTCAGAATAATAATATAACCCCCATGGAAGACATACGCTCCCATGGGGTAAAAATTGAACCACATTAATTTATCGTTTCTTTTATTTTTGTAAAGAATTCTGCTCTTATCCGCATTTCGGGCGGTAGAGTGGAAAGTTTTTTAACTCTGTATCTGCCCGTAGCTGCAAGCTTGTCTTATTTCCGCGGACAGGGCAATGCACCCGTTCTGTAATAACATCCTGCTTACTTATAATCGGCACCCGCCCGCAATTCTTTCTCTAAAAACTGCTTTATATATGGATTGTTTCCCTCGCTCAATGTAGGCTGAAACGCCATATAACGGCATTTATGATACTGCTCGCCATCCAACGCAAAGGTATATCCCATAACACACTTTGGATTACAGTCATCCGGATTGACAAGCCGTTTGCAGACGGACGCTTTCTTGATTTCCCTTTTTACCTTTTCGGGAAGTGTATCAAGAAAACTCTGATATTCCCCTATATGTTCTGGATAAATGCGGAGTTTCATCCCCGTTTTCCGGGATACAAATGTTGCCAAAGTCCTTTTGCTGCTGTTTAACACATAGGACACAACATAGCCGCTTTTTTGCGATTTTATGTCGCATTTACAGCCGTTTTCTGCCAGATACTCGTTGATTTGATTTACAAAACTACGGAAACGCTCGTCAACCGTTTCCATAAACCTATTAAATTTCTCGTCCATAAGGCCCTCCGTTATCACTTTTTCTTTGTCACAGGTACCCATACCTCGTATTGTGCGTTCTGTGGGTCCGGATTTAAGTAAACCTCAATATCAGGGGCGTTAGCATATTCATATCCGGAGGCCGGAAGCCACTCTGTTATAATCCGCTGCTCCAATTCCTGTATCGACTGATTTGTTCCCGTTCCGGAAAAGATTGCCCAAGTAGATGCAGGCACGGTGTATTCTTCAAACTCACTGCTTGTTTTGGTACTGGAAACGGCAATAAAATATTTCCATTGTTCTTCATCATTGCAGGCACTCACGCCCAAAAGTCCCATTGGCGGCGTATCCATCATTCCTGCCAATTTCTGTATTGTTCCATTTACAGACGCTTCCTGCCACATCTTAGGCACAACCATAAAATTCTTCTCGATTTCCTTATCGAGCGGTGCGGATACGCCAATAATGCGGAATGCTTCTTTTGTTTCGATTCTATAATTCATTTCTACAGCTCCTTTCACAGCAATTCTAAACACAATGGGGGAAAAAGATTTCACGGATACGCCCTCGTCTTTCACGGACGAGGGGGCTATCCCGTGAAAAGACTGGAACGCTCTGTTAAACGCAGTCGGGGAACGGTAGCCGTACTTCTCTGCAATATCAATAACCCGTTCTTCCCCACCCTGCAAATCTACCGCTGCTAAAGACAATTTTCTTCTTCGGATATACTCTGCCAGAGTGATACCCGCCATATAAGTAAACATCCTCTGGTAGTGATAGGTCGAGCAGCAGGCAATCCGCCCAAGCTGTTCATAGTCAATTTCGCCTGTCAAATGTTCCTCAATATAATTCATGCTTTGGTTTAATCTTTCAACCCATTCCATGAGATACCTCCTTATCTGCACATCTTGTGCCTTGTGGACATAAACTTGTCTTTATTATTATAAGGCATATTTTAAAATTATTCCTCTCTATCCTTGCACAAAAAAGAGAGGCGGTAATTATCAATCGTACCATCGTCAATAATCAATTACTTAGTCAAAACTTCCCGAAAGAAAAAGCGGCAGAGCTTTTATCCTCTGCCGCCAATTATTTATTCAGGACATTTCTTATCACAGGGCTGTATTATTGTCAATATAATGTTTTAGAAAATCCAATATTTCAACCGTACAATCCACCACCTGATTATGTTTATAATTTCTATTACAGGAAAAATATCCAAAATATCCCCATGGATCCTTAATCTGGGGTCCCCAGTCCCATAACCCGTCTTCCCGTGCATTTTCCATAATCCAATCCACAGCGCCTTTCAGGTATAACGCAGAGCCTCTGAATTGGTTAATATAATTGAATGTCTTAAACCATCTTCTCGTCTTATCGTACCTGAATTTTTCCGGAAGCCTGTCCGGGGTCTTATCCCAAAAATATCCATTTTCACAGGCATGGCGCCCCAAATGCCGCAGCATGGCATCCTCAAGAGAACCGGATATTTCCTCCCGCCTCTTTAACAACAATTCACTCTGCATGGGCACCAATCTGCTTTCCCTGGTGAGAAATACCTCATGCTGGGCGGCTTTATCCCTCTCATAAGAATATTCCCCATCCTCATAAGCCCTGCCTGCAATGAACAGCCATTGATGCCATGTTTCGTCACATACCGGAGAATTCGGCGTAATCGCCTCCAACAGATTGCATACCATCGCCCTATGCCATGGAACGGCCCGTTCGTTTTTCTCCCAAATTTTCTCATGGCTTGTACCCAAAAGCAGTTCTTTCAGGTATTCCTCCGCCATAAACAAAATATCCCGATCCTCCACGGTCAGCCCAATGTACAGGCAACGCTCAATTCCTACGCTGGAAGTAGGTATTTTGGCTTTCACAGAATAATCTTTTGATTGAAAACGCCCCCATCCACCATAGCTGTCCTGTGTCTGATACATCTCCTCCACAATATCGCTTTTCAAAAAGGCCTTCCGCAAAAGAGAGAGTTCGCTATCCTCGTAAGGAACATCCAAAATGGAAAATTTTACTTTGTATTGTACTGCCGGATACTCGCAGAATTCAAGAAGAACCTTCGCCCTCCGGCTAATATCTTCATATGTAATCATCTCTTTCTCCCTTTCTACCGCAGCAATATGCTAATAATCTACAAATTTTGCAATCATTCGCCCTTACTTGTGATACGGTTCCCCGCTGTTAATCCGGTACGCACGGTAAATCTGTTCCAGCAGTATGACCCGCATCAGCTGGTGCGGAAAAGTCATTTTAGAAAAACTAAGGAAATACTCTGCCCTTGAAAGCACTTCCTTTGAAAGCCCCAGGGAGCCGCCGATGATAAATACGATGTGACTTGTTCCATTGACACCGAGTTTCTCTATTGTCTCCGCCAGCTCTTCACTGGAGAGCTGCTTCCCCTGAATGGCAAGCGCAATACTATACGCTCCTTCCGGAAGCGCCTTCAGAATACGTTCTCCCTCTTTCCGCCTGATCTGCTCCTCCAGCGCCGCCGATGCTCCGTCCGGCGTTTTTTCATCCTGCAGCTCCACAATCGAAAGTTTACAATACCGGCTGAGACGTTTTTCGTATTCTTTCAGCGCATCCGCAAAAAACCTTTCCTTTATTTTTCCGACACAAACAACGGTAATCTTCATCCTTTTCCCCTTATCCTTGGTCTTGGCCCGACATACTGGTACAATACGCCGTTTTTAACCTTGCGCAGCTTTGTTCCCCGGAATCCCAGACGGAACAATTCAAAGCACAAATTGAATATCATAAACCCGTGACAGACAATTAAAATATTTTCCTGGCTCCAGTCAATCGTTTTTAAAAATGCCCGGATTCGCCGTCTCGTCCCTACAATGCTTTCCGGCTGGCTCTTGGACTTAAAGTACCAGGCCAGCCTTCCGCAGACATGCCACACCTCAAACGGCAGCTTCAGACGCTCTGTATGAATGAACGGCGCGTTATCTACCTCCCGCAGAAGCTTATCCAGATAAATATTTCCGCTGTAAACCTCTTTTGCCGTTGCCACAGCACGGGGAATATCGCTGGAATAACAAATATCCCACTGGATTCCATACATTTCAACATGCTTTTTTAATATTCCGGAATGTTCGTACTTCTCCGACCACTTACGGAACTCTTCTGATGTCATCATCCTTTTATGCGGACAATCTACTTTAAAATGCCGCAGCAATCCTATTCGCATCAATACCCCCTTATCTCCTTTGGTACAGTACCCTGAAAAAGGAATCCACCACAAACACTGCCAGCGCAATCATTCCTGCCACCTGTAACGTATAGGAAAAATAATAGGAGGCGTATTCCCCTTTTTCCTGCAATAGATAATACACAATGCGGTACATACCGACTCCCGGTACTAACGGCAGAATTCCCGGAACAAGGTATACTGTCACCGGCGCCTTGAAAATTCTCGCTGACAGCTGTGAAATTACCGCAACAAAAGACGCGGACAAAAATGCACTCATCATCGCATTGTCTGTCTGATTCATAACAAGCAGTTCAATAAACCACCCTCCTGCCCCGGTCAGTCCGGCAGAAAGCAGATATTTCCTCGGTACGTGAAATAGCACGGCAAGAGTGACTACGCCTAAAAACGCACTTCCCACTTGCAAAAGCACACTAAGCGGATTCATAGTACACCTCCGCTCACCAAATGACCAAGATAAAGGCCTGCGCCGATTCCGACTGCACAGGAAACAGCCCGTATAAACGCCTCAACAATACGCGCTGCTCCGGAAATATAGTCCCCCTGCAGCGTATCCCGGATGGCATTGGTAATTGCCACACCCGGAAGCAACGGCATAGCCGTGCCTGCCACGACAAGCTCCAGATTAATATCTGCTTTTAAAAGCGCCTGTACTACCGAAACAAGGAACGTCGCACAGGCAAGCGCCGTCACATGGTACATAAACTCATTCATGCCATGCTTCATAAAAAAAGCGCGGAACAGTACCATAACAATCGCCGACATACCGGCAAAAACCGCATCCTTTGCACTGGCTCCTAACAGCAGGGAAAACATAATCACGGTAATCAGGGTACAGAGATAGACGACTGCCGGAGGATATTCCTTTCTTTTCTCAAGCTTTTTCAGTTCCTCGTACATCTCTTCCAACGCAATTTCTCCGGTGCAAAGCTTCCTTGACAGCCCGTTTACCTCACAAATATTCCCCAGATTCGTCCCTCTTGCCGAAATCCGCATTACCTTACTGACCGCAGAGGCTGACGGAGCATCCATCGTTATCATAAGTGCGGTAGAAAATACAAGCACTTCTGCTCTCTCCGCACCTGAAGTCTTTAGTATACGGCGCACCGTATCCTCTACACGATACGTCTCGGCGCCACCCTGCAACATAATCTTGCCTGCCAACATCGCAGTATCCGCCAATAATCCGTAATTCATTCCAATCCTTTCCAAAAAAGCCGTTCCCTTACGCTTTACAAAACTATGTCTTTCAGCTCTTTATGGATAGACTGTCACCTGTCCGATATCATTATACGTTTTTATCCCTGAAAATGCAAGAAAAACGCCATATAAGCAGCTATACCACAATGTCCACTCATTTTATATCCTGTGCTGTCAAAGGTTTCGTTCCTTGCAATGTCCGGTTTTTTTGTTCCTCCTCCTAAAAAATATGGCTCAGTCCGTTATAATCAAAGCGAACCGGCTTAATACCGTTTGTGAAGCGAATATAATAGGTTCGTGTTTTTTCATCAACATCTTCGACGATTCCTTCGCCAAACACCTTGTGGCGCAGCTGATTGCCTTTTTTATATACCGTATTGCTTTCGCCGTTGAATTCGGCGGCTTGCACGGCAATTTGTGAGCTGACATCCTGCGGAATTTCACCAACTATATTCAACAAACCCTGATCAATGTCAAAAAGAAAACGTGACGGTACCTTGCTGTACCCCTTTATACCGAATCCCTCGCTTTCGGTCAGATAAAGACTTTTCTTCGCCCGGGTGATACCTACAAAGCAAAGCCGCCGTTCCTCCTCGAGCGCATCTTTTTTCCGTTCCTCAAGACTTCTTGCCGACGGAACTATCCCTTCGGTTAAGCCGACCAAAAACACATTTTCAAATTCAAGTCCTTTTGAGGTGTGAAGCGTCATTATCTTTACGCAGTCACTCTTGTCCGGCGCATCACTGTCGCGAAGCAGGGTTATAGTCTGCAAAAATGTCGCAAGCGGCAGATGCTCTCCGAATTCGGTTTCCTGCGTCACAATTCCACGAAGCAGCTCCGAAACATTGTCAAGCCGCTCGATATCGCCGCTTTCACGGATATAAAGCTCATAGCCTGTATCCTTAATTATCCGGGAAAGCAGCTCCGAAACCGAAAGAGTATCGGCAAGCGCCCGCAGACCTTCCACCGCCGTAATAAACTCCTGCGCCCTGCAGCCCTTGAAATTGTCTTGCAGGCAACAGGCAGAAAGTGCTTTATACAGCGAGGTATGGTTACTTTCCGCATAATTTTTAAGCACCTCCAGTTTAACTTTCCCGATTTTACGCCTTGGTACATTTATAACGCGAAGAAATGAAAGGTCGTCGTCCGGATTGTTGACAAGCCGCATATACGAAAGAACATCCTTTATCTCAGAGCGCTCGTAAAAGCCGATGCCACCGTATACTATGTAAGGAATATTCGCCGTCAGAAAGCCCTGTTCAACAAAACGGGAAACATAATTTGAGCGGTATAATACCGCAAAATCCGAGTATTTACCGCCGCTATTCAAATGAGCGATAATTTTATCGGTTATGTATTTCATTTCTTCTTTATCATTTTTTCCATGATAATATTCAACCGGCTGTCCGCCCTGCTTTTGCGTAAACAGTTCCTTTTTTACACGATTGTTGTTTTTATCGATAAGCGAATTTGCGACCGACAAAATCGGGCCTGTACTGCGGTAATTCTCGCTCATAATAATGTCACGGCATTTGAAACCGTATTGGTTTTCAAAGCATTTGTTGTTCAGCCATCCCTCAAAATCCACAAGCACGCTCATATTCGCGCCGCGCCATTCGTAGATATTCTGGTCCGGGTCTCCTACGACAAACAGATTTTGATTCACCTCGGAAAGACGGCGTATCAGCTTAAATTCCTTTGCCGTGATGTCCTGAAATTCATCCACCATTATGTAGTGCAGGCGTTTCTGCCATTTTTCCAGAATATCCGGGTAAGTTCTGAACAGATATATTGTGAAATTTATCAGGTCAAAGAAATCAAGTCCAAAATACTTACGCTGTTTTTTTATGTAGCGGAACATTATCTCATCCGTTTTTTTCTCGGAAACAAGCGTTGCATAATCAAACTCCGGATTAGAGAGATATTCCACATAGGTAATCAGATTTTTATAATACCGTATCTGGTCTATCATAAACTTGAAGCTGGCGGTGTCCATCTTTATGCCCAGCTCGTCATAAACTTCTTCAAGTATTTTTTTCTGGTCTATGTTATCAAGAACAATGAAATTTTCGGGATAAAACAGCTTTGAAATATCCTCGCGCAGAACCCGCGTGCAAAAGGCGTGAAGCGTGGCGACAAAAGAGGTGTCAAATTCTTCGCCGAGCATTGCCTTGATACGCTTTTTCATTTCGTTTGCAGATTTATTGGTAAAGGTAATGCAGAGAATATTTGACGGAGAAATTCCAAGCTCGGATATGATATATGCGTAACGGTGGGTCAGAGCTTTGGTTTTACCGGCTCCGGCTCCCGCTATGACACGAACATATCCCTCTGTCGCAGTCACAGCTTCCTTCTGGGCATTATTAAGACCGTTTAATATATCTGTCATCGGTGCCACCTCTTCTTTGATAAAATTTTCTTTTGAATTAAAGGCATGACGAAAAACAAGTTCAGATATATGGTATCGTTTTCTGCTATCTGTCTTACAAGCTAAATTGCTATCATTTTGCAGATTATCCTCAATGTAGCTGATGACCTTATCAAATAATCTATCATCTACCTTGTTTCCAAGTCAAAGCACTTAATCTTATTATACCAATAAAATTAAGTGCTTCGTTGATATATTTTGCTGTTTCGAGCCTAACTCCAGATGTTCTGTATGGATGGCGTGGCACCAAAGGCCCACCTTTTGGTCATATTGTATCTTACTCATTTGCAAGTTTACAAATTGTTCACATTTTATCCATTGTTTATTCATATATACAGGGTATTCTTGTACTTGGATAGTGATAAAACACTTTCTACTCCCACCCTATTATACGTTGAGTGATATGTTCCTCATAGCATATCACTCGGAAAAGAGGCTGTTCCCCAGCCTCTTTTCTTTTGTAATTTTTTAATGTTATTTTTTAAACTTTAAGAACTGTCGTTTAAAACGAGGCGCTCTTGATATCGTTCATAATTTATTTACATTTCGTACATATTTTGTTCACAAACCGATGTTATAGTATGTCTTGGATAGTGATAAAACACTTTCTACTCCCACCCTATTATACGTTGAGTGATATGTTCCTCATAGCATGTCACTCGGAAAAGAGGCTGTTCCCCAGCCTCTTTTCTTTTGCTTTAATTTCCCCTCCTTTTGTTACAATCCTTCCTTCAGTGAATCCCGTGGATACGATAGTCCTCCGCTGCACTTTCTCCGTAATAAACTACTGCCACGTCGCCGCTCTCAACAGGATAGTTTCGCTTACGGCTATCGGTACACAGTTCGCTGCCGGACTCCTGATGCCAGATATCATTCTTTATATCTCCCGGAAGCTTCCCGTAATACAGCACTTCTCCGCTTCCGTTTTCTACCCTGACCGCAAACTGCAACATCAGGGCTCCGCCTTTCACCCAGAAGTCTTCCAAAAAGCTCAGACCGTACTTCTCCTGATATCCCAGAACATCGCTTCCGCTCTCTGCCACATAAAGAGCATCTGGCAGTGCAAATGTCCCTCGCCAGTATTGCACCCCCTTTTTCGCTTCTTCTGTTCCTCCACCATACTGTTTCACCACATTCTCCTCTCCGTTCCACTTTTTCAGAAAAACTCCCTGCGCAGTTTCTTTCTCATAATAGATCTCCGCCTCCCTTCTGCCATCTTCCGTCACCAGCACAAGCTCCGGCAATATTGTCAATACCGCCTCTTCTCCGTAAAAGCTTCCGATGCTTTTTACCAGAAAGGAAAAGGAACCGCCTGACGGTAATCCCCCTGCATTTCTATAATACGGATGCGCCCCGGCACGGAGCGGCAGGGCAGCCACAGGATAAGAAATTCCCGTTCCATACACTTCTTCCCACGCAGCATTTCCACGGACATCGTAAACTGCAAAATCATACAGCCGCCCGGTAATGTACACACTTTTTTCCTCTGTTGCCGTATAGTTCTCTTCCCTTGTATTGCGCCCGGCCTCTGTTTTTTCTTCACTGCCCTTTCCGTTGACCGCCACGGAGCGCATTTCGATTTTATATTCTCCTTCTGTTACCCACAATGGCACATAAAATCTCTGTTTCTCTGTTCCGAGTGTATACCATATTTCTTTTTCCAAAAGTATATCGTTTTCTTCCTCCTTATCGTTCCCGACATCGACCCAGACTTCAAAAGGAAACCTGACCTCATTTTGCACCTTCCCGTCTTTTTCTGCCAGATACTGCACATACGGCCTATCCCCGTAGCCCTTCCGGCTGCTGTGAAATCCTTCATTTACAATCTGTACGGTAAAATCCGAATGAAGTCCCTCCTCACTCAGCACCAGTACCGTACTGTCCTTTGGAACTTCCTTACACTGATATTTATCCTCATGTGCCGCCTCAAGGAACGCCTCACAGACAACCGGCGTATGAATACACACTGCATTAACCGCTGCTTCTCTTTTCTTTGCTTCTTTTTCTCCTACTACACGGGCGTCTGCCTCATATACACAGATTCCGCTACTTTCATATTCACGGTTTTTACTCTCTGCAAAAAGCCGTATGCCTGAAGCATAGGTCTGCCGGTATGCGGTAAGCGGTATTTTTGTCTTTAGCTGCTCCGCAATATCCTCTGCCGGAGGCATGGTATCCTGTTTACAGACGGCATCGGAAAGTATTATAACATCTCCTGCCTGCACCCGGTCATTCCTTACCATAAATTCTCTTTTATCTGCCCATGCCAGATTTTCTGCAAGAATCGCCAGATATGCTTCAACCTCCGGCTGCTCTCCGGGTATGCTGGAAACAATCCGGTATTCCTGCAACGCCTCCACCGTACACATCGGCACGCCGTCGGTGTCATACTCACTCCATACAACATGTTCGTCATAAGAAGCATACGTATAAGAAAGCTTTCTGCCCTCATAGCCTTCCCACTCTATGGGAAGCGTTACCTTCTTCTCTTCCAATGCCGCATTGTGTACCTCTATATAGAACGGATAGTACAGTCCGCCCTTTTTCAGCTCCCAGTAGGACCATGCCTTTGGCACCATCACCTCAACGACTGCCGTCCGCATCTCTCCCTGCACCAGTTCTTCCGTCTCCACCTCCTCATAAACAGTCTGATAACGGATTTTCACGTAAGTGCGCACCGGCGTAATTCCGCTTTTTCTCGAAACAATACCGGAAAATAAACAACTTCCTACCTGCGCCCGCATGGCAAGACATTCCGTCGAAGGAATTGCTCCCTTTTCTAAAAGCGTTGCTCCGGCATAACGGTCTGAAACCTGGTACGGCGACATATCATCGTCGGCTCCGGTAGCCGGGTCGTAATCATCTGCATAAATCTGCACGCATTCCCCGCCTGCTGCCGCTTCAATCTGGCGCTCCGTTTCGGGCAGCGCTTCCGGCATTTCCTTTTCCTCTTTTTCCGGCAGCTTCACCGGATTCTGCTTCCAGCACGCATACAGGACATCCACATCCTTTTCCATCCAGACTGCTGTGCCCTTGCCCTTTTCATCAAAATACTTCTTCCCGCCGCCGCGGATTCCGGTAAAATACCCTTCAAAGGTATAACCCGTCTTTTCCGGCGGAATGACATCCGGCCCCGCTTTTTTATAGGTCATGGCAACGCTGTTCTGCTCCTGCTTTGTCGCGCCCCTGCCATCCAGAATCACTTCCTTTTCGGAAATCAGATACGCATAGAGCGCAGTCACGCTCCCGTCATAGAGCCGCCATACCTGCAGCCCTTTCCCGTTTTCATCGTAATATTGTACCGCACCCTCTGCCGGTTGTCCGTCCATATCCAGCCTGTCGTAATAGCCAAGGAATACATGACGGGCAGAAACCGGGATTCCAACATCCGGCACCATCCGGTCAAAGGTGACAGTAACAGACGCCTGCTCTTTTTTGATTTCTCCCGGCTCAAAAGCCGGGTCCTCGGCAATCAGGGCAATCTCATACTTCTTTGGCTCATAGTATGCATATAGGGTTTCGTTTCCTTTCGGCTTATACCGCATCACACTCCCTTCCGGCGCATGGATGACCTTTGCCACGTCAGATTCATCTTTGTCCGCGCTCCATCCGGCAAAGTCGTACCCGTCACAGCCTGCAACCGGAAGGTCCACATAAGATGCCTCTCCTCCCCAGTACGGGAACAGCACCAGCTCGCATCCCTTTTTCACAGCAAGATTTTTAACCGTCCTGCCCGGCTGATAAAAGCCAAGATAGTGATAGCCGTCTGCCGTTTCCTCATAAAGCTGCCAGCCAAAAAACGCAAGGACCGCCTTCGTATACCGGTCGGAGTCCGGGTCTTTTGTTTTCCAGTACGGGATGGTACTCATGCTGCCGTTCCGGTTCAGGTCATAGGTAAGCGTATAGAACTTGTCCGGACGCGCGGCAGGAATGCTCATTTCCTCGTCATACTCTAACTCGATAATATCTGTTATCGTGACCGGCGTCACACGTATCTCATCCTCTGCCACCTTTACCACATAGGAGAACGGTTCCCATTGCGCATACAGAACGGTCGTCCCCGGCGTTATGGCTATGGATGCCCTGTCTGCATACGAACTCCCGCTCCCATCCGCCTCTGTGTTCCATCCAGTAAATTCATAGCCGTTTTTTACATATTCGTTCTCTTTCAGGAGTACTCTTTCTATCTCTGGTGCATAGATATCATCCTCCATAATGCCGCTCCCGCCATTCGGGGCATACCGGATGATGTTTTTTGTCCTCTCCCACTGTGCATAAAGGGTCACAGGGGAAGTCAAGGGAAGACGTTCCTCGGGTTGCAGGGAAGTCCCGCTCCCGTCTGCCTTCGTATTCCATGAAAGAAAACGATAGCCTGGACGGGAAAACATATTGGCATAAAGAGTCTCTGCAAACTCATAGCCTGCCGAATACGCGGTTTTCTTAAGCTTTTGCCGGGCTTCCTGCAATACCTCCGGTTCTGTAAGCTTAGACGCCCTGCCATCCGTATACTTCCATATACTCCCGTTCCTGTCCAGGATGAGGACTTCCTGATCTGTCCTGCCTGCCTGATGAACATACAGCTTTTCCACGCCGGACAGCAGGCACTCCGGTCCGGAAACCGTCCACGCGGCATAGGTTGAGCCGTCAGTAGCGTCATACTGTGTCTTACAGGTATCCCCTGTCGCCCAGAGACGCCCCGTATTATCTAAAAGGAACAGGGTGTATTCCTTGTAGTAAGCACCGGAATCCCATCCTTCCCCGGAATAATTTCTTACTGTTTCCCACTGTGCCGTTATCTGTATACCACCCGGAAGCTTCCTCGGCTTATGTGGCGGCGTCCCATATGCGGTGGGTGGACAGTTCCGGTATGGATACACCCAGACGCTGCCATCTGAACTTCCTAACAGGGCATAGTCCGGGGTCACGGTCTCTGCTGATACGAAGTTCTTCCCGGAAAGGACGCTGTATTCTCTTCCGCGGCCTAAAAGGTTCTCTCCCCAAGTCCCGGTTTTTCCGGCATTCGTAAAGAATAACAGGTTCCCGTCCGCATCCAGAACATTGACCGAAGTGCTGCCTGCTTCTTCCCCGCCGTCAAACACCTGACGGATTCCTCCAAGCTTTTCCCATGTATAATAAGAGGCGGAAAGAGCCTTTTCCTTTACCTCATCCTCCGAATATCCCGGCGTTGTTATTGTTTCCCCTGTGTAACTGCTGTAGGAGTTTTTCTGTCGTATATTCCTTCCGGATGCCCGCCAGCAGTTCCCTTCTGTGTCCTCCGCATACACATCCGGCAGGTAGAGGCTGTATTCCTTCCTCTGAGACGAATTATTGTCGCCCGAGCTTTGGGAATCAAGGAGCATACCATTTTCCGCCTTTATCGGACAGAAGGCCTCAAATGTAACCCCGTCCGGCATGGGCAAAGCTTCCTGCACGAAGGTCGTCCCGATTCTGAAACCGGACGAATGGCTGTTACCACCGGGATAATCGTAATCCTCCGCGCTTGTTTCGTACATTTCCTTACGGTACAGCCGTCCATCACTGCCAACATAATAAAGGTAATACTTTTCTGTCGTATCTCTCCTGCTAGAAGAGGAAGTAGGATACCAACGCTCTTCCGACCCGTTGACCGTGCTGCACACCCATTGATGCCCTCTGCTTCCCGCCGGGATACCGCTATCTTTCCATGAGTCCGCAGGATCATAGAGGTATACCTTTCCGTCTTCGGCAAATGCAAAGCAATAATCTCTGCTCTTTCTGCTGGAATAGGACTCCGAATCCGAAGACTCCGAAAGCGTGACCTTCCGGATATTCTGAAACCGGACCCCGGGCATTACTTCCGACGGAAACAGCGCCTCGCCTTTCTTTAACCAAAGTATCCCTTCCGTGTCCAGTACCACTTCATAGGAAGCGGTACTATAAGCGCTCCCGCTGTTGTTGTAGCTTGTAATATTACCGGAAAACGAATCCTTGATTTCTTTTTTCAGTACCTCCAGCATGGCTGCCGTCGTGTATTCTTCCGCGGGCAGTGCATTTTTGTCATAGGTGACCGGATATCCGCACCGCAGCGTGTAATAGTCCTCATACCGCAGCCCATAATACATTGCTTTTGATTCCGGTATGGTGATAATCATGGTATCCGGGGTTCCTTTCGTACCGAGGGTATCACGGGTGCCGGCCGAAGCTCCTCCCCCCATCACAGTATTTTTTCCGGGAATTGTGATGCTGTTCAGGTCACATGCTTTGAAAGCATCCTCCTTAATAATAGCAACACAGGAAGGGAGTTTTACATCAAACAGATTCTTATGATATGCGAACGCGTATATACCAACCATGTCAAGCACCGGGAACCCGGCAAGCTCCATGTATTCACGAAGTGCTACCGCAGACTGCCAGGAACGCATCGTGTCCGTCGGTATCCCCATAGAACAGGATTCGTTGTAATAATACCTCCTGTAATTTCCGGAGCCCTCTTCGGATGGTGTCGTCGTCAGGACAACTGCACCGGCAAAGGCATAGTCACCAATGTCCGTTACCCCTCCTGCGCCAATGATTTTCCGCAACCCCTGGCACTGATAGAACGCATAATCGCAGATTTCCGTCACAGTATCTGGGATGGTCACGAACTCCAACGTAGTATTGTAGACATAATAGGAGTTTTCGTAATCGCTGTACCGGCAGGAGGCGTTCCCGTCCTGATAAAAATCAAAATGTACACTCCCTCTGCTGGTAATTTCCCCGTTCCCGACGACACCGTAACGGTATCCGGTATGTCCATCAATGTTCTGGTAGGTCGTAAGCGTACCGGAGGAAGAACTGTTGCTGCTGGTATAGTAGTAGGAACCGCTGGCCTTATCAAGCGTATACCCTGTGTACGGACTGTAGCGGCTCGCATAGTGCGCATAACTCCGGTACTTGTCTGTACCACCACCGATGCTTATGACGGTATAAGTTTTTCCGTCACAGGCAATAGTCTCCGGAAAGACCAGTTCCCTGATCTCCTTGACCCGTGGTGTATTGACATCCTTCCCCTGATAGACCGACGGATGTACAAAGACGGCATCCTCCCCGGACGGAACGAAGTACCATGTATTCCCGGAGGAATCCTGTCCGACAGAATAGTAAGAGTCGAGTCCGGTATACTCGTTGGACTGGATACGGCTGCTGTCCGAAGATGAGAGCCCCGCAAGAGGACCGTTCCGGTCATAGATTTCCTTTATGGTATAGCCCTGGTCCGTGCTGTAATACCGGATATTCTGTCCATATGTCTCACCCGGTTCCGGAAGTGCCGGAGTCGGCGTTGGTGCAAGGGTAGGTGTCGGCATCGGGGTCGGGGTAGCCTCCCCGGGCTTCGGGGTGGCTACCGGTTTCCGGGTCGGCTCCGGTTTTCTCTCTTTTTCAAAATTTGCCGTAAGAACGACTTCAGAAGACGGCATAGTGAACATGGTGTCGGCTTCCGCCTTGTTAAACTCAGCGGAACTACCCTGTATCTCCCAGCCCGTAAACGCATACCCGTCGTTCGGTACGGCGCGAACCGGCACACTGTCCCCAGAGAAGTATCTGCCACTGCCATATGCCGTACCATGGCTGTCATCATCCGCTTTCACGGTAAGGTTATAGCGGGTAAGGGAAAGGGTGATGGCGGTATCGTAATAATATTGAAAATTTGTCCTCGTCGTTTCCGACCAGTCTGCTGCACTCCGGATAGCAGCCAAAGAACTATATGTTCTTCCCGTGAGATAGTTCCAGTCGTCGAACGTGGAGTTTCTGCATTTCAATATAAACCCCTCGCTGATATAGACTGTTTGAGGTCTGTTTAAACCGTCCTCCCCGTAAAGATACCTTACCACTTCCTCCAATTCTGCGCGGGAGATTGTAAAGGTATCATAGACGTAATCTGGATCCCTGTCATCAGGCACGGAAGTATGGAGGAAGACATCGGCGGTATAACGCTCTCCCGCTGGTACTCCTTCTGGATTGGAGTCTGTCTTCTGTTTCGTGAAATAAAGCTCCGAGGTATGGTACGACAGGGTCGCAGTACTTTTGGTATAATATCTCCCCCGTACTACAAGATTTCTATCCTCATCAAAGCAAATTTCATGATTCCCTCTGGCCGCCTCAAGCTTCAGATTGCGGAACCAGCCTTCGGCTGCTTCCGCACCTGCAGACGACAGGACTGCCACAGATAACAGTCCTGTTATCATACAGAATAATAGAAGCCACATCATAAACCTTTTCTTCATAAATTGCCTCCTTTCTTTTTGTTTACTTGTTAATTGCTTTTTCCTTTAAGACCTTGAAAAAGGGAAGAAAAAATAAGAGATAGACTATGCCTTATCTCTTATTCCTGAAGATACACTATATTTAGTTTTTACCTAGTTTATTTTACTTTTCCTACTTCAGCAGAAGCTATGTCAAGCCACAAGACTGGGCGGATACCAGTAAAGGTTTTATCTACATAAAATCCTTCCTGGTTAAGAAAACCATCCGAATAGATAATCTGGTTTTTATCGCCAGGTTCACCTATCGTCCGCAGATTCCAAGGACAGCACTTCTCTGACCATAAGGACTCAGCACCTCTCATATCAACTCCGTTCCTGATAGCATATCTGGTAGGGAATCCAAGCTGTTTGTCCTGCTCTGGATAAACACCATCTTCTCGGATAGGTCTGTTTTCTCTACTCACTATTATCCATTCCTTACCAAAGTATTTTACCGCCTCACTTTCGCTTAACAGATATACCTTATCTCTGGTATCTGGTCCGGAACTTGTACCACGGAGAGTATTCGGAAGATTCTTTACATCCGATAACAATATATTTTGCTGTTCGAAAGTAGTAAATGCAATGTTACAGAAATCATTATTCAGCCATGCGCGGATACTGCTCTGCTCCCATGACCCCCTGTAATAATAGGAGCCGTTCCCTGATGTCGCAGCTTTATATTGTAATTCAAAGTCATAGTTTTCATCATAAGCTCTTGCATCTAGGACATATCTTGAAAGCAAGAATGCCTTTCCCTCCTCCGTTTCCAGTACCAGCCACTCGACTGGCTCCCAGAGAAAATAGCAGAAACCTTCCTTCTCGTAGTATTCCGTGAAATCAGCCGGATTTTTTTCGTAAATCTCACTGTAGCTCATCCTCGCATACCTTACTCCCCCCACCTCTGCATTCCCCTGCTCATCATAAGATGCATTGATGATATCTTCTGTCAGGTCTGCTCCTGTGATTTCCCTCTGCGGATAACTTCCGAACGTCACGTAATCCCCTGCCACGATTCCTTTCACCGGGAGCGGCATAGGAGTAGGAGTCACTGTAGGTTCCAGCGTTGCCACAGGTTCCGGCGTTGCTGTCGGCTTTGGTGTAGAAGTAGGCGCAGATGTAGCTGTTGTTGCAGGCTCCGGGGTCATTGTCGGTTCCGGTACAGAGGTTGCTGCAGGCTTGGGAAATACTGTTGGTTCCGGCGTAACAGCTACAGTCGGCTCCGGGGTTGCCGTCGCTACAGGTTCCGGCGTAAGTGTTCCTGTCGGCGCCTGTGTGGCGGTTACTACAGGCTCTGGCGTTGCTGTCAGTTCGGGCAATTTTGTTGCTTCTAACGGCTTTTCTGTTGCTGCAGGAGCCCCTGTCAGCCGGGAAACCACTTCGTGATTACAGCCGGAACAGCCTGCTGTCACTACCATGAGTAACGCTGTCACTATTACAGCAGCCATCCTTTTTCTGATTTTCCACATAATATAATGTTGCCTCTCTTTCCCTGACCAAACGCAGATTGTTTCTTCTGAAGGAAGAAGTCTCCCACCTCCGGAAATGACGGACAGCCATCTTCTTCCTATCATTTGACTTACAAAATATTCCATATTGTTTACATTATAACATAACACCGATTTTTTTCAAGTATTCTGAATTTTTGAGTTTCTTAAATTTCCACATTTTTTGAGCAACCCAGAAAAATCCTTAGTAACTGCACAACCTCTGAAACGCATGGCGCCGCACGCTTCTTAAGCCTCTTAATCTTCAATTGTCAAGGTTCTTCTATTCCTTTTAGACAGCTTGCACATGGAATTGCTCCATCCTGCGCACTTTCCCTTTGTGTTGCATAACGTGCAATAATCGTACTTTTTTCACAACGCCTGCACGAAGGCAGGTGACAATAATTATCCTCCGTCACAAAATACGCTTCTCTTATTCTCTGGGCTGCTGCATATAAAAAAATGTCCCGTCCCTTTCCTGCTGCCTCCGGCAGCCTTGGCGCATAAACCGCAAATACGCACGCTCTTGATAAGCTCTGTTCCCAGACGCCTCTTCCCGCCCTTTCCATCCGGTACTTTTTTGCAGACGAAACATGCAGGGCATGATACCGGGAAAGTAACTCTTCCGTTTCAGAAAAAAAGCTTTCCGGAATTTCTTCTTTCTGCTCTATCTCCACCGCCGACCATACATAACCTTGTCCCGGCACATAGCTGTAACAATAGTACCCCGTTTCATCAAAAACAACCAGACACGGGACGCACTCCCGCCATACACTCCTCCCGGCCGCGTCCGGCGTACCGTCATGCAGAACCGAAAGCGTCTGGAAAAAAACCTCTGCTGCCTGCTGCAATCCGGAAGCTGTCGCTCTGTTTTCCCCTCCGGAAAATACTACGCCTGCCGCTGCATTTACCGCCGCCACAAGACAGTCATACTCCGTCCGCCGGATTTCCTCCTCTTTCATCGCAGTAATCGAACGAATCTGCGCTGTCACTAAGACCCCTGTGGCAATTACAATAAAAATCAATCCGAAATGATACAGCTTCATGGATATGCCTCTCCTGTTCTTACCGACATAAAATACACCGTTGGCAGCTCATTGACATAAAGAGTCAGCCACAGCTGGTCGCCATTTTGCAGCCTGCTTGTCCCATTCGTCATAACGCTTCCGTATATTTTTTCCTTATCTGCCGTATATTCCTTTTCTGTCACTGCACCCTCTTCTCCCTCCGGCTCATACAGGGTCCGGACACGACGGATTTCATAACGGGTACAGCCACAGTGAAGCAATGTCCGCTCCAGCTCCTGCCATACCGGCAGGGTAATCTCTCCCGCAGTACTGACGCGTCTCAAAAAATTTTCTCCCGCCTGTCCCGCAAGAATTGCCTGAGAAACTCTGGTTCTTCCTCCGTAATACAATAGCGGAACCAAAAACAGCATCAAACATGACACAAGAACATCTACAACTTTCTCCAGTGCATTCATGGCATTCTGCCTCCTGTCACAACCGTGCCACCGTCTCCGTAAAGAAACGTTTCTAACCTTCCCCTTTTTGCTTCACTGACCAATATCCGCAGATAGCTTCCCGGAGAAAGCACCTTCCATTCTCCCGTGCCGTCCCATTCCTCATAAAGATAAATACGGCCTGCCTCTCCTTCAAAACGCTTTCTTTCATACACAGTAAGCTCTATGTGATATTCTCCAAGTCTTTTTAACTCCCGTTCAACTCTCTCCTGCTCCGTCCGGGAAACGATTCCGCTTTTTAATATCTGTTCCGCATATTCCGATGCTATACTGTGTACCGTTTCATTTTTCTGCCAATACACCGACGCCGTTTTAAATACAAGTATCAAAACTATCATGCAGCATGCGGCTGTAAGAACCGCAATCATTCTTCCAAATGCCTCCATTCTCCTTTTGTCTCCTCAAATAGAATCAGCCGCTCCGGCATCCTGCCGATTACCTCAGATTGTCTGGTAAATGCCGTATGTAGCCAGATCAGCAGCAGAACTGCAATACAAAACAGGATACTGCCGACAGCCGTTTCAATTGCATACTCTATTCCTTCTGTCATTGTTCTCTCCTATTGCTGCTGAAACACAATCCGTACAATCATTCCATTGTTATCTTTTACGATGCTTCCTAAAAACAGCGCACGGGAATTGATATAACCGTCGCTTGACTTTTCGTTTGAGGGCAATACTTCACTTGCCCTGCCCGGCCGTTTCTTTTCTTCGTCAAAGCCTTCATATACATAACCGCGTTCCGTCCCGTCCCCGGTTATTACCTTAACCTGCAGATACTCTTTTGCCGTAATGCTGTTCTCAATCAGACGCCTTACCTCTGCTCCGGATACTAACAGCCCGTCGTACATGGACTTTCCTAAATCCTGATACTCACTCATTGTCGTATTAAACTGTGCAAACGCGCTGCTTGCCTGTGCTTTTCCCTCCCGTGTATTCTGAAACGCAAGTCCCGCTACAATACAAGTAATGATAATTCCTGCTGCAATTAACAGTGCCTTTAATCCGTTATTCATCTTCTTATGTCCCTCCTTATTCTTTTTTGGTAAATACAATTTCTACAATAACTCCGTTTTCGTTTCTTACTACCTTTCCCGCATACTCGGACGCCGGAGCTATATACTCCGCAAGCTCCATATCCTCTACCCTTTCCACTCCGTTTCTGTTCCCATAGGAACGGCTTCCCTTCTTTTCCTTTACCGTAACAAAAAAACCATCCGTAGTTTCCGGCAATTCCTTTTTCATCAGATTCACAACATCGCTTCCATATACCATGGCTCCGTCATATTTCATAAGGTCGCGTTCCTCAACTACATTCCTGTATTGAAAGAGCCCTTCCACAACATAATTACCGATAGTTCCCGCCTCTTTTGCCAAACGGAAGCCGAGACTTACAATAATGCAGGTAATAATTGTTGACGCAGCAATCAACAATGCCTTTAGCCCGTTACTCATTTTTCCTCCTTTCCCATGTAGCTCACTGAAAATACCGAATCTGCTCCATCTCTTTAAAAATCTCTGACATCTGACCGATACTTGCGAAAAGAAATGGAAGAATCAAGTAGAAGAACAGCAGCAGCGCCATTGGTACAAATGCCAGAACCTGCGCATTTGCCGCTTTCTTTTTCAGCTCCTGTTCCGTATCCAGTCTTTGCTGCTCCCTGAAAAACTGCCTGTCTGCCGCTATCCCGGAAAATGCACGGGACAGTCCGATTCGCTCACTAATTGCAATCCTGCCGGCCAGCTGCCGGAACGCAGGATAGCTTTCCTCACCGCGGAGCAGCTCTAACGCTTCGCTTTCTTCAGCCGCATAGCGGTCAGTACAACGGACCAGCGTTTTTTGAAACAGCTCCGCATAATCTTCTAAAGTAGCTAACAGCTTCATTACTGTCATATTCGGTACATCGTACAACATTAATATGACCGACTGCAGACCGAGCACCTCACCGCTCATCCCGATTTTTCTTAAATACTCCGCATAGCGGTAAAAAAATAAAACCATTCCTGCACCGAGAACTGCGCTGATAGAAACTGTCGCCGTCATCCGGCCAATCCCTTCTCCGCGCATAATCCATGCGGTGTAAAGTGCCAGACTTCCTGCCGCCGCAGCACAGAGAAACCTCGGTTGCCGGTAAAACGTACCGTTTGTCTTCCTTACTATTGCTAAAAGTGCATAACTACACACTGTAACTATAGACACTGCAGTTACTATAAGCTGCCCGGCAGCACCCTCATAAAATTTCTTTAGCTCCGGCATATTGGAAGTTCCAAACTGCCTCACTAGCGGAACAAACACAATAGGTACTGCTGCGACCAGCCCGAGGCCTGCAAACAAAAAAGCACTCTGTGACCTCTTATAACACTCATTTTGAACATCTCTGCGGAGTTCTGTCATATTTTTGACGAATACCGATTCTGTACCTGGTTTTCCGCTTCCGTACTGTACTGCATTCTGACATTGGATAAAAAATAATTTTAAATACTTCAAATGTAGCGGATAGCGGTATTCCGCCACCGCAGTTTCCATATCCTCGCCTTCCAGTAAAAAGCAGATTTCTTCTAACTTCCTTCTTAGATTTCCGGGCATATATTCTGCTGCCCGGAAAATAGACTCTGTAACACTTTTACAGACATAGAACTCATAATTTAGATTTGCCAGAAACTCCGCAAAATGTTCTAACTCCCGGTATTCCTTTCTTCTTTTCCAAAAGCCCCTATACTCTAATAAACAAACTGTAAAAAAATACAGTATCGGTATTGCATAGTCCTTTATTCCTCCACACCTCCGTTAAAAAAAGCCTGCAGCTTCTGCCGCTCCTCCTCCTGGACACGCTCTGTCATACGATACAAAAGCCGTCCTGTCGGAATATTTACTCTGTCATATTTCCCGTTTTGATACCGGTACAGCATGCGAACCTTTCCCCCTTCCTCCGGAACAATCTCCGAAATCTCTTTCACATAACGCTTGCCATCCAGATCCCTCTCACAAAGCACATGAATATGAAATGCCTGTGCTACCTGCTCTTTTGCCATGCCGGCATCCGAATAAGCCCCCGTACGCAGCAGGGCATTCCGAAAATAATCTAACAGCTTATCCGTTGCCATTGCATGATGTGTAAACAACTGCTGCTCTGAAACCTGGCTCAGCTCAATCATCAGTGCCGCTGCTTTGATATTCCCGATTTCACCCATCATCAGACAGTTTCCGTCTGTTTTCCGAAACGCATCCAGTCCCTCCACCGAATCAACGCTGTCCGTTTCACGAAATGTCAGTATATTTCTCTTTGGAAACTCCTTCCGCATCCAAAGCTCAAAAACTGACTCTTCAATCCGTAAATTGTATTTTGGATTAATGTAGCGTACCAATGCCTTAAGCAGTGTCGTTTTCCCGCTGCCCTGCGCTCCGCTGATTGCAATATGAAATCCACTGCCCACAAAATACTTCAAGGCCTGTACCAAATCCTTGGCCCCCTCGCCGGTAATCAGCTCTTCCGGCCTTTTCTCCTCTGCTGAATCAAATTTCCGGACAAAAAATGCCCATGACTCGGAAAATGGCGGTCTGCACGCAAACACACGGCTTCCGTCTTTCATATCGTTTACCATGTAGGGGCGGTAAAAGGAAAGCTCGCCGGGAGCTTCATAGCGCAGAAGTGACTTCGTCACCCTGCGCAGCTCCCGCTCACTTTCAAAGCTTAGAAATGACAGACGTACCGTATTCCCTCGGAACATAACAAAGACACTGTCAAACGAGTGCATTCCGTCAAACCTCCCGTGCAGTTCCTCCTCATACCGGAAAAACTGCTCCGGCAGTCCGGATACGCCTCCTGAAACACCATCCAGTCTGCAATCCCTCAGCCTGTCAATTACTCCGTGCCCAAAGCCTTCATATACGGCATCACAAAGCAGTTCCAGCCTCTCCTGACTGCTTAACCAGGGCTGTTCCTTCTCATAAATCTGTTCGATGTCCTCTGACGTAATCTCAAAATAGGCGCCGTCTTCCCTGCATATTTCGCGGGGCAGTTCCCACTGGTCACAAAGCTTCAGAAAACCGTCCTTCCCATACTGCTTCATAGAAAGATACAAGAGAATATCAAACTTCCTCGCGGGGGGAAGCCGCTCCGGCGCCTGCACCGGAAAAAGCTGCTCCATTTCCCTGGCTGTCAGTCCGGCAGCCTCCAGCTCACTCATAATATAGCGTTTTATGTAATTCTTCTCACCTCCTTCCCCGTAAACGCAGCTACGGAGCGCCTTCCTAAGCTGTCTTGTCTGTATCAGATACTTCTCCCGCTCTCTTGCGGGAAGCCCGGACAGTGCCTCCCCCTCCATACATCTGCGCATTACTGCCCTTACATACTCCCTGAGTCCGGCAATTGTTTCAAACTCTGGCCTCGCTGTTTTCTTCTTTCTCCACTGTCTCCTAAACATCTCCTTCCTCCCGGTAACGCTGTAAACTAAGATATGCCTTTCTTACCTCCTTGAAAAACGGATGAAGCGCATCCGTCTCCCCCGGATGACTTCTTCTTTCCCAGAACCCTTCTGCTTCACCTGCACAGCAGGCAGCCAGATATCTGTCCTGATACGGTATTACCGCACATTTTCCATGCAGCCGCGGATACAGTAACATCATATTATGTCTGGTATAGGTACACCGTTTTTCGTGTGCGCCAATTAGAAAAAATTCTTTTCCATAAATGGGCGCCTGTACAAGCTTTGCTGTCTCGCTCGGGCTCTGCGCAAGATTAATGACAACCAGGTCTGCCGTCCGGCAAAGCTCTTCTGCAAGCACCGAATTTCCTGCCGGCGCCTCTATCCAGACATTCCGGAAGCATTCCGCCGCACGTTTCATAATTCCTGTCACCGCCTCTGCCGCCTTTTCTTCCCTTCCCTGATAAAACAGTCTGCTTCCGGCAGGAAGAATATGAAGCTTCCCTTCTGCAAACGTATAAGAGGCATTTATCGCAAGCTCCTTGTCAAACCTCTCACAGTGAAGCATCTTATCCAAAAGCTCCACCCCGAACTCCCTCTGCTCCATCATGCGGATGCGGTTTCTGCCCGAAAGCAGGAAATGCTCCGCCCCGCTGCCCTTTTCATCCGCATGGATAATAAGCTGCTCCGTACCTTCCTCCGCCACTGCCTGAAGCGCCATCAAAAGGAGATTGGAGGACTTCCTGCCCGCAAACGGCGTCAGACTCCAGAATACAATTTTCAAAGGCTCCTCCTCCCTTCCTGCCGCCGTACCCTGCGCCGGAGCTCTTTTTCTGCTACCTCCGGACAAAGACGTCCCGCCGTCTGATAAATAAACTCCTGCAACTCCGGCGAAGCATTTTTTACATGATACTCATGCAGCGTTTCACATACGCAGCGGTTTTCAATATCGCGTTTGTCCGGAGCCAGAAAGCGCTCCTTCCGGTTCGGAAACTTGTTTAAAAACTCCCTCAGTTCCTTTTCTTTTGCATACATTCCACCCGGTATGTCACGAATCAAAACCTCCCTCACAAGCTCCGTTTGCAGCTCCAGTCCGCTTAACTGCCGGATATGATGCAAAAGAGCATCCGTTACCAGAAAGATTTCCGTGCAGCACTCCGCCTCTCTGAAAGGCTCCTGCATCCCGAAATCTGCCAGCAAAATATCATACTCCCGAAGCATCTCCTCATTGATTTTTTGCTGTGTAAAATACAGCCCGTCATATGCCGCAATCTCTTCTTTTACGGAGATTCCTCCCGGCACCGGAACCGATGCTCCAAGCGTATGCCGCAAATTGCGGTCGCATAACAGAACCTCTTTTTCTGCGCTGCTTAGTACCTTCGCTAACATCAAAATCACGTCATGGCTATAACATCCGACAAATCCTATCACTTTTCCCTGCACTTCTTCCTCCTCTAAAAGCTGTCTCCCAGACGCTGTTCCAAAGACTCCCGGAGCCCATACCAGCCGGCCGATACCCCAAGCTCCTCTGTCCCTAACTCTTTCAGCTGCAGAATTATCTGCGCAGGCGGGACATAAAAGCTATCTGCCTCCTTCTGCAGCCGTTCCTCTACAAATGCCACTACATAAAGCTCCGCGCCCTTGTAGACTTCCGTATCATACTGTGCCGCACTAAGCAGTATCTGCTCCGCCTCCGTCAAGGCAAACCGGCATTCCTCCGGATTCTCCTGCCTCCGCCGCAGACGCTTCTGCTTCAGCACACAGTAATTCTCCCCATTCGGATAGCGGATTCTGACATCCACCATTTCATAATCCGGAAAACAATCTGAAAGCGAAATATCCTCAAAGACACATTCCCGCTCCGTCCCCACGAACTCCTGACTGCCGCACAACGCTGTGCTGATAATACTCCCTGCAGGCAGATTAGCACAAGCAGCCAGTCCGAACACTTCTCCCGCAATCCCCTCCTCTGCCTGCTCGGAAAGCAGATACCTCCGTTCGGTATTTTCCGGCGTAAAGCTCTCCCCTGCCTTTACCTCCTTTACGGTAACATAGGCCAGGCGCTTCGCACTTTGAATCAAGGCGTCCCGCTCTTCCAGCAAAACGCCATACGCCTTTGCCGCCCGTCTGGCAGAAACAGCGCCTCCCAACAGGAAAATGCCTGCACCTCCTGCCGCCAGAAGAACAAAAAACAGAATTCTTCTTTTTACACTTCTACGCAATCTCCACATACATGCTTTCTCCTTTCTTCTGTATATTTTCTTAAATCAATTGCTGTTTTCTTCACGCACCGGATAAAATGATATGCCCTGCTCCTCCTTGAACAGTTGATATTGCCTCCGATATAAGCCGCCATATTTCCTTCCCTCATTGCCTGCTCAAACTCCAAATCATACGGAATAACACCTATCCGTTCTTTTGGCACCTTATACCTGTGACATAGATAAGACGGACGACAGGAAACCGTCGCTCTGTAATTTCCAAGAATAAAAAAGCTGTCCTGACGAAACGGCGTATCCGAACGGAAAAACACATCCACTGCCTCCTTTTCGGGCGGAAGTACAATTACGGTAAGCGCCGCTTCCTGCAGGATACTCTGGGAGCTGTTTCCGTATCCGCACGCCGTATCAATGAAAAGATACCCGTTCGTTCCTACCTTCTTTTTTACTCCCTTCAGACCGCTGCCGGAAAACATCTGCACCTCTTCTTCCCCTGTCATCGGAATATAACGCATACCGCCGTTTAACCGTACTGCAAGTCCGTTTCCTCTTTCGCACAAAACACGGAAATATTCCGGTTCTCCGAAATGGTAGCAGTAATCCCTCCGCGCAAACTTTTCCTGGCGTTCTGTTCCGCCCCGCAGGCGCTCTAAAATGCTCCCATTGCAGATGTGATTCGATGTAATGGTGATTTCGCCTTCAAAAAGCTCTGCCCATAACACACTAATTGCAGCAACGCCTGAAGTCACCCCGCTACGGTGCCTGACACCACTCCAAAATGCAATATCCATACATTCTCCTTCACCCTATATTTTGTTATTGGAAATCTTCGGGACCCCCGAATGAAATCAGATAATTATATCAGATAAATAAATATTACTATAGGTTGCATCTTTTGTAAATATCGGGAAAGTACACATATTTCTTGTCGATTTTTGTCTAATCTTCACAATGCTTTTTTACTCGGAAAATTGCCCTAATCCCTTGAAAACAAAAAGGTTGTCATACCTTTTCCACTTGTGACATATATTTTTTCAATAAGTCTTACAGGAGTTTTTATGAAGTTTCATTCTCTTTCTGCCGAAGAGGCACTGCGCACTCTGCAAAGCAGGGAAGACGGACTCTCTGAAAAAGAGGCCGGCCAACGTATTCATCGCTATGGCTATAATGAGCTTTCCGGGAAAAAGCCGCGGAGCCTTCTCTCCCGTTTTGCAGAACAATTTAACGATTTTATGATATTGATTCTGCTTGGTGCCGCCCTTGTCTCTTTTCTCAGCTCTTTGCTTGAAGGGAAGGTGGATTTTGCCGAACCGCTGATTATTCTTATCATCGTTGTCATCAATGCAGTACTCGGCGTAGTACAGGAAGCCAAAGCGGAACGCTCCCTCTCCATGCTCCGCAGGCTTTCCGCCCCGGAAGCACAGGTAATCCGGGACGGCAGGAGAAAACTGATTCCGGCCAGGGAACTCGTACCAGGAGACGTTATCTTCCTTTCCGCAGGCTCCATGGTTCCTGCTGACGCAAGGCTTTTACGCGCTGAACAACTGAGCGCCGATGAATCCGCCTTAACGGGCGAATCCGAGCCGGTCCGGAAACGTGCCGACTGCAAGCTGCCGGAAGATACGTCTATCGGGGATTGCATCAATATGGTAAGCTCCGGCTCTGTCATTCTCTCCGGACACGCTTCCGCACTCGTTACTCAGACCGGAATGCAGACGCAGGTCGGAAAAATTGCCGACTTAATCCAACAGGATACTGCGCCGGAAACCCCATTAAAAAAACACCTTGCCCACACGGGAAAGGTACTTGGAATCACGGTGCTCGCTATTTGTCTGGTTGTTTTTCTTCTGGGCGCCTGGCAGGGCCGTCCGCTGCTTACTATGTTTATGACCGCAGTAAGTCTCGGCGTTGCCGCAATTCCGGAGGGTCTGCCTGCCATCGTTACGATTGTACTGTCTCTCGGCGTACAGCGCATGGCAAAAAAGAATGCCATTATCCGGCACTTATCTGCAGTAGAAACCCTCGGAAGCGCCACTTACATATGTTCGGACAAAACGGGAACGCTTACCCAGAACCGCATGACCGTTACCGAAATCTCCGACGGCAGACGAAAGCTTCCGCAGGATTCCGTTGCAGCCAAAAACATCCTGCTGTGTGCTGCGCTCTGCAACAATTCGTTTTTCGAAAAGGACGGCAAAGGAAACGGCGAACCGACAGAACTTGCCTTGCTTCAGGCAGCAAAGTCGGCTTCCCTTTGTTCCCCTATGCCGGATACCCGTTACAAACGACTGGCAGAATATGCCTTCGATTCTACAAGGAAATGTATGTCAACCATCCATCTGCTGCCTGGAAAAGCCGCCTCGCCGCTTCCGGTTATGCCGCAGGACACCTATGCCTTCCTGGTATGCAAGGGTGCGCCGGAGGTACTTTTATCCCGCTGCAGCTCATGGTATGACGGCGGTTCCGCACTGCCGCTTACTGCTCCTCTTCTCCAGACGCTGACCGACTACTGCAACCGGTGTGCGGAGCATGCGCTCCGGGTACTCGCCGTCGCCTACCGCCCGCTCTCCGATTCCGCCTGCCGTAAGCTTCTGGATAAAGACAGCCCGGCCAAAAATGCAGAAAGCGATTTAATCCTTCTTGGCTTTCTCTGTCTTATGGACCCGCCGCGTCCTGAGGTACGGGACTGCGTACGCATTTGTAAGGAAGCTGGTATTACGCCGGTTATGATTACCGGGGACCACGCGCTGACAGCACGTGCCATTGCGGCAGACCTTGGTATCTGTTCCCGCAAGGACCGTCCTGTTACCGGCACCGAGCTTTCTGCCATGAGCGAGCAGGAACTGATTGACTGCGTCGGACACTGCCGTGTTTTTGCCAGGGTCTCCCCGGAACATAAGGTTGCCATTGTACACGCGCTGCAGGCGCGTGGAGAAGTCGTTGCCATGACCGGAGACGGTATTAACGACGCTCCGGCACTAAAAACAGCTGATATCGGCTGTGCTATGGGACGCTCTGGTACTGACGTTGCAAAGGAAGCGGCTGACATGGTGCTTCTTGATGACAATTTTGCAACCATTGTTGCCGCAGTCCGGGAAGGGCGCGGAATTTATGCCAATATCCGCCGTTCGGTCCACTTTCTGCTCTCCTGCAACATCGGTGAGATTATTACAATTCTTTTTGCGCTGCTGTTCGGCATGCCATCTCCGCTGCTTGCGGTGCAGCTCCTTTGGGTAAACCTGATTACGGACTCCCTTCCTGCTGCCGCACTCGGCGTAGAGCCGCCGGAAAAGGACGTCATGCAAAAGCCTCCGTGCAATACCGGAAAAAGCTTATTCTCCGGCGGTCTCGGATTTAAAATTGCGTTTGAAGGTGCGATGATCGGGGCAATCTCCCTTATCGCATATGTAATCGGCAATCACTATTTTGGCGCCGGCTCTACGATGACGTTCGCCGTGCTGAGCCTGTCCCAGCTGGTACACGCCTTCCATATGAGAAGCGAGCACCCGCTGGCGCAAATCGGCTTTTTTACAAACCCGAAGCTCCTGCTTGCCTTTGTGATTTGCTCCTTCTTACAAATCAGTGTAATTATGCTTCCGTTTGCACGGGAAATCTTTTCTGTCGTACCGCTTTCCACTCCGGCATGGTGTGTTGTAGCTATCCTGTCCCTGCTGCCGCTCCCGATTGTGGAACTTCAGAAACGCTCCCGCTCTGCATAAGCGTAAGTCCCCGGCAAATGCAGAAAACGGACTGATTGCCTTGAGGTTCCGCACTTTGTATATCCTTTTGTGTTCTGAAGGCTATGCAGCAGCTTAGTTTTGCATGCGCAACACTAAGCTGCTGCATAGCCTTCGGAACTTTTCCGGACTGTTCAAAAAGTGCGGAAACTTAAGAGCGGGCTTCTTGATTTTCAGGCCTTTGCATGGTATACTAAAGAAAAAAGGAGGGATTTTATGAACGACACAAAATATACGCCGATTCTGCCTTTTGATTCCACGGCGGCAGAGAACTTTATCATCTATTATCCCACCGCTTATGTAAGGGATATTAACCTGATTCCGCCTGAGAAAATTGCCATGGAAAGCGGAAACCTTATCAAATATTACCGCTGCAGCACGAAAGAGCCGATGCCGGTCGGCGGCACTCCTGCCCATACAGACGATACGGAATAAATGCGGAGGCGCCTGATGAAAGAAATTAGCATTGATGAAACGAAGCTTCCTGCCGTAATGGAACTGATTAAAAAAGCAGCCGCACTTATGGCAGAGAAGGATTGTGAAGACGATAAGGATGCAAAAAGGGAACTGGCAGACTTACAAAAGGATTTGAGAGAGCTTTCCGGAAATAAGAAGTTACAAATCAAGGATTTTCAAAGATACTGGAGCTACACTAGTTTAGAAACCATGGCACGGAAAGCGTTGATGGCTCCGCCCCCAAAAGGTGAGCTGACCGACGCGCAAATCAAAGAAATTGTTTTAAATATCCTGAAATTCAAAGAAGCCGAAATGGATTGGTGGCTGAAGTATCTGAAAATCAATACAGGCTTAGATAACCTCACGGATTATATCTTTTATCCTGATTTTTTCGGACTTGACCCACAGGCTGGTCTGGAACAGATTGCAGACAAAATCATTGCAGACAGGGCGTAATTCTGCCCTGTCTGTTTCAAAATGAAATAGCGATACTGACAATTAACATCAGAGGAGCTGCGCTTTTTGCAACGGTCCTTTTTTGCCTGTAGGTCTGCGCAGGGATGCGGGAAGCCTACCGCATTCCTCTCAATTCTGCTTCAATCCGGAGCAGACGGTTGTACTTCGCAGTTCGCTCCGCGCGGCACGGCGCCCCGGTCTTGATAAAGCCGGTATTTAAGCCCACTGCAAGGTCTGCAATCGTCGTGTCCTCGGTTTCCCCGCTCCGGTGCGACATAATCGCACGATACCCGTTTTCCGTCGCAATCCGGACTGCCTCCATTGTCTCCGACAGGGAACCAATCTGGTTCGGCTTAATTAAAATCGCATTTGCCGCTTCATTTTTAATACCATATTTCAGACGCTTCGGATTCGTCACGAACAAATCATCTCCTACCAGAAGCACTCTGTCGCCGATTTTCTTCGTCAGCATCCGCCAGCCGTCCCAGTCTTCTTCGTCTAACGGGTCCTCCAACGAAAAAATCGGATACTTTTTGGTCAGGGTATCCCAGTGCTCCATCAGGCCCTCTGAAGTAAATACGGTTCCCTGCTTCGGCAGACGATAGGAAAACTGTCCGCTGCTTTTCTTCTCTTCTTTCCATTCCGATGCCGCCACGTCAAGGGATATCATAAAATCCTTTCCACAGCCTGCCGTATACCCGGCACGCTCAATTGCAAGAAGAATCAGTTCGATTGCCTCCTCCTCGCTTGAAAGGTCCGGTGCAAAGCCGCCCTCGTCTCCGATACCGTTTGAAAGCCCCTTTTCCTTCAAGATTTTTTCAAGCGCATGGTATACCTCGCAGCACTGCCGCAGACCGACACAGAAACGCTCCGCGCCTGCCGGAACAATCATAAACTCCTGCACGTCAAGATTATTTCCGGCGTGCCGTCCTCCGTTTAAAATATTCATCATCGGCAGCGGAAGCTTTTTCCCGTTGATGCCGCCGACGTAACGATAGAGCGGAACTCCGGTTCCGTCTGCCTCTGCACGTGCAATTGCAAGAGAAACCGCCAGAATTGCATTTGCGCCGATTCTTCCTTTATTTTCTGTGCCGTCTAACACTATCATTGTTTCATCCAGCTGTTCCTGAAAGAACGCATCCTTTCCGACCAGCAGCTTCGCAATGTCCTCATTGATATGTGCTACCGCAGTTTTTACGCCCTTGCCCTCATAGCGTTCCTTGTCGCCGTCACGCAGCTCCACCGCCTCAAATGCACCGGTAGAAGCCCCGGAGGGAACCGCTGCAACACCCCGACCGCCGTTTTCCAAAACTACCGTAGCTTCTACGGTCGGATTTGCACGCGAATCTAAAATTTCCCTTCCGGTGATTTGTACTATTTTACTCATCTTTCTATTTCCTCCTTGTCATTTTCCATTATTCCCCGCCCTGCATATTTTATTCTGCTCTGCGGCATAATTGTTTCAATGCCCTGTTGTTTCTGCATTTTGCATACCCTTTTGCGTTCCACGGACTGTGCAGCAGCTTAGTTTTGCATGCGCAAAACTACACCGGACTTCCTCTAAGAGCTGTTAAGCCGCTCGGTGGCGTCCTCGCGCCTAACCAGCTCTAGGAGGTTATTCAAAAAATGCGGAAACTCAGGTTCAATGCCTTCTTGTCAGAAGCTTTAAAAAATGCTATACTTATTTCAATCGGTCTATGGTGCAGCAGACCCCGGACGAAAGCCCGATAAGGACATACTGCGGTGCCTTAGTACAGAAAGGATTTTTATGAATAAATTATACGAACAGCTCCTCCCTTACCTAGAACGGAATCACGCTTACCAGACTGCACTTGCTCTGCTTTCCTGGGACACGGAAACGCTTGCCCCGCCGGCAGCCGCAGATTATACGGCAAAATCAGTCGGCATCTTGTCCGAGGAGGCCTATCGCATTCTTGTCTGCGATGAAGTGTGTGATTTACTAAAGAAATTGTCCTCAAAAAAGGAACAGGAGACTCTCTCCATCCAGGAGCGCGCGGTTGTACGCTGTCTCAAAAAGGAATATGAAAAGACTGCCTGTATCCCGCAGAAGGAATACCGGGAATTTTCAGAATTTTGCGCTACGGCGCAGACCATCTACTGCAGGGCAAAGCTTTCAGACCGGTTTGAGGATTTCGCGCCGGTGTTAGAAAAGATGATTGACTATACCCGCCGCTTTGCCTCCTATCGTGCGAAAAAGGGAGACAACCTTTACGACCTTCTGCTCAATGATTATGAGGAAGGCTTTACCGTCAAGGTTCTGGACGACTTTTTCGAGCAGCTGCAAAAGGCGCTGGTTCCGCTGCTGCACAAAGTAACGGCAAAAAAGGATATGATTGATAAGTCCTATAACTACCGTACTTACCCGGTAGAAAAGCAGCGTGATTTCTGCCGGTTCCTTGCAGGTTATACCGGTTTTGATTTTAACCGCGGCGTCATTGCAGAAAGCGAGCATCCGTTTACGACCAACCTTCACAACCATGACGTGCGGCTGACCAACCATTACCATGAAAAAAATCTTGAAAGCGCTATCTTTTCCGTGATTCACGAAACCGGACATGCGCTCTATGAAATGGGCGTAGATGACAGTCTGACCGGCACTCCTGCCGGCGCCGGCGTTTCCATGGGAATGCATGAAGCGCAGTCCCGTTTTTACGAAAACATGATTGGCAGAAGCGACGCCTTCTGGGAGCCGCTGTTTCCGAAGCTTGTAGCCGCTTTCCCGGACGAGCTCGCAGACGTTTCCATCGGGCAGTTCTTAAACGGCATCAACCGGGCGGAGCCGGGACTTATCCGCACCGAAGCGGACGAGCTGACCTACCCGCTTCACATTATGATACGTTACGAACTGGAAAAACAGATTTTCTCCGGCGACTGTACCGTAAAAGACCTTCCGGAGCTTTGGAACAAAAAGTACAAGGAATACTTAGGCGTCACTCCTGAAACCTATGCGGAAGGCATTTTACAGGATATCCACTGGTCCATGGGAAACTTCGGATACTTTCCATCCTATGCTATCGGCTCTGCCATTGCGGCCCAGATTTATTCCTATATGAAAGGCCAGATGCCTCTTGACGACTATCTGAAAGAGGGTAATCTGGTTCCGGTTCGTGAGTTTCTGCGCGACCATATTCACAAATATGGCTCCGTTTACACGACGAACGAGTTGTTAAAGCAGATGACCGGAGAAGAGTTCAACCCGGACTATTATATCCGTTACCTGACAGAGAAATATAACAGACTATACCAACTAGAAAGGTAATCTACCAATGAAACAGAAAGTACTTGTATTAGACATCGACGGAACACTGACCAATTCCAAAAAAGAAATTTCCGAGCTTACGAAAAACGCGCTTTATGCGATGCAGGAGGCAGGCGGCATTGCCGTAATTGCCTCCGGCAGACCGACTGCAGGCACCGAAAAAATTGCAGACGAATGTAAGCTTTCCGAATATGGCGGCTATGTCATTTCCTACAACGGTGCGCGCATTGTCCGCTGGAATACCAAAGAAACGCTCTACAACCATACCTTCCCGAAGCAGTTTCTTCCGCAGATTTATGAAATTGCGCTGAAACATAATGTCGGACTGATTACCTACGACCCGCAGGATAACCTGATTACAGGCACCAGAACGGATTCCTATATGGAGTTAGAGGCACGGATTAACGGCCGTACCATCACGCAGGTGGAGGACTTTACCGGCGCCGTCCGCTTTCCGGTCAACAAATGCTTAATCAGCGGAGAGCCGGAGGTTCTGGCGCCGCTTACAGAAGAGCTTCGGAAGCGCTATTACGGTGTCCTGAACATCTACCGCTCCGAACCGTTCTTCCTTGAAATCATGCCGCCAAAGGTAGACAAGGCCCATGCTTTGTCCAGACTTCTCCCGTCCCTCGGCATCAGCCCGCAGGAATGCGTCTGCTGCGGCGACGGCTATAACGACATTACAATGCTTTCGTACGCCGGTATCGGTGTCGCAATGGCAAACGCACAGCCGGAAGTCAAAGAAGCCGCCGACATCGTTACACTTTCCAACGATGACGACGGCCTTGTCCCGGTAATAAAGACTTACTTTTTAAAAGACTAAGGTTACCAAAAGGGGTCGCTGCACTTTCTGCAGCGACCCCTTCTTCTGTACCTGCTTCCTGCTACGTCAGTTTCTGTCCCACTTATCACAAAGCATATTAATCTGGTCGGCAAACCTTGCAAGGTCCTTATTCGCCCCGCCCTCATTTCTCCGGATTACGCTAAGCAGCCGCTGGCCTGCCGCAAGAAGGCGTTCGAACACCTCCACCTTGCGCTTTTTCATCTTCTCCTTCTTCTTTACATGAACCGGAGGCGCCTGCTCTAACCATACGCCGTTCAGCAAATCATAACAGTAGCCGGAATACGGTGCCTCTGCATCAAGTCCGTAGTTGTCTCTCAAATGCGCCGCAAAAGTTTCACACACGGAGTCCTCGCCATGCACGACAAAAACCTTATGTGGATTCTCAATCTGCGTTACCCACTGAATCAGCCCGTCCTTATCCGCATGCCCGCTGATACCGTCCAGCTTACAAATCTCCGCACGCACCTCGACCGGCTCTCCGAAGAGCTTTACGTCCATCGCTCCCTCTAACAACGTCCTACCCAACGTCCCGGCTGCCTGATAGCCGACAAAAACAATGGAACTCTGCGGCCGCCACAGATTATGCTTTAAGTGGTGGCGGATTCTTCCTGCCTCACACATACCGGAGGCGGAAATAATTACCTTCGGCTCCGAATCAAAGTTAATCATTTTTGACTCCTCGCTGGTAATTGCGATTTTCAGACCCGGGAACGAAATCGGGTTCACTCCCCTCCTGACCAGCTCCATTGCCTCCTCGTCAAAATAGCCGTTGATATTTTTATTAAAAATCGTGGTTGCCTCGATTGCCAGAGGACTGTCAATATAAACCGGGAAGAAATTGTGCCCATGAACCAGATTCTCTTCCTTAATTCTGCGGATAAAATACAACAGCTCCTGCGTTCTTCCGACTGCAAATGCCGGAATTACCACATTGCCGCCGCGGTCCAGAGTTCTTTGGATAATAGCCGCAAGGTCATTGACATAATCGACATGCTCCATCCCATGAAGACGGTCACCATAAGTAGATTCCATAATCACATAATCCGCATCATCGGTTTTTATCGGGTCCTTTAAAATCGGCTGCGATTTATTGCCGATGTCGCCCGAAAACACAAGCTTTACCTGCTTTCCCTCTTCCTCTGCCCAGATTTCAATACTTGCGGAACCGAGCAAATGCCCGACATCTGTGAAACGGATAGTAATCCCTTCCGTCACCTCTATCTTCTTTGCGTACTCGCACGGAACAAAAAACTTCATTACCCCGAACGCATCTTCTACCGTATACAGCGGCTCTATCTCCGGCATACCGGAACGCTTTGCCTTACGGTTCTTCCATTCTGCCTCAAACATCTGAATATGGGCAGAATCACGCAACATGATATCACACAGCTCCTTCGTCGCCCCCGTCGAATAAACCTGTCCCCGGAAGCCCTGCGCATACATTAACGGAAGCAGCCCTGTATGGTCAATATGCGCATGTGTCAGGAGAATATAATCAATTTCTCCGGGATTTACCGGAAGCTCCTGATTCTCATAAACATCCACTCCCTGCTCCATTCCGCAGTCCACTAAAAGACGCTTCCCCGCAAGCTCCAGATAATGGCAGCTCCCCGTTACCTCGTGATCCGCACCGATAAATTCTATTAGCATAAGTACTCTCCTTTCTTTTTTGAATCGTTCAGACGGCTTCTCTTGTACACAACTCCGTCCCTTAATTAAAGTATACCTTATTTGTGAAAATTTAGCAAGAAAGAAACGACAAAATATAGTTTATTCTCTTAAATTTCCGTATTTTGTATACTAATTTCTATTCCGCGGAACTTTTTAAGGCAGTAAAAAAATGCGGAAACACAAGAAGTTTATTGTACCTTGTATTTCTCTATTCAATATAGTATAATCTAACAAAACTACTTTGCCAATACATAGCCGCCGGGACACAAAACCGCATGCAAAATGCGGAAATTCAGGATAACCGTAGGCAATCAAAGTAAAATCAGGAGGTTGTTATGCTGCTTGCCTGCAAAAACATTACAAAAAGTTTCGGAGACAACACCATTTTGGAACAGGTCTCTTTTCATATTAATGAACGTGAAAAAGCCGCCATCGTCGGTATCAACGGCGCCGGGAAGTCCACTCTGCTAAAGATTATTATGCAGGAGCTTTCTGCAGATGCCGGAGAAGTCATTACCGCTAAGGGGGCTTCCATCGGCTACCTCTCCCAGCATCAGGACCTTTCCTCGGAACGTACTATTTATGAGGAAATGCTTTCCGTGAAATCAGAGCTTTTAAAGGCAGAAGAACGTATCCGCGCTCTTGAGCAGGAAATGAAAGAACACTCTGGTGACGCCCTCGAGGCACTTTTGCGGGAATACACCTCCCTGACCCATTTTTTTGAAGCCTCCAACGGCTATGCTTACAAAAGCGAAGTCGTAGGCGTTTTAAAGGGACTTGGCTTTATGGAGGAGGATTTCGGGAAAAAAATCCGGACCCTTTCCGGGGGACAGAAAACCCGCATTGCTTTAGGCCGTCTTTTGCTTACCTCGCCGGATTTGATTATGCTGGACGAGCCGACCAACCACCTTGACATGCCTTCTATCACATGGCTGGAGACCTATCTCATCAACTATCCGGGAGCGGTTCTGATTGTAGCCCACGACCGCTACTTTCTGGACCGGGTAGTCACAAAGGTCATTGAACTGGACGCGGCAAAGGCACAGACCTTCTCCGGAAATTACTCTGCCTATGCTGTAAAAAAGGAACAGCAGCGTGAAACCCTGATTCAGCACTATCTGAACCAGCAGCGCGAAATCAGGCACCATGAGGATGTGATTGCAAAGCTACGTTCCTTTAACCGGGAAAAGTCCATCAAGCGGGCAGAAAGCCGGGAAAAAATGTTAGATAAAATCGAACGCATTGAAAAGCCGGTTGAGGTACGCAGCAAAATGCGGATTCGCTTAGAGCCGCGCATTATGAGCGGAAACGACGTCCTGACCGTAACGGGGCTTTCCAAAGCCTTCGGCAGTCTTACCCTGTTTTCCGATATCAGCTTCGAAATAAAACGCGGGGAAAAGGTTGCTATTATCGGAAAGAACGGAACCGGAAAAACGACGATTCTGAAAATCATTAACGGGCTGATTCCTGCGGATACCGGAGAAATCAAACCGGGCGCCAAGGTGCATATCGCCTATTACGACCAGGAGCATCAGGTTCTCCACAGCGAAAAAACACTGTTTGACGAGCTGCAGGATACCTATCCTCATATGGACAATACTGCAATCCGGAATGCGCTTGCTGCATTTTTATTCACCGGAGACGATGTTTTTAAGCACATCAGCGACTTAAGCGGCGGAGAGCGCGGCCGGGTTTCCCTTGCAAAGCTTATGCTTTCTGACGCAAACCTGCTGATTCTCGATGAGCCGACCAACCATCTGGATATGGTGTCCAAGGAAATCCTGGAGGATGCGATTAACAGTTATGAAGGAACCGTTCTCTACGTTTCCCATGACCGTTACTTTATCAACAAAACCGCTACAAGGATTTTGGATTTGACAGAGCATACCCTGCTCAACTACACCGGAAATTACGAATATTATCTGGAAAAGAAAGAATTGACTGAGCGCCTTTATCTGGAGAAGGCAGAAGCAACGGGAGGCGCATCCTCCGACGCCTCCCCTGCCGTCACCGAAACCAAGGCAGACTGGCAGCAGCAGAAGGAGGAACAGGCGCGTCTGCGCAAACGCCAGAACGATTTAAAGAAAACCGAAGAGGAAATCGAGCGGTTGGAAAACGAAAAGGAGGCTGTCGATGCCGCCCTCTCCGACCCGGAAAATATGACCGACCACACAAAGCTGACAGAGCTGACCAGTAAAAGACAGGCGTTAGAGGAAGCGTTAGAGCGTCTGATGGAGCAGTGGGAGGAGCTGGCAGAGTAAACAAGGCAGGAACTCAGGACAAATATTTTTTTATTCCCCGCATCCAGAGTTTCATTACCAGCTTATGCGGCAGCAGCTTTACATTCAGCTGCTGGCACTTTACATAAAGGGAACAGATGGACACATCTTTTCCCTTTTTTGCATCCCTGATTGCTTTTTCCGCAACCTTTCCTGGACTTACAAGCCCGTGGAACTTCACCTTATTCCCGTTTCTTTTCCGATGCCTCCTGTCGCTCCTGTTATTATTACTATCCTTTTCGTTATTCCCATTCCGGAGCCACCTCCTGCTTCCCGCAATCCTTGAGCAGAATACGCTCTAAATCATGTACCGTAATCATTTCATACCTTGAAGTAAAAAGCTTTTTCAGCGCATACAGGTACACGACCCCCCAATAATAATCCGCTAATTTCATCGAGGAACCTGTTACCACAGTTTTTTCCTTTTGTCCCTGTTCAATTATTTTTGCCGTAGATTGATACCATTCCGACTGATAGGAGGAATCCTCATAGGCAAACCCGTTCTTTTCCAAGGTTGCCTGCGCATTCAAAGCAATCATGGCAGCAAAACCTTCGTCCTGTTCCAGCCTCTCCATTAAAAACTTTGACAGCCTATGGATTTTCTGCTTTGCAGATAAAGGCAGTCCGGCTAAAAGCCTTAGCTTCTGTAGCTCCTTCCGGTTATCAATCATAGCGTATATCTCATGGAATAAATCCTCCTTCGACTTAAAATAAAGGTACAGGGTTCCCTGACCGATTCCGATGCTCTTTGATAAATCGCTTATTCTAGTTCCTGCAAAACCGTTTTTTGCAAAATACAGCATAGCATCATGTAATATTTTAGAACGCGTCTCTTCACGGATTTCCTGACACCGTCCGGGTGACTTTGGCACAAAACCATCTCCTTTCATTTATGAATGAGTATTTATTCATAAATATAAACGATACCATGACCTTTGTCAAGCCATAACGGCCTTACGTTTCCGCGTTTTTAAGTCACTTTAAGAAGTATTTCGGACAAGGCTGTTACAGACTGCCTCCTACCCCTGCCCCTGAATTAAAGCCAAATAGCATGCAGCAAATAACATCCGCAAGAAAGGCAGAGCATAACAGCGCCGCCACAACGACCTTCGGTTTTTTTGCATACCGGGAAACAAACCCGCTGATGGCAGGCGCAAGCACATAAATTGCAGCCATGCCGCCGATACCGAATGCAGTCAGGCCTGCAAAACAAATTCTGCCGTTGACATTCAGAAACTCCGTCTTATAGTCCCAATAAGAAGAATTGAAAATAAAGTCCAGGATAAAGCTTGACAGATACTCTAACACTGCGCAGAGTGCCACTTCCAGCATTAACAGCTTAAACTTATTCTTTTTGAAACGGTCAAGCAGAAATACCATTGCCGTACCGCCGACTCCGTAAATCGGAATCCATGGTCCGTACAGGGTTCCCCGGTTGACAAACTCGTGATGCCTTACCATATGCAGGCTGCACTCCCACAGCCAGCCAATCAGACAAAACGTAAAGAACATAAAGATAAAATCCATTACACTGTAAGGGCTGATTTTTCCCTTCCGTTCCGGAAGCTCCAGCGATACATCCTTTAATACATAGCATGGTCTGCCGACACTGTCGTCTGGGCGTTCCGTATACGCACCGCCTGAAAATAGCGGTTCGGTCAGCAAACTTTTCTCAATGTCCGGGTTATTGCGCAGGGTAAAATACAATTCCGCATTTAACTGCATTTCAAGCGGAACGGCAACGAACAGTCCGACAAGCGGAACCAGCTTCAGAAGCCATATGTAACTATAAGAAAGCTGTGTACAGAAAATCTTCCATTTGCAGCCTTTTGTCATGGCGCGTGACAGCCGCTTTGCCTCCCGCCAGCCGGCGGAAGGATTTTCAGCAAGAATATAAGGGACAAAACCATACTGATAATACTTATATACTCCGCCTACGATTGTAAACGACCAGAGCGTCAGCGTAATATTGTAACACAGCATTACCCTGATAACATTCCAGAGCGTTTTTATATGGAACGGTGCAAGGATTCGGCGAAACGACACTTCCTTTTCAAAACGGTTCTCCATCACATAGCGGTTTCTGCCAACGATGACAACATTCTGTATGAAAAACCTAATCACTGCGGCTATCAGGGCCGCAACCAGCATATTGGCAATGACCTCACCGGGATTACGGCGGAAATACGCGAGATTAGCACCAAGCAGCTTAATGACCCAGGTTGCCTTTTTGGAAAGAATGTCAATCACCGAAAGTGCAAGGTCAGAAGTAATAAACGATACATTTTTTACAAGCGGGGTTTCTACGATATACTCCTTTAGGATCTCGATATTCCCTGCAAGAATTTCATCATTTGCCCCGATAAACCGGTCAATGGAGCCGATAAAACTAATTTGCGAAGCATTGGACGTGCCGACAAAGGCAAATAAGAATCCGACTGCCACAAGCATAAGCCACGCTTTTCTGCTCTTATGAAACACTGTGTTCCAGCTGTTTGTTCTGATTTTTTTATAAGCCCACTGCATCTTCTTCTCCTTTCTTAACACTTCTCCACCCTGGCTTTCCAGAAACTCTGCGCCCCATTTCCATCACCTGTCATCCATTTTATCACAAATTTCGCCACAATTCCGCAAACTATGGGGCTGTCGCACGAAGTGCAGCCCCATTTTTACTTCCTTTGATCATTCAGGCTTTTGCCTACAGTCCAAGCTTCATATCGCCATACCGGAGCCAGCCCTTCTTCCGCATCAGCTCCGACACAAGAAGCGCAACTGCCGCCGGAGCAAGAAAATGCATCAGCACAATCTGCAATAATACGGCTGCCGGGCCCTGCCCTGCTTCAGTCATCGTCTGGTACGCCATAATCTGCCCTACCAGTCCCGCACTTCCCATACCGGAACCGACTGCATTACTTGTCATACGGAATACCATCGTAGAAACCGGTCCCAGCACAGCGCTTGCCACAATCGCCGGAAGCCAGATTACCGGCCGTTTTACAATATTCGGCACCTGCAGCATACTTGTTCCGAGTCCCTGTGCCACCAGACCGCCTATCTTATTCTCACGGTAGCTTGCCACCGCAAAGCCTACCATATTCGCGCAACACCCGATGGTTGCCGCTCCCGCTGCAATCCCGGAAAGTCCGAGCGAAACACCCAGAGCCGCAGAGCTGATTGGAAGAGTCAAAATCATCCCCATCAGAACCGAAACGATAACCCCCATCAGAAACGGCTGCTGCTCGGTTCCCCAGTTAATAATGCTGCCGAGCCATGCCATAAAGCCCGAAATCGGCGGTCCGATGAGAAGTCCCGCTGCCGAACCAGTCAGAATAGACACAAGCGGCGTTACCAGAATATCCACCTTTGTCCTTCCAGCAACCAGTCTGCCAAATAAAATGCAGATGTACGCTGCAATAAACGCTCCTAACGGCTCCCCCGGCCCTGTCAGCGTAACTACGCTGCCTTCTACGACCACACCATCCAGCAGCTTGGAGGCAAACGCCCCCACTAGCCCCGCCGTCGCCGCAGAAATCGTAACCAGCGTGCTTTCCTTAAACTTAATTGCCACGCCGACGCCAATCCCTGCGCCGGTCAGCGCAGATGCCAGCGTACCAATCTGAATCAAATAACCGCCCGCCGCACCGCCAAGCAGCGTTCCAGCCTGCTTTATAATCGTACCGATAATCAGTGTAGCAAACAGCCCCATTGCCATACCGGACAATCCGTCAATAAAAATTTCATTTGCCCACTTTTTCAGTTTTGCTTTCATACTTCCGTGCTCCTTATTTCCTTATCTGTTCTCCACCTCTGCAAAGTCTTTACTTCCTTTCCAAAAAATGCAAAATCCCAAGGATTACTTTACTTTTTTTCTTACATATACGACACTATGAATCCCGTCTCTGGATGTTTCAAAGCTCAGTTCAAACTTATCCGCATTGTTTTTAATAAACTGGGTCATATTCCGGTAGCCGTAATTCCGGGCATCAAAGCCCGATATCTGCTTATTCAGGGCAGCCCCGACACTGGCAAGATTCTCCCAGTCGTCGTCTAACGTATCCAGAATAATTTCAATAATTTCCTGCTTTGATGGTATGCTGATTGTTTTTACAATGTCCAGCAAATCGCCCTCCTCCTTGAAATCCTCCGCTGCCTCTTCCTCCGGCTCTTCCTTTGCAACTACCTCCTCTGGCTCCTCATTATCCTGTACCTGATAGATTAAATCCAATACCTTAAACTCGTCACATGCCTGTGCCAGCGACTCATTTGTTTTCTGCTCCCCCATCCCGATTAATACCTTGCCGGATTCCTTGATACGGTATGCAAGCTTAGTAAAATCACTGTCGCTTGTCACAAGACAGATGACATCAATCCCTCCGCCATATAAAATATCCATTGCATCAATCGCCAGTGCCTGGTCCGCAATACTCTTTCCATATGTGTAGGATATCTGCAGCATCGGCATGATTCCGTATTTCGGCATCACTCTGTACCATGACTTCACGCTCGGCGAATTGATGGAGCCGTACAGCCGGAAAATTTTAATCCGTCCGCTCCTTGCCGCCTCCTGCCTGATGTATTCTGCATATTTGGGTGATATATTATCTCCGTCAATCAATACCGCCACCTGTTTTTCCTGCATATTGTATCTGCCTCCATATCAATTTTATTTTATTATTATACACCCATTGAAAAAATATTTCCATACAGGAAACACTTAAGTTTCCGCATACTTCGACAGCTTAAGAAAAAAGACTGCCGCACAAAGCGCCGCGGCGCCGGGCGCGACGGATTCTGCCAGGCAGTCGCCACGCTCGGATCCGCTGCCCTTCGTGCGACGGTCCCGCTCCTTATCTTTTCTTACTTAAAATACTTCACGCCGGAAGCAAAGATATGCTGGTCCTGGTCGCCGTAAATGTTGACTGCTACAGAAGCACCACGGCGCTCGGAGTGTGCCATCTTACCAAGTACGCGTCCATCCGGGCTTGTGATTCCCTCAATTGCAAAGTACGAGCCGTTCGGGTTGAAATCCTCGTCCATTGTCGGATTTCCCGCAAGGTCAACGTACTGGGTCGCAATCTGCCCGTTTGCGGCAAGCTGCTCAATCCATTTTCTGTCCGCCACGAAACGTCCCTCTCCGTGAGATGCCGGAATCGCATACACGCCGCCAAGCTCTGCCTCCATCAGCCACGGAGACTTGTTGCTGACTACCTTGGTATACACGGACTTTGAAATATGGCGGCCGATGCTGTTCGTCGTCAGGGTCGGCGAATCCTCCTTTTGCGGGGTTACCTCGCCATACGGCACAAGTCCGAGCTTAATAATCGCCTGGAAGCCGTTGCAAATTCCAAGAACCAGACCGTCACGCTGCTTTAATAAGTCATTGACTGCATCGGTAATCCGCGCGTTCCGGAACGCCGTCGCAATAAACTTACCGGAGCCGTCCGGCTCGTCGCCCGCAGAGAACCCGCCCGGGAACATCAGAATCTGTGCGTTCCTGATTTCACGCTCAAACGCCTCGACTGATTCTCTGATATCCTGTCCGTTGCGGTTACAAAATACTACGGTACTTACCTCTGCGCCTGCTGCACGGAAGGAACGCATCGTATCATATTCACAATTGGTTCCTGCAAACACCGGAATAAATACCCGCGGCTTTGCCACTTTATTTTTTGCGGTGTAAACAGTCTTGGCATCAAACAGCGGATGTGCTATCTTTTCTTCCTCTACGCCGGAACGGGTCGGGAATACCTTTTCTAACGTACCGGACCATGCTGCGAGCGCCTCCTCCATCGGAATGGATTCGCCGCCGTATAAGAATACCGGCGCATCGGTCACAGTGCCGACCGGCTTGTAGGCGATGCCGCTTTCATTCAGCGCCGCAAGGGATTCCTTCGAGATTTCCGCAAGAATCTCGCCATATGCCGGTGCAAATAATTCCTTCTCGTTTACCGTATCGGAGATTACTACGCCGTAGCGGTTGCCGAATGCCATCTTGCTGACTGCCTCCGCAATTCCCTTGGCTCCGAGTGCATACATGGAAACAATCTTTCCGTTCTGCGCAAGCTTTGTAATCTTTGTCATCTGCTCTGCAAATGCCGCATAATCCGGAAGCTCATAGGCATCCTTCTTCATTGCAAATTTTACTAAAACGCTGCCCGGCTTTTTGAACTCCCCGGTAATCACATCGGAGGTCTTTGCCACGTCTACCGCAAAGGAAACTAACGTCGGCGGAACATCGATGTTCTGGAACGTACCGGACATACTGTCCTTGCCGCCAATGGACGGAAGCCCCAGCTGTACCTGTGCCTCAAACGCACCAAGCAGTGCGGCTAACGGCTCACCCCAGCGCTTCGGGTCGCTTCCCAGACGCCGGAAATACTCCTGGAAGGTAAAACGGATTTTGGTATGGTCCCCGCCTGCTGCCACAATCTTTGCTACTGAGGAAATAACAGCATAAACGGCGCCATGATACGGGCTCCAGCTCGACAGATACGGGTCAAAGCCGTAACTCATCATCGTCACTACATCGCTCTCACCGTCTAATACCGGAAGCTTTGCAATCATCGTCTGTACCGGCGTCATCTGGTACCTGCCGCCATACGGCATCGTCACGGTATTGGCGCCGATGGAGCTGTCAAACATCTCCACAAGCCCTTTCTTCGAGCAGATATTCAAATCGGATAGCATTTTCAGCCAGGCAGCCTTAATGCCGGTCTTGCCGGAAATTACAGTTTCTCCTCTGGCGGTCTTTCTTGCCACACGGGAAGCGGTGTAAGAAGCCCCTTTCTTAAAGTAGCTCTCCTCTCTCTTTGGAATCCCGATTTCGGCAACTGCCTCCTGATGCGCGCCGTTCGTATCCAGAAATGCCCGCTTGATATTCACGATTTCCTTGCCTCTCCAGACAAGCACCAGACGCGGCTCCTTGGTAACAACCGCTACCGGCACTGCCTCCAGGTTTTCCTCGGCAGCAAAGGCAAGCATACGGTCAACGTCCTTTGCATCCACAACGATTGCCATACGCTCCTGCGACTCGGAAATTGCAAGCTCCGTACCGTCAAGGCCGGCGTATTTCTTCGGAACCTGATTCAAATCCACACGCAGTCCCTCCGCAAGCTCACCAATTGCCACGGAAACGCCGCCTGCACCAAAATCATTACACTTCTTAATCAGTCTGGAAACCTCTTCCCTGCGGAACAGCCTCTGCAGCTTACGCTCGGTCGGGGCATTTCCTTTCTGCACCTCCGCGCCGCAGGTATGGATGGACTCTGTAGTATGCGCCTTAGAAGAGCCGGTTGCGCCGCCACAGCCGTCACGTCCGGTTCTGCCGCCCATTAAAATAATCACATCCCCCGGGTCCGAATTTTCCCGGATTACATTTTTTCTCGGCGCTGCGCCCATAACCGCGCCGATTTCCAGACGTTTTGCAACATAATCCGGATGATAAATCTCATCCACAAGCCCCGTCGCAAGGCCAATCTGGTTGCCGTAGGAGCTATAGCCTGAAGCTGCACCCGTTACAATCTTTCTCTGCGCAAGCTTTCCCTCTAAGGTTTCGGCAATCGGCAGGGTCGGGTCCGCCGCGCCCGTTACGCGCATTGCCTGATAGACATACCCGCGGCCCGAAAGCGGGTCACGGATTGCACCGCCCAGACACGTTGCAGCGCCGCCGAACGGCTCAATTTCCGTCGGATGATTGTGCGTCTCATTCTTAAAGAACACCAGCCATTCCTCGGTCTTCTTCACGCCGTCTGCTCCGGTAATCTCTACCGGCACGATAATCGAACAGGCATTGATTTCATCGGAAACCTCCATATCCTCTAACTTACCTTCGGCACGGAGCTTCTTCATGCCGACCAGCGCAAGGTCCATTAACGAAATGAACTTATCGTCTCTTCCCTTATACAAAATCTCCCGCTCTGCCACATATTTATCATAAGATGCGCGAATCGGCGCCGTATAATCGCCCTCGTCAATCGTAACATCCGTCAGCTCCGTAAGGAAGGTCGTGTGACGGCAATGGTCAGACCAATACGTGTCCAGCACACGGATTTCCGTCATGGACGGGTCACGCTTCTCATCCTCCTTAAAATACTTCTGGATATGCAAAAAGTCGCGGAACGTCATCGCAAGATTCAGGGAATCGTAAAGCTTTTTTAACTCCGTTTCCGGCATTGCGGCAAAGCCGTCAAAAATCTTTACGTCCTCCGGCTCCGAAAATACCGTCGTCAGAGTCTCCGGCTTCTCCTCTGCTGCTTCCCTGGAATCGACCGGGTTAATACAATATGCCTTGATTGCCGCGATTTCCTCCGGCTCAAGAAACCCGGATAACACATAGGTCGTTGCGGAACGGATGACCGGCTCCTCATTTTCATTTAAAAGCTTCACGCACTGCTCTGCGGAATCTGCTCTCTGGTCAAACTGCCCCGGCAGATACTCCACTGAAAAAATCGTATCCTCCGGATAGACCGGGAAGCCTTCTTCATAGACGAAATCTACCGGCGGTTCAGAAAATACCGTACCAAGCGCGCGCGAAAGCGTCTCATCGCTTATGTTCTCGACATCATAACGAATCAGCACACGTACTGCGTTCACATGCGGTATTCCAAGGTACTCTTTAATTTCATTCATCAGCTCCTTTGCTCTTACCGCATACTCTGCTTTCTTTTCGGAATAAATCCTTCTTACTTTACTCATTGCATTTACCCATTCCTTTCCGATGTCGCCCGGACATCCATTGCTCGGTTTTAGTATAACATTTCCCATCTTATAAATGAAATTAATATATATAACACGTTTTATAAGACTTACTTATAAAGACCTGCACTTCTGCAGTTTCTAAGGCGCGCTGGAAAGTTCCGCCGCCTGTGCGCCCTCTGACTTTTGCATTTGTCCGAAGGACCGCGGTTTTTGCGGAGCTGGAATCACCTCCTAGAGCTGGTAGGCGGCGAGGACGCCACCGAGCGGCATGAAAACTGCCAAAGCTTAAACCAGAAAGCTCCTTGCACAAGCCCCTTAAGTCTGCTATACTGAATAAAGCACGGGATTACAAAAGGAGCTGCGTATGGACGTTAATTACGAATTATATAAGGTTTTTTATCATGTTGCAAAAACACTCAGCTTTTCCGAGGCAGCTGCCTCTCTTTTTATTTCACAGTCAGCCGTCAGCCAGTCCGTCAAGGTATTAGAGCAGCGGCTCGGACAGGTCTTGTTTACCCGGAGTACAAAACGTGTCGCCCTGACACCGGAAGGAGAACTGCTGCTTAAGCATATTGAGCCTGCGATTCATCTGATTACCAAAGGCGAAAACCAGCTGACAAGCTCCAAAGGCAACGGCGGGACACAGCTCCGCATTGCTGCCAGCGACACGATTTGCCGTTACTACCTTGTTCCGTATTTGAACCGCTTCCACCAGACCTTTCCAGAGGTGCATTTAAACGTAATGAACGCCACCTCCCTGCAGTGTGCGGAGCTGCTTTCCCAGAACACGGCGGACCTTATTATCGCCAATTCCCCGAACCCGAACCTGAACCATTCCATGCAGATAGAAACCCTCCGGGAGTTTTCCGATGTCTTTGTCGCCAATAAAGACTCCTACGATTATTCGGGAACAGAGCTTTCTTTTGCCGAATTAAGTGCATTGCCGATTCTGATGCTTTCCAAACGCTCTACGACAAGCGAATTTCTGCACGAGCAGTTCCTGCTCCATTCCGTAGAGCTTGCGCCTGCGGTTGAATTAAGCAGCAATGACCTCTTAATCGACCTTGCCAGAATCGGCCTTGGCATCGCCTTCGTCCCTGACTTCTGTGTGACAGGAAAAACCGACGAAAGCTTTTATATCATCCGGACGAAAGAACATCTTCCGAAAAGAAAGCTCGTCCTTGCCTTTGACAGTTCCCTTCCTGTGTCCGGACCGGCAAAATACTTCATCGAGCTTTTAAGAAGCGGGGAAGCGGCTCCCGCTCCCCTACTCTGAAAGGCTTACCGTTGCCCCGAACAGTACCTTGTCCCAGACCGCTTCGTTTATCTGCACCGCATACTCCGCAAGCAGTACGTTATATGCTGCTGCAAACGCATTGCTGCGCTCTACCTCGTATGCCGCATCCACTGCCGCTTCATAAGTCTTTGTACATTCATCGTCCAGCATCTTAATCAGATAAACGCCATATTCTGTCTGCACCGGCTTGCTCACCTCTCCCGGCTCCAGGCTTTCCGCTGCCTTTTTATAGGCTTCCTCTGCACCGGCCCCGTCTGCTAAAAATGTCCTGATATTCCGTACCGGCGCATCCTCCCCCTCTGCCAGCTCTTCAAATGTCTTCCCTTCCAGAACCTCCTTGTAATACTCTTCCATTTGCTGCATACAGGCTTCTTTCACCGCCGTCTCTTCCTGCCGCAGCTCATAGTTTTCATCATAGTATGTTGTTGCAAGGTACAGATATTCTGTCTCATACTCCTTATAATCTTCCTTTTTTACGGTTTCCCTCACGCTCTCCTTTGTAACTCCGAGACGTTCCGTCATTTGATTATAATACTTTTCCGCAAGCATCATCCATGCGCATACCTCACGGAGCCCGTCTGTGGTAAACCCTCCGCGCTCTGTCTCCTCTGCCGTCAGCGCTTCTTTAATCCGCTCGACATAAGCGTTGTTCTCTGCTATATCATCTTCGGTCAGTGTCATATCGTTTTTCAGGGCACAGTCATACAAAACGGCATACTGCACCAGCATATCCATCGTTTCCTGCTTAAACACATCCCTCGTCGTATGTCCCTCGTCATCATAAACCATATCCCAGTAATTTGTCCCGTACTGTGACTCATAATAGAGTGCATAATAATTTCCCCGGACTTCCATAGAATAAATCAAAAACACTGCCTTATCCATCGCAATGTCCTCTTCCCCGACCGAAACGACAACCGTTTCCGCATACTCCTTTGCCTTCTTTTGTACCAGCTCCTGATTGGCGGCGTCAAATCCCTCTGCCGCCTCCGGCAAAGCCTCCGTCGGCGTGAGAGTTCCCTCTTGTGTCGGCTTCTCCTCCTTCTGTTCCTCTCCGCTCTTTCCGCATGCGGCTGTGCCAAGCAAAGCCCCAAGAAACAATCCGCATAGCACTTTCCGTAAAAAGCGCCGTCTTCTTTTGTTCTCCTTCCAAAAACATACCGGCATTTCCTTTCCTCCTCTCCGGATTTTAAACACAGTTCCTGCGCCTGTCCTGCGTTTCCACAGTTTTTAAGCCGCCTTTGTTCCGCAGGCTACGTTTTTTCCGGCACACTGTCCGGAAACTCCATCCACCGGTAATACAATTCCTCAAACTCCGGCCTTTCTGCCAGATTAATTACCTCCCCCGCACAGTGCAGCCTTTCTCCGGGACTGCTTAAATACCGGAGCAGTCCGCCAATGCAGCTGTTTCCGACCACCCTTAACTTCCCCCGGAACTCCTCCGGCATAAAGCCGGTGCGCAGAAGGTCTCCGGTCCGGCAGTACCGTCCGGCTCCCCCTGCCAGGAAAACAGTCGTTATCTGCCCCGTATCGATTCCGGCATATCTGCAGAGCACCTCGATTCCCGCGCGTACTGCTCCCTTGGCAAGCTGAAAGGTACGGACATCCTCCTGATACAGCCCGGAAAACCCTTCCGTAAAGTACGGCTCGCAAAACAGCCCCGTTTCGTCTGCCGCCCCCCTCCGCAGGGCATCCGACATCAGACGGAATAAATCCGCGGCATAGGCAAATCTTCCTCCCTCAAATGCGCTTCCCATCGCCGCTGCAGTCGCATATACGTTGCCGGAAACCGACAAAAGAAGTTCTCCGTTGGTCCCTAAGTCGGCTAACAGATAGCTCCCGTTCTCCTTTCCCACTCCCCCGGCAACCCCGGGAAAGGAAAGCGCATAAGCGCCTGCCAGAACATCCCCGCCCACAAAAGCAGAAAGACAGGGAAACACAAAAACTCCCGCTTCCTTTACCGTGTCCGGCAATCCGGCATACGCCGCAGTCTCCGAAAACAAAGAAGCAAACGAAACATGCACTTCCCCGACGGAATAAGGACAAAACGGCGCCTTTGCCATTCCGTCTAACGGATAGCCAAGCAGCAGATGCTGCATCGTAGTATTTCCGGCAAGCGCAATCCGTACCGGCAGCCTTTCCCATGCCGCACCCGGTTCTGCAAAAAGGCTTTCTGCCCGTTTCAGCACAAAAAGGAAGCCTTCCGCTAAGGCTTCCCTGATTTGTTTTTTTAACTGTGTCCCTGCTCCGCGGCATGCCGCGTCAATCCTGCCGATTACATCCGCCGCAGTCTGGCGCTGCGGGTTCTCCACACCATAAGAGGCAAGAACCCTTCCCTGCTCATCCGCGCATACAAAGCCGAGCGTCGTTGTACCGATATCTGCCGCCAGCAAAAGCGCTTCCGGCATACCAAAACTATGCTCTGACGCTGTTCCCCCTGGTGCGGCTGCCTCCTGCGGGACATCTCCTTGAAAAAGACCCTCCGCCGAAAACTCCGTAAGCCCGGCATATTTCGCTGCCCGGACAGCAGCCGTACAGTCCCTGCAGCCGCGTTCGCCGCGGCAGGCACCACAATACCTGTTTCCCATGCCTCCTCCTGAATCAGTGGCAGCATCCTCCGCAGCCGCTGCCACAGCTGCAGGCGCCGGAATCATGCGTACTGCAGTTCGGTTCCGCACTCTCCTTCAGACTCCCGTCAAGAAATCCCGCTACTGCAACATCAATATCACCGGTCATCCCCGGTATTACCATAATCCCTGCTGCAAGCAGCGCCTCCATGGCGCCCCTGCCGATACCGCCGCAAATCAGAACCTTTACGTTATTTTCCACAAGCACCTGCACCATAGCCTCATGGCCGTTTCCGTCGGTATTTAATACGGTTTTTGCCATCAGGATGCCATCGCTCATGCTGTAAAGCGTAAACTTTTCACAGTGGCCGAAATGACCAAACACATTATTCTCTTCATCCGTTGTTACGGCAATCTTATAATCTCCCTGCTCCGCCGCCGTAGCTCCCTGCGGCAGAAGCTCCTTTAACACAAGCGTAACGTCCTCCAGCCAGTCGCCTTCCAGACTCTCAATTTCACCGGCATCCACGGACTTTGCAATGCGCGGGTCCATCGGAAGCCTTCCAAGCACCGGAAGATTGAACTTGCGTGCCGTATCCTCGATATGGCTTTCCCCAAATACATACATTTTCTCCCCACAACAGCCGCACACGGCATAACTGTAATTTTCCACCAGACCAAGCACCGGAATATCCATTTCACGCGCCATATTTACAGCCTTTGCCACGACCATCGAAACCAAGTCCTGCGGACTGGTCACAATAAGAATGCCGTCCACCGGAAGGGACTGGAACACCGTAAGCGGCACGTCGCCGGTTCCCGGAGGCATATCGACAAACATATAGTCCACCTCGCCCCAGACCACCTGGGACCAGAACTGCTTTACCGTACCTGCAATCACCGGGCCTCTCCAAACGACCGGCACCTCTTCATTCTCTAACAAAAGATTCACCGACATAATTGCCGTACCGTTCTTCGTATACTCCGGCAGAATGCCAAGCTCGTTCCCCTGCGCCTTTTTATGCACACCAAACGCCATCGGAACAGACGGTCCGGTCACATCTGCGTCTAAAATAGCGGTCTTATATCCCATACGCCTCATCAATACCGCAAGGTAAGACGTAACAAAGGATTTGCCCACTCCGCCCTTTCCGCTGACTACGCCAATTACCTTTTTCACATTGCTGTACTGGTTCATCGGCTCCGCAAACTGCGACTTATCCGGCTTCCTGGAATCACAATTCGCCGAACAGCTGCTGCAGTCATGGGAACATGGAATTTCCTGCTCATAAATCTCTTCGCTCATTACCAAAACCTCTTTTCTAACCCTGATAAATTTCTAACTCTGCCTCCCATTATACCCCTATGGATTTTTTTGTCAAGGATTACACACTCCTGGGTTTTTGCATCTCCTCATAGTCCATACAAAGCCGGAGCTCCGTAAACGGTCTGACATAGGTATTCGCCACCCGTACATGCTCCGGGTGGGACTGGTAGCCCTTTAACGCCTCCTCGCTTTCAAGCTCGCTGTCTAACATCACATCTGCATTAGAAGATGCGAGAGGACAGGTCACAACCGTAAGCCGGAGCAAGCCCGGCACCTTCCCTGTCAGCGCCTCTAAGTTCTCCTTCATCTCCCGGAGCACCCTCTCCTTGTCCGCAACCGTATCCTTTAGCTTCCATAAAATAATATGCTTTACCATACCTGCGCCTCCTTTCCAATTCAGCTGCTTCTTTAATATAGCTAACCCATCCAGCAAAATTGCCGAACAACTCTGTATTTCGTTGTCATCAAAAACCGGATGATACTCCTTCGTTTTTAACGCTTCCAAATTACATCCATGGAACAGCTTATTATATATCGTATTCGTAATTTCATCCCCGGAATCACCAAGAAAGCTTTCATCCAATGATTTTGATAAATCACTGAAAAAATTCCATGCATCGATAAAGATACGGCACTTCTCCGACGGTTCTTCCTTTCCTGTTAATCTGGGAAATCCAGAAAAATCATAGGTTATTTCTTCTGCTTCAAAGGAAATTTTTTCTTTCCTTGCAAATCCGTCTGCCTCCTCGGCAGAAGAAAACGCTAACAAGCGTTTTCCAGATACTAAAAAGCCATCCTTATGACCGCCGTACCACACCAGAAAACAGCTCTTATCCTCGCAAATTACTTTTGTTAAATAGTATTTCATCCTTACGCTTCCTCAATTCAAGCCTTATCCATTTACCGGTCCGACCATAGTGCCAAAGTATTTTCTCTCCTGGTACACTCATCGGATCAGTTTTCCTCTTGCTTTGGTAAACCTCTCTACCAGATTATAGCATAAAAAGGCTTAAGAAGCTATATCCAAAATGTTTTTATCTTCGCAGAAATTTTTTATGTTATATAAAATTAAGCATTCGTTAATATCATTTTCAAGCATATAATCGTCAATACTGCCATTATAATAGCGTAGGTCAATCAGATGAATTGTTTCATAATCCTTGAGCAAAAACGGCACAAACGCATTAGCAAAAGAATCCTTTATAATCAGCAGATGCCTGCCGTTTGTCTGTGAGGTCCTGATTGTGACTTCGGGATGGTTTCCGTTCAAAAACACCTGATACTTATCCTTCTGCAAAAGGCGCTCACTGGCATAAACCGTATGACTGCGCATTTTTCCAAAGTTATAGGCAACGTCATAGGCGTCTTCCTCTCCCTGCCTGTATAACTCAATCTTATCCACGACACAATAACTTCCTAAAACCTTTGAATAAAGCGAGCCTTGAAATTCATCGGTGACTGTTTCTGATTCAAAGCTGTCCAGGTCTGCAGAACAGCCATTTGCCGCGCACCAGGCAGAATAAGCCAAAAACGCGCCGTATGTCGTCCAATGATGGTCCGCCCTATAGTATAGAGCTTCTGTGCTATGTGCTGCAAACAGCGGATTCAGGTCAATATACGATACGCCGCCCAGCTTGCGATTCACCAGGTCATATGCAAGCTGCTGGTGAAACATAGGCGCGTTTTCCGGAAGCTTCTCCTTTAAAATCATACCTGCGGTGGGAACAAGCATCACTGCTATTGTCTGCTCCGGATGCCTTTGTGCAAAACGGTTCAGCGCTTCTATATTTTCTGTCAGCCGCTTTTCATCAAATTCGCTCTCAAGCCACTTTTCTATAAGATAGCCGTCTCCTGCCAAATAAACGCCGTTTATTTCTTTGCGGCCTGTCAGCCGCAGAAAATCCGACTTCAAAGAAACCCAAAAGTCTCTTTGCGGAAACTGGTCGTCAATATAGCGTTCCGTGCCCTCCATGAATTTTCCTGAAAGCATGTTTTCAAGAGAAAGCAGCGGCTTATCTGCAAGATAACGGTTTTCATTCTCAGAAAATGCGATATCCTTCTGTATCAAAAAACTGACAGGAATGCCGTACAGCATCGCAAGAAAAAGCACGATTGCAGTAATTTGACCGATTTTTTTCATTTTGCCTCTCCTCTCAGAACCTGAAATATAAAAAAGGGTTATAGGTATCTCCGACCAGAAATCCCACGCTTAGCAAAAACATGACGGCGTATGCCGCAAGCTTTACAATACAGACTGCCGGGCGGAAAGCTCCCGCTTGCTCTAACCGCCTGTTCCCTTTAAAAATATGGATACTGCCTATGGTACAGGCAGTCAATACTGCCGCATTTGAGCAAAGGTAATAGCCTGCCGACGACGAAAAGAGTCCGCTTCCATGGACACCGAGCATTGCCTTCAAATATAAGCACACGTTTGAACTATCGTCAAATGCAAAAATCACCCAGCTGATAATCACAAGCACGATTGTGTATAGATGGGAAAAATATTTGTGTCCGGAAAGCCATTTTAGTAAAAATGCCTTTTCTATGATTAGCAAAACACCGAAATACAAGCCCCAGATAACAAAATTCCAGCTGGCTCCGTGCCAGAAGCCTGTCAGGCACCACACAATGAAGATATTAAGAAGCTGCCTTCCCGTTCCCTTCCGGTTACCGCCAAGCGGGATATAGACATATTCCCGGAACCATGCGCCGAGAGAAATATGCCATCTGCGCCAGAATTCTGTAATACTTTTGGCACAATAGGGATAATTAAAATTTTCCTTAAAATGAAACCCAAACATCTCCCCGAGGCCGACCGCCATATCAGAATATCCTGAAAAATCAAAATAAATCTGAAAGGAAAATGCGACAGCCCCAAGCCATGCCTCACTTGCAGTCAAACTTTCCAGAGAACTCCTGGAAATCTGTTCCCACAATACTCCTGCCTGATTCGCAAGCAGCACCTTTTTTGACAATCCGGCTACAAACCGTTTGATTCCGTAAGTAAAGCCGTTTATCGTTATGTTCCGTAAAGCCAGCTGCGGCTCTATATCCTTATACTGCACTATCGGTCCTGCTACCAGCTGCGGAAACATTGTGACATATGTGGCAAAGCGGATGATATTTTTCTGCGCGCTGACCTCTTTTCTATATACATCAAACGTATAAGACATCGTTTGAAAGGTATAAAATGAAATACCAATCGGCAGGGCAATCTCCAGCAGCGGAAGACCGGACCCGGCAACCGCGTTTATATTTTCAATCAAAAAATTATTGTACTTAAAAAAGCCTAAAATACCTAAATTTACTATTACGGAACTTAACAGCACCGCTTTTGCTGCGCCATGTCTCCGCCTGGACTGGAAACGTCCGATTAACAGACCGTTTACATAGTCAAACATCGTGGAAAACAGCATAATTAAGATATAAACCGGCTCACCCCACGAATAAAAAATCAGGCTAAAAAAAAGCAAAACGAAATTTCGCAGTCTTCCCGGAACTGCAAAATACACAAGCAGCACCGTCGGCAGAAAGAAAAAAATGAAAAGTGTACTGCTGAAAACCAAACGAAAGACCTCCTGCTAATCACCTGCTGTCTGTATTGTAAATTCAAGTGCGCCCGCTGCGCCATAGGCCGCCTCGTATCTGGAAAAAACAACTACAATCTGATTCTCCTGATTGATATAAAAGTCGGTATTTTCCGATATCAGCTCAATCACTGAAAGGTCCTCCCACAGCATTTCCTTCTGCTCCGCGCTCCAATTTGCAATCGTATTCTCAATGCTTCCGGCTACTATCTGCTTGTAATCGTTTCCATACCAGTCTTTCAAGGTAAGCATTTTCCCGTCTTCAAGGTCTATATTGTAATATAGTTCATGGTTGTACGCACTAAATGCCGTTTCATATTGCGATACTACAAAGGACACATACCGTTCATTGATACATTTTATCGTATAATCAACCGTAATGCCGATAGGAATGAAGTCTTCCGGCTTTCCTCCCGTTTCTACAAACGCCTTATAATACTCCTTTGCCGCCTCTTCATTTTCCGCAATGCATTCATTGATTGCCTTCCGGATTTCAAGATTCACCCTTTTTTCCAAATCGCTTTTCCCTGTATTTTCGATTTGCGGGATTTTGGCATCAATGTATTTTATTTTATCCTCAAAGTGATACTCGTTGAAGGTAACTATACGGCACAGTTCTCCCAGCACAGGCACCCTGTATGCTGCTTTGGCAAACGCAGGCGATAGATTTAAAAGCGAAATAACACAAATCAGAAGCGCCGCTGCCACTGCCCCGGTTTTCTTTAAAATACCGATTATTTTCTTTCTCCGGCGCAAGACCCTTCCCTCTGAAATTGCAGCTCTTACAACAGAATCCAGTTCCTCTGGAATTTCAATATGACTGCGTTTTGGCTTATCCATCATAATTTATCTCCTTCCATATCTATTTTTAAAAGCTTCAAAGCCTTATACAGCCTTGCCTTTACCGTACTTAGCCTAAGCGACGTAATTTCTGCGATTTCATCAAGCTTCATATCCTCAAAAAAACGGAGGATAAGTATTGTTTTTAATTCCGGCGACAAGTCATCAATGGCGGAATACAGGGTCATATACTGCTCCCGGTCGATTCCCTCCGTTGCAGGAAGCTGTGCATCGTCCAGCTCGTCAAGATATACCACCTTTCTATTTTTGCGGATATAGGAAATACTTTCATTAATTAAAATCCTGTAAAACCATGTCGCAAGATATTCTCTTTTGTGCAAGGAATCCATTTTTTGCAGCGCCTTAACAATCGCGTCATGGACAATATCTAACGCGTCTTCCTTATTTTTTACATAGGTATAAGCAACACGGTAATATTTTTCCTTATTGGCTTCAATCAGCCTTACAATCTCCTGTTCCGTATTCAAAGTCTTTTCCTCATTCTGCCTATTTTATATAGCTCTTGATAATTTTTTCTGCCTCGTCACCATTGGATACACAAACAACAAGATAGTTCCCCACCTGCTTCACCACCGCATTATCCAGCTTTTGAAGCTCTTTCGGGACGTAGGATGCAAAATTCTCCTTTTGTTCTTCAAGCCTGTCCTCTGCCGCCTTCAGACCCTCTGCCGCCGCTTCCCCGCTGTCAAATTCAAATATGGCAATTTCTTCGGCTGTTGCACCACTGCCGATATAAACCTGCGCTTTGATAAACTCCTCTATATGATATAACTTTTTTACCATGGCGTCATCAACAAGATTCAATTCATCTTCAAATTCAACCTGCTCAAGCAGCTCGCTTCCCAAAGAACTAATGTCAATCTCTGTCATATCCGCCGTATCGTCTTTTCCGGAACACCCGGAAAAAACAGTAATAATTACAAGAAGAATTAAAATTAACTTTCCCTCTTTCCTTGCTTTCATCATTCAAACTGTCTCCTTTCATCGGCTACCGTATGGGTTTTTAAATATTCCAGCCATTTTTCACAGTAAGATTTTTTCAAATGAATCCCGTCCACTGCCGCATCCTCAGGAAGAAAGCCGTCTGATCCGGCTACCGCATTTGCAGTATCCACATAGTATACCTGTTTTTCTTCCGCCAATTTGCAAAGCAACGTATTATACTCGTCTATTTTTTCATTTTTAACATAGCTGTGAGCTTCTGAAACTTCCCCGGTAACAGGTAAAATCTCCTGGATATAAATCAATGCTTCCGGGTTTATTTCTTTGATTTCATCGATCATTTTTCCGTATTGACGAATAAAAACCTCCTCATACTTCCAGCCCGTTTCATTGATGCCAAACATAAGATATACCTTTCCAAAATCAGTCGTTTTTAACGCCTCCATGACGGAAAGCTTCTCACCATCCTTGTAAATCACAGGCTTTGTGAACACTGTGTCCACCATAAGTCCCTTGTAGGTATAGGCGATGGCATTGGAAAGACCTGTATTTAGAATCAGCCCTTCTGTTCTTGAATTACCGATAAATACGGCGTCATTAAAATACTCTTTGCCGACACTATCCGACTCCGGTACAGGCCGCGTATAGTCGTAACCGTTTCCCTCATCCTCCTGTGGTACAGCGTCCTCTTCTTTTTCCTCCACAGGCTCCGTTATCTCCGGTACCTCCGGCTTCTTTCCGGTGTTCTCCTCTTCTCCTTCTGCACTACCGGTCACGGCAGGACGTTCTGTCGTTTGCTGACTGCCTTCTTTCTCATCGGCAGCACTTGCAACATCCTTAAGCCTGAACGTATACGCAGCCACCAGAATACCTGCAATTGCTGCCGCAGCGATAAGAGAACGCCTGTGCCATTTATTCCGGCGCCTTTTGCGTGCTCTGTTCTTTAAGCTGCCATATCTTCTGTCCCTTTGCATAGCAAAGCCTCCCTTTCTTTTGCATTCTATTTATTAGACGCACAGCCAACGCAAAAAGTTAATCTGATTTCAAAAAATTTTATCACAAAGCAGTTTCGCTCTATGACGCCCGCTACGACAATTCTATAATGACTTATCCCCGGATTTATGGTATACTGTTCGAAAGGAGTACCGTACAGACAATCCGGTACCCTGACAGCAGACTTTTACAAGGAGGCACTTTATCCATGCTTCAATACCGAAACCTGCGCGCAGAAGAAATCAACCGCGCGCTGTTCCAGGACTTTATCCGCCACCAGACCGTTACAAAATGCCGGAGAAAAGAAAAAAACCTGTGGGTAATCAAAGACGACCCCTTTATTGATGACTGGTCGGAGGCAGACTATCAGACGCTGATTGCCTGTCTGAAAAATACCGTATCCTCGGGCGGTCTGGTGCGTGCCGCCTTTTATCACGGCAGATTAAAGGGCTTTGTTTCCGTTGAACCGGAGCTCTTTGGCGGAGAGCAGCGATACCTTGACCTTTCCAGCCTGCACGTCTCCGAAGACATGCGCGGACAGGGCATCGGAACTGCCCTTTTCGTTTCGGCAAAGGAGTGGGCTGCAAAAAGAGGAGCTGCAAAGCTCTATATCTCCGCCCATTCCGCTATAGAAAGCCAGGCATTTTATACTGCCATGGGATGCGTCGAGGCACAGGTATACAACCAGCGCCATGTCGAAGCGGAGCCTTACGACTGTCAGCTGGAATGCAGTTTGTAAAACAGCAAGTAAAATCAAACAAGCCCCTTTTTATTGTGTTATAGTCAAATACATAGCTTAGCTTCTCTTTCGCTTGTTCGCCCCAGAGGGGCAGGGTATTTGACCCCGCGGGAGCGTCCGGATAGTGCAAATATATTTGCACTATCCTCACTTTGCTTTCGCGCGAATAACTATCGGGCGGTCAGGATAGACGAAACAGACTAAGAGACCGTTGCATTTTTTATTTTGCAACAGCCCCTGAAGTAAAGACAAGGAAGCCTATACGCTCTAAAGAAAGGAGTATCGCAACAATGTATGAGTGGCAGAAGCAGATTCAAAAAATCGTAGACGAAATCGACAGACGTATCCTGCAGCATAGCAATGAAACATTGACTTTACACGCGCTGTCCTTAGCGCTCGGATATTCTGAATTTCATACGACAAGAAAATTCAAAGAAATCTCCGGCATGGCATTCCGGGATTATCTGCGGCTCAGAAAATTAGCGTTTGCCTTAAAGGAAGTACGGGACGGCACGAAAGGCTTTCTGGAGATTGCCGTCGATTATGGCTTTACCTCCCAGGAAGCATTTACCCGCGCTTTTAAAAAAACCTATGGCGTTACGCCGGGCGAATACCGTAAAACCCCTGTCCCTGTCGTTCTTCGTACAAAAATACATCCGTTTGACCGCTACATTTTAGGAATTGGAGAAATTGGCATGATAAAATCCACTGAAGACATTAAAATTTATTTTGTAACGATTCCCGCTCATAAGTTTCTACACATTAAAAACTACGAGAGCAACGGATATTGGGATTTCTGGCAGAAGCAGAGCCTTATTCCGGGGCAGGACTGCGAAACAATCACAGGCCTGCTTGACAGCATCAAGGGAAAGTTAGACGATGAAGGCGGGAGCGACGCAAACAGCGGCAGCGGCCAAATTATGGCATATATCAACGACCCGGACGGCAGGCTCTGCTGCTGGGGAATTCCGCGTACAGAATGCTACGGGGTACGTCTTCCTTCCGACTACAAGGGCGAAATACCGCCGCAAATGCTGCTGACCGACATTCCGGAAGCCGAGTATATTGTCTTTGAACACGGACCGTTTCACTATGAACAGGAAAACTGCTGCGTCGAAAACAAAATTGAACAGGCAATGGCTGCCTGCGACCTTTCCGGCACCGGCTACTGCATCGATACGACTCCGGGCAGGATTATGTACTTTTACCACGACCCGGAGCGGTTCTGGAAGTATATCCGGCCGGTGCGAAAGCTCTGAGAATAAGCGCACAAAGCGCGATGACTCCGGAGTGACGCCACCGCGCTTTGCACAGCAGTCCCGAACCCCTACGCCCGCAGCCGCTCTCGGATATAGGAAAAGCTGCGGTTTAACTTTTCTGTGTTTATTGCTCCCGTCGCGTCAAACGCGGTTGCTTCTACGGTAAAGTCCCCCATATAGTTTTTTTCCTTTATCAGCCGGAACAGCGGCTCAAAATCAATCGCCCCGTCCCCGATGGCAAGCGTCTTAAGCTTCGCCCACTCCATATAGCCGCCGCCGTAATCATTGATATGCAGATGTCTTATATGACCGTTCTTCCAGAGCCATTGATACTCCTCTTCAAATAAAAGCTCCAGCTGCCCATGAAATGCTGCCATCTTTGTATCAAATACAAAATGAACCTCCGGGTACTCTTCCGCCAGCTCCACCCAGTGCTTCATCGGGTCCTCCACGTTACATACTACATTTTCCACCAGTAAATCCAGGCCATACCCCCCTGCAATCGGGCACAGTTCTCCGAAGGCCTTAAGGTTATTTGTAAAATTCCGGTCCGAAAACTCCCCGTCCCAGAGATGAATCACCATTTTCTCTGCCTTTAACTGCTGCGCGATATGGCAATTCATTTCAAACAGACGGAATGCTGTCTCCCAGTCCCCTTCCTCATTTTTGCTTAACGCCTCCCCGATATGCTTCTCGCAGTGCATGACCGGAATGCACAGCCGCATCTCTGCCAGGTCTGAAAGAATCTCCTCTGTCTTTTCATACCAGGAATCATACATCATAAACTCAAATCCGTCACAGCCAAGCTGTCCTGCAAGCCCGCCAAGAAGTTTATGATTCCGCCCGTTCGGCTTCCCGATTAACGCTCCCGTGGAGCAAAGTATCCTTCCCTGCATCTTAACGAATCTCCTTCCATCCAAATGTAATGGTCTTTCCGCGGAACAAAAGATAGCTGACCTCCGACGGATGCTGTTCAAAATATTCCCGGATTCTGCGGCCTCTTCCGCTGTAGTTCTCCGCCTCACTTTTACTCATACCGTGGCTTATCAGCCGCTCTGTCTCATTTTTGTCTTTGTACCATTGTGCATTTTGTTCCAGAAAGTCCTCAACCTCCTGCGCATAGTCCTGCTTCTTTGGATGCACAAAGGACATCCTGTCATTCATTCGAACCTCGACGCCCGTAAGACCCAGCTTCTGCATAACAAATGCGTTCCTCATTGCCGCCGCATAGTCCCGGTCGCCATTCTCCTTTTCCGCCTTCCAGTGCTTTTCCGCACCACGGTGGTCACATAGCTTTGCATAATCCATTCCGTCCACATACAGCCCGGCGCACTCTAACTCACGGTTGGAATCGATGCAGACAATCAGACCTCCAAACCTCGCCGCTTCCATCATTTTTTTAATAAACGGCTTTGAATCTCCCAGATGACGCAGCACGGACTGGCAAATCACTACATCGTACTGCTCCGTAAGCTCCATATTCAAAAAATCCTCACAGAAAAACTGTCCCGGAAGACCTTCCGCCGCAAACAGCTTTTCCCCGTAATCGAGGAGATTCTTTGAAAAATCCACGCCTGTATAGGTACTTCCTCCGGGCAAAAGTGGCAGCAGCAAAGCGCCCAGGTATCCATAGCCGCAGCCGCAGTCCAGTACGGAGACCGGCTTATCTAACTTCCATACTGTCTTTACCAGAAACTCCAGGTAGTCCGGATTCCAGGCATTTTTTCTTGTCCGCTTCAAATATTCAAGCTTCTGGTCCCAAAACTCCTCGGAGCCGGTTCCCTCCGAAAGATATGTTTCATCCTTCAACGGAACCAGCCCGAGAAGTTCGTCCACTGATACCTGAAAGTACGCTGCAAGCACCGGTAGGAGCGCAATATCCGGCAGTGTTACTCCGGTTTCCCACTTACTTACATTCTGGAATGATGTTCCAAGCTCTTCTGCCAGCTGCCGCTGCGTGATTCCGTTTCTCTTTCTAAGCTTCGCTAATTGTAAAGTTATCGTCTGTTTCATTTTTATCACCTCACAACCATGATACAGAAACTTTCCTATCATTTCTATACCATAGAAAGAGAATCTGCTCGCTTTGAAAACGAGTCCCCTGTAAGCGTCAAGCGGATATTCGCAATCCGCTTCGCTTCTTGCTCATAACCTCATTGCCGCTTCGCGGCATTTTGGCAGGAGCTTGAACTCCTGCCAAAACAGGCAAGCCCCCCCACTGAAAGAAGCGGGGACTTCCCTGATGAGGTTAAAATACTGTCTGTACCAGCAGCATATAACAGATTGTGCCGCCCGCAATCGAAAGCAGCATGTTCCGTTTCCATAAATGCAGCACTACAACGAGCGCAATCGCAATCAGCTCCGGAATCCCGTGACTTCCTGTCAGAATACTCACATTTTTCAGACAGTATACAACAAGCATCCCGAAAATCGCAGCCGGAAGCGCTTTGCCAAGATACTGTACATAGCGGGGCGTTTTCTTCCCCGGCCGGAATAAAAGAAACGGCAGGAAACGGGTTGCCATGGTTCCTGCCACACAAAGCGCAATCGTAATAATCTGCTCTGTCAGCGTCACGGCAACTCACCTGCCTTCTCAATCGGCCTCCGGAATACGGTAAGGAAGCACAAAATGCAGGCCATCGTCGGAACCAGAAAAGAATCTGCGCCGAAAATAAGCAGACATGCCACAGATGAAAGCAGCCCGATGTATGCCGTCATATGCTTCTTTTCCTTCCTCCACTGCTCCAGAAAAATCACGACAAACATTGCCGTCATTACAAAATCAAGCCCCTCCGTATTAAAACGAAGAAACGAGCCGAGGATTCCGCCGAGAGCCGCCCCGGTCACCCAGTACGCCTGATTCAGTAACGTCACAAAAAACATAAACCAGCCCTTATCCACATCCTCCGGCAGCTCTGCGGAATAGTTAATTGAAAAGCTTTCATCGCACATTCCAAAAATCAGATACAGCTTCTTCCAGCCGGTTCCCTTATACTTTTCGAGCATTGCAATGCCGTAAAACAAATGCCTTGCCTGAATCATCAGCGCCACAAGCAGGGTCTGGAACGGCGCAAAGCTGCCAAGCAGCATTGTCACCGCCACAAACTCTAAGGAGCCGCCAAAAATCGTAAGCCCCATAAGCATCGGATACCAGAAGCTAAAACCTGACACATTCATGTAAATTCCATAAGAAATCCCCAAAAACCAAAACCCTGCAAAAATCGGAATCGTCTTTGGAACTGCGTACAAAAACGCCTTTTTTACCACACCCTGCTTACCTCTTTTCTCTTCTGCCGTCATACCGTATCCTCCCTTTATCCCATTATACTCGACGAAAAATTCCTGTCAAGACATAAAAGGCATATAAAGTGCAGGAATCCAGGCAGGGAAAAGCTATCCTTGATGTGGGAAAAGGCGGATAGTATAATAGTAATATATTTTGAATTGTCTCGATTGTAATCTGATGCCTGCAAAGGACACCATACCGGGCATTCACAATCCATTGAAAGCAGGTGAACTATAGTGACCAAAAACAATACGTTGCAAATCCGAAACAGCACTGTAGATTTCCTTATTTTCACACGGGATGCCAGGGAAGAAGGAATCGAAGTAAGAGTACAGGATCAGGACGTCTGGTTGACACAGAAAGCGGTTGCCCGGCTTTTTGATGTAGACAGAAGCGTTGTGGCAAAGCATTTGAAAAATATTTTTGAGTCCGGCGAATTGAAGCAGAATTCAGTTTGTGCAAAATTTGCACAAACTGCCGATGACGGCAAAACATATCAATATAAGTTCTACTCTCTGTCTGCAATCATTGCTGTCGGGTATCATATCAATTCTGCAAGAGCAACGCAATTCCGGCAATGGGCAACAAAGGTATTGGATACCTTTTCCAAACAAGGTTATGTGCTAGATAAGGACAGGCTCATCAACGGCCAAATTTTTGATGAAGAATATTTTGACCATCTGCTTTCCGAAATTCAGGAAATCAGAGCCAGCAAACAGATGTTCTGTCAGAAGATTACGGACATTTATGCTACCGCCGTTGATTATTCCGTTGACAGCCAAATCACAAGGGATTTTTTTGCCACCGTGCAGAACAAGATGCACTATGCGGTTCACCGCAATACTGCCGCCAGCTACGCCACCTCCGGCCCCGTTGCAAAGCCTGCCTCCATCGTAAAGGCTTCACGGAACCCTGCCCTGTAGCAGATATGCTCGGACGGTCCTGCCCATTGCCAGCACACCGGGAGCTTGTGCTCCTTGCAGTATTCCACGACAAAGCTTAACAGCTCGCTTGCATAGCCCTTCCCACGCTCATCCTTTGCAGTAACAATATAGTCAAAGCGCGTATTCCCATGCTCTGATTGATGAATGTCCGTGTATACAACCGCTTTCCCGTCCAGACAACCGATAAACAAAAAGGCTCCCTCCTGCCCGGCCCGCTTCCTTGTCACATCTACCTCCCAAGGCTCGCCACTTGGAATCAGGATATCCGTTGCCACACGTTCGTCCCAGCCGTCCGCAACCTGAATCGTAAGACGCTTCGGAGCCTCCAACTGATTCTCCGCCGTAAGAAGCATCACCCTGTGGTCCTCCTCTGCCGTATAGCAGTACCCGTGTTCCTTCAGAATTTCCAGGTTGTCCTGGAAATAGTTCTTTTCAAACGGATGATAAATGGAGGCACGGATTCCCAGTCTCTTATAAAACGCAGTAATATCGTCCAATACCGCCCCCAGGTCCACTATTTTCTCCGGATAAATGCAGGCGTGGTTTCCATCATAAGAATCCTTGTTATCCTTCATATAAAACAGGATACCATACTCCTTTTCCTCATACGAAGCAAAACGCTTCGGGAAATCAATTTCCTCCTGCTTTATGGAATTTACATATTCCTTTAACATATTCAAGCTATCGCTCCCTTTCTAGCATTTCCCACAGCGCTTCCTTCTGCTCCAGTCCGAATTTCAATATCCTCCAGAGAGAATCGACCGCGTCGGCGCCGTAGCACTGCATATAAAAAATCTGCATATAGGCCGCGCCCTGCCACAAAAGCTCATATTCCGGGCGCGGAATCTTTTCATCTACATAATACCCCTTTAAAAACGCCTTTGCATAATCAAACCGGTAGCGCATATTCATTTTATCGTCATGCTCCACAAACTGACAAATAAAAGGGTAGCCTAGGTCAAGGTAACGGCTCCCGATGCCTGCATCGTCCAAATCGATAAGAACCATCTGTCCTGCCGGGGTTATAATGACGTTATGCGGTCCTAAATCGGTATGGATAAAACACCGGTCAAGCTTACGAAAGTCGGGAAGTCCGTCAAGGATCCGGTTAAACTCAGACTTAAATGCCTTCTCACGGAACCATTCGTAAAACTCTTGTTTCTCCTCGGTCAGCCCCGTCGGATAAGTATACTCCGTATAGGAATGGCACTGCCTTGCAAGCCTGCCAAGAAACTCCTCGTTTTCCACGGCAGCCTCCGGCGTCTTCCCGTCGATAAACTCCAAAAGATAAAACCAGAATCCGTTTTCTTTTACATAAAAGCTGCCGTCCCTTGTAGCAAAGATACGGGGCGCTATCCCTTTTTTATTTCCCAAAAAGCGATGAGCCTCCACATTTCCTCTGATTACCTCCTCCGGCTTTTCTTCCGGAATTCCTTTCAGTATATAAAAGCCGTTCTCCGCCCTGACTTTAAAAATCAGTCGCGGGGAATCCTTCCGGAACCGCTGCAGCAGCTCCGCCCCGGGAAGCTCCCAATGCTTCAAAGCCTTCTCTATCTGCTGCTTCATCTCTATGCCCCTTTCTCACCGGCAGGCTGCCATACTTTCTTACTTTACCGCCAGTGTAGCCATATACTGCGGCGCATACTCCCTGAGCCTGAAGCCGCCGGGTCTGTCCCTGTCCTCGTATAAGGCCTTCAGGGTAAATCCGGCAGCAAGCTGTCCGCCGAGCTGCTCCTCCATGCTGTGGCTGAACAGGATTCCCTCTCCGTTCCCTGCCATTGCCTCAAAACGCTCCTTTGGCATTTTCAGGGGATTAAACGGCAGCGGATTCACCACCTGCAGAGAGTCATCCTCAAAAAGAAAATCCAGTCCATTACTGAAGCCCGCAAGCAGACGTCCTCCCTTTTTCAGAACACGGTAGCATTCCCGCCAGACCGGATAAATATCCTCAACATAACAGTTGGAAACAGGATGAAAAATAATATCAAAGCTTTCCTCTGCAAACGGAAACGGCTTTGTCATATCTCCCTTCACGATTTCAATGGAATAGCCCTCCCGTTCGGACACCGTCCGTTCCGCCGCAAGCTGCCGGTCAGAATTATCAAAAACCGTGCAGACAGCGCCAAGCTTGGAAAATACCGGCATCTGCTGCCCTCCTCCGCTCGCAAGTCCGAGCAGCCTTTTCCCCTTCAGCTCTCCGAACCACTCCCTTGGAACCGTAATACAAGGGGTAAGATAAACGCCAAAGTCCTTGTCACTTACCCTCCGGTATTCCTCCTGTGTGATTGGCCCAGACCACTCACAGCCGTTATCCGCCCATAAATCCCAGGTCTTAGAATTGATTTCTGTATATTCACTCATCAGGTTATCCTCCTTTTCGTCTTTAAATATAGTAAAACATAGGATTCTGTCCAGCACAAGTATAATATTTAATTTAATAAATCTTTACAGCAAAATCCCTCTGCCTTAAGGTTAAAGTCCTTTTACAGAGGGATTTTGCTATTTGTATAAAATTCGTTTTATTGTGTTCTCGGAAAGATTGTATTCTCCAGCAAGCTGCAAAACAGTCCTGCCTTCTTTCTTCTTTCTCCTGATTTCATTGTTTCTCACCTCAAGCATCTGCCTGGTACCTGACTTACTCCCCCACTCCCTGCGGGAAGACTTATCAGGCGGAATATAAATCAGCCCGTCTCCTGTATAGCTCCTGACCTCCTCAAGAAGCCAGCCGGGAAGAACGTTTTTTGCATTGATATATGACATTGTACTCACTCCTGCGAAATAATCATTCAAACGCGGGGTGCAGCATATATCAACGGTTCAGCGGCAATCCCGCTCTGCACATAGCCGCCTACTTCATTGTATAAGCTGCACAGAGCGTATCAGGTGACATATTCATTTTTCTGATAAATATCGGCATTTTAACCGCCCCTTTCGTAAATCAAAGTATCCTGCCCACCACCTACAGCATACCATGTTATTTGGGAAAATACAATAGGTTTTCTGACGGAGCAGGATTTTACCTGACATTCTTTTCATACATACTTGTATGTTGTTATTTCGTTTTCTTTGATAAAGGGCATTAAATAGCCTATAAGCAATTCAGATGCATTTTTACCAACTTTTGGGTTTCCGTTTATAATGCAAATTTTCATATGGCAGTTACCTCCCCGCATAATTCTTTTAAAGAATTTGAAAATGAAATTTCATAGTTCTTCACATAAAAATTAGCACAGTTTGCTTTTACCAGTTTCTCAGCCGTTTCTCTTTCCTCCGTAGTGATTTTTTCACCATAAAAATGTACTGCAAGCTGTATGTTGTTTTGGTAGCGTCTTTTATGATGCGTTTCATTGTTCCTTATTTTGAAGAATGGGAGCAGCCAAGGAATACTTCGGTCTAACACATTTTTCACAAACGGACTGTAACAGCCATAAAAGCATCGGCTGATAATGGTTACTTTCTCCGTCTTTGAGAGCAATTCTCCCATATTGTCATATCCATCTTTTAATACGCATTTACCGGGAGTTTTTATCCAACAACCAAAACAGCCAGCACAATGTCGTATTGTCCCGGTATCTGAAATAATACAGGCAGCATGATATCCTTCGGGAAATAGAGATTGAAATTGTTCCTTACTTAAATCATGTATTAAAATGTTCACTTTTTTTCCTCCTGTCTTTGATAAGGTATCGAAACGGACTGAATGATTTCTTCTATCCTTGTTTCCCAATTATCGTCATATTCAATATTGGGCATTGTAACAATAGCAGCTAACCCATGCACCAAAGCCCACATGGCAATAATCTTATCCTGTATCACTTTTTCTGGAAGTTTTACTTTGCGAAAAACGAATATAGCTGTTTTTTGCAAAATAGCGAACGGTGTATTTTCGTCCGTATCAGCATTTTCAAGAGATAATTTTATGCTAATGTTTTTACGTGAAAACAGAAACTCATAGTAAAACGGATTTTGATAAAAGAACATTACATATGTTTTCCAAGCATAGGAAGTAAAGAAGGACTTTCTTTATATTCCATAGCTGTTTTCTCTAATGCAGCAGAAAATAAATCCATCACATAATGCTGCATTGCAACTATAAATTCATCTTTCGCCTTAAAATGAGCATAAGGCGCTGCATTGCTGACGCCGCAAATTTCAGCGATTCTACGTAAAGATAGCGATTCTTCCCCCTCCTGTTTAATGAACTCTATTCCCGTTTCGATTAAAGCACGTCTCAAATCACCATGATGATATGGCTTTTCTTTCATACATCTTTCCTCCAATCTTATCAATGTAAAGATATAGATTTGACCTTTGTCCGCGATACCGGGATCGAAATGACTACAAAAGAAATGGTACGTTTTGCAGGATTTCTTCAGATTAACAATTTTCCAAAAAATATTATGAAGTTAAGAGTATAGCAAACTGAAAGAACGACTAACATTAGTAAAATTGACGCTTGAAGATGTCGTACAGATGTTATCATTTTCACAAAAAATTAAAAACAGATGAATCGCAAATCCCCGCTGTCCCCGAAGTCTTTTATGACCTCATCTATGCTTAACAGGAACACCTTATCAACCGTGTCCCTCCTTCGTTCATTGTGTCAAAAATCCTCCTGCAGATTCCTGTTCCAAAGAAAATTTTCATATCTTCCCTAAGTTTACTGCACTGACGTGCTTCCTGTCAACTTATTGGTTATAAAAATCCCATTTTGTGCGGCAGTTCACCCGCTGCCCGTACTGCCAACATCGCAGCTGCCGGGACTTCCAAGAACGCTAAAAAATATGGAGAGCTCAGGTAATATTGCGCCTTGAAAAAACAGACACAGGATGATATACTATATCTACAAAAATGAATGGATAAAAAGTGAGGAAACCTTATGAAACTGAAGAATCTTGTCGGAGAGCGTTTTAAGGAACGTCCTGCGGACTGCGTAATTGACAGTCATGCGCTTACGATACGCGGCGGCTATATCAAATATATGGCAAACGGCATTTATTCCTTGTACCCGCCTATGAAGCGGATTACGAGAAAAATAGAAGAAATTATCCGCGAAGAAATGGATGCCATCGGCGGGCAGGAGGTTCTGTTTCCTGTCGTTCTGCCGGGCGCTCTCTGGGAGGAATCCGGCCGCTTTGAAAGTGTCGGAGAGGAATTGCTGCGCTTTCAGGACAGGAATAACAGCCATATGGTGCTTGGAATGACCCATGAGGAAGCTGCCGTACATCTTGTCCGGGAGTATGGACAGAGCTACGCCAAATATCCGTTTATGATTTATCAGATCCAGACGAAATTCCGCGACGAGGCAAGACCGCGTGCAGGCTTAATCCGTGTCAGGGAGTTTACGATGAAAGACGCTTATTCCTTCCATACCTCGCAGGAGGACCTGGAAAAATACTATGACGAATGCTATCACGCCTATTATCGAATCTTCCAACGCGCCGGCGTACCGGAGGTTATCGCTGTAAAGTCGGATTCGGGTATGATGGGCGGAAGCGTTTCCCATGAATACATGCTGTTAGCCGATTCCGGAGAGGATTCCATTGTGGTCTGCGACGCCTGCGGCTACCGTGCTAACATGGAAGCCGCTGAAAATTCCGTAGAGAATGCAGGCGGTCTGGAGGCAGCTGCCTTAGAGAAGGTATACACCCCGCACTGCAAAACAATCGAAGAGGTCGTTAATTATTTAGGAGTTCCTGTAGAGTATTCCTGCAAAGCCGTTATGTACCAGAAGAATGCCAATGACGATTACGTTATCGTATTTTTGCGCGGCGATTATGAAGTAAATGAAACCAAGCTCACGAATCTGTTGAAGGAAAAGGTACATCCTGCAGAGATTACGCCGGAAAGCGGTCTGGTTGCCGGATTCACCGGACCGTATCATATGAATGGGAGCTATACCATCCTTTATGACAGCTCCTTAAAAGGAATCGAGTACCTGACCTGCGGCGCCAATGAGGAAAATTATCATTATAAGGGGCTGAATCTTTCCCGCGACTGCGGGGTTACAGAGTATGTCGACATTTCCAAAATCAAAACGGGCGGCATTTGTCCTTGCTGCGGCAGGAAAACCATCCAGGTAAAGCGTGGCATAGAGGTCGGCAATATCTTCCAGCTTGGTACAAAGTATTCTAAAACGATGCATATGACCTATACCGATGCAGACGGCTCCGTCAAGCATCCGATTATGGGCTGCTATGGTATCGGCGTCGGCCGTTTAGCTGCCTCCGTATGCGAAGCCAGACACGACGCAAACGGTCCTATCTGGCCAATCTCCATTGCTCCGTGGCAAGTTCATTTATGCTGCATGCGTGCAGACCAGGAGTCCTGCAGGTTGGCGGCAGACAAGCTCTATTCTGCATTATCTGCCGCCGGTATCGAAGTCATCTATGACGACCGCGATGTCAGCGCAGGTACTATGTTTGCCGACGCAGACTTACTTGGAGTTCCGGTCAGGGTAATCGTCGGACCGAAAAACCTGAAAAACAACCAGGTTGAGCTGGTCTCCCGGGATAAGCGCATTTCCAGACTGGTTGATATGGAAGCCGCTATCCCTGAAATCCAGTCTGTGATACAGGAGCTGTTTGCCGAAATCAATGCCAAAGTAGCCTCCGCTCCTTCCGTCTAGGACTGCAACAGTCGGATGTAATGATTTGCTTCCCGTAATACATGGTCGGCGAGGAGCGGCAGAATCAATGAGCGGATTCTGCACTCCTCGATTCCCTGTGTACCCGCCATCTTAAAGTCTCTGAATTTTAAAGTCTGCTCTAAAGAAGCCTCCCGCATAGTCTGGTTTTGTGCAGAGCAACAACGCTCCAGCAATTCGCAATAGTCCTTTGCAAACCCGTCTGCTGAATGGAATAACTCTGTTTCACAAGGGTCTAAGAGCCCCCGGATAAACATCGCATGTTCCATCATAATCCGGTTCCAGAAGCATTCCGTCTCTTTCATGGAGCATTGATCAAGGCACCCCTCCTGCTGCAGTATCTCTATATAATCGCGGTAGAGCTTTGCTTCTCTGAGTATGTGCTCAATCAACAACGGATAATTCATCGTAAACATTTCGCAACAAAGAACCTTGTGAAGAATGGTCTCTTTAAACGAAATCAGACCGTCTAACAGACGGAGCGCCATACGGTTCAGCTGCTGCACCTGCCGGTACTCCCTCTCTCCGATATTTCGTCCGCAGTTTGTTCCTCTCAGCCGCAGCTCTCTTGCTGTTATTTCTTTATTGATGGCAATTCCGGTAAGGCGCTCCGTCTGCCGCTCCGCCACTGCGGTAAACTCCGTTACCACCTCTTCCGAACGCAGGACGTCACAGCCTGCCACTCCGTTGGAAAGAACGACCGCCCGGTACAAAAGCTTTTCAAACTCCCTTTTAAAAAACTCTGCCCGGTTCGAAAACGCCGGGTTGGCAGGCGTAAACCCTGCCTTTAGAAAAAAAGCATGCTCCTTCATAATACGTCCGAAAAATAAATGCAGTTCCAGTGATGTGACAACGTAATGCTCTGTATGCATAGCTCCTCCGCTGCGATACCATAACAATTACTGCATTCTATGCAGCATAGAGGGGATGTGTTCCACTATTTTGTATCAGGAACCTCCAATTCAAATAGCACAGCTCCATAATCTTTCACATAGTATTTGATATTCTTTCTGCCCTTTTGTAGTATGACATGTCCCTCGCTCATAAGCTTTTCCTTTTGCGCAGAAATTCCACCCGGATACTTCGGATTTAATTCCCCGTTTGCTTTGAGCGTCCTCCAATAAGGGGTTTCCTCTTCTGTACGCTGATGGCTTGCCCATGCTGCAATCGACACAAATATCCCTGCAGTAATCGGCTCCGTAAAATCCGCGCCATTTTGTTTTGCAAAATAGTCCCGGATTGTCCCGACGGTAACTACCTTGCCATACGGAACCCTTTTCATTACCTTGTCATACGCAATCGGCGGCGCGAAATACATTTTGCTCCCACCGTATTTCTCAATGCTTTTTGGGTCTGTGATAATCTGAAACTTCGGCATATCCTTGCTGTCGTGCAGCATTGCATTAAAATCCTTGCTGTCTTCCTCTGCCATAACAGTCACCTCCTGCAATAAGCATAACACGATCCTTTTCGGCATGCAATGAGACGGTTTTTAAAATGTTCCGCCCGGCTTCCTGATAAAAGCGTTTCCTTAAAGTTCCCATATCAGATAATTGATGAAGTCATCATATCCCATTCCTCTTGCAGTAGGCGTCGCCTGCGTTACTGCAATCCGCCTTTTTTCCGGTACAACCGTTATGCTCTGTCCGCCATAGCCGCGGCAGCCGTACCAGCCTTCTCCTCTCCACCACATAAGCCCGTAGCCCGGTTCTGCAGCAGAAGGTGCGGTAGCCATCGCAATATACTCCTTTGAAAGAATCCGTCTGTCATCATAAATCCCGTCCTGTAAAAACAACCTTCCGATTTTAAGCATCTCCATTGCGGTCAGGTCGGACTGCTTTTCGTTTTCCTCATTGGTTCCGACCGTATAATACGTCCCGGATGCAGACCGGAACCAGCCGGCGCTTTCTATTCCTAACGGCTGATAGAGATTTTCATTTGTAAACGCATACAAATCCCCGCAGATACGGTTCAGGACCTCTGCCAGCAGCAGAATATCCCACTCCTTGTACCGGTACACCGTTCCCGGAACATCCTTTACTGCAATGTCCGCAATATGCCCCACCCAGTCTCCCGACCGGAGCATCTGGTCAAGCATCGGGCAATGATAATGTACCCCGCCCGTCCAGTAGATGCCTGACGCCATCGTCAGAAGATGGCGTACCGTAATCATTCTGTGACGGGGGTCCTTTCCCTCGTTAAACTGTGGAATAAAGCGGTACACCGGCTCATCCAGACTTTTCAATGCCCCTCTGTCAAGCAGAATACCTGCTGTTACCGATGTTATGCTTTTTGCTACGGATTTAATTACGTTTCTGCTGTTTTCATCAAATCCGTTGTAATAGCACTTTGCCAAAAAACCGCCATCCTGCCAGAGCAGCACGCTATTGATCTGCCGGTATCTTTTCTTTTTTATATAATCATCAATTTCTACTGCTACATTCATTTCAAATACCTGCCTGTCACAGACTCCGGATTGCTTTTCAGTTCGGCAGGCGTCCCACAGGCAATCACACTGCCGCCTGCGTTTCCTCCGCCTTTTCCAAGCTCGATAAGATAATCACAATTCGACAGGATGTACGGGTCATGCTCTGTAATAATCACGGAATTTCCGTTCTCTACAAGCTCATCCATAAGCGCCAGCAGCTTTTCGCTGTCATAAAAGGAAAGCCCGGTAGTCGGCTCGTCAAAGATATAGAGACTTTGCCCTCCTGCCTTCCCCTTTGCAAGCTCCTTTGCCAGCTTGATTCTCTGGCTTTCTCCGCCGGAAATGGTAGGCGTCTCCTGTCCAAGCTTTATATAGCCCATTCCCACACGCTTTAAGACATGGAGCATCGCATAAATTGCCTTGTCCTTTTTTTCAAAGAATGTGCAGGCCTCTTCTACGCTCATTTCCAAAACGTCCTTTATGTTCCTGCCATCCAGACAGATTTCCATTACCTCCGGCAGATAACCTGTTCCGCCGCACTCCTCACACTTGACATCCATAAAATTTCCAAGACCCATGTGATAGTGAAGTACCCCGTCCCCTTTGCAGACCGGACAGCCTCCTTCACTGTTCCTTGAAAACATTCCTGCCTGGTATCCTGCTTCTTTCGCATCCTCGGAGGCCGCATATAACGCCCTTATCCTGTCAAATATTCCTGTATAGGTTGCCGGACATGAGGTCTTGCTTCTGCCAATCGGCCTCTGGTCGATGACATAGCACCTTTTTATAGACTCCGCGCCGTACAGCTCTGCCTCTGCTTCTGTATCCGTTTCTGCCTCTTCGTCTATCACGCATTTTGACTGCAGCTGCTCCTTCAGCTTCGGCACGAGGGTATCCGAAATCAGGCTGGACTTCCCGCTTCCTGAGACACCCGCCACGCCAACCATGACCCCGAGCGGAATCTCAACCGAAACATTCTTCAAATTATGTGTGTTTGCATTCCGTATACTTAAACTTTTTCCGGATAACGGCCGGTAGGTCCGCTTTATTTGAAATCCGGCTGCCCCCGCCAGATAAGGCGCTGTTTTCGACTGGCTACAATTTAAAAACTCTTCATAGCCGCCTTCATACAGTTTAACACCGCCATGGATACCGGCATCCGGCCCCATGTCGATAATATAGTCCGCCTCCCGCATAAAATTCTCGTCATGCTCCACACATACCACCGTATTCCCTGCCTCTGCCAGCTGCTTGATAATGCAAAGCAGCCTTTTCTTTTCCACCTCATGCAGTCCGATGGTCGGCTCGTCAAAAACAAAAATAACGGAATCCATCTCCGCTAAAAGATAGGATGCTAAAAACAGCCTCTGGATTTCACCGCCGGAAAGGCTCGGCACCGGCCTGGATAAAGAAAGATGCTGCAATCCGACCTCTGTCATACAGGAGAGCTTTGCTACCAAGTCCTCCAGCAGAGGCGACTTCTTTATATCCGCATGCTTGAGGAACGCAAGCAATTCATCGATATACATTTCCTCGAGCCGGGTAATCGTCTTTCCGCCTACGGTCGTGTGGGACGCCTGCTCTCCAAGACCGGTTCCGTTACATTTCGGACACGGCAGATTCTCCACGCAGTCCAGCCGTGAGCCCCAGTTCTTTTTTCCCTGGCTCCAGACCCATACATTCCCAAGCCACGTTACAAAGCCCTCTGCCTCCGCGCTTCCGTATCGAAAGAGCATCTGCTCCTCTTCACTTAACTCTTCCAGCCTTTTTTCCGGGGATATTCCTGTCGCCCTCTCGAACTTCCTCAAAAAACGACCATATGCATTCCCTTCTTCCCGTCCCTTTAAAATGTCTTTCAATTTAACCGAAGCATCTGACAGCACTTTCTCTTCATACACATGCGGAAGTACCCTCTTTCCAAGGCATTTCACGCACATGCCTCTTGCCGAATTTCTCTGGAACATCGATGCCTCTAAGGGTCTGCCGTCGGCATACTCCGGGTCAGTTTTTCCGTATACTGCAAAGAGTGCGGCAAGAACCGCACTCAGCTTCGTCCTTGTTCCAACGGTACTCCGCGGATTTGACTGACGTATAATCCGCTGCTCCACCGCTACTGCCGGTGAAAGCCCGGTAATCTCGTCAAAGGTAGCTTCGCTCTCTATCATAAGCTGTGTACCGGAAAACATCAGATACCTCCGGCGGCCTTCTTCATACAGCGTATCAAACGCAAGACTGGACTTCCCGCTGCCCGACACCCCGGTAATCACCGTCAGCTTATATTTCGGAATTTTTACATCCACTCCCTTCAAATTGTGGATGGTTGCATTTTTTATCTCGATATACTGCTTCATCACAATTCTTCTAGCATCTGTGCCGGATTCTCGGCAGCCTTTACCTTTCCGAATGCCTTTGTGATGATTCCATTTTCATCAATCAGATACGTGGTACGCACGACGCCCATGGATACCTTTCCATAATTTTTCTTTTCCTGCCATACGTCATACGCCTGGATTGCTGTCAGCTCCGGGTCCGAGAGCAATGTAAAGCCAAGGCTGTACTTCTCCTCGAACTTTTTGTGGGACGCCACGGAATCCCGGCTGATGCCAAGAACAACCGCTCCCTTTTCCGTAAACTGCGGTGAAAGCCCGCCAAACCCGCACGCCTGCTTTGTGCAGCCCGGCGTATTATCTTTCGGATAAAAATACAAGATTACTTTTTTTCCTGCATATTCGCTTAACGTATGAAGTTTCCCGTTCTGGTCCGGCAATGAAAACTCCGGCGCCTTTGTTCCTTCCTTTAACATAGTATTCCCTCCGTTCTGCTTCTTTCCCAAAGCCTGTACTATATTCTTCCCGCATGGAGACTTCCAAAGTCACCTTAGCACAATCTTCCACTGGTTTTCTTCCAGAACATACTGGAATTCATTTAAGCTATCCTCTGTCATTACCTGCAGCAGCTCACGGAAATCATTGACCAGATTTACCTTTGCCAAATCCTCCTTGCGGACCCAGTGCATACTTCCTTCCTCCGAAGAGCAAACCTCCCCGCCAAACTCATCTGCCGTAAACAGAAATACAAGATACCTTCCGCCCTCTATCGGAAACTGCTTGACACCGCACAATTTCGGGTTCCGGATTGTCAGGCCTGTCTCCTCCTTCATTTCCCGGACAACCGCTTCGACAATTGACTCTCCCGGTTCCACATGCCCTCCCGGCAGGGTAAAGCCCCTGTAGTCTTTCTTTATCCTGTCCTGCAGCAGATATTCGTCTCCGTTCCGGATGAGACACATGACAGTCAGTTCTACATTCTCTGTCCTCTTCATTTGCAATATCTCCTTTTCAAAGTCTCTTTTTATGCCCGTTTCCCTTCATAGCGCAAAAGGTACGGCAGCTTTTCTCCCATCTTCCCTGGTACATCGAAAAATAAATTTCTGACTAAATGACGCAGGCGGGACAAGACACCGGGACTAATCCCACCAGAAATACCAGACCGTAGAGTCCTCAAGCCCTGCTGCCAGCTCCGATATCGTATAGGTGCTGGTTCCCTGGTCAACCCTGTCCGTACAGAACGCATAATGCTCCTTGGCAGCTTCCAGACTGTCTGTTCCGTTTAACCCCAGAGGTGCATAAAACTCCATAACATCATGCGTAAATACCGCAGGCACCGCACCATATTTTTCATACCAGTATCTGCATACGGAAATCATGTCCTCCGGCGCAGGGCAATCGTTCCAGCCGCCCATAGGCAGATAGCCGATAATCTCCCACGGGTTCTTAACCGGAAGCTCTAACAACAGGGCATCCGCCTCCAGCCTTCCATCATCAAAGGAGCAATACCCGATAAAATGGTCCAATACCTCTCCCTCGGTTTCTTCTCCAATCAGTTCGTCGAGCTCGTCCTCCTCATAGTCCTCCATGTACTCTTCAAAGCGCTCCTGCAAAATACTTTTGCCGTTTTCTCCACAGCCTGCAATAATCGCATCTCTGTCGTATTCTCCATTTACGACCTCTTCTAACCACTCCACTGCATATTCATCCAGAAGAAGTATCGCCGGCCAGAAGCCGTTTTCTTTTCCTGCCTCCAAAGCCTTCCTGTATGCCTGCTCCACTAACGCCGGGTCCGTCCCCTTCTCAAATACTGTGTATTTGCACTGGAAGCCTTCTGCTATTTTCTTTGTCGTTTCCTCCATTTCATTTTCCTCCTTTATATTTCATTTTGCAATCTAACTTCACTATATCACACCCGTCCGCGGAAGACAAGCCCGGCTTAACTTGAGTTTCCGCGAAGCTCTCCTTCAGCCTTTCCAGAAACTGTCCGGCTGCCGCAGAAAAAACAGGATATTTTTTCCAGACAAGGTTCAGTCCCGCTTCAAGTCTCGGTTCTAGCGAACGGAAGCAAAGGCTGCTTTCCACCGAAGTATTGGCAAGCTTGTCTATGGTAATGGCATATCCGATTCCTGAATCTACCATAATTGCAGCATTGTACAAGAGATTATATGTAGTTACAATGTTCAGCTTGTCAAAATCACTGCCGAACCAGTCTGCAAACTCATTCGCCCGGCGCTCCTGCGATATCGCCTGTATAGAGCATATCAACGGAAGCGGCAGCAAATCCTCCCTGCGAATCACTTCCTTTTCTGCCAAGGGACTGTCCTTCCGCATAATAACACCCCACACATCCTTAACCGGAATATTCAGATACTCATATTTGGAAAGGTCGGCAGGCTGAACCAGAACGCCGAAATCAAGAAGTCCCTTATCCAGCCGTTCGGTTACATCCGCTGCGTTTCCACTATATAAATGATAATGAATCCCGGGATGATCACACTGCAGCGCCTTGGCAACCTTGGCAATCAGCCGGATTGCGTCTGTTTCACCGCCTCCGATGTAAATATCACCGCTGATTTCTCCCTCCATTGCGCCAAACTCCGCTTCGGTCTTATCCACCATCGAAATAATCTCCTCGGCGCGTTTCCGCAGAATCCTTCCCTCTGCCGTTAAATCCATACTGTGGCTTCCGCGGGTAAATAGCTTCTGCCCCAGCTCCTCCTCCAAATCCTTAATCTGTCTGGAAAGCGTCGGCTGGGTCACATGCAGAAACTCTGCCGCATTTGTAATGCTGCCCTCTCTTGCGATTGCCAAAAAATAACGAAGTACCCGGATTTCCATTTCTATCACCTTAACCTTCCTGTCTGCCATGTTCGTTTTTACTTCCGCTCCATCGTATCCTTCTTTCCTGCCCTGCCGGACGCGCACCTGATGCGAAAATGCGAAAACAGACTCCTGACTTTATTATATCCGCTCTTACAAACGGTAGCAATAACGAAATTCAGGACAAAATTTCGCACAGGAAGCGAGCCAAAGAGAAAACTGCCGGAAAACAAAAATTCCTGACCGCTACCCTCTCACTTCTACCCGGCAAAGCTGCGGAAACCTCCGTTTCCCGCGGTTCACGGGCTTGTTCTGGTTTTATGATAGCGCACATTGATATGCCCGTCAAGCATATCAGGACCTTCTAACTAAGTATTTGCTATTTAATACGAAGTGTTGCATAATAAGAACAGAAAGCAGGTGATAACGTGAACAGGATTCCGGAAGAAGCGCAGATTCTTCAAAATCTCAAAGACGCAGGATGCGATGAGGCTGCCATCCAGAAATTCTTCCAGCTTCAGAACGAAGGGAAAACGAAAGAACTGTTGCGGCTCCTCTCCCTACACAGGGCAACCCTGCTAGACTGTATCCATACCAGTCAGCATAGGATTGATTGCCTTGATTATCTGATTTATTCAATAAAACAAGCAACTAAATAAATTTGAGTTTTCGCATTTTAAGCAAAAAATTAAGAATCAACGGAGGTAGTTTCTATGAACATGAGCTTTCACTTTAACAACCCGACCAACCTTATTTTCGGCGCCGGCAGACTGGAGGAACTGGGCAGCCAGACGCTTCCGGGTAAAAAGGCACTTCTGCTGATTTCCAACGGTAACTCCGTAAAAACTTACGGCACACTAGAACGCGTCCAGGCACAATTAAAAAGGGCAGGTGCCGGCTATGTGGTATGCGCCAACATCCACGAAAATCCATCGAAAGAGGTTGTAATGGAGGCCGCTGCCATTGCAAAGGAAAATGCCTGCGACTTCATCCTTGCACTGGGCGGCGGAGCCGTTCTGGACGCCGCAGTCGCTGTTGCCGCCATGACGACAAATCCGGGGGATCTATGGGACTATGTACACGGCGGCACCGGGAAGGGGCAGCCGCTTGTTCATGCCGCCCTGCCGATTGTAACTGTCGCAACCTCCTCCGGAACAGGCTCGGAGATTAACTGCTGGGGCGTTATTTCCAATCACCAGACCAATGAAAAAATCGGCTTTGGCGACCCTTCACTCGTTCCGGTTCTTGCTATCGTAGACCCTGAGCTGATGAAAACCGTTCCGCCAAAATACACCGCATATCAGGGCTTTGACGCGCTGTTCCACAATACCGAGGTTATGATAAGCAACGGCGTCAATATCCTCAGCGAAACAATCGCCCTGTCCGCCATTGAAAGCATTGCAGCCTATCTGCCAAGAGCTGTCGCAGACGGCAGTGACCTTACGGCGCGCGAGCATGTCGCATATGGCAGTACCATCGCAGGCATTACGATGCAGCTTACTAATACAACGGCACAGCATTCCATGGAACATGCAATGAGCGCGTACCATCACAATCTGCCGCATGGCGCCGGTCTGATTATGATTTCAAAGGAATTTGCGCAGTTCTTCATTGACCGGCATGCCTGTGATGAACAGTTTATAAAAATGGCACGTGCGATGGGACTTCCGGATGCCGATAAGCCGCAGGATTTCATTACCGCTCTCGTAAAACTTCAAGAGGCCTGCGGGGTTGCGGACCTGAAAATGTCAGATTACGGGATTGCAAAATCCGAATGCATGACCCTCGCTGTCAATGCAAGAGAAACAATGGGGGGACTTTTCCTTTCCAATCCGTGCCCGATGTCGGACGCGGAATGTGCAGAAATCTTTGAAAAATCCTACCGGTAAGAGCAGAACCTTTTTACTGAAAAGAGAGCCGCCACCTTATTTGCATACGCTCACACCTCGTCAGACAAATGCAAAAATAAGATAGTGACTCTCTTTTTTACCGTCAGATATTCTAACTACTTACAAGAAGCCGTCGCACGGTGTCACTTAGAAAAGCAGCTTACAAATACGAACGGATATCTACCACAAGCCGTTCCTCCAGCTGAATCAGCCGCTTTGTGATATCCTTGGTCTTTTCATCGGCTGCCTTGAACTGGTTCAAATACTTATTGAGCGTCTTCACACCCATGTTACAGCCGTCTGTCATTAAATCGGCAATTGTTTCATCCGATTCATTCATAATCAGCTTGACGTTTGTTTTCATCCACGACATGCCTTTTGCTACCGGATTCGGCTCCTTCCCATTATCATGGTATTCCTCCAGAAGAACCTGTATCTCATCCTTCAGCTTCTCGTGCTCATTTTTGCAGGTCGTAAGACAGTTTCGAAAGGTTTCGGAATGCACATAGCCCAGAACTTCATCAATGGCAGAAACCCCCATTTTAATTCCCGCGTCACATTCCCGCAGCATTCTTATGGTATCCGGTTCAATCATAATTTTTATTCAGCTCCCTTTATTTTTTAGGAACAGTATCCCCGGTTCCATACATATTATTCCACGGCTTTTCTTTTCCTGCCGTCCGGCTAACGTGAAAAGAACCTGCAAAACACCCTCTTTCTGTCCGCCGGATTACTTAAAATAATCTGTGCCATATGCCTGAAGAAGATTCTCTATTGCAACGACACCCTCCGGAACCTCCCGCCCTGACCGGTTCAGCCAGATTGCATGGATGCCTGCTGCACCCGCTCCCTTTACATCACTGCTCAGGGAGTCTCCGATATGAACCGCTTCGCTGCCGCTTAATCCTGTTGACTGCAGCGCCAGCTGGAATATCTCTTCCCGCGGCTTATATGACCTTGCGTCTTCGCTCGTAAAAACTCCGGCAGGTTTCAGCCCATGATACTCCAAAGCGCTTCTGATATCGTCCCTGTCGATATTGGAAACAATATAAACAGGCACCGGACATTGTTCCAAAAAATCCTTTGACTCCGCAAAAACAGTAACCATCCATCCAAGGTACTTCTAAGGAAGCGCTTTCATCCGCGTTTCCCTAAATCTCTCTTACAAAAATGTCATCGACATCACCGCCATAATTTTTTAACTCATCAATTTTCTTAAAGCCATATTTTTCATAAAAACCCGTCATATCTGATGGAATATACACATGAGAAAACCCACAGTTTTTCGCATACTCGATGACTGCCTCTATCATCTGCTGACTGATACGTTTTCCCCGGTATTCCTCATCTACAAAAACCGTGCTGATCCATGGAAAATATTTATTATCCGGGTAGTAATCAGTTTTCATAAAGGTACAAAAACCAACGATGCGTTCATCAACTACTGCGGCAAACGCGCTCTCCCAATCGGTAAAAACCCGATCCTCTAACATCGTTGCAAGATGGTCTCCTGCAACCCAGGAACAATTTCTTGCGTAATCAATCAGCTTATTAAAATATACATGTGTTTCATCAATTTTTTCTATTTTCATTTTACATTCAACCTTTCTATTTATCAATTCTTCCAATAAAAATACCACTTACAAAAATAAGTGGCACATCTCAAAGAATGGTATAGAAAATACACCTGTATGAAAAATAAATACAGAGCACCTACGTAAATCATAATTCGCTTGAGATGTTTGCTTTTTTGCAACACAATAAAAGCATTTCGTTTTAACGAAATGAACTGCTATTATTATTTACTATCTCAAACAAATCAACATACGTAAGCCTCCTATCTGATAAAACTATTATTATAGTACCATGAAAGCCAGCGCATGTCAAGCCTTTCTCAACTTGATTTTCTCAAAGCATACGTTTTAAATCATAATCCGGCTTTTCCCATCTGCTGACTCCTCTTTCCCATCCTTCCGCCGTACACTTCCTTTAATGCTTCTATCTCCTGAATCACCGCTAAAAAGCAGGTCTGGTCCGTCTCCATTTCAAACTCAAAAATATTGTTTTTATCCGGTCTTTCCTGGAATCTTCCGGTGACAACCGCATGACCGCCCGATTCCATAACTACCTGAAACGATAAGTCATTCTCCAGCAAAAGCTTGTATTCAGCAGTTCCATTTAATGTAGTATAACAGTTCCTTAATTCATCGGCAAAACGATATAATGCACCGGTTGCCGAAAATAATCTGTCATGCTGTATATGAAAACAGCCTATCTCAATAACAAGCTTACAGATAAGGTCATAACCGCCATTCCAAAATATTCAAAAACAAGGACGCTTTGAGAAAGGGGCATTATTTTTTATGAACAACGCCCATAATGACAGTTCCGCAATATCTGCATTGATACTGTTCGTCAACTGCCCCGACAATCGGCCCTCCACAGGACGGACATTCATCTTTGACAATTTTCTTCGCAAGCGCCACTTTCAGCACACCGTCATGCTTTTCAAACGTACAATTTGAAAGATAATGCTGCCGGAGCGCGCCTCTGACCAATTTCAGCCCTGTTTTTCTATTTGATTCATTTTTCGCGACAGGAAGATTTTCTGCATTCACAAACGGCGTCTTACATTGCGAAAAATACTGCGAACAATCATCTGCCACAAAAATATATTTTATCTTCTTACCCCGGTTGATAATAACGGGTACAAACGCCAACGCAAGCACAGCGCCCCAAATAATACTATCCATAATTTCCGCTTTAATCAATTCATAAGAAGAATAATGGCTCTTACCCGACAACAGTACTTCTTTTAAATATTCTTTGTTATTGTAGGCAGCAAGATTCTCCAGGCAGATAAGCACCCCGATTGCAAGCGCAGACGCCCCCAGGCACAAATAAAGCTTGAACAGATTCTTTTTCACTTTAATATTTTTTAAAGAATAAAATTCCGGATTTTTTATACCTTCCGACATCTCGTTCCTGATACTGTAAAACCTGCTGTCTGACAGAACCTTGGCAAACAAATCCGAACTTCCGCAATAAGGACAGACCCCTGTAAAATAGATTCGTTTTTCAATCGAAGCGCCGCAATGTCTGCACTCACACATACATTTTTTACTGTTCAGAACGACCTGTTCCGTCTGTTCTACCATTTCCAGCTCATAACCCTTCATATAGATTCTGCGAAAAAGATGTAATTGCAGTTTTACCATACCCGTACTTTTTCCTGTGACTTCCGCCAAATCACTATATTTGATATAACCGGACAAATCCCCCTCAAAATAACTTGAATAAATATTTGCCTCCCCGATCAGGCGCCTTGATATCCCCGCTATGAGCAAAAAAATCACACCTAGGATAGTTGCCTTAACACAATCCGGAGTCGCCCTTGCCTTTAGAACCGTTTCCAGATCATCATGGTAAAATGAAATCAGTGAAACCATTACACCAACTGATACCGCAACAAAAAATAACCCAAAAACCACTAAAATCACATTTTTTACTTTCAGGATTCTAATTCGTTTCTCTCTCAGATACACTTTACCGTCTCCTTTTCCTTGGTTTCAGGCTACATAAATATTATAGGACCAAATTTTACTCTTTCGCTTGCTTCTATTGGTTTTATAGCCTGACTTTCGTATCTGGTTTTCGGTTGTTCAAACGCCACACAGATTTTCCGACCGCCTCAAAACTCCGATCTGCGGGAATAAGTCCGAAATCCCATCGTCTCAACCATCCTGCTGCCGGAAGCGATACTTTCCTTTTCCGTGTCCGGACACCGGTTCGATGATTCCATGCTCTGTCATATCATGCAAAAGCGCAGAGCTTCTTGTCGGCTTCAGACCAAGCACCCCCTGAACATCCGACCTTCCAAATGCAATCCGGGAGCCCAAAGTCTCCCGTAACACCTGAACATGCGCAGCGGTCTTTGCTGTAAAGATATCCTCAATGTTCACTTTTTCCGTGCCAATATTCGCTTTTTCAGAGTTGATGTTCGCTTTTTCCGTTTTTTTGAACGTGCCGCTGATGTGCAATGTCCGATTATGAAGCGGATGATTTTCGTTCAACAGAAGATTTTGCAGGAATACTTCAAGGAACTCCGTTGTTTCGTGTATTCCGTTTTTCAGGTCGTTGTAGTTTGCCCTGACCAGCGAATTCCGAAAATACCATGCATTCTCGGCAAAAATATCGTTCATCACCTCAAATCCCAGCGTGCGCAGATACTTGATGAAGAATACCGCCGTCGTTCTAGTATTGCCCTCTGGTAATGCCTATGTCAGACTCGACCAAAAATATCCTCACATATGCTATTCATTTCAATATAATTTTATGCCATACTTCCATTTTTTCATTAATCTCCACTAATTTATCATCCAATTGCTGATATATATTTTTCACTACTTTGCTCAAAATAATGTTACTTTCTCCCAAAGTTTCCTTATCCTTAATTTTTTCCTGTCCATATTTAAAATGGGCTATTTTGCAACGAGTTTCATAAATATAGTTTGCCACTTTATCTTTCAAAGTTACTTTATCAGACTCTTGTAACATTAAACTTCTCATTATATATGTATAATATTCATTTACAATTACATCAGAACAATATTCGGAAACTATTGCTAGCATATTGGAATTTTCTGGGAATCTTATTTTTTCTGTATTTAACATTTTTAATACATTTTCTAATTGTAGTTCATACTTATTTGAATAAGTAAGTGCTTTATGTATAATAAATAGGTATTCTATACACCGATACAATTGCAAAAAAATCAAATCTTCATTCTGTGTTTGCAAAATATTTTCAATCATTGATAGTATACATCTACTTGACTCAAGTTCTAATAATTCAAACATATTAAAACTCAATTCACTTTCTTTAAGTAGTGAACTAAAACAAAGCATATATAAAATCCTATCAAGATCCTCAGAATATTTGACAATAAAATCTTCCTCTGTTATTTCAAAAACCAAATAATCCTCTACTATCTCAAAAATATCGCCACACTTATATTCTTTATCTTCTATATGCCCAAAAAATATATCATATATTGGAAAACCTTTAAATTGTGATTTAGGTTTAAGAATGCCTTCATTAAAAAGCAACACTCCTATTCCATATAACAATTCTTTATTATCCACTTCATACTCGAAACTTAACACGCCTCTTTTAAATAAGTCCTCATGTATGCATATGTAATTGTTATTTTCATATCGAATCAAGGCAATTCTATATTCAAAGATTGTATTACTGTAATATAAATTCGCTCTTTCAATCACAGCATAAGTTAACTGAGGAAAATATAAGCTACGCTTAACATTATTTATTCTACCTACTGTCTCTTGAGGTATATAATTTTGCAAAGTATCGAACACTTTTTTCTCTTGATCTCGTACAGTTCTAGACATCCCTACTCTCTCCAAAAGTCCTCTAAAGAAGAAACCTCTTCTATATCATCATATTTTAACATTCCCATAAAAGCATCTTTAAATAGCAAACGCATTTCATCTCCAATCCTTGTTTTCGGCAACCCGAGACACCTCGTATTTAATATATCCAAGCTTAGATAATCCTCATTCACTCTGACATTCTTTTCTAATTCCATTAAAATTGAATTCATTTGCTTTTGATATCTTTCTTTTTTCTTAGCAACTACTTCTTCTGTTCTTTCTACAGAAATTTTTCCCATAATATATTCAGCACTGGCAACAACAAACCCAACATTAGCTGTAGAACTTCCAAAAACATCTTTTCCTACACCAAACTGCCCCTGTACCGCACTTTTTTTACAATATTTAGAAAAAGCTAAATCTAATTTACACATCATTCCTAATATGCAAATAAAATTATCAAAAGAATCTCTTTTATCAATTGATTCCATCATATCAAAGCGTTGATATTCTTCTGCCAATTCATCTGTAACATTAATTTTTACATTTCTAATGCTGAATCCCAAATACAGTTCTATAATAGATGACTTATGATATCTTCCTGCTTGTGTTCTATATTTGCCATCATCTATTCCATATATATCAATTTTATCTTTAAGCTCAGGATAATTGCAATATAACTCGTTTTCTATATTTCTAGATAAATTACCATAAATCACTTCTATTTGTCTCCTTGTATTCCAAGGAGTTTGCCCTGTATTTAAAACTAACATTCGATACAACAGCTTTTCACTATTTTCCGCCACCCAAAATTCTACTCGAATCTTTCTGTCTTCATTCCCCTCAAAATTCTTAAAATAAATATTACTTCTCTGCATCCCATCAATTATTGAAATGATACAACCTGAAAAAATCTCTTTGCTGTCATACTCCATGCCTTCTTGTAACTTCCCACAAAAATTAGAATCACTTTGAATTCCTAATACTACTTGTGGGAAAATAGCACCTCGGCAAAAATCTTCCTGCATACGCTTTCTTATCCTGACAGCTACTGCTGACTTAGTAATTACACCTCGCTGTCCCTCAAAATTTCCATTTGCTGCAAAAGAATCTTGCGCCAATTCTTTATATTCTTTCAATGACATATTTGTTAAAATGGAAACACACCCACTTCTCATGTCTTTATCAATCGTAATAATTCTCATTGCTATACCTCCATAGTTGTTTATTTGATGTATTAATCTAAGATATTAAGTTCTACTATATGTCTTTTCTATCTATAATTGAATTAGAATATACTGTTTTATAATTATACCACAATTGTTTCCATCTGCAACAAATTTTATTAAACCAAAAGGTAAATGATGAAATATCTTTTGGCATATACGCTATTCAAATTTATGTACAAAGCAGTTTGCCGCTGTTACGCCGCTTTCTGCTGGTGTCTCTGTGTTACATTCCCCTCACCAAATACATGGATTTGCCACAGTCTGGATACGAATACCGCGAGGTGATGGATAATCTCATCCATAGAAAGATTTTTATAGGAAAATTTCTTTTCTTCGGAAAAGTCATAATCCAATGTCGCACGTAGCTCCGTAGCACTTCCATAGAGTACAGTTGCACCATTCAGCACCCATTCCTTCTTCGTGATATTATAGTCCCTGATACGCCCGGCATAGGAATAAATACCAGTGAACAGCTTCCTGTGAATGGAAAGATACTCATTCGGCGTGAAGCTGAAGGCACGCTCGGAAAGAAGCGCGGCAATTTGAGCTGAGACCTTGTCGGCCTCCTCAGTACGGTCTGATGCATCGTGGATCGGATTTTCCTCATAGTAGGTCTGCAAAAGCGCATTTGCCTCTTCAAAAGAAATCTCGCCCTCGATATTCCGGACGGCCGTATGCACCAGATATTCTGATGTTTTTAGTCCGTCCACCGCTTGCAAGCCAATGGCCGTATGCCACGCATAGCCCTTGTCCCGCTTTGCTGGTTCGGATTCTTTGATATATTCCTTAAATGGATCTTTATTCACTTCATATCACCTCGCTGCTGATTTTTTGTCCCTGCAAGAAATCTATGACCTCTAAATCCGCTACTCAACCCTGCCACTTTTCGAAATGGGTACCTCTTGGATAAGCTATCACAGAACGATTGTCTTTCCCAATGCTAAATTTGCCCAATTGCCAGAAAATCACGATATTACCTGGCTTTCGTGGCTATTTTTCTTTTTCCTTTGACATCAATACTACCGTCTCCACATGCGCTGTCATCGGAAATTCATCCACCGGGCATACCTTCCTTACACAATATCCATGTTCCTGAAGCGTAACCAGATCTCTTTGCAGACTGGTCGGCTTGCAAGAGATATACACCAGATGCTCCACGCCGTAAGCGATAATCTTTTCCAGCGCACGCGGGTGGATACCGTCCCGCGGCGGATCTAACACAATGAAATCCGGCCGCTCCTCTATGCCGTCCAATACCTTTAAGACATCGCCTGCAATAAACTCACAGTTAGCAAGCCCGTTTTCTTTTGCGTTCTCTCTTGCCGCTTCTACCGCTTCTTCTACGATTTCCACGCCGATTACCTTTTTTGCTACAAAAGCCATCATCTGCGCAATCGTTCCGGTGCCGCTGTAAAGGTCAAAGACTACTTTCCCTTCTGCTTCTCCGATAAACTCCCGCGCGGTGCTATAAAGTACCTCAGCGCCAAGGGAATTGGTCTGGAAGAAGGAAAACGGCGTAATTTTAAAGCGCAGTCCCAAAAGTTCTTCGTAAAAATGGTCCGTCCCGTAAAGAATCGTTGTTTCTTCACTAGTTACGATATCCGCAGGACTGTTGTTCCTGCTGTGAAGAATACCGACAATCTTTCCTGCCAGCGGAAGCGCCTGCAGCCTGCGGCAAAGCGTTTGAAAAAACTCCTCTTCACAAAAGGTCTTTGGCTCTGCCTGTCCCGTATAATCCGCAGAGCGGGTTTCCGTATCCTGGCTTGTCACAAGGTTTATGAGAATCTCCCCTGTTTTTTGTCCGCGGCGGATAACAAGATGCCTAAAGTACCCCTTGTGTGTTATTTTATGGAAATGCGCCAGTCCGGTCTCCTTTGCCAGAGCAAGAACCTCTCTCAAAATCAGATTGTAATCCTCATGGACAATACGGCACGTATCCGTTGTCAGGATATCGTAGAAGCTGCCCTTTTTATGAAGTCCAAGCTCTAACGGTCCGTCCTTTTGCTGATTTCCGAAGGAAAACTCCATTTTATTCCGGTAACGCTCCGGCTGCGGGCTTCTGCGAATCGGCATAAACTCGTACGGTCCGGTAATCACGGCATCCATCAGACGCTTTATCTGCTCCTCTTTTAAGACAAGCTGTTCGTCGTAAGGAAGGCTCTGGTAAGCGCAGCCGCCGCAGCTTCCGGACAGACTGCACGGCGCCTTGATTTCCTGCGGCGCCGGTTCCAGCACCTCAATCAGACGTCCCTCTGCTTTTTTGCTGCCTTTATGAAGCTTTGTCAGACGAAAACTGATTTTCTGTCCTTTCAATATCCCTTTTACCATCACCCGGATATCTTTTTCTCCGCCGCCTTCTTCACATCCTTCCGGCATTACAACGCGGACAAGCCCTTTATTCGGAAAATCCACACGCTCTACTGTTCCGATATATTCCATTCCTTTTTTCACACCTGTATCCTCACTTCATCACTTTCATCTCCTTCCCAACCGGAAGGCATGCTCTTTTATCATTATTCTGCCATACTTGCCCAAAATGGTCAAGCTTCTTTGTGCTTGCGTTTCCGCATTTTTAGCAACCCCGTAAAGTCCCGGAGGTCACTAAAAAGTTCGGAAACTCAAGTTCAGCATACTAGACAAATCTGCGATAACAGAGTATAATCCATTTGATTAAAAAATTTATGCCGTAAAACACACGGCAAAGGTCTTAAGGAGGAAAAAGTAAAATGAAGCAGAAAAAATCATTACTCTATGTCGCAGCATGTATTATAGCAGGGTTTGCATTAGTGTTTATTACCAATATCATAAACAAGGACACGCCTCCTAAGCTTAGCCTGAACGGAACGGAACTGGATTTGTCAAAGTTAGAGATTTCTGATCTGAATAAGGCAGGCTTTTGGCTGTCAAATAATGACGCCAGCATGTCAGGCTCGACTTTTAGAGAATCTTTATCTTACTACTGGGGAGATGACCGCACAATTTCCATGGGCGGAGTGTCCGTTTTAAACCGCCGCAACAGTACGGCACCGTATGTAAACTGTGACGTGTTTGAAATCACTGCGAAGTCTCAGGATAAGGCGGGAAACCCTACAGGGCTTCAGGCAACCTACGAGGGAAAGGAGTTCTTCGGGAAAACCAAGGAGGAACTGATTGCACTCTTTGGAGAACCGGCAGAGGAAAGCGTATCCTATCAGCTGGTTTACCGGAGTAAAAAAAAGCAGTATAAAACCACCTTCTACTTTGACACTAAGACACATGAATGCTATCTGATAGAGATAAACCGCAGGGAATCTAATTTAGTAAGATAATGTGACAGAAAGGGGCTGTCGCCCGGAGCCGCTGCGCTCCGGGCGACAGCCCTGGTCCATACGTTCTATGCTGTATATTTCCCTGCCTGTGCATACCACATTTCGGCATACTTCCCGTTCTTACGCAAAAGCTCCTCGTGCGTTCCTTCTTCGATAATCCTTCCTTTCTCTAACATCAAAATACGGTCCGCGTCCCTGGTGGTGGAAAGGCGGTGAGAGATATAGAATACCGTTTTGTTTAACGCCGCATCATGCATTGCCTTATTCAGACTATACTCTGCAATCGGGTCAAGGGCAGAGGACGGCTCATCCATAATCAGAATATCCGCCTGCCGGTAAAAGGCTCTTGCAATCGCTACCTTCTGGCTCTCGCCACCGGAAAGGTTGACGCCCTGTTCATCAAACTCTGTAGTCAGCTGCGTGGAAAGCCCCGCCGGAAAACTGCGGAGACGCTCCTCAAAGCCGCTCTGGCACAGCGCTGCAGTTACGGCAGCCTCTTCGCCTGCGTTGTCCCCGACATCGTTCAATACGACATTTTCCAAAAGGCTCGCGCCATACATTTTAAAGTCCTGGAATACAACGCCGACCCGGCTCCGGTACTCGGAAAGCAGGTATCTGTCAATGTTCCTCCCGTGATAGGAAATGCTACCGTCCGTCGGGTCATACAGCCGCATTAAAAGCTTAATCAGCGTCGTCTTTCCTGCACCGTTATAGCCGACAATCGCCACACGCTCGCCAGGCTCTACCTTTAAGCAGATGTCGTGCAGCGTTTCCTTTGCATCCTCCGTATAGCGGAAGGAAACATGGGAAAGCTCCAGACAGCCTGTACCCTCCGGCACCTTTTCGCCGCTTCCCTGCTTCATCTTCGGCTCATAGGCAAGGAAAGTTCTGATTTTATCGATATACAGGCTGTTTTCGTTTGCCGCCGGTCCGATTTCCGCCAGACCGCGCATTCCGTTGCGCAGATTTCCGGTACGGTTAAACAATACCACTGCATTGCTGTAATCAATTGTATGGAATACCGCTGCCTGCAGGACAAGATAGCCTACATACAGACCATCCGTAATAAAATCGGAAACGCCGTAATTCCGGAGAAACGAAAGCCCTACCCGTTTTCCTGAAATCTTTTTCTGCTCCTCTATGATTTTGTCGTTTGCCTCAATAAAGTCCTCCTTCAGAAGCTTTGCGACTTCCGGATTTAACCGGAGCTCCTTGGCATAATCGTTCAGATAGAACACACGGCCGGCATAGTTCCTTTTCCGCTCCCATGGATTTACCTTCAGCCGCACCTGGTAATTCAGCTTATTTAACCTCTTTCCAAGAAGAAAGCTAAGGATAAAGGACACTCCTACAAACAAAACGCTCACCGAATCCGTCATCAGGTAAAACGCGCCTGTGCTGAATACAATCGTAAGACTCTGCATCGACGAATTTGAAAAGGCGATAAACCGGTCGATGGAGCTTTCTGCCTCTGCCACTGCAAGGACAAACTCATTGTAATACTTCGGGTCGTCATAACAGGAAAGGTCCAGCTCCGCTGCCTTTTCGTACATTCTTTCCTTTAAGGCACGGTACAGCTTCGGCTTCATCCGGTAGGTCATGGCGTGGATGAAATAGCCGTCCGGTATAATCTGGAGCATATTGAGCAGCAGAATAATCCCGATGCCAAGTAACGCCTTATAAAACGGCTCGCCATACTCCGCACAATGCAGTACATAGCGGATGCCGATGGTGTGCTCTAAGAAAATCATAATCTGGTGGCGGAAGCCGTCGTACAAGTTATAAATCATATAGCCCGGCGCCGTCTTAAAGCAGAGCTTCCACAAAAACAAATGATTGTTCCATACCTGTTTCATTCTGCCACCTCCTTGTCTGCCACAAAGATACTGCCCTGTACCGATGCCACATCGGCAGCAAGATAATTAACCGCCTGCTTTTCGTACATATCCGCGTAGGCGCCCTTCCCCTGCATCAGCTTCCTATGGGAGCCCTGTTCGATAATCGTACCGTTCTCCAGCATAAATACCCAGTCCGCGTTCTGTACGGAGGACAGGCGGTGGGAAATAAACAGCATCGTCTTATCCTTTCCGTCCTGCAGAATACTCTCGAACAGGTTATACTCTGCAATCGGGTCAAGTGCAGACGACGGCTCGTCAAAAATCTTTACCGGGCACTGCTGTACAAAGGCACGCGCTACTACAATTTTCTGATACTCTCCGCCGGAAAGCACCGCGCCGTCTTCTGCGAACTCCTTCGTAAGAATGGTATGGATGCCATCCGGAAGCGTCTGCACCTTATCGTACACTCCCGCAAGCGTTAACGCACGGACTACCTCCGCTTCATCCTCCGGCGTCCCTTTCCGCATCAGGACATTCTCCATGACAGACAGGGAAAAAATCTGGAAGTCCTGGAACGCGGTTGCAAACAGCCTTCGGTACTTTTGCAGCTCATACTCCTTAATATTTCTTCCGTTTAAGAAAATCTCACCGGAGGACGGGTCATAAAACCGCATCAAAAGCTTGATAATCGTAGACTTTCCCGCTCCGTTATGACCAACTAGCGCATAGGTTTTCCCACCGCGCAGCTCAAAAGAAAGATTGCGGATGACCTCCTTATCCTTGTAGGAAAAGCAGACATTGCGGAATTCAATGCTTTCGATTTTATTTCCCGGATCCGCGCCCTGATAATCCTCCGGAATTTTCTCTTCGTATTCCATAAAGGTCCGCAGATTGTCCACAAACAGCCCATTTCGAAAGCTCGTCACTAACGACTCCGTAAAACCGATTAAAATCCAGGTAGACGAAACCATCATACTGGTCAGAACCGCAAGCTGCGCAAGGCTCATACTGTGATTTACAAGCGTCCGGTACGCACCATAAATCAGCACGCCCTCAAAAATAAAGGTAAACGTAAACATGACCCGGAACCAGTGAAGCACCATCGCTTTCGGCGTATACTTCCTCGTTACATCTGCAACGCCTTTGATTGCCTCCCTGTAGTCCCTGCGCATTAACGCAAACACATCCGTCAGCCGGATCTCCTTTGCATAGTCCGCAAGGTACATAACACGGTTGATATAGGCAATCCTGCGATTGTAAGGCGCCATATCCTTGTTCCGGTCAAAGTCAATTCTGCTCAGCCCCCGGTTGAATACAAAATTTCCGATAATCGGAAACAGCACAAACAGTACCGAAAGCTTATCCACATCATACATCAGATAAAAGGCGGCGCCTGCGGCAATCACGCCAAAAATCACGCCCCAGATATTTTGTATGGTTTCAATCAGCTTATTTGCCGCATTCTCGGTTGCCAACGTATACCGATTGTAGAATCCGCTGTCCTCAAAGCAGGACAGCTCTACATTAGTCGCTTTTTCAAACAGCCTCAGATTCAGCTTTTTATGAATCTGCGCGTTCATAATTGGCATTACCTTTCCGTTTAAGTAGTTCTGGTACAACGACGTCAGAGCAAATACGGTAACGGTAATTCCAAGAAATATAAGAATCGATGATACTTCCTGCTCCGTTTCCATGGCATTGATGACATAGCGCATAAAAAATGCACTGTAAAACAGCCATTCAAAATAGCCAAGCACCCGCGAGACCGCCATATGTACGATTGCCCCGGGCGCCATCTGCCACCCCAGCCGCAGGGCATACAGATTATTCTTCCATGCCCTGAAACGGTTTCCTTCCTTTTTTTTCATAGCTTTTCTCCTCTCAGTTAAAATCCCCTGCTTTTCCTCTCTTATTTTACGTTTTTGTCAGTATACCATATTTTCTTTCTATATGCCAGTTGTAAAAATATGATACATTTTTCTTTTGTCTTCTGCTCTTGCTTGTCTTTTGTTCGTTTTCTGCTTTTTGTTATCCTTCGGGTTCCGCCTTTTTTGCGAAATCCTAAGAAATCTTTAAGAAATCTGTTACTGCTTTTTTCATGGAACTATGTTAATATAACAATAGTATTACACGCGCCGGTTCCAGGCGCCCGACAGATTCGGAGGTTCTTATGTACCATATTTTAGTTTGTGACGACGACCGGGAGATTGTGGAAGCAATCCGAATTTATTTATCCGGTGACGGCTATCGTGTTACTTCTGCCTATAACGGTACGGAGGCACTTGCCGCTATCCATGCGGAAACACCGCATCTTGCCATTCTGGATATTATGATGCCGGAGCCGGACGGGCTGCGCCTGACCGGAATGCTCCGGGAGGAGGGCTATACCTTTCCGATTCTTTTTCTCAGCGCCAAAGCAGAGGATACCGACAAAATTCTCGGACTGAACATTGGTGCAGACGATTATATCACCAAGCCGTTCCGCCCGTTAGAGCTTATGGCACGCGTCAAGTCGGCACTCCGCCGCTACACTACCTTCGGAAACCTTTCCGAAGAAGAAAAGGCTCACTGCTATACTGTCGGCGGACTTACCATCAATGACGATACCAAGGAGGTCACTGTAGACGGGGAGCCGGTACGGCTTACCCCGACTGAATACGCCATGCTTCTGCTTTTAATGCAGAACCGTGGCCGCGTCTTTTCTACAGAACAGCTTTACACTTCCATCTGGAACGAACCGTCCTTCGGCGCAGATAACATTGTCGCCGTACATATCCGGCACATCCGGGAAAAAATAGAAATCAACCCGCGGGAGCCGCGTTACTTAAAGGTAGTCTGGGGCCTCGGTTACAAAATAGACTCACAGGACAAGAGCGAAAGGAGTTAACATGAAACGTCTTTTTTATTCCGGCATTACAAAGACTTTTCTGGCAGTCTGCCTGCTGGTTTCTTCAATCGCTGCCGTTTCCTACGGCTTCCTTACCCTGCGCGCGCCTGTACTTTACCGGAACGCGGAGTCGGTTTATTCCACAAAACGGTTTTCCGAGCTGTTTTCCAAATACGTCGAGCGCACTGCCGTCTATGTACGCTATCTGGAGGACGGCTATTCCCTGCGCTTTACGGAGCTTGACCCGCAGCTTGAGCTGCTTTTGGAGGGGGAAAACGCAGAGAGTGACCTGGAAAATGCCCTGCTGAACGTGTACGAGCCGAGTGAAACCGCATTTTATTACTATCATTCCAAGCTGAACCAGGAGCCTTCCAACTACCAGTATTATGTAAAAAATACCGTAACCGGCAAGGTCTATGCTTCCAAAAACTTCGAGAACTATGCCTGCCAGAAAAGCGGCTCCCTGGACGCGTTTCTTTCTTCCGGCATTATTTCCGAAAACCTCTATTTGATTTTAAATACGCAAAACAACCGCTCCATGACCGGCGGAGGCCATGACGGCGTTCTGAACCGCGCAAATTTTCTCTGGTCCATCGACTTTTTAGGCCGTCCTCTTCCTGAAATGGCAAAGGATATGTATTATGACCGTAACTATCTGGATGCAAGTTCAGACAAAGACCCTGAAAAGGATGTGACGATACTCTGGTCCGTTTCAAACCAGTATGTTGAAATCACACCTGGTCCGGAATCACCAGCATCTGCCGTCGGAGACGGCAGTGAGGAAATGGGAAAGCTGCTGGCTGATAACAAAACAGGCTCCTTCCGACTGGATTTCACAGAGACAGAAGAAACGGAATTTGCCTCTGCACCGCAGAAGGATACTTATCTCTTATACGCCTTTGTGGCGGATGACCTCGCTGTAGACGGCTTTTCCGACCTCGCCTCCAATTTTAACCAGGCGCATAGCGACTACCAGAACTGTCTCCAATACACGCTTCTATTTACCGTGCTCTCCATTCTTTTGTTCATCGCCTGCCATGCGGTATCCGGCAGACAAAAGGACGGGACAGCATTTCGTCTGCATTTTTACGACCGGATTTTTACGGAATTTATCCTTGCCGCACTTGCCGGTCTCTTTGTGTTGCCATATTTTCTGTTCCGCCGCTTCCGTTCGTTTTTTACAGACTTTATTACGGATTATTCGCTTTATTCCAAATGGATTCCTGTTATTCTCGGCGGACTTACCGCATTCTTCCTGCTGGCTGCCCTTCTCTATTTCAGTCTGGTACGCCGGATAAAGGCAGGAACGCTGCTTCGTTCTTCCATTCTGGGGAGGTTGATTTTTTCCCCGTTAAAACAACTGTTTCACTTAATTTTCCTCAACCTGAAGGAATTCCTCTCTTCCCCTTCTTCGCTCTGGAAAACACTGCTGCAGCTCACGATTTCCGCAGTCTGGTTTTTTGGCTCGCTACTGTTACTTTTCGCAGGCTCCCTCTGGGGACTGCTCCCTCTGTTTGCAGGCGCCGGCTTCTTTGCCTTTTTATGCCTGCGGAATACGCTGGACCACATGCGTATCCTCCGCTGTACGGAAGAAATGGCAGGCGGCAACCTTTCGGCACGGATTTCACAGGAGTCCATGCTGCCGTCCAACAAACGGCTGTCGGAGGATATCAACCACATCTGTGACGGGCTGCATTCTGCGGTCGAGGAGCAGACAAAAAGCGAACGTATGAAAACCGAACTGATTACCAACGTATCCCACGATATTAAGACGCCGCTTACCTCCATTATCAATTACATCGAACTGATTAAAAATGAGCTGCCGGATGAAGGACCGGTTGCATCCTATGCAGAGACGCTTTCCAAGAAGTCCTGGCGTCTGAAAGCCCTGATTGATGACCTGGTTGAAGCCTCTAAGGCCTCCTCCGGTACCATCAGGCTGGAGCCGATTCGTTTTAATGCTGCAGAACTGCTCCGTCAGGCTATCGGTGACTTTGAAGAACGTCTGACCGAGCGCAACCTGACCGTCTGCATGAATCTTCCGGAAAGTCCGGTTAATGTCCTTGCCGACGGAGTCTGCACCCACCGCATTATTGAAAACCTGCTCTCTAACGTCTGCAAATATGCACTCTCCGGCACACGGGTATTTATTACCCTTGACCTGCCGGAAAATACAGGACTGACGCTTCTGACCATGAAAAACACCTCTGCATCGGCGCTCTCCAAAACGCCGGAAGAGCTGATGATGCGCTTTTCCAGAGGAGACGAGGCACGCTCCGACGAAGGCAGCGGTCTTGGCCTCTCCATTGCCGAAAGCCTTGCCGCGCTGCAGGGCGGCACCTTCTACGTGGAAACAGACGGCGACCTGTTTAAAGCAAAGCTGACCATCCCGTTAGCAGAGTAGTTTTAAGTTTTCGCATTTTTTACACAGCTCTGGGAAATTCCACCGCCTGCGCGCCCTCCGCTTTTTGCATTTGTCCGAAGGACCGCGTCTTTTGCTGAACCGGAATCACCTCCTAGAGCTGCTTAGGCGCGAGGACGCCACCGAGCGGCTTAACAGCTCTTGGAGGAAGTCCGGTGAAGCATTGCGTATGCAAAAGCGGAGGGCGCGCAGGCGGTGGAACCCGGAGCGGCGTGAAAATGCCAAAACTCAGTTTTTTTACGCATAGCGTCCTGCCTGCACCTTCCACATCGTCGCATAGACACCTCCCAGGGAAATCAGCTCCGCATGGTTTCCCTGTTCAATAACGCGCCCATGCTCCATCACATAAATGATATCAGCATCTCTTGTTGTGGAAAGCCGGTGGGAAATTGAAAGCACCGTCTTTTCCCTTGCTACCTCTTTCATTGCCGTATTCAGCTGATATTCCGCCAAAGGGTCCAGCGCCGCAGACGGTTCGTCCAGAAATACAATGCCCGCCTCCTTATAGAACGCCCTTGCAATCGCAAGCTTCTGCGCCTCTCCGCCGGACAATTCCACACCGTCTTCTGAAAACTCCCGTGTCAGCTCCTGTCCGATTCCTTTTGGAAGCAACTCCGCCTTTTCCAAAAATCCGCTTCTTCTGACCGCCTTTAAAACAGACTCTTCATACCCGTCTGCCAGCCGGTCCATCACAACATTCTCTGCCACAGTCGCCGCAAACAGCTGGAAATCCTGAAATACAACCCCGATATAGCGCCGGTACTCCCAGACATCATAGTTCCTGATATCTATACCATCTAACAGGACCGCACCCTCGTCCGGGTCGTACAGGCGGAGCAGAAGCTTAATCAATGTCGTCTTTCCCGCACCGTTATAGCCGACCAGCGCTGCCTTTTCCCCTGCACGGATTTTTAAGCTTACCTTCTGCAGAACCGGATGTCCTTTCTGATAGCCAAAGGATACGTTCCGGCACTCCAGTTCTCCTGCCCCTTTTGGTATCTCGCAAAGCTTCCGGTTGATGATGGTGCTTTCCTTTGCCAGAAAGGAACGTATCTTCTCTACATACAGACTGGTTTCCAGCACATACGGGCCAAGGTCTGCCACCGTCGCAAACCCCCGCCGGAGATTCGCTGCGGAATTATAAAGCACTACCACGCCGCCGAACGAAATCGTATGCCGGAGTAGTGCTTTCATAATCAAATACAATACATAGAGAATATCCAAAGCAAAGTCCGACATCAGGTATCTGGCGGTAAAAGATAACAGGAACCTCTTTTTTCCCATCGTTTTATGTAGCTGGTACAATTCCTCGTTTATCCGGTCAAACTCCTCATGCATGCTTTTGGACGCCTCCTTATTTAAACGGAACTCCTTTGCATACTGTTTTAAATAGAAGATACGCTTAATATACTCGCGTTTCCGCTCCAACGGATTTTCCTTCTGCCGGATGACGTACTTTAAACGGTTCAGGCAATTTAAAAATAAAGTACGCAGAACAAACGAGATAAACACAAAAAGAACCGAGGTTATGTCCCGCGCGGCAAAAAACGCTCCATAGCAAAGAAGCACCGTAGCGCTCCCGAACACCATGCGCACTACCTCTTCTGCGCGGTTGACCGCCTTATCTGCCTCCGAAACCGATAGCATAAAATCATCATAATATGCCGTGTCATCATAACAGGCAAGGTCTACCGTTCCTGCCTTACGATACAGCTTTTCTTTCAGACTTTTCTGCGCAAGCGGCAGGTATTTCAGCTTTGTCCTTTGCTCATAAAGATTGCTGAGCGCCGCAGCCACAATATCTAACAGCAGAAACAGCCCTACCACATACAGCACGTTTTTGTAAGGCTTACCCGTTTCAATTATATCTAAAATCAAGTAAACACAAATCGTCTGCTCCAGAAAATTAACCAGATTATGGCGGACTGCCTCCACAATAATACTGATGCCGTAAAAAGGCGCCGCCCGGAACAACTCCCCGACGATATAGATGTTATTGGACAGGATACGCCGGATTCCATCTTTTTTCAAAGTCTTCACCAGAACGTCACCTCCTGCTCTTTTTCCAGTGCAAAATAGTTTCTTTCCTGCACCCGGTACATTTTTGCATATCCCCCATTTTTCTCCATCAGTTCCCGGTGCGTCCCTTCCTCCGCCTTCCTTCCATTTTCAAATAAAAGCACAGAATCGGCTTCTTTTGCACAGGAAAGACGGTGGGAAATCAGAATGGTCGTCTTTCCCTGCGTTTCCCGCAAAATGCCGGAAAGCAGCTCGTTCTCGGCAATAGGGTCAAGCGCCGAGGATGGCTCGTCAAACACTGTAACAGAGGAAGGCGTCGCAAACGCTCTTGCTACCAGTATTTTCTGGCATTCCCCTCCCGAAAGAAGCGCCCCGCTTTCATCAAACTCCTTTGTCAACGGAGTATCCAGTCCGAGCGGAAGCTTCCGTATCTTTTCATAAACGCCTGCCTTCTCTAATGCCGCTATCACTTCCTCATCGCTCCCGTCCCGTCCCATAAGAACATTATAGCGGACCGTTCCTGGCATCACGGCACCATCCTGGAAGGCACAGGCAAACAGCCTGCGGTATGCAGCAAGGTTGTACTCGCGGATATCCCGCTGATTAACCCGGATTACTCCCTGCGTCGGTTCATAAAGACGCAGAAGCAGCTTAATCAGCGTACTCTTCCCGGCGCCGTTATGTCCTGCCAGCACCAGACTTTTTCCAGCGTCTACGCAAAACGAAACGTCCTCCAGCACCGTAGTGCCGTCTTTATAGGAAAAGCTTACATGGGAAAACTCAATTGAGCGAACCTCCGGTTCTGGCAGGAGCCCATCCCAGTCCTCCGGAATTTTTTCCTCATGGGCAAGAAACTCCCGCAGATGGTCAACCAAAAGGCTGTTTTCGGTGCTCCGGTTGACCGCATTGATGACCTGTACCCAGACCCACGATGCCGTCACCATAACACTGGTCAGCACCGCCATCTCCGAAAAGGTAATCCGCGGCGCTGCCGGTACGAGCGCCTGATATGCCCCGTAAAGCAGAATACCTTCAAAAATTACCATATAGGAAAAAATGTATTGCAGCATTCCTATTGGAAACGCCCTTTTAAAATACGGCTTCCAGATTCCTGCCTTTCCTTCTGCTGCCTGCGCATACCGGTCCCCTACTACATGATAGATGTTGGAGAGCCGGAACTCCTTTGCATACTCCCTTAAATACATGACACGATTTACATAGCTTATCCTTCTTTCAAAGGGTACGCCGTCCCGGTAGCGTTGATAAGAAATCTGATTTATCTTAGGAGCGAACAGAAAGTTTCCCAAAAGAGGCGCAATCAGAAACAAAACCGTCCAAGGGTCAATGGTAATCATTGTATAACAGGCAAGCACGCCCCCGATAATTCCGCTGACTACCGTACTCATATTGTCAATGCACTGGCACAGCTTCGTTCCCATATCATCCAACGCCGCGGAAAACTTATCGTAAAACTCCCGGTCCTCATAGCAGCCGATTTCGACATTTTCTGCCTTTTGGTACAGCTTATTGTATAGCTGGTGAAAAATCCGGACATCCCAGGACGGAAACAGCACATTGTCACAATAATACAAAAACAATTCCAAAAGCAGGCTCGCCCCGCCAATCAGCAGAATGGCAGTTATAATTTCCTTCAAAGGTCTCTCCTGCTCAATCGCGTCCAGTATAAACCGGACAAAAAAGGCGCTGTAAAACACCCATAAAAAATACTCTGTCAGACGTTTTAAGAGAGAGCACAGCACCCTCTTTTTTGAAAGCTTCATCGCCTCTTTTACGGCATAAATATTATTTTTCAGAATCCGCTTCGTAAACCCCTTTTCCTTTTTCATATGCTTCCTTTCATCTGGCACAGAGCCTGTCAAAAAACTACTTTTAACAAGAGACACGGGTCAAGGTCTTCATCCATAAATTCGCCAAAATCTTTAAAGCCTGCCTTCTGATAACATCTTATGGCACGTTTATTTTCAACTTCGGGGTCAATAAAAACTTCCTTTACCTGTGGATGCTTTTTATGTATCAGCTCTACCATCTGCTTCAATGCCTCCGTCCCATAACCATGATTTCTTTCTTTTAAAATCCCAATCCACATATCCAGCCCGATTGTCGCTTCATCCTTTATATAATATTGAATAAAGCCAATCGGTTCATCGCCTTTTAAAATAAAATACGGGAATACATCCGTCGGATTTTTTATTCTGGAACCGTATTTCTCAATAATCCTCTCTAACGGAACCGGCGGCTCTCCCTTTTCATCGCACCATACAAAGGCCTGGAGCTCCGGCTCTGAAAACCACTTCTGCATGGCTGTATAGTCTTCCATTGTATCTTCCATTAATCTTAACGATATCATTACATTGTCCCTTTCTTTTGCCTCGCCAGACTTTCCTGTCACAGCCCCGCATACACAAAATACAGTCCTGAGGTCTTTACGGCAAAGGCTTCCGCAGAATCAAAATAGTCTTTTGTTTTCCTGTAATAATCCAGATAACTACATGCCTCCTGATATCCGGCGCCGCGCGCAAGAAAATACCCGATTCCTTCCTTGTAAGAGTATTCATGCTCATACACATAGCGGAATATTTCGTTCATTTCCTTTTTCGTTTCATCATCAGGGTCATACACGATTACCTTGTCGCTGATGCGCGCTTCTATGTTTTTCATGCCGCACTTTTTTAAAAGATACGGCAGCTTCGTTCCCATGCGGTAATCCCGCTCACAATGCGCAGCCTCATTTTCCCATATCCCGGTAAAGTCCGGACGCCTGCAGCCGTTTTCCTCCTTTTCCAGTCCCGAAAAGTAGCCTGCCTGCTCTGCCTCCATGTTGACATCAATCAGCAGAAGCATACCGCCCGGTTTCAGGGATGCTTTCATCTTCTCTAAAAGCTGCTCCGGATGTCTGACATAGGATAACAGGTACAGCGCTACCACCACATCATACCTTTTCTCCGGCTGGTAAGCGTATACATCCTCTTTGATAAACCGGTACTGGTAGGAAGTAGACTGAAAAAACTTCTCTGCCCGCGCCAGCTCATCTGAGTCCAGCTCGATTCCCGTATAGCTGCTTCCCTCCGGCACCAGCGGAAGAAACCTGCTGCCCAGAAACCCGAAGCCACAGCCAAAATCCAGAATATCAACCGGCCGGTCAAGCTTCCAGACCTCCCTTACCAGAAAAGAAAAATAATCCTCGTTCCAATACAGGGACTTCCATATCCGGTACAGCTCCCGGTTTTCGTTCCAATAATCGGCACCGTCAAGCTTACGCCAGTCCGGCTTCTCAGCCAATGGTTCCAGTCCGAGAATAACATCCGTACTGACGCCGAAAATCCCCGCCAGCTTTGGGAGATGTATGATATCCGGCATATTAATGCCGTTTTCCCATTTGCTGATGGTCTGAAAGGAAACCTGCATTTTCTCTGCCAGTTCCTTCTGCGTCATTCCTCTCTGTCTGCGCAGCTCCTTAATGCTGATTTTAATCTGTCGTTCCATCGTCTCCTCCTTTCCTGCCTTGCTGGATGCGCCCCCGTTCTGGGAATCCGCAAGCAGATTCCCGGTTTTATTATATCCATTCTTGCAAACAACATCAATAACGGAATCCGGGAAAGAGATTCGCGCAAAAAGCGAATCAAGGAAAGAACTGCCTGCTTCTTTCCCGCTTACCTTAAAACGAAGTTTTCCAGATAAATGCAAAAATAAGTTACCGTATAACCAATGAAACTTTTTAAGGCGGCAAACAAATATACAAAAATAGAAAAGCATGCTATAATGGTATCAGGTTTTATCTGATACAAACCTCTGTAGGAAACTACATTCTTAAAACGTACCTAGTAAACGAAGTTACAAAAAAGACTTCTATATTCTTTCATCAGGAGAACATACTATGTTAGAATTGCCAGAAAGCTATACGATATCCAACCAGATAAAGAAAAGCCTGACAGGAAAAAGAATAAGTCAGATTGAAGTATTACATACGCCTCACCGTTTTGCGTTCTTTCATGACGAAATTCAAAGCTATGGAGAATTATTGGAAGGCCAGACTATTATGAAAGCCGCTTATCATGGCGGTATGATTGAAATAGATACGGAAGACTGTATGCTTGTGTTTGCCGACGGCGCCTATCCTAAATATTATGAGGAGAAAAAGAAATTTCCGAAAAAGCATCAGCTCGCCATTTACTTTGATGATGAGACTGCCATTTTCGTATCCATACAAATGTACGGCTTTCTCTATATCGTTCCGAAGGGAACCTGTACGGAGAGCTACTATCTGTCCTCCAGCACTAAGATAAACCCGCTATGCGACGAATTTACCTTTGCATACTTCCAAAGCCTTTATCCCGGGAACCATAAAAAATTAACGGCAAAGGCATTCCTTGCCACAGAGCAGAGAATACCAGGCCTTGGGAACGGCGTATTGCAGGATATCCTGTGGGATGCCGGAATCGACCCGCGCTTTGACATGAGGGAAGCTTCTGAAGCAGACTTCACGGCGTTATATACTTCGGTGAAGAAACTCCTGAAAGAAATGTGCGAACAAGGCGGCAGAGATACAGAAAAGGACTTATTTGGACAAAAGGGAGGCTATATTACCCAGTTAAGCAAAAACTCCTTATTTGAGCCATGCACCAGATGCGGCAATGAAATCCACAAGGCAAGCTTCCTAGGCGGAACAGTATATTATTGTGAACACTGTCAGAAGAAATAGCGTCCTATTACGTCCGCGGTTCCTTTGACTGCTTCTTCAATCCATACTCCCCTGTCAGCAAAAGGTACGCTCCATGCCGCTGCCAGTTTCTCTGCTCGGTTGACAAGCAACATACAGGCACCTGAGCCCTCATGGTAAATCGTGCGTTCTCCCACGGTCCACCACGGCTCATACCCCGGCACATAGACCGGGCAGCCTGCGCCGTAAGCAACCTTTCTTCCGCCATGGTCCCAGCAGAAATCCTGCATCCCCTCCGGTAGCTGATTCGTTTCTAACGCACAGAGGGAGGCTTTCGTAAGGACTCTTTCTCCCTTATAGAGTCCACCCTCCGCGAGCATAACACCAAACTGTACCAGCTCCTCGACCGGTGCAAGCAGTCCTGCCGCCGTCTGCGGAACCGTATTCCAGATGGAACCCGGCTCCGCCCGCCAGCAGCTTTTCTTCATTTCACACGGCAGCAGAATCCTTTCCCGGATATAATCCTCTGCCCTTTGCCCGGTCAGCCGCCGTATTACCTCGCCAAGAATACAAAAGCCTGCCTTAGAATACTCCCATCTGCTGCCCGGTGCAAAAAACAGCCCCTTCTTTAGAATCGCAGGAATCCAGGAACCTGCTACATTCCCCCGGTCGATTCCCGCCTCCCAGTCCGTATCCCGCTCCGGGAAGGCATCGCGCAGTGCCACAAGACCGGACGTATGCGTCAGAAGGTGCAGAATCGTAATTTTAGAAAAAGGCTTCCCGGTAAACTCTGGAAGAAATTTCGCCACAGGGTCTGTCAGCCGCAGCCTTCCTCTTTCCTGCAGCTGCAAAATCGCAACGGCAGTAAAGAGCTTTGTCACCGACTGTAACTCCGTCAGTGGCTCTGCTGTCCCAAGCTCCCCTGACACAGCCATTCTGCCCTTTACAGAAACACAATACCTCGCACCATGGATTCTGCCCGCCGCAATCTGACTCTGCAGGTGGAGACACAGCCGCCGTTCAAGCTCCTGATATTCCGTCATCCTCTTCCTCCGGTTCTGAAGCTAATTCTGCATCGCCTTCATTTCGTTCCACTTTTCCATATAAAGCTCTTCTACGCCGCTTTCCAGGTAACGGAATGCCTCGCAGCGCTGTAACGTCTCTGCATCCGGGAACGCAACCTTGCTGTTTTTGATATCCTCGTCCTCGATTAACTCACGCGCTGCTTTATTCGGCGTGGAATAGGTAATTTCCTCAAAGTTCATCAGCGCAATATCCTCACGGCACATAAAGTTAATCCATTTTTCTGCATTTTCCTTATTTTTTGCATTCTTCGGAATAACCCATCCGTCAATCCAGACATTCGAGCCTTCCTCCGGCACAACATAAACGAGGTTCTCGTTTTCCCGCTGGGTATAAATTGCCTCGCCGGAATAAATCACACCGATTGCTGCCTCTTCTCCAATCATCTTATTGCGCACTTCATCTACAAAGTAGCCCTGCACCAGCGGACGCTGCTTGATTAACAGCTGCTTTGCCTCCTCTAACTCGGACTCCTTATCCGTATTCATAGAATACCCGAGATACTTTAACGCAATTCCCATCCCGTCGCGCACGCTGTCAATCATCAGGATGTTCTGGGAATACTTTTCGTCAAAAATCGCCGACCAGCTGGTGATTTCCTCATCTACCATCGTCTTATTGTAAAGAATCCCTACGGTTCCCCAGCAATACGGCACCGCATACCGGTTGCCCGGGTCAAACTCCTCGGCGCTCTTTAAATACTCCGGGTCGATGTTTTTGATATTCGGGATGTTATCATAGTTTAACTCCGCAAGCAGCCCCTCCTGTATCATACGGCTGACCATATAATCCGACGGGCAGACAACATCATAATTCACTTCCCCGATATTGATTAACGGATACATATCCTCATTCTCGGTAAACTCGTCGTAGACTACCTCGATATCATATTCCTCTTCAAACATCTTAATGACGTCTTCGTCGATGTACTCTCCCCAGTTAAATACAACGACTTCGCCGTTTGCATACTCCTTTTTACAACCGGCACACAAAAACACAACCCCCAGCAATACGCCAATCCAGAAACACTTTTTCATTCTTCTTTCTTCCTCCTTAAAAACTATCTTTCTATAGGGACGCCGCATAAGTTTTGCGGCAGTTCCTTATCTCTGTTTTTCAGCAGCTTTCTTTGCTGCCTTCGCCTTACTTCGGTTTACCACAATTAACAGCACCAGCACTACAGTAAACATTACCGTAGAAAGCGCGTAAATCTCCGGCTCGATTCCACGTCTCGTCTCTGCATAGATAACGGTGGAGAGCGTATTTACTCTGGCATTCTTTGTAAAGTGGGTAATCACAAAGTCATCCAGCGCCAGGGTAAACGCTAACATAAAGCCGGACAAAACCCCCGGAAAAATATCCGGCAGTACAATCCTGAAAAACGCGACAACCGACGGCGCCCCCAGGTCCAATGCCGCCTCGTAGGTACTCCGGCTCGTCTGCTTCAGCTTCGGCAGCACACTCAGAATCACATAAGGCATATGCGCCGCCGTCAGTGCAAGCAGAACGCTTGAAAAGCCAAGCGAAAAGCTGACTGCAAAATACAAAAGCATTAAAGAAATGCCGGTTACGATTTCGGAATTGAGAAGCGGAATGTTCGTAATGCTCATCATCACCGCCCGTGGCAGTCGTCTCATCCGGTTCATCGCTACCGCTGCCAGTGTACCTAACACCGTCGCAAGCAGTGCGGAGGTAAACGCCAGCAGAAGCGTCGTCCCCAGCGCATTTAATATTTTTTCATTTTCTAACATCTCCCGGTACCATTTTAATGTGAAGCCGCCCCACTTCGCGCGGGACTTGGAGGCATTAAAAGAAAGTACCGCTAAAACCAGAATCGGCGCATATAAAAACACAACGACAAGTCCGATATAACCCTTTTGAAGCAACCGTTTTACCATACGCCTGTTCCCTCCGCATCCTTATCGTATTTCTGCACGACTGCCATGCAGATGAAAATGAATACCATCAGTACCAGCGACAGACCGCAGCCGGCGTTCCAGTCGTTCGTCATCTTGAACTTCTGCTCGATTACCTTACCAATCAGAAGCACCTTTCCTCCGCCTAAAATATCCGAGATAACAAAGGTCGTCAGGGACGGCACAAACACCATCGTAAGACCGCTGATTACCCCCGGCTTTGAAAGCGGAAGAATCACACGGAACAAAATCTGGAAATAGTTTGCCCCAAGGTCCGACGCCGCCTGAATCACATTATCATCGATTTTTGAGAGCACATTATAAATCGGTATAATCATAAACGGCAGAAAGTCGTATACCATGCCAAGAACAATTGCCGTCGGCGTATTGATGATATTTAACTTCGGAAGCCCGATGGCGCCAAGCACCGTATTGATAATACCGTTTTTCTCCAGAATATTCTGCCATGCAATGGTGCGGAGCAGGAAATTCATCCACATCGGCAGCATAAACAAAAGAATGACAAAGCCATTGCTTTTTAAGCGGAGCGCGCGCAGCGCAAGCGCAAGCGGATATGCAATCAGCAGGCAGAGCGCCGTACTGATAACGGAAAGCTGGATGGACAGAATCAGGGTGGAGCGATTCGTCGGGCTCCAGATTAACTTCAGGTTCTCAAATGTGAAGCCGCCGCCGTCATGGCTTGTCATGCCGTAATACAAAATCATAAAAAGCGGCAGCACAATAAAGCCGATACTCCACAGCACATACGGCGTGGACAAAAGATAGCGTACTCTTCTGTTATATGCGGCCAGACGCCCTTTTGGTTTACTCATTGACTCCTACTGCCTCCTCATCTTCTGACTCCGGCTTATTCATAATCTGAATATCAAACGGGTCTACCTTGATTCCGACCTGCTTTCCTACCGGCGAAAGGTCCGTGCTGTGAATCAGCCACGAAAACCCGTTTGCCATAACCTCCATTTCATAATGCACTCCCTTAAAAATCAGGGACGTTACGACGCCTTCTATCGTCCCCTCCTCCGGCTCTACCAGGTCCACATCCTCCGGACGGATTACGACGTCTACCGGACAGTTGCTGCCAAAGCCCTCGTCCACACAGGCAAACTTTGCACCGAGAATTTCTACCAGACGGTCCTCTAGCATCGTCGCACTGATAATGTTGCTTTCGCCGATAAAGTCAGCCACAAACGCATTCTTCGGTTCATTGTAAATATCCTCCGGAGAGCCGATTTGCTGGATATAGCCCTGATTCATTACTACAATCGTATCCGACATCGTCAACGCCTCTTCCTGGTCATGGGTGACATAGACAAAGGTAATTCCAAGCTCGTTCTTTAACCGAATCAGCTCATACTGCATATCCTGACGCAGCTTCAAATCCAATGCTCCGAGCGGTTCGTCGAGCAACAGGACCTTCGGTTCGTTTACAATAGCGCGCGCAATCGCAATACGCTGCTGCTGCCCGCCGGAAAGTGACTCCGGCATACGCTTCCCATACCCGTCCAGATTTACTAATTTCAATGCATAATCAATTTTATCCTGAATGTATGCCTTGCTCTTTTTCTTGATTTTTAAGCCGAACGCAATGTTTTCCGCAATCGTCATATGCGTAAACAGCGCGTACTTCTGAAACACCGTATTCAGCTGGCGCTTGTTTGGCGGAAGGTCCGTAATGTCCTGTCCGTCAAAAATCACGCGGCCCGTATCCGGTGTTTCAAACCCGCCGATAATACGGAGCGTCGTCGTCTTTCCGCAGCCGGAGGGACCGAGGATTGTTAAAAACTCATTCTCCCTGATATAAAGGTTTAATTCATCCAATACAATCTGCCCGTTATATTTCTTCGTAATATTCTCAAGATTAATCAGCTTATTATCCTGCGCCATAATACTCCTTTCTCTTTCGGCAAACACTCCCGCACCTGCTGCCTTTCCGTAACTTCCCCCTCCGCCTTAAAAGCTCGGCGGCGTCGATATCCAAAGCAGAAGCGCTCCCTGCTTGCCCGCTGCCTTGATATAATGCGTCTTATTCGGCAAAAAGTAAAAGGACTCCCCCTTTTTTGCCTTAAACTTTTTATTGCCGATATAAAGCTCGATACTTCCGTTTAAAACATAGCCGAACTCCTCCCCCTCGTGGGGATTGTCCGGATAAGTGGAACCCTCCGGTTCAAGCGTCAGAAGAATCGGTTCCATCATATTCTTCTGCGCATTCGGAATAATCCACTCAATGCGATTATGTAATTCGGCATCTTCCTTTTCAAAGTAGTCACTCTTTTTAAACACTACCTGCTCGGATGAAGTACCGCTGAAAAACTCTTCCAAATCCGTTCCGAGGCACTGTAAGATGTCCACAAGCGTCGCAATGGACGGCGATGTCAGGTCCCGCTCCAGCTGCGAAATAAACCCCTTGGAAAGCTCCGCCCGGTCGGCAAGCTCCTCCTGTGTCAGACTCTTCTGCACACGGAGTTCCTTCACTTTTGCGCCGATGTCCAAACAAAACGCCTCCTCTCTTTAATCTTTGAAATTTCCTGCTTTCGCAAGGCTCCGGAAGAGGCTCCGCAGAGCATTTTCCGGTGTAAAGTAAAAATAAACTCAAAGTTTAGTATCGCTAAACAGATTATATTATACACCCAGCTTGAAAAATGTCAATAGGAATTTCTCTTTATTTCCCTTTTTCTTCCCGGGATATGTCGCAAATATACAGAAAATTTTGCCGGGCTTTTGTTAAATTATTGTTTTTTTTACCGGAATATGCTATAATGAATCTACTAAAATAAGGAGGTTCTGTTATGCGTACAAATTCAAGCACCATTAAAACCATTCTTTCTATACTTATGGCACTCACCGTTCTTTTCGTTCTTGCCGGTCTGTGTCTCTTTATTTTCTACTGCAAAAAAGCCGGCGGGGATTTTCCTGTACTTTCTTGCGTTGTTCTTGCAGTTGCAGCGCTACTTTCTATCTTTTCTGTTATCTTCCTTTTCCAGATACCGGAGGCGCCGGTCATCGATCCTGCTGCGGAAAAAAAGGACGAAGAAAAAGCTGCTTTATCTTCTGCAGCAGACAAGGCTCATACCTCTTTATGCGATATGAAGAAAGACGCCTCTGCATTTTATGACGCGGCGCAGGACATGTGCTCTGCCCTCGGCGACATTGCCCGGCAGGCTTCCTCTTCCGACCAGCTTCTTTCCACACAGTGCGGAATGGTGATTGATATCCAGGGCCAGCTTGCGGCAACCGGAGAAAGAGCCAATACCATTGTAAGCTCCATGGATAATGCGTGTACGATTATCGGCAACGGCGCAAAGCTTGCAAAGGAACTCAGTAAAAAGGCCGCAAATTCCCTGACTGCCAGCGAAACCATGAAACAGTCCGCAGTACAGTTACAGCAGAAAACCGACGAGGTACGGAGCATCACCAATATTATTTTAAATATTTCCAGCCAGACAAACCTTCTTGCCCTGAATGCTTCCATCGAGGCAGCCAGAGCCGGAGAAGCCGGAAAGGGCTTCGCGGTTGTCGCAGACGAAATCCGTGGTCTTGCAGAACAGACAAAAAATGCAACCGTAAACATTGCTTCCATCCTTGATACGCTCGTACAGCAGGCACAGGAGGTTTCTGACCAGATCGACGGTAATGTATCTGTTACCGAATCGCAGGGAAAGCTGATTGAAGAAACAAGCGAGCAGTTTACAAAGATTCAGTCCATCATTGAATCCGTAGAAGCTGATATCAGTGAAATACATAACCAGATTGCAGATATTTCCAAAGCAAACAATGAGCTTGCCGCAAACGGCAAGGTTCTGGTAGATGCGTTTGAAAAAACCTCTGCCGATACCTCGGATACCTTCCACTTAAGCGAAGAGCAGCTTACCTCCTTCTCTAAGCTGACTGACCGTATGACCGAGATACAGAGCAAGCTGGAAACTGTTTTAACCATATAGGCGTACTGCTTACAAAATTCCCGCAGAATTTTTACAGCCATAAATTTTCATTCTCTTATTGACAAGAGCGCTGCGGAATGGTAAGATAGTTACGTCGGGCAGATATAGTTCATTGGTAGAACATCAGCTTCCCAAGCTGAGGAGGCGGGTTCGATTCCCGTTATCTGCTCTTTTTCTATGGGCTTTTATGCGATTAAATAACTTCGCAGGCCCCGGCATATTTCTATGCGGAAAAGGAGTAACATGGCAGACGAAAAGAAAGTATTGTTCAGCGGAATGCAGGCAACCGGCAATTTGACACTTGGTAATTACCTCGGAGCCTTAAAAAACTGGGTTTCACTCAATGAGGATTACGAATGCTACTACTGTGTTGTAGATGAACATTCCATTACAATAAGACAGAATCCTGCAGAGCTGCGGCAGCGCGCCCGCGCCCTGTTGATTCTTTACATTGCGGCAGGACTCGACCCGGAAAAGAACTGTATTTATTACCAGTCCCATGTATCGGCGCATGCGGAGCTTGCGTGGATTCTAAACTGCTATACCTATATGGGCGAGCTGCAGCGTATGACCCAGTTTAAAGATAAGTCGGCAAAGCATGCTGACAACATCAATGCAGGATTGTTTACTTATCCGGTACTGATGGCTGCTGATATCCTTTTGTTCCAAGCAGATGTCGTGCCGGTCGGTATCGACCAGATGCAGCACCTTGAGCTGACCAGAGACATTGCGCAGCGTTTTAACGGCGTTTATGGGGATGTATTCAAGATTCCGGAAGCCTACTTAGGTAAGGTCGGCGCAAAGATTATGAGCCTGCAGGACCCGGCAAAGAAGATGTCGAAGTCCGATGAGAATCCGAATGCAAGCATTTATCTGATGGATGACCCGGATACTGTAATCCGGAAGTTTAAACGTGCTGTGACCGACTCCGGAAGCGAGGTCCGCTATTCCGCTGAGAAGCCTGGCATCAGCAACCTCATTGATATTTATCGTGCCGCCACCGGAAAGTCCGCAGAGGAAGTAGAAAAAGAGTTTGACGGCAAAGGTTACGGCGATTTTAAGCTTGCCGTAGGCGAGTCTGTAGCAGACCTCTTAAAGCCGCTCCAGAAACGTGTTGCCGAGCTCTCCAAGGACAAAGCCTATATTGACGGAGTCATTAAAACCAATGCGGAGCGTGCTAATTACACGGCATCCAAAACACTCCGCAAGGTACAGAAAAAGGTCGGCTTCCCGGAACGTATCCGGTAACCGTCCGGACGATTTTTACCGGCTATAAGAACCGCGTATTAAAAGGGGCTGCCGCTTCGTGCGACAGCCCCCTTTTTGTTTAGGATATGTACCCCGTTACTCTTCAAACTCTACCGTGACATAATACCCCTGGCTGTTTTCCTCTATCCCCTTTACCGTTCCGGTAAGCTTTGTCAGCCGTTCCCGGAACGGAATATTGCCGGACATTGCAACTGCCGGTTCTATCACATAATAAAAAATCGCATTCGGAAGTGAGGACTCCCTGATTTCCACGACGTCCCCGGCCTGCACCAGACCCGGACGCTCCATTTTAAACTGCATCTCCCTTGCCATTGTGCCTCCTTCTGACCTGCTGCCGGAAAGCGGGGCTTTCCGGACTTATCCTCTACAAAATATACCTTTTCAACAGGGAAAGTATTTCATCAAGGTTAATCGGCTTTGCCGTATGTGCGTTCATTCCGCTGTCCAGACACCGTTTGATATCTTCCGAAAACGCATCCGCTGTCATCGCAATAATCGGAATCGTCTTTGCGTCCGCACGGGTCAGGGCGCGGATTGCTTCTGTCGCTTCATAACCGTTCATTTCCGGCATCCGGACATCCATCAGAATCGCATCATAATATCCGCTTTCAGACTTTTCAAACTTCTCCAGACAGATTTTTCCGTTCTCTGCCCATTCTAACTCCATCCCAAGGTCTGTCAGCAGCTCATATAATATCTCCCAGTTCAAATCGTTATCCTCAGCAACAAGAATATGGCGTCCCGACAGGTCCATATTCGTATTTGCTTCCCCTTCCGTCTCTTCTTCTCCCATATACTTCTTTAAACCGTAAAACAAATTGGACTTAAACAACGGCTTTGAAATAAATCCGTTAATACCTGCCTCTCTCGCCTCTGCCTCAAACTCGCTCCAATCATATGCCGAAATCAAAATAATCGGCATATCATACCCTTTCATCCGGCGAATCTGTCTGGCAATGGATAGACCATCCATACCCGGAAGCTTCCAATCCAACAAAATAATCTGATAATCATCTCTTTCCTGATGATGCTTCGTCACCATCTCGACTGCCTTCTCACCGCTCATCGTCCAGTCTGCCTGTATCCCGATGGATTCCAGGGCATCCACTGCTGTACGGCACAGCACCTCATCATCGTCCACTACCAGCATCTTCCACGGCGGCAGAAGCATATCCACTTCCTGCACATCCGCCTTTTCCAAATCCAGAATCACATGGAACTCTGTTCCCTTATTCGGTTCACTCTCTACGGTAATGGTTCCTTCCATCGCATCTACAATGTATTTGGTAATTGCCATACCAAGTCCGGCGCCTTCGGTTTTATGCACACGCTTGCTGTCTGCCCGGGAATACGAGTCAAACACATGCTCCAGAAACTCCGCGGTCATACCGGTCCCGTTATCCTTAACTACAATATGGGTACGGACATAGTCGCTGCCCTTTGAAAGAGGCGCATCCTCCTGAAACAGCGACAGCTGTATCGTGCCGCCCTCCTGCGTATACTTCACCGCATTGGAAAGCAGATTCAGTAGTACCTGGTTCAGACGCACACTGTCGCAATATACGTCCTCAGTTATGACATTGTCGATATGTACATTAAAGTTCTATTCCTTACTCTTGACCTGCGTCTGCACAATGCTGACAATCCCTTCAATCACTTCCCGCAGGGAAATCCGCTCCGCCGTTAATGTCATTTTGCCGCTTTCAATTTTTGACATATCCAGCACATCATTAATCAATCCCAGCAGATGCTTACCAGACATGGTGATTTTTCTCAGACAATTTCTCACCTGCTCCTTATCATCAATATGAGTCGTCGCAATTGCCGTCATTCCTACAATTGCATTCATCGGTGTACGGATATCGTGACTCATATTCGATAGGAACATACTCTTTGCCTTCGTCGCCTCTAAAGCCTCCAGACGTGCCGCCTCCAGCTCCTTAAGCTGCTGGCAGGTCATTTTGAAGTAAACATAGAAAATAACTAACAGCACGACGACAATCACCAGAATCACCAGAATTGTAGCAACCGTCCGGTTCCAGTTTAAGGCTTCGGAAATTTCATTTAAGGCTCCGAACGGAAGTATTGTTACCAGATACCATTCCGAATAAGGCAGCGTTGTGCAGTAGGTCTGCTGGCTGCTTCCGCCAAAGTCCAGTATTCCGGAATAGCTTTCCCTTTTCTCCATCGCATCAGAAAGGCTCTGGATATAAGCAGCAATCTTATTCGGATCATCCTTTTGATATCTATCGTACAAGCTGCTGAAATAATCCTTATACTCTTCGCTCATTGTACTTATGACATAGCTGCCGTCTCTCCGGATAATATGGGAATAAATCAACGCATCTTCTCCCTCCGTCGACAACATTACGCTGACATATTCTATCGGAACGGCTGCTACCATCATTTTGCTTTTTTCCCCGTTTCGCATCGGATACTCTGCACTGACGCCAAAAGCAACTACTTCATTGCCGGATGCGTCTTTGCCGACTGCAACCTTCTTTTCGTTATGTTTCAACGACTCATAGAACGGCTCCGGGTCAGCAAGCTGAATCTGTTCTCCGTCTAACATCTCAAGCTTTCCGCTCTCGGAGCAAAGAGCCAGATAATTAAAGTTTCTGACACCAACCCTGTAACGCAGCTCATCATACAATTTATCAATATCCTTTGTATCTTCAGGAACAACTGCCACTACAGCTTCGGCCTGCTCCAATTTCAAATCAATCAGGGTCTGGAAATGTGCAGTAATATGATCGTTAATACCTTTCATATACAGATTGCCGACCTTATCGATAGATTTCTTACTTTCTGCGTTCATATAGCGGCCCAGACATATAAACGCCGTTATACTAATCAATAGGAGCAGAGTAAAGCCTGCAATCAGAAAATAGGTTGTACGGTTTTCCTTCTTTGTTTTTTGACTCTCCATGCATGTCCTCTTTCTTCAATTCTTGTTTTTCAATTTCATCTGCCATTTCAATTTCCTGTCTTTTGTGTCAATTCTTCCAGCATCTCTAAGCTTTGGAACCTACGGTCAATATGTACTGTCTGGAACTGCTTTAATACTTTCTTTAACTGCCACAGCACCTCCTCTGTCACAGTAAAGGTATACAGGCTCTCAATTGGTGTAGAAAGGATGTACTGCATCGTATAAAGCGTAGAAGCCGATACCGGCTGCAAGTCCTCCTCTCCGGCAGCCGCACCGTCCCCGCCCTCCGGCACAGCGGCTGTCCGGGGCTTTTTTGCACATCCCCCGCAAATACAGCCGCCCCCTCTTGCGGTAAACCAGCGCAGCTCTTCTTTTTTCCTGCACCGGATGCATTCAAACACCTGCGGCGAAACGCCGCCGATGGAAAGCATTTTCAGTTCAAACACGGCACGCACCAGCTTCACTCCGATTGACGGCTTTAACAGCGCACCGAGCGAACGGTACAAAACCTTCAGCTCCTCCTTTGCCGGAAGTCCCTCCCTTGTTACCGCTTCGGCAAATTCGCAGAAATATATGCCGTAATATACCGTCACCAGGTCGTTCCGCAACTCTGCAAAATAATTCTCCACCTCTGCAGTCTGCAACGTATAGGAGCTTCTGCCCTCATACAAGGTAAACTTTCCAAACGCAAAGGGCTGGCTGCTGCCAAGCAGCGCGGCCGTCGGACGGCGCGCTCCTTTTGCAAATGCAGCAAGTTTTCCTCTCTCTTTTGTCAGCAGGACCAGCCTCCGGTCATATTCCCCGATTGGCTGCGCCGACAATATGATTCCCGTCACTGTAATGCTCTCCGTCATAGGACTCTCCCTGTACCGTCTGTTCCTGTCTGTTTTGCTGTTCCACCGCTTCACGGTAAAACAAATAATCCGCTACACTGCCTGTTGCCATAAAACGTACCCAACACTCTTCTTCCATTTTTGTACCCCCGCATTTTGTATTCTTTCCGGTTCTGCCCTGACCTTACTCTTGGTCTGTTACACCCAGCGAAGTAAAAAATCCGCTCTATTTCTTTCTCTTACCACTCTGTAATTAGCTTCCCCGGATGCCTGCAAAATACGCTGATAAAAATATCCTATACAAAGAAACAAAATTGGGGCTTGACACAGGAGAAGGCTGCGCTTCCTTTTATTCTTCCGGCTGTTCCGCATAGCCGTAATTTTTCAGAAGAAAATCGCTGTCCCGCCAGTCCTTCTTTACCTTTACCCACAGCTTCAGGTTGACATGGTACTCAAATAGAAGCTCGATTTCCTTTCTCGCCTCCGTACCAATCCGCTTTAACATTGCGCCCTGCTTGCCGATAATGATTCCTTTATGGGAATCCCGCTCGCAGATAATTGTCGCGTCGATATCGACCAGTCTGCCGTCGGGACGCTCTTTCATCCGCTCGATTGCCACCGCAATCCCATGTGGTATTTCATCGTCCAGGAGACGCAGTGCCTTCTCCCTTATAATCTCTGCCGCAATCTGACGCTCCGGCTGGTCGGTCACCGTTTCCTCGTCATAATACATCGGCCCCTCTGGAAGCAGTGAAAACAGTAACGACTGCAGCTTATCGACATTGTGGCTGCGAAGCGCGCTGACCTTTGCCACCGCCGCAAACGGATACCGGCTGCGGTACATCTCCTCTGCCTTCTCAACCGCCGCCTTTTCTACGGTATCGATTTTATTAATGACTAACACAACCGGCGTTTCGGTGCGGCGCAGCACCTCGAGGATATGCTCTTCTCCTGCGCCGATGTAACTGCCCGGCTCTACCAGCCAGAGAATCACATCCACCTCCGAAAGCGTTCCCTCCGCCACATTCACCATATACTCACCGAGCTTATTCTTCGCCTTATGAATCCCCGGCGTATCCAGAAAAATAATCTGTCCCCGTTCGTCGGTATAGACTGTCTGGATGCGGTTTCTGGTTGTCTGTGGCTTATTGGAGGTAATCGCAATCTTTTGCTTAATCAGGTGGTTCATTAACGTGGACTTTCCTACGTTCGGCCTGCCAATCAGCGCGGCAAAGCCGGAACGAAAACCCTTTTCCCTGCTTCCTGCCCTCTTTTGTTTCCCTTTTTCCTGTGCCATGGTCTTTTCTCCGTTTCCCTGCCTTATCCTCGCTCCTGCTTAGCGCAGCAATTCTTTCACTGTAAGGAAACGCGCCGCATCCTCGCGTACCTTTGCCTCCGAACCAATCGTACAGCAGCAGTTCTGGGAAAGCATCGCGCGGACTCCCGCTGCCAATGCCCGGATATCCTCCACGGTAACATCCAGTATCTCCTCCCGGTGCTTCTGGACGGACGCCGATGTGTTTCCGGTCAGCCATGCCGTAACTCCGCGTTCGCCTTCCATACGCGGACTCCGCGGCATATCCACAGCGCTCATTGTACCAATCACATACTTCGTTATCTCTGCCTCATCGGCATCAAAATGCTCGATATAGTCCACCGCGTCCTCGTAAACCTTCATCGTCCGGTCAAGGTGCGGATCGCGCCAGGAATAAAACGCTATTCTTCCGTTTTCCACTGCTAACAGCGCTGCGCCGTAGGCGCCGCCCAGCACACGCACGTTGTTCCAGAGATAGCCATAGTTCATTGCAGTACGAAGCACATCATAAGCGCCGGTATACGAAAGCCCTGCCGCCCTGTAATCTCCTGCACAGCATACATACTGCACCTGTCCCGGCGTAATAAAGCCTTCGTTTTTCTTCTCCGGGGCAAGCACAAGTCCGCTCCCCTTTGCATGCTCTGCAAAGGCTTCGAACAGGCTCCCGCTCTGCTCTTCGGCGAGACGATAGCCTTCGGCATCCGCCGTCACGCTAAGCGTCAGGACATCTTTTGCAAAAATGCATTCATACGTCTCACGGAGCTTTGCTACCAGCCCCTCCTTCCGCTCATCAAAATGCTCTAACAGCTCTGAGATAAACTCATAATAGCCGATTCCTGCCGTCTGCTCCCAGGCAACGCCTACCTCCGCAAAGTAAGAGGTTGCACGCCGCAGTGCCGCCCCCTGTGCCATATCGATAAAGTCGCTTTCAAAGCCGCTCTTTTGCATCCGCAAAATCTCACGAATCCGTGCAGGATTGTCAAATACAGTCTCTGTCAGAAGCTCACGGAAGCAGGAAAACAGCTCCGGCAGCTTTCCATATAACGCCTTGCCCTCCGTCAGAAAATGCACGCGGTACTGATGGATGTTGTCATAGTCTGCGGATACCAGAATGCTGGAAAAAATACCGCCGGTATGGATGGAAAGCTCGTTATTCAAATCAAAATAGCCATGCTGCTTCGTATCCATACTTCCGAAAATCCGGGCAAGCATTGCGGAATATGGCAGCAGCTCTGCCGGTACATTCTTCATATCAAAGAGAAGCTTTACATAAGCAATGCCATTGGTAAACAGCTCCTGATGAAGCGCCGTAATGTCTCCCATTTTCTTCACTTCATTGATAAACGGGTCGGCTTCCCGCTTAATATCCTCTCTTGTCAGCCTTGGAATCGCCGCAAGCTCTTCCGGCGTAGACGGCTCCTCCTGATACTTCTTTAATGCCTTCGTCTGTGCCGCCAGCTCCGACAGTTCCTTCTCCGGGAGACTATCCCGGTAAGCGGAAAGCTTTTCCTTTAAAGCCGTCTCTTTTCTGGCAAGCAGTCCTGCCTCCGGAAGCAGCGTTAAAAATGCAGTATGCGTATTGTCAATAAGATACTTCTGCACAAGCTGTTCAAAATAATCCGTGGCAATCAGTCCGCGAAGCTTTTCAAACACCGGGGACCACTTGATATTGTCAAACAACCTGTTTTCATCATACAGCCATTTGGCAAGAATCATCTGCCCATACACCAGACCCTTCGGATATCGGCCGGTATCTGCCTCCCTGCATGTAAATTCTATCTGATTCAACGCCGCATACAGGGACTTTTTATCAATTCCCTTCTTCACGCACGCAGCAAGCGTCTGCAATACAAGTGTCTTAAACTCCTCTGCCTTCTCCGCAGGCGCATTTTTTACTACAAGCGAGAAAAGCGGCTGCAGCATTGCGTCGTTAAACATAGCGTAACTGTCCTGACCGATGCCCGCCTTAATTAACGCCTCCTTCACCGGAGCTCCCTCCGTATTAAACAAAGCATTGCAAAGCACGGAAAATGCCGTTTCCTTTTCAACTCCGCAACCCGCTTCCAAAACCGCGCTGTAGGAAAAATGCGCAGCATCCTTCGCCTCCTCCGGCGTATTGACGGAATAATGCTTCTCTATCTCTTTTCTTTTACAAAACGGCGCCTGCTCCTTTAGGGACGAGTCTAACTCAATCCGGTCGAAACGGCTCAGATATGCCCGGTCCAGCCACTCTAACCGCTCTCTCATATCCATATTTCCATAGAGATAAATGTAGCTGTTGACCGGATGATAATAGCGCCTGTGAAACTCTAAAAACTGCTCATAGGTCAGCTGCGGAATCACATCCGGGTCGCCGCCTGACTCTGTCCCGTATGCCGTATCCGGGAACAGCGCCTGCTCCATCTCCGAATAAAGAAGCTGTTCCGGATTGGAAAATGCTCCCTTCATTTCGCTGTAAACCACACCGTTATAAGACAGCGGCGACGCTACATCCTCTAACTCGTAGTGCCAGCCCTCCTGCAGAAAGATTTCCTTCCGGTGATAGATGTTCGGGAACAGTACCGCATCCATGTAAACCTCCATCAGATTGGCAAGGTCCTTCTCATTGCAGCTTGCCACCGGATAAATCGTCTTGTCCGGATAGGTCATAGCGTTTAAAAATGTGTTCAGGGAGCCCTTCGCCAGCTCTGCAAACGGGTCCTTGGACGGGAACCTCTCAGAGCCGCAGAGGACTGAATGCTCTAAAATATGTGCAACACCGGTAGAATCCTCGGGCGGCGTACGGAAACCGATGCAAAATACTTTATTATTATCATCATTGGAGACCAGAACAACCCGCGCACCCGACTTTTTATGCCGCAGCACGATGCCAAAGCCGGAAATATCCGGCAATGCCTCCTCTGAAATAATTTCATAGGCAGCCAAATCTTTTAATGTCTCCGTATCTCTTATCACACGACCCATACTGTTTCTCCTTTTTACCTTTTTGCTTATCTTACCACATTACGTGCAAAAAATCCATAAAAAGTGGCAGTATCATTGACAATTTTATCTATTTATGCTATTTTAAAGATAGACCGTTATCTACGGTTAATTCAATTCCATTTTAAATTTCGGGGAGGAACACAGGATGAACGGAACAGTTAAGTGGTTCAATGCAAAAAAGGGGTTTGGTTTTATTTCCGATGAAACCGGAACAGACGTCTTCGTACACTATTCCGCGCTGAACATGGACGGTTTTAAGGTCCTTGAAGAAGGCGATAAGGTATCGTTTGACGTAGTAACAGGCGAAAAGGGGCCGCAGGCCGCTAATGTTACAAAGCTGTAATTCCCGATTCCAAAACCAGAGGGGCTGACGTTTCCGGCGTCAGCCCCTTTTCTGCTCTATAGAAAATCCGGAACTCTCCCTAATTTGCCGCCTTTTATATGCGGGGTTGCGTCCCGGTAACTATGCCGCAGCTTTATTTTGCATTTGTCCGAAGGGCCGCGTTTTTAGCGGAACCAGAATCACCTCTTAGAGCTGGTTAGGCACGAGGCCGCTACCGAGTGGCTTAACAGCTCTTAGAGGAAGTCCGGTGGAGCTAAGCGCATGCAAAATGAAGCTGCGGCATAGCTACCGGGACTTTTAAACCTGTTAAAAATGCGGAAACTCAGAGAACTGCCGCCTTACATCCTGTCACTCCTTAAGCTCCGGCAGATAGGAGAAGTAGTCATTGACCAGAATCCCCTTGGATGCGGTAAACTTCTGCTTTACCTCTCTCAGCCTTTCCTCAAGGTATTCTTTTGTTACGACCGCCCCGTTTATCGGCTCTGACTTCCCGTTTGCCGTATTATAGGACACCGTATCGGTCAGGAATCGCTTATTATCAAAAATCACAAGACCTTCCCGGTCGGAAAAAATGTCCTGGCCCACATACAGTCTCGAGTCATAGGAAAGCCCGAACAGGTTGGCAATCGTCGGCGCAATGTCAAGACTTGAGCAATACTTATCTACCGTTATGGTTTCCTTCATCCCGGCACTCCAGAGAATGAAATAGTTCTTGTATAATTCAAAGTTTTCTTCCACCGTATGCCCTGCCAGCTCGTCGATGTACTGCTTCTCTAAGCCGTACGGATAGTGGTCTGCGGAAAGGGCAATTACTGTGCGGTCTGCAATTCCTGCCTCCTCCAGCTGCTCTAACAAATACGTCAGCGCCTTTTCCAGCTCATAATTGCAGGCAAGGTATGCCCTTGCATTATCGGAATACGGCATGTCCTTTACCACATCCCGGTTCCGGGCCGCCATAGAATTGCCGATGAACGTATACTCCATATGACCACTGACCGTCATATAATAGACATGGAACGGCCCCTTATCGATATACTCCGGTAGCGTTGCCTGCATCATCTCCAGGTCGGAACGCGGCCAGCAGTTGCTCTCCAGTACCAGGCCGTTTCCAATCCCCTTATAGGTGTAGCCGAGATTCGGATGCGACTGGTCCCTGTGATAATAGCTATAAGAGTGGTTATGGTAGGCAAGGGTCAGATATCCCTCCTTTGCAAACTGGCGTCCGAATGCAAACCGCATATCGTTTTTCGCGGAACGCGTCATGCTGTTTGCCCCGTCCGGAATCAGCCCGGTACATGCCACATACTCCCCGTCGCTGGTACTGGTATACCAGAGCGGGGTATAAAAGTTCTCAAAAACAAAACCGCTGTGCGTCAGCCGGTAAAGCGTCGGCGTCAGCTCCTTATCTACCGCCCACGGCGAAAAGCCCTCTGCCGTCAGCATAATCAGATTATAACCCTCAAACATTCCCGTATATTCATTCTCCGGGTCCGCAGACTGCCCTGCAAAATAAGTATGCAGGGTTTTTATCTTTTCGTTTTCTTCCTCTTCTGCCAGCTTCGCAAAATCATACAATTCATGGAATTGCTGCGGCTGCGGCGTCGGGGTCGGCGTTGCGGTTGCCGTCGGAAGCCCTGTCGGCTCTTCCGGGTCCTCCTCTTTTACAACCGGGGTCGGAACGGGAGTCGGACTTTCTTCTTTTACAACCGGAGTCGGCGTTATATGTACCAGAAGCTCCGTCAGGTCGTCGTCCCCGCCAAACAGTGAATTCCTGACATCCTTTCCGGCAGCGACAAAAAATCCGAGCCTCTGTGTGCCAAGCATTGCTTCCCATTCGTGAAAGTACAAATTCCATCCGGAATAAAGCGCCTTTCCACCTGCAAAAAGAAGCGTCAGAAAGCCGAGGTAACAGACCATTCCCCCGCCTGCACTGACCAAAGCCGCCTTTACCGAAAGCTTCCGAAAGCCCATGCCCCGGATATCCAGCACAATCCGCAGGACAAGCGGTACAAACAGCAGCACAATTCCGTACCACCTTGCGGCTATCGTATGGAAAATCTGCTGCCGGAACTCCCAGACATCCGTTCCCACTCCGGTCGCAAGACGGAAGAAAAAGAAACGGCCGAATACCGTAAAATAAATCAGCTGCACGCTGCCATACAACGCAACGACCATCAGGCCAAGATAATGAAACACCCGGTTCAGCACTGCCGGAAAGCAAAGCGTCAGCAAATTCCAAATACAACCGAAGGCAAGCGCAAAAACGGCCGCCGCCATCGTTCCCTCCGGAAACTCCCGGTAGACACAAAGCCTCAGAATAAGCTCTGAAAACAAACACACGACAGGAAAATAGCAAAAACGCGGAAAAATCTCGCTGCCCCCCGGCAGACCGTCCCTCCATGTTTTTCTTCCCTGTTTTTCCTCTTCCTTCTCCTGCTCTTCTAAAAACTCCGGCAGCTTCTCTGCCGCAGACTCTTTTTCCTGTTCCATCATAACCCTTCTTCCTCTGTAGGAAAGCCGTAAGCACCGGCTAACACGTTACTTTTAGTTCCCCTCTTCCGTCCGCTACAAAAAGCTGTGCAAGAGCACCGTTTATCATTGTCATACGCGGCGCCTTATGGCCGATATCCGCTTCATATACCACCGGAACTAAAAGCTCTCCAAGTACCGCCTCCACGGCTTCCCTGTACCCGATTCCGTTTTCACTGGAAAAGAACGCCGGTCTGCCAAAGACAAAGCCGCGTGCATGCTGAAACCAGCCCGCCTCCTTTAAGTTCCAGAGACCGCAGGTCAGCTGCTCCGCACTCAGTGCAAAGCTTTCCAGATACCACAAAACCCCATCCTCCCTGTATCGCTCGCACCACTCTTTTGTTTTATCAAACCTTGTCCCGACAAGGTTCAGCAAAACGTCCAGGCACCCGCCTAAAAGACGGCCTGACATTCTTACAGGCTGTCCTCCGCTCTCCCAGTATACCGGGGTATCCTCCTGAAAGTCCTCAAGCCCGGTCACACGCTCTGCAAAGCCGTCCCTATAAAGCGGAAAGCTCCTTTGCACAAGCGGCGCCCCCTCTAACAACGCAAGATTTTCTTCCAGACTTTTATGCCACAACTCCATTCCGAAATCGCAAAAATTACCGGCATACACCGTCGCCATATCACAGTTTGTCGTAATGGAAAACAAAAGCCCGGTCGGGTCGGAATAGCCCTGGTACCATTTCGGATTCCGCCCGATTCTTTCAAAATCCGTATAAGAAAGCATCTCGGCAAGGTAATCCCCTCCGGATGCCTGCACGACCCAGGAAACCTCCGGACGCTCCGCCAGAGAATGCAGCTCCTCTGCGCGTACCCTTGCCGGGGCGCTTCTCCCCTTTTCATTTTTTCTTGTATCCGGAGTCTCAAACACACGGTAGCCGCGGCGCTCCATCTGTCTTGCGGCAGAATCCAGCCGGACGAAATCCACAGGCTCCGTCTTTCCCGCAGAACATGCCGTCACCCCGATACAATCTCCTTTTTGAATCCATTTCGGAAAAATCATGCTTCATATTCCCCCTCAAATACCGTTACTGCAGGTCCGGTCATATAAATAACATTCTTGTCCCTGTCATATTGTATTTTCAAATCCCCTCCAAGAAGCTTTACCGTTACCGTATCCTCTGTATAGCCGTTTACAATCGCTGCATAGGCACAGGCACAGGCGCCGGTACCGCAGGCAAGCGTCTCGCCTGAGCCGCGCTCCCATACGCGCATCAGTAACGTATTCCTGTCGATGACCCGGACAAACTCGGTATTGGTACGCTCCGGGAAGCGCTCATGCGTCTCATAGGCTGGTCCGAGCTGCTCTAACGGAAGCAACATCGGGTCCTCTACAAAAAAGATGGCATGTGGATTTCCCATAGAAACACAGGTCATTACTTCCTTTCTGCCTTCCACTTCAACCGGCTCTGCGATTACCGGGCTCTTTTCTGCGATTACCGGGATTTTTTCTGCCTCCGTCACCGGGCTCCCCATACAAACCGTCACTTCCGCTACCTTTCCCTCTTCTATATGAAGCGTAAGCTCCTTCACACCAGCCGGTGTCTCCACCAGAACCACGGTCTTGTCCGTCAGTCCGTAATCGTACACGTATTTTCCGACGCAACGGATTCCGTTGCCGCACATCTGTGCCTGGGAACCATCCGCATTATACATTACCATTTTGAAATCTGCCGTTTCGGAAGGACAAATCAAAATCAGTCCGTCCGAGCCGACGCCAAAATGCCGGTCACTGATTCTGACTGCAACCTCCGCCGGATTTTCCACCGTTTCTTTCAGGCAATTTACGTAAACATAATCATTTCCGCACCCCTGCATTTTCGTAAACTTCATTTTATCCTGCCTTCCCGCCGCGTCCCTGCGGCACCACGTACCGGTCTTCCCGCCGGACGTATGTACTTCTTTCGTATAGATAGTATGGCACAGACCTCTCCCCTCGTCAAGTCATTTCGGAAAGAGATTCCAAGGGTTTTATTCCCATTGGCACCGGAAAAGAGAGTTTTTTCCTGAACCGTCAAAAAATAACGCCGCAGATACTGCTGAATTTTTTGAAACTAATTCAAAAAAAGTTCAGAAATTCAAATTAAAACTTTCTTGCACCCCGCAGAAACTTATAGTATAATATGCTGTAAATGACTGAAAGATTTGTTTTAATATAGATCAAGGGGGCTCTTATGACCATCGCTGACCTAGCCGAACATTCTGCGGTGACTCTTGTAGTCACCATGGGAATAAAATCAAAAGACTTACCAACAACGATTGCCCAGGTGAATTCCGACTATATTCTGCTGGAGCCTATTTTAATCGACGGACGGACCGTCGGTTTTGGCAGTTCCTGTACCGTCGACCTTTTGTATATCCAGGAACAGACCGTCTTCGGATGGCGTTCTGTTTCCCTTTCCTTAACAAAAACCAAAGGGAAGGTATACTATAAGATTCCGCTTTCGGAGGAAGCCCAGCCTTACAACCGGCGCAATGCTTTCCGTGTATATATCGGTGAACCCATGAAAATTTTCGTATTCCAGCACACAGGGCCGAAGCCGTTCGACGTACTGGTACGGGACATCAGTGAAACCGGTTTTGGATTTATCAGTAAAGAAAAATATGACGTTTCGCGTACCATCCGTTTTACCATCCCGCTTATGGGACGCAAAACGCTTGCACTTGCCGCTAAGATTGTACGCAGGGAATTTGACGAAGAGAAGCAGACCTATAGCTACGGCTGCCGGTTTGTAGAACCAAACACTGCCCTTTCCGGCTATCTTATGCAACGGCAGAGGGAACGCCAGCAGGATAAAATGAGTACCCATTCCCCGGCAAGGGATAAAAGATAATCTTGCTCTTTTCAGCAGGAAAAAGGAGGTAGACCTATGTTTATTTCTATGAATCAATTTCAAAATGACGCGGATTACAGAACTGCTGCTTTCCCTGTACACGGAAGCATTCCTGTGGACCCGGCTGCAAAAACCGGCAGCGTTTCCGCAGATCAGATTGAAGCTTCCGGAAGGCGCACGGAAAAGGCAGATAAAAAGGGCGAATGCCAGACCTGCAAGGAACGTAAGTATGTCGACGGCTCAAACGAAGGCAACGTCTCCTTCAAGGCTCCGGGACATATCGCTCCGGAAGCTTCGGCAGGCGCAGTAATGTCCCACGAAAAGGAACATGTCGCCAATGCCAGACGGGAGGGAAATAAGCCCGGAAACGAGCTGATTTCCGCCACGGTTTCCATCAAAACCGCTATCTGCCCGGAATGCGGGCGTTCCTATGTCGCAGGCGGAACAACCCGTACCATGATTAAGTACGGTAACTCAGATTACGATAAAAACAAAAAAGCCGCCGACCTAGACGCGCTGCTTGGCGCCAATGTCGACGAGGCAGTCTGATAGAAAACAAGGGGCTGTTGCAAAATAAAAACTGCAACAGCCTTTTATTCCCAATCATATCAAAGTGCTTCCTATATCAGAGATTATTTTTCTATCCATTCTACATAATAATCAACAGGAATAAATCCCTTATCAATCTGTCCCCGAAAAACGGCTGCCCTCTTATATGCCCTTTTTTGCTCAGACAGCTCTACTATACGGAAATACTTCTTTCTATCCGGTAAAGCATAATAACTTGTAAGAGGCTTTCCGTTCCGGACCGCTTCACACCAGATTTCCCAATCCCCAAGCAGTATGTTTACTGCATCTTCTCCTATCGGGGTCAGATAGTATTCATCGCTCCATTCATCTTTCACTTCATCAAAGATTCTTTCATAGATACATGGAACACCTTTATAGTTTGCAATCCCGCACACAGGGCCAGACCACCAGTCAAAGACCGTCATTACTTTCTCCATCTGTGCCATGCCTTTACAGCAGCCCGTCCTTATCTTGACAGCCGCTTTGACATCTGTACCATGTACTCGTCCAGGTCCTTCTTCATCGCAAGCGCTTCCTCAATATCATAGTCGCAGAACTGTCCGTTCTTGTAAGCTACCAGACGGTTTGTCTTGCCCTTGCAGAGCAAATCCACCGCCATAGCTCCCATTGTGGAAGCATAAACGCGGTCCTTACAGGTAGGGCTTCCGCCGCGCTGGATATGTCCGACAATCGTTGCTCTTGTCTCCATACCGGTTGCCTGCTCAATACGCTTTGCCATTTCGTAGGAATCGCCGACACCTTCCGCATTGATAATGATATGATGCTTCTTGCCGATTTTCCGCTTCTCTCTGATATTTTCAATAATACGCTGCTCAAAGCCTTCCTCATAACGCTCCGGAAGAAGGATATCTTCCGCACCGTTGGCAATACCGCACCAGAGCGCAATATAACCTGCATGACGGCCCATTACCTCGATGATGCTGCATCTTTCATGGGAAGTAGAGGTATCGCGCACCTTATCAATTGCCTCCATTGCCGTATTGATTGCCGTATCAAAGCCGACTGTGTAGTCCGTGCAGGCAATATCAAGGTCAATGGTTCCCGGCACCCCGATGGTATTAATGCCGCGTGCCGCAAGCTTTCTGGCGCCCTGAAAAGAACCGTCGCCGCCAATGACAACAATCGCATCGATTCCGTGCTTCTTACAGATTGCCGCGCCCTTGTCCTGTCCTTCTGCCGTCATAAACTCCGCGCATCTTGCGGTATATAAAACAGTTCCGCCGCGCTGGATAATATCGGCAACGCTCTTTGCGTTCATATCAACAATATCTTCTTCCAGAAGTCCGGCATAACCTCTGCGGATTCCCTTTACTTTTCTGCCGCTTGCAAGCGCAGTCCTGACTACGGCACGAATCACCGCGTTCATGCCAGGCGCGTCGCCCCCGCTCGTCAATACTCCGATGGTCTTAATATTATCTCCCGGCTCCGCAGCCTTCTTTACCACTTTTTTTGTTGCCATATCTCCATTCCTCCGTGCTATATTCCCAAATACATTCCCATAGTATTGTACTGCGTTTATCCATGTTTTTCAAGTTTTTTTTCCACGACTTTTACAGATTCTTTTCCAAAAGCTTCCAGAAGCTGTTTTTCCAGTGCCCCGCACGCTGCTGTTGTATGGCTTTTCGGCAGACGTTTTATCGCTTTCTCTGCCACACAATACACGACTGTCTCATCCTTCCCGTCAAATGAATCCAGTATCCCGTACAGCCTCTGCTCCTGTTGCAAAAAGGCTTCCTTGTCCGGGAAGCGCACCCATACCTCACGCGGTACCGATGCAAACGGGATAATTTCACTACAAATCAGGCGCGCCGCGCGCTCCTCTTCGACACCGACTCTTCCCCGGATTAATACTTTATTATCTTCATAAATCTCCTGCTTATACTTTTCAAAGTCCCGCGGGAAGACAATGACCTCCACGGTTCCCAGCAAATCCTCCACCGTGACAAACGCCATAAGCGAATTACTGCAGGTCGTCTTTCTTGTAATCCCGGTAATCATTCCGCCGATGACCGCCGCCTCGCCGTCATTGACCTTCGACTCTTCCATTTCACCTTCCTCCGGCGGGAGAAAATCAGAGGAAAGTCTCGTCACATTAGCGGCAAGCATAGCTTCATACTCCTGTAACGGATGTCCGCTCAGATAAATCCCGAGCGTTTCCTTTTCAAACGCCAGCAATTCGTTTTTATCAAACTCCGGAACATCCGGCAGCCGTACCTCAAAGCTCTCCTTATCCTCTGGCGCGGCAAAATCAAACAAGCTCATCTGACCGGAAAGGCTCTTCTTCCGGTCCGTCACGATGTTGTCCACAATTGCGGCATAGCTTTGCATCAGCTGCCGCCGGTTGCCCTTTAGGCAGTCAAACGCACCGGATTTGATAAAGCTCTCAAGGGAACGCTTATTGACTCCCGTTCCGGACAGGCGCTCCACAAAGTCCTTTAAGGTCGTATATGCCCCGTTTTCCTCACGCTCCGCCGTAACCGCTTCAATCAGAGGCTTTCCGAGTCCCTTAATTGCCGCGAGTGCAAAGCGGATGCAGTTTCCCTCCGTCGTAAACCGCGCCTCGCCCTTGTTTACGTCCGGCGGCAGTATTTCAATCCCCATCTGGCGGCAGGTCAGGATATACCCTGCCACCTTCCCGGCATTGTCCATAACCGAGGTCATTAACGCCGCCATAAACTCCACCGGATAATAGCACTTTAAATAAGCGGTCTGGTAGGCGACTACCGCATAGCATGCCGCATGGGACTTGTTAAAGGCATATTTTGCAAAATCTGTCATCTCATCAAAAATTTTATTGGCAACCTGCTCGGAAATTCCGTTTGCAATACAGCCCTTTACCCCTTCCTCGGCATTCCCATATACGAAATTCCGGCGCTCCTTTTCCATCACCGACGCCTTTTTCTTCGACATGGCACGGCGCACCAGGTCGCTCCGCCCGTAGCTGTAACCTGCGAGGTCCCGTACAATCTGCATGACCTGCTCCTGGTATACGATACAGCCGTAGGTCGGCTGTAAAATCGGTTCCAGCTCCTTACAGTCGTATACGACCGACGTGGGATTGTGCTTTCCTCCGATATACTTCGGGATAAAGTCCATCGGTCCCGGACGGTACAGGGAAATCCCCGCAATAATGTCTTCCATATTTCCCGGCTTTAATTCCTTCATAAAGCTCTTCATGCCGGTGCTTTCCAGCTGGAACACGCCCTCCGTTTTTCCGGAGCTGATTAGCTCGTATACTTTCGGGTCCACCTCATCAATCGCATCGATATCCAGCACATCTGCCCCGCTCCTGCCCCGGTTTATTAACTTTACCGCATCCTGGATGACGGTCAGTGTCCTAAGGCCTAAGAAATCCATTTTCAAAAGCCCAAGCTCCTCTAACGTCGTCATCGTAAACTGCGTGACAATCACATCGTCCGCGCCGCGGCAGAGCGGGACATATTCGTCCGCCGGCGCATTACTGATGATAACCCCCGCCGCATGCATCGACGTATGGCGCGGAAGCCCCTCAAGACGCTCAGACATTGTAATCAGCTCTTTTACTTCCTCATCCGTCTCGTACATCTGCCGCAGCTCCGGATTCTGTACCAACGCCTTTTCTATCGTAATCCCAAGCTCGTTCGGCACCTGCTTTGCAACGCTGTCTACCTTCGCATACGGCAGGTCCATTGCCCGTCCGACATCACGGATGGCAAGCCGCGCCGCCATTGTACCGAACGTAACAATCTGCACGACCTGGTCCTTTCCATACTTCCGCACGACATAGTCGATAACTTCCTGCCGACGTTCAAAGCAGAAATCGATATCAAAGTCAGGCATCGTCAGACGCTCCGGATTTAAGAAGCGCTCAAACAGCAGGTTATAGTGAATCGGGTCGATATCGGTAATCCGTAAGCAGTACGCCGCTATACTCCCGGCGCCGCTTCCTCTGCCGGGGCCGACCGCAATCCCATGGTCGCGGCTGTATTTGATAAAGTCCCAGACAATGAGGAAATAATCAACAAAGCCCATGTCCTCAATTACCTTCAGCTCATAGTTTAAGCGCTCCCTGAGTGAATCGTCCGCCTCCGGATAGCGCGCCGCAAAGCCCTCCTCACAGAGCAGACGAAGGTATTCCTTTGCCGTATAGCCCTCCGGGACATCGTACTTTGGCAGCTTATACTCTCCGAATACAATCTCCACATCGCAGCGGTCCGAAATCTCCTTCGTCCGCCGCAGCGCCTCCTTCGCATAAGGGAACAGCGTCTCCATTTCCTCCGGCGACTTCAGGTAATACTGCCCGCCGTCATAGCGCATCCGGTCCGTATCCGATACCTTTTTCTGCGTCTGGATGCAGAGCAGGATATCGTGCGCTTTCTCGTCCTCGGCAAACGTATAATGCACGTCGTTTGTGGCAACAAGCGGAATGCCTGTCTCCGCGCTCATGCGTAACAGCGCCTGGTTCACGGTCTTCTGTTCGGGAATCCCGTGGTCCTGCAGCTCCAGGAAAAAATTTCCCTCGCCGAAAATATCCAGAAGGCGCAGAGCCGCAGCCTTTCCCTCCTCATAAAAGCCGCGCCGTATCTGTGTGGCAACCTCGCCCGCAAGACACGCCGAAAGCGCGATAATTCCCTCGTGATACTCTTGCAGAACTTCTAAATCGACACGCGGCTTATAATAATACCCTTCGGTAAAGCCCTTGGAAACAATCTTAATCAGGTTGGAATAGCCCTTGTTATTTTCGGCAAGCAGCACCAGATGGTAATACCGCTCATCCGAGGCGTTGCCCTCCTTCTGAAATCGGGAGCCGGGCGCGACATAGATTTCACAGCCTAAGACCGGACGGATGCCCTCCGCCTTACAGGCACGGTAAAAGTCAATGACCCCGTACATTACCCCGTGGTCGGTAATCGCAAGGCTGTCCATGCCAAGCTCCTTCGCACGGGCGACAATTTCCTTGATTTTAGAAGAACCGTCTAAAAGGCTGTACTCCGTATGTACATGAAGATGTGTAAATTCCATGCCTCCTCCTTTCCCGGCGCCATCCTGCCGCAGCATGTCCCACCTGTTGCAAAAGCAAAGCCGCAAAGACACGCATAACCCGCATCCTTACGGCAATCCTTCCTAGTGTCTTGTCCTGTTGATATTTGGCGAAAGCACACAGGATATTTGTTCATCTGCAAGGCGGATTTTTGACGGTGTAGCGGTGGCTACGGCTAGAAAATTCAACGCGGCAGATGAGCAAATAGACAAGTGGGTTTGACTAAATATCAGCGGGACAAGGCACTAACTATCCGCACTCAGATACTTTTCAATCTCGGCAATGGCGCTCTCTTCGTCCGCTCCGTCCGCATTCACCGTCACATTCTCTCCCGCAGCAAGCCCGAGCGTCATCATTCCCATGATGCTTTTGGCATTGATTGTTTTGTCGCCGCTTTCAATATAAATCCTGCTGTCGTAACGGCTCGCCACCTGTACCAAAAGTGCTACCGGCCTTGCTTCCAGACCGGAAGGAATACTGATTGTGATACTTTTTGAAATCATTTCAAATCCTCCTTTAATTAACCCCGTAAACTCTCCGCATATTCGCTGATTTTTTTCAGACGGTGGTTTACGCCGGACTTTCCAAGCTTCGGGCTGAGCATCTCACCCAGCTCTGTCAATGACGCCTCCGGATAAGAAAGCCGCAGCAACGCAACCTCCTCCAGATTCTCGGACAACGCATGCAGCCCTGCTTTTTCCCGGATAAATACGATATCCTCATACTGCCTTCTGGCAGCATTTACAGTCTTGCTCAGATTGGCAGTCTCACAGTTGACCTGCCTGTTGACGGAATTGCGCACGTCCTTTACAATCCGTACATTTTCAAACTCCATCAGGGCAAGATGCGCCTCCATAATATTTAACAGTTCTACTACCTGCGCGCCTTCCTTGACATAAAGCACATGATAGCTTTTCCGCACAATCCGCTTGGCATCTACTTCAAACGAACGAATCAGCACAAGGAGCTGTTCTGCCCGCTCCCGCTCCTGCTCGCTGATTTCAAAATGATACGACTTCTGCGGATTACTGACCGAACCGGACGCGAGAAACATTCCCCGCAGAAATGCCCGCTTGCAGCAGGTATGCAGTATAACCATACCGTCTGCCGCAAGCAGGCCGTCCTTGCCAAGCGTTTTTAACTTCAACAATTCCAATATCTTTTTTACAGCTTCATCCCCCTGTATTTTCATAACATACTGGACGGATGTCCGTTTTCCCTTTGCCGTCCTTACACAGACCGAAAGCGGCAGGGAACACAGCCGGTGGAACAGCAGGCAGCATTTGCGTGCCACATACCCGCTTTCCGTTTGTAATTTTATATGAAGATGTCCACTTTTGTCAACATCTATTTTTCCACATTGTGTAATAAGTGCGGAAAGCTCCGCAATCCTGCAGTGCCTTGCCTGGGGAAATACCCCGGAAAGCTCCCGCTTTACCTCCATCGAAAATGACATAGTTTCCTCCGAAGCATACCAGGCCAAAGCTAAAATTCTCCGAGCAGCTTTACCTCCGGTGCAAGTCGTATGCCGCTCTTTTCTTCTACCGTCACTATAATATGCCGCATCAGCGCATAAATATCCGCCGCAGTGGCATTTCCCAGATTTACGACAAATCCGCAGTGCTTTTCCGAAACTGCTGCCCCGCCAATCCGGGCGCCTGCAAGTCCTGCCTCCATAATCAGCTTTCCCGCATAGTTTCCGGCAGGACGTTTGAAGGTAGAACCAGCGCTCGGCAGCTCTAACGGCTGCTTTTCCTTCCGTCTGCGGTTCAGCTCCTCAATATTAGACAGGATATAGAGCTTAGAACCAATGGAAAACGAGAACCATGCCCTTGTCACAATCCAGTTCTTTTCCATCAGGATGCTGTGGCGGTAGGAAAGCTGCAGTTCGTCCGCAGAAAGAAACCTGCATTCCCCATCCTCTGTCACAATCTCCGCCTTTGTAATGCAGTCTTTGATTTCTCCTCCGTAGGCGCCTGCATTCATCACAACGGCGCCGCCCACACTCCCTGGTATCCCTGCCGCGAACTCGAAACCGGTAAAGCCTCGTTTCGCAAGCTTCATAGCAAAGAAAGAAAGAGAAATGCCTGCGCCTGCCGAAGCCTCTGCCGTACCGCCGCAGAGGTCTTCTTTGATTTCATATGCCGTAAAATTCCCGCCGAGCCGGATTACAACGCCCTTAATCCCGTTGTCGGAAACCAGCACATTACTACCGTTTCCAAGTATCGTCCACGGCATTTTATACCTTTTGCAGAGCAGCAGCACCTCCTGCAGCTCTCCGGTTGTATCTGCCGTCACAAAATATTCCGCAGGTCCCCCTACACGGAATGTCGTGTGACGGCTCATCGGTTCCTTCTGCAGAACCCTTTCCTTTTCCGGTATGATTTTTTCAAGCGCTTCCAAAAAGCCTTCCAAACAATTCAACCCCTTTATTTTGCAGTCCTGTCCAAAATCAGTTTTGCACAGCCATAAATGCCGGCATCATTTCCAAGCGTCGCAAGGCGGAACGCCTTTCCCTGGAGTGCTTTCATAATTCCCTTGTTGTAATGCGACTCTATTGCCTCGGTTAAAATAGAACCGGCACGGGAGACGCCTCCGCCGATAACAAAGACCTCCGGGTCCACTACTGCCGCCACATGGGAAAGTGCCCGCGCCAAAACCGCACCGAGCTCATCCACCAGCTCCCTTGCTAACGTATCCCCTTCCTTCGCCGCGTCAAAGATATCCTTTGCAGACAGCTCCTCCCGGCTGCAAAGCACGGAACCGCCTCCTGCTTCTGCAATACGTTTTTTTGCCATACGCACAATACCGGTCGCCGAGGCATACTGCTCCAGATGCCCGAACCCGCCGCAGCCGCATGCCTCGCTCTCCTGCGGATTCATCACCATATGACCCAGCTCGCCGCCTGCGCCCGACGCGCCTGACACGATTTTCCCTTCCACAATAATTCCGCCGCCGACACCGGTTCCAAGCGTCACCAGAACCATGTTTTTTACGCCGGCGCCGCCGCCCTTCCACATTTCCCCGAGTGCCGCTACATTGGCATCGTTCGCTGCCGCTGTAGGAATACCGGTCAGGCGTTCCATCAACTCATTGACATTTTTCTCCCGCCAGCCGAGATTCGGGCAATGGGAAACGAACCCGTCCTCCCTGACCGGTCCCGGCACACCAAGCCCGGCTCCAAGCACCTGTTCCTTTGTAATCCCGTGCTCCCTGCACTTTTCTGAAATCGTATCCGCAATGTCCTGCGGTACGCCTTCTCCTGCATCTGCCCGTGCGGTCGGTATCTCCCATTTTTCCTTCAGTTCACCGTCCTTTGTAAATAATCCGCATTTAATTGCTGTACCGCCGATATCGATTCCGAAAACAAACTGCTCCATATGCCTGCCTTTCACCTTCTTTTAGTCGCTCTTTTTCATCAGGTTGCTTGTCACACGGTTATAAAGCTCCTGTGCCGCATTGTAGCCCATCTTTTTCTGACGGTAATTCACCGCCGCAGACTCGCAGATAATGGCAAGGTTACGGCCCGGACGAATCGGAATGGAATGACATACTACCTTATTCCCGAGAAACTCGGTATATTCCTCGTCCAGCCCGAAACGGTCATATTCCTTGTCACGGTTCCACTCCTCTAACTTAATCACGAGGTCAATCGACTGCGTATTCTTCACGCTCTCAACACCAAACAGGGTCTTTACGTCGATAATGCCGATTCCGCGCAGCTCAATAAAGTGCCTTGTAATATCCGGCGCCGTACCAATCAGCGTCTCGTCGCTTACCTTTTTAATCTCCACGACATCGTCTGAAACAAGGCGGTGCCCGCGCTTAATCAGCTCCAGTGCCGCTTCGCTCTTTCCGATGCCGCTCTCGCCCATAATGAGAATGCCCTCGCCGTAAACGTCTACCAGCACACCGTGAATCGAAATGCGCGGCGCCAGCTCCACCTTCAGCCACCGGATAACCTCTGCCATAAACGAAGAGGTAGACGCCGTGGAACGGAGCAACGGCACGCCCGCCTCTGCCGCGATTTTCCGCATGCTCTCCGGAACCTCGATGCCACGGCAGAAAATAATACACGGCACCTTAAAGCTTAACAGCTTTTTCATAATGCTGATACCATGGTCCTTCTCCATCTTCTCCATATAGGCATGCTCGACATTTCCGATAATCTGGACACGCTCCGCGTCAAAATAGTCGAAAAATCCCGCTAACTGCAGTGCTGGACGGTTCACGTCCGGCTGTGTAATCAGAATATGATCGATATCCAGCTCCGGCGTACAATTTTCTAACTGCATTTTTTCTACCAGCTTTTTCAGTTCAACCGTATACATTGTCCCTCTTTTCCGTGCGGTCCTTTCCCTTTCCGGCAAAAAGCCGCGCTTATTTATTTTATCCTTTTCTTTCTCTTATCATAGCATACTTTTTTACGATGCACAACTTTTATTGCCCGTTGCGTTTTGGCAGCTGCGCCAGAATCACCGCAGCAAAGACAAGCACGCAGCCCACGGTCTCCCTTATGGAAAGCGTCTGCCCTAACAGCACCAGCCCGCCTAAAACCGCAAATACCGATTCCAGGCTCATCAGAAGGGACGCCACCTCCGGCTCCGTATCCTTCTGCGCCACAATCTGCAGCGTGTATCCTACGCCGCCGGACAGCACTCCCGCATAAACAAGCGGCAGCCATGCCTTCAAAATCTGCGCTATCTGCACCTGCTCTGTCAACAGCATTCCTGCCGTTCCCAAAATCCCGCAGACAAAAAACTGGATACACGACATCGCAACGCCGTCCGCTTTCGGGGAAAAATAGTCTACCACCAGAATGTGTCCCGTAAACGCCGCGGCACAAAGCAGCAGATAGCCGTCGCCCCTGTCAAGCGTAAAGCCGTCGGCAATGCAAAGCAGATACATCCCTGCCGATGCAAGCAGAACGGCAAGCCATACCTTCATACCGGGTCTTTTTTTCGCAAAAATCCCGCAAACCGGCACCAGGACAATATAGAGCGCGGTAATAAAGCCCGCCTTACCAGGCTCCGGCGCATACTTGATTCCGGTCTGCTGGAGCATGGTTGCCGTAAAAAGCACGATACCGCAGCAAATCCCGCCGAAAAAAAGGGGGCTTACGGAACCGTTCTTTTCCTTACCGTTTTCTGCTGCCTTATTTTCCGCTTCTTTTGCTGCGGCTATTCCCGGTATCCCGTTTTTCCGCCGCTTTTCAAAAGCCTTACGGATTCCCAAATAGAGCAGCAGGACAATTCCCGCAAGATAGGAACGGAGCCCGGTAAACGTAAAAGGCTCCACATACTTCATTCCCTCGCTTTGCGCTACGAACGCCACGCCCCAGATAAACGCCGTCAGCAGCAAAAGCAGATTGCCGCGCATACGTTTTGTCATTTTCTTTCTCATTCCTCAATTCGATTCCTTCGTACCCGTCAGCCGTTTTGCTACTTCTACTGCCTCCTGTGCATCCTTAGAATAACCGTCCGCACCGATTTCCGCCGCATATTCCGGCGTTGTCACGGCGCCGCCAATCATAATCTTTGCCCGCAGCCCCTCGCGGTTTCTAAGCTCCACGACCTCTGCCATGCCGCGCATCGTAGTTGTCATCAATGCCGAAAGCGCAATAATATCCGCGTCCAGACGTTTCGCCTCGGCAATAATACGCTCCCCCGGAACATCCTTTCCCAGGTCCGCTACCTCAAAGCCGTGATTTTTTAACATCAGCGCCACGAGATTTTTCCCGATGTCATGGATATCCCCTTCAACGGTTGCAATTACGACGGTTCCCGCTTTTTTGCCGGCACCGTCCTTCCTAAGATGCGGCTCTAAGACCTCTACTGCTGCTTTCATGGCTTCTGCCGCCCCGATGAGCTGCGGAAGAAAATATTTCTTCTGTTCAAAGCGGTTTCCCGCTTCGGTAATCGCCGGTATCAGCTCTTTCTCTAACAGCGACGCTGCCTCCGCCCCTGCGGCAAGCTCTTTCTTTGCCAGTGCCGCAATGGTCTTTTTCTCACCCCGCAGCACTGCCCTGTAAAGCGGAGTCTCTTCCTCCGCCCCCGAAGCCTCCTTTTTCCTCGCAGGCTCCGGCACGAACGCCTTCTTCGGCTCTGCAGGAACCGCCTTTATGCCGTCTCCGGCTTCCCGCTCCCTTCTCTCCTTCAGCCATTCCGCCCTTGCAATGTAGCGCCCTGCGGCATCCTCCTTCGCCCGGAGTACCTCAGAGGCATATACAAGATTCATCAGAAGCTCCTGCGCCGGATTGACAATCGCCATCGTCAGTCCGCATGTTACCGCCATCATCAGAAACGCAGTATTGATATAGCTCCGCTCCGGCAGTCCGTAAGAAATGTTGGAAAGCCCGCAGATTGTGGCAATCCCCAGCTCCTCCCTGCAATAACGTATCGTATCCAGCGCCTCCAGCGCGGCATCCGGCTTTGCGCCGACCGTCATAACCAGACCATCCGCTACAAGGGATTCTTTCGGAATTCCGTACTCCGCCGCCTTCTGCACAAGCGTGCGGAGATTCTCCCTGCGCTCCGCAACGTCCTTCGGAAGCCCCGTACTGCCGAGCGGAAGCACGACTGCCATCGCGCCGTACTTTTTCACAAGCGGAAACAAAAGCTCCGCACGTCCTTCCTCCAGGGAAACCGAATTGACAAGCGCACGTCCCGGATAAATCCGGAGCGCCGCTTCCATCACCGCTGCGTCGCTCGTATCAATGGAAAGCGGGAGGTTTACCGTCTGCGTAATTTCCTCTACAATCCGGCACATCATCTGCTTCTCATCAATTCCTCCCATTCCTACATTGACATCTAAAACCGCCGCACCATTCTCCTCCTGCTCAGCCGCAAATGCCGCCGCGACCGAGGTATCTCCCGCACGCAGCGCCTCCTGGAACGCCTTCTTTCCTGTCGGGTTAATACGTTCGCCCACCGGCAGGAAGGAGCCGTCCAGAGACACATATACCGCACGGCGCTCATTCGTAAGCGCGCTGACCTGCGTTTCGGAAATATGCGGCGGATAAGTCTTAGAGAGCGCTTCGCACAAATACTCGATATGCTCCGGCGTCGTTCCGCAGCAGCCGCCTAAAATCCCGGCTCCCGCGGAAACAAGGCGCTTCATTCCCTCCGCAAACTGCTCCGGCCCCTGGTCGTAGACGGTTTCCCCGTCAATAAAACGCGGCAGTCCCGCATTCGGCTTTGCAATCACCGGAACATTTGCCACCGCTTTCATTCTGCGCACGATTTCCTCGCTGCGCTCCGGTCCCGCGCCGCAGTTGACCCCGACCGCATCTGCACCAAGCCCCTGCAACACAAGCATTGCCGTCTCCGGCTCCGTCCCGTAAAGCGTATGTGCCGTCTCATCAAAGGTCATCGTCACCATCACCGGGAGACTGCAGATTTCTCCCGCCGCAAGCAGCGCCGCGCGCGCCTCCTGCAAGCTCATCATCGTCTCGATGACAAATAAATCGACTCCTGCGGAAACAAGCAGCCGCATCTGTTCCTTATAAACCTCTACCGCCTTTTCAAAGGAAAGCGGCCCGAGCGGCGCAAGAAGCTGCCCCGTCATGGTTACGTCCCCGGCAATGTACGGAATCATCTGCGCATTGCGCTGTTCCACCATATATTCGCCGACGGCACGCTTGCTAAGCTCTACCAGGCCGCGGTTTATTTCCGGAAGCTTATCTTCGAGTCCGTACTCGGCAAGTTTAATCCGGTTCGCCGTAAATGTCGGTGCATACAGAATATCGGTCCCCCGGTGCAGATAGCTCTTCTGCAGCCGGATAAAGCAATCCGGATGCTCCAGAATCCATACCTCCGGACAGACGCCTGCCGGCATTCCCGCACGCTGCAAATTGCTGCCGGTCGCCCCGTCCAAAAAAACAAGCCTCTGCTCCGCCAATTCCCGAAATTCCTGTTTTGTCATATCTGTCTCCGTTCCGCCGCCCCTGCCTGCGGCACATTATTCTGAAAGCTCCCGGTTCTGCCTTTTTATGCTTCTCCTGCTTCTTTTTGTCCTTCCCTAAATCAGGTTCCGGATGCTGTCGCAAATCCGCCTTGCCACTACCGGATTATTCATTGTATACACATGCACACCGTCCACGTCATGCGCCACTAAATCGACAATCTGACTGACTGCATATGCCATCCCTGCATCAAACAGGGCATCCTTTTCAAACTCATACTTCTGCAGAATCCGCCGGAACTTTTCCGGCAGGCTTGCGCCGCAAAGGGAAACCATGCGCTCAATCTGGGCACGGTTGATTACCGGCATGATTCCTGCAGAAACCGGCGGCTTTATGTCCGCAATCTCCATTTTCTCCCGGAAGGAATAGAACTGCTCATTATCAAAAAACAGCTGGGAAATCAGAAATTCTGCTCCCGCCTCCGTCTTTTTCTTCAAATTATGTAAATCTGCAACCTTACTTTCCGCCTCCGTATGTCCCTCCGGATAGCAGGCGCCGCCGACACAAAGCCCCCTCCGGTTCTCTTCCAGAAAGGTAACCAGGTCGGACGCATAGAAAAACTCCTCCTTCGGCACAATATCGGGATTCCGGTCCCCGCGCAGGGCAAGTACGTTTTCAATTCCTGCTTCGGCAAGCTCGTCCGCAAAGGCAAGAATCTCTTCTTTCGTATAATTGATACAGGTCAGATGCACCAACGGCTCTATCCCGTATTCTTTTTTGATTTTCTTTGCCAGTCCCACAGTCAGGCTGTTCGTCGCCGAACCGCCGGCACCGAAGGTGACGCTGATAAAATCCGGATGGAGGCTGCAAAGCACATCCAGGGTTGCATCAATGCTGGTCAGGGTAGTATCACGTTTTGGCGGAAATATTTCAAAAGAAAGTACCGGCGCCTTTTTCCGGTAAATTTCACTGATTTTCATGCAGACTGCCTCCGTTTTCCGGGGACGTAAAAAAGCCCCCTTTCCGTATTTTATTATCATACCATACGGGACGCATGAATGCAAGAAATTATCACCCGCGGCAGTCTGTGGAAAGGAGGCTGTTATCTTATCCGATTTCGACCTGTTTTCTTATCCTTTGAAGCGCCGTTGCCAATACAGCAGAAAGGACAATCTTCACGGAATCAAACGGAAGGAACGGAAGCACACACTTGGCAAGCGCATCTGACAGGGTAATTCCTTTGGTATATACAAGCAAAAACCATATGGTTCCGAACAGGTACAATACTGCTGTTCCCAATACCGCCGCGAGGACAAAACGTACAACAACCCATTTCCCGCTGCGGCTTCTTCCACTTAAGAAGCCAATTACCCATACACAGAAAAGATACCCGATTAAATAGCCGCCGGTCGGTCCAAAGAGCGCAGCTGCGCCGCATTTATACCCGGAAAATACCGGAAGCCCGATCATGCCGAGAAGCAGATACAAAAAGATACTGATGCTTCCTAACCGCGGCCCCAGCAAAAAGCCGGTCAGATAAACGAGAAAGGTTCCGAGCGTAATCCCCACCGGGCTGACCGTGACCGGAAGCATAATCGTGTGCGGTGCCAGTACGCAAAGCAGGGCGGTCATCAAGGCGGCTCTGGTGAGGTCAAGCACCTTATTCCTTTCCCTTTTCATGCCCCTGTTTTTTGTTTCCTTTTCCTTCTGCTCCATTTCAAAACTCTCCTTTGCTTTTTCCATCTCTTGTTTTCTCTCCTTTTACTTCATTTTTACACTGACTTCCCCGTTCGACAATGTAAGAAGACGCCCGTCATGTGCTACAACAAGCCGCCCCTCCCTGTCGATGTCTTTCACAACTGCGGCATAATCTCCCTCCGCCGACAGCACGGTTACTTCCTTTCCGAGCAGAATCGAGCGTTCCCTATACTCTTCCATATACCCTGCCGAAGCAAGCTCTTTGTAAAGAACTGAAAATTCGTTCCAGACTGTGGCAATCAGCCTGCTTTTCGACACCGGCGCCCCGGTAGATTCCTCCAGACAGCCCACGATGCTTTTCAGTTCCTCCGGCAGCTTCTGCTGCTCTATGTTAATACCAATGCCGAGAATGACATATTCGGGAATCCCGCTTTCAAAGTCTAATGCCGCCTCGGTCAAGATTCCGCAGACCTTCTTTCCGTCAACAAAAATATCATTGACCCATTTAATCCCTGCCGTAAGCCCGGTTTCCTGCTCGATTGCACGGGCGACCGCCACCGCTGCGCAGGTTGTAATAAACACGGCGCGGTCCGCCGGGATGGACGGACGCAGTACTGCGCTCATATAAATCCCGCCTTCAGGCGCAAAAAAACTTCTTCCCAATCTTCCTTTCCCGCCGCTCTGTCGTTTTGCCACCACTAACGTTCCCTCCGCGGCTCCCTGCCTGGCGAGGTCTTTCGCGACGAGACTGGTCGAGCCGGTTTCCTCTAACACCGTTACGGAATGAATCAGGCCCTCCATTGACAGCGCACCGCAGATTTCTCCTTCGTTGACCCGGCTGGCAGCCGCCCGGAGACAATACCCTTTTCTTGTCACCGCATCAATCAAATGCCCCTCCTTCCGAAGCGCACCCACCGCTTTCCAGACCGCATTCCGTGAAATATGTAACTGCTTTGCCAACTCCTCTCCCGATAAATATGTCCCTTGATTTTTCTGTAATAAAACAAATAGCTCCTGCTTTCCCGTCACGGCACTTCTCCTTCCTCTCCTTCTTTTTGCACATCGTACCACACACGCTCTTTTATTGTCAACCCGGTTTCTGTTTTTGGTGACAATTAAATTTGCAAGCGTCTTGCGTTACGCTGGCAAAAAGGCTATACTATAGCAAAAGGAGGGCATCGTCATGGGATTGTTCAGTGGAATTTTCGGCACACCGCAGTCGGTACGGAATACAACGGCTTCCGGTACAAAACGCTCTGTTTTTTCTTCGGGAAAGGATACCGTCACCTTGGCAAAAGGAGAAGTCGTAAAAGGGGAAATTACCGACCTGCGCAGCAATGAGGTAACCATACGCTTAGAAGACGGAAGACAGCTCCATGCGAAGCTGAGCAGCGCAATGGAGTTATCCATCGGACAAGAGGCAGAATTTTATGTACAGGAAACCAACGATGTCCTGATTACATTAAAACTCCTTACAGACGGGGATTCCTCGTTTACCGAATCTGCTATCGACAGGGCACTGGAGGCAGCAGGACTTCCGAAGTCCGAAACTGCTGCAGCCGTCGTGCGCTCCCTGCTGACTGCCGGACTTCCGGCAAATAAAGAAATGATTCAAAAAATGCTACAATACTCGGCTTCCAATAAGGGCGTCGAGCTTTCGACCCTGACTGCCCTGTTAAAGCATAATCTTCCGGTTACCAAGGAAAATGCGGCAGAACTTCAGGCTTACCGCAATTTTGAGCACCGTCTGTCAGGGCAGGCATCTACTCTCGCTTCTGCACTGACCGACGCTTTGCAGTCCGGCGAAGTCACACCTGCGTTTACCGGAAAGCTCCTCTCACTTCTGTTTCCAGAGGAAGGGCCTTCCGGAGACGGAGACGCCACTTTGTCCGCTGCTGAAACCGACGCACAGCCAGGCGCCGTTCCCGCAGAAGGCATTCCTTCTTTTGCAGGGTCCGCAGAGCAGGGTATTCTGCCGCGTCCTGTGACAGATGGTTCTGCTCCGGCCGCGCCGTCTCCGGACGCTCTTCTAGCAGACGCCGGAAGCCTGACTGCCTCCCGTCCTGCCGGGGACGGAAAGGAAACTGCCTCTGTGCCGGAACAGGGCATGACGCCTTTACCGGAACAGGTGGCTTCCTCTGCGCCTTCTGGAACCCCGGAGGTTTTTGAAGAGAACGCTCCGTTAAAGCAGTTCCTTTCCGAAGCAGAGTATCAGAAACTTGGAAAAGTATTGTCCGGAATTTCAAAAGACAGTCCGGAATTCCAAAAGTTAAATGAAGATTTTACAAATGGTGTATTAACTGCAAATAAGCTGTTTACCGCTCTTTCCGCAAAGACTTCGGCGCGTTCCGGCGCCGATACTGCGGCACTTTTTAAAGAAGAGCCCCTCTTTTCCTCTTTACTGGAAAAAACGCTGCTGGGCCGTTTTTCACTGAAGCCGGAGGACCTGACAAAGGAGCATGCCATAAAAGATTTTTACGAAAAAACCAGAGCTACGCTTTCTTCGCTGACAGAACTGGCGGAAACCTCCGGGGATTCCTCTGCTTCCATGAAACTGGCGGCAGACACCGGCTCCAAAATGCAGGATAACATTCAGTTTATGAATACGCTGAACCAGCTTTTTCCGTATGTGCAGCTTCCGCTCAGGCTGACCGAGCAGCTTACGCACGGCGAGCTTTATGTCTATACAAAGAAAAAAGACCTCTCTGCGCAAACCAAAGAGGTCAGTATCTTATTGCATCTGGACATGGACGCGCTTGGTCCTACCGACATCCACCTGTCCCTGCTACAGCAGAATGTTACCGCAAAGTTTTATCTGACAGAGCAGGATGCACAGGAGCTAATCAGCGAGCAGCTTCCGTCCCTGACCGAAGCCCTGCAGCAGAAGGGCTACACGCTAAATGCACAAGTGATGAAACGGGAAAAGGAACCGGACATCGTCGCAGACTTTTTAGACGGCGGCGATGCCGCTCCGATGAAGCGCTTCCGGTTCGACATCCGGGCCTAGTGTACTGTATCACTGACATTTAAGCAAACCTGCTGGTCTATTTGCTTGTCTGCTGTGTTGGAACTAGCACAGCGCTTTGGTTAACTTCCCGATTTCCTCTGCGTTCTGTTCCTTCACGGCAGAGCGTACTGTTACGACAGGCTCTGCAAAGGTAATATCCTTCGACTGTGCAAACCGCTCCTTTATCAGTCTGGCAGCCACAGGGGCCCATGTGCCGTTTTCGATGATTCCGACTACCCGGCCGCGGTAGCCGCGCTCCGTCAGATTTTCAATAAACTCCCGCATCGCCGGGAACAGCGTTCCGTTATAGGTCAGGGAGGCTAAAACAATCTTCCCGTAACGGAAGGCATTTGCTATATTCTCTGCCATATCAGAACGTGCCAGGTCGGTTAGCACTACCTCAGGGCACCCGTTCTCTTCCAGACTCTTCGCTAACTGCTCCGCTGCCTTTTTCGTATTTCCATATATCGAGGCATACGCTACTACAACGCCCTCGGACTCCACGCTATAAGAGGACCAGGTATCGTACAATCCCAGATAGTACCCGAGATTCTCTGTAAGCACCGGCCCGTGCAACGGAAGTATCTTTTCGATTTCAAGCTCCTTTGCTTTTTTTAGCAGGCTCTGTACCTGCGCCCCGTATTTTCCGACGATGCCGAAGTAGTAACGGCGCGCCTCGTCTGCCCAGTCCTCCTGTACGTCAAGCGCCCCGAACTTTCCAAAGCCGTCTGCCGAGAACAAAAGCTTGTCCTTGCTGTCATAGGTCACCATGACCTCCGGCCAATGCACCATCGGCGCAAACACGAAGGTAAAGGTATGCTCTCCGGTGCAAAGACTGCTTCCATCGGTAACAAGCTCCTGATACTGCGTAAAATCCGTAGAAAAGAACTGATTCAGCATGGAAAATGTCTTTGCATTTCCGACTACCTTTGCCTCCGGATACGTTTTGATAAACCGCTCGATGTTCGCCGAATGGTCCGGCTCCATATGTTGCACAATCAGGTAATCCGGCTTTCTGCCCTCGAGCGCACTTGCAATATTCTTAAGCCACTCGTCCCCGAATGCCGCATCGACTGAATCAAACACGGAAATCTTTTCGTCCATGACCACATAAGAATTGTATGCCATGCCGTTTGGCACATGATAAATTCCTTCAAACAAATCTACCTTATGGTCATTCACACCTACATAAAGCACACTATCCGTAATTTTTATCATTGTTTTTCCTCCTTGTATCTAAATCAGGCATTTCTTTGCCGTATTGTAGCACAAATGCCAGAAAGCGGCAAGAAGAAATTTATGTTTTTTTCTTCTTTTCCGTTTTTCTTACTGTCCGCCGGAAAGCACCGTTGCCAGTACCTCTGCAAACAGCGTCATTGCTGTCCTTGCCTCTGCCACCGTATTCTTATGTGTTCCCAGTTCTATCAGCAAATATTTCTCTTTCAGGTGCATATTATAACGATAGCTCTTTAAATAAATCCGATGCATCAGCCCCGGATACAATTCATTTCCCGTAATCTGCGTATGCAGGCTGAACGCAAGATTCCCGGCCAGATTTTCATTAGAATAATAGGAAATTGGTCCGTCCTTGGTACGGCAGAGCCCGTTAAACAGCATTACCTTTGCCGTGCTGACTCCGTTAATTACTGAAGTTCTCGCCTCCCCGCTGTCTCTATGTAAATCGATGACGACCTCGATGCTCGGATATTTCTCCAAAAGCGCAGTTACTACCGGCAATGCATTGTTATAAGCATTATTTCTGTCATCTGTACCGTCTGCCTTCCGGTCAAATACGGTTGTCTCATGGATTACATTGTAACCGAACTGCTCCCGCAGCGCCGCGGCAAGCACTTCTCCCATACCAATTACCGTATCCTCTGTCACACCGGAACGGCTGTCCTTATAGCCCTCCGAGCCATGGGTATGGAAAATCAGAATCTGTGGTTTTTCTTCTTTTTTTATTGTTAAATCCACACTTAATAACTTGACAGGATTAAACAGGTCCTCTGTCGCCCTGGTAGATGCATCTTCAATATAATAATTAGACAAAAAATTCCGGAAGGTCAGTGTTTCCAATTCGCCAAAACGGTCCTGCAGTACCTCCTTTACGTCAATATGTCCCACGACCGGCGTCACCGGTGTCGGCTCTATATACTCCGGTATTTTTCCTGTCAGCGTACTGACGGCAAGATATACCTCCGGCTCATCAGCATACTCTATCGGAAGTACCTCCTCCTCTTTTACCGCCTGGTTTTCGATTGTCACAAGCTCTATAATCTTTTCATATCCCGACTTTGGAAGATATAACAGCGGCAGCTTTTTTCCATACAGCACCCCCGCCCCGACTGCCAGAAAAAGAAACGCACAAAGCACACGCCTCTCCCCGTTCTTCTGGTATTTTGTCTTCCGCTTCCCGTACTGTAATGCCCTGTGCTTTGCGTAAGCGCGGCGCAGCTTTTGTCCTCCACGCATTTTTCTTTCCTCCTTTCTGCGGGAGTGCCTTTTGCTCCCTTTTCCTACACGGACCGCTACAGTAACTCTTTGCAAAAGCAAAGATTGATTGCTTCCGCCACCGTTTCCCCGGCCCGGTGCACAAGCTCATCAATCCCCTTCGGCGTCACAAAAAGAACCTGTCCGTTTTCCTCTTCCGCTTCCTTTAACATCTGTTCACACTCCGTATCGCTCACGCCCTTCTTCCGCAGGTAGTTTCCCATACGCTCCCGCAATATCGTCGCCGCGTCAACCACCGTCGGAACACCGACCGCAATCACGGGAACACCGAGCGTTTCTTTGTTTAACGCCTGCCTGTTGTTTCCGATACCGGCGCCCGGGTAAATTCCGGTATCCGTAATCTGCACCGTCGTTCCGAGCCGTTCCGTACTGCGTGCCGCAAGGGCGTCAATGGCAATTACGACATCCGGCCGCATCTCGCGCACTACGCTTTTAATTACCTCTCCGCTTTCCATCCCGGTTTGTGCAAGCACGCCTGCCGCAAGGGCAAAAAAAGAGGTGAGATGATACTTTTTGCGAAATTCCTCTCCGAGCTGCAAAATCAGATGTCTCGTAACGACCAGATCATCTACCGCAACCGGTCCCAGCGCATCCGGCGTTGCCTCCCGGTTGCCCAGCCCTACTACCAGAATCTCCTTTTTCTCCTTTTCCTCCGTTTTGTCAAGCAGCTCTGCAAGCTGGCCGGAAAGAACCTCCGCTACAAAACGCCGCAGACTTTCCTCTCCCTCATGCAGTCCCTTTGCCTCTACCGTAATATACGTGCCGATTGGCCTTCCCATCGCCTTTGCGCCGCGCTCATCCGTAATCTGTACCGTAGACACCCGTACGTCCCTGCGGCGGTGATATTCTTCCTTTACCTTCACCCCTTTGATTCGCTCGTCATCCTCAGAAAAATCCTCTCTCAGTTCGACCGCCAGATCGGTCCTTCCGCCTGTCTGTCTCATGTATCCTCCTTCTATTGTATGATTTCATATGGAACACTATACCCATTCTATGATGCCGGGGTCAAAAGTATTTGACCCCGGCTATGATACGGATTGCTCCGTGCTTCGCACTCCCGCAATCCTCAAGACACCTCAAATCCGCTCATTTTTCTTCGAAAAATGGCTGCTTTTCGGTGTCTTGGGCGGGCCGAAAGGTAAATGCTCCTCTTGCAAGCGAGCTTGCATCGGATGATTTACCTTTTGACCCTGGTATCATTCTATTTTCCTCAATTTTTTTTAAAATATGTATTGACAGAATCCGCCGGATATACTAAGATATAGAAGTATGCTTCCGTCGAGACGTCCGTGTCCGGCTTCGCGGGAGCAGAATCATGCGAACCGGATTACTACATGCAGGCAATCCGGACGAATCCAAAAGCATAGGAGGTGTTGAACTTGGCAAATATTAAGTCCGCAAAAAAGAGAATTTCCGTTATCGAGACAAAGACTCTTAGAAATAAGATGATTAAGTCTAAGGTTAAGACTTTAGTAAAGAAGGTAGACGCTGCGGTTGCTGCAAACGATAAGGCCGCTGCAGGCGCTGCTCTTTCCGAGGCTGTTGTCGCTATCGACAAGGCTGCTGCAAAGGGTGTTTACCATAAAAATACGGCTGCAAGAAAGGTTTCCCGCATCACGAAGGCCGTAAATAAAATTGCTTAATGCTATGCAAGACAGAGCAAGAGGCCGCCACGCAGTCTGCGCGACAGCCTCTTTTCTTTTTCTATTTTAAGGAGGCTTCCATGAAAATTACATCTGTCAAAGGAACCAACGACTATTCACCAAAGGAAACCGCGCTCCGCGATTATTTGCAGACAAAAATCCTGGAGACCTACCGTTCCTGCGGTTTTGAACGTATTACGACGCCGATTCTTGAAGAAATCGAAAATTTGGATAACAGTGAAGGCGGCGAAAACCTCCGGCTGATTTTCAAGGTATTAAAACGAGGGGACAAGCTGGATAAGGTGCTGGCAGCAGGTAATCCGAAGGAACTGGCGGACTTAGGACTGCGTTATGACCTCACTGTGCCGCTCTCCCGCTACTATGCCTGCCACCGTGCAGACCTTCCGGTTCCGTTTAAATGCATCCAGATTGACCAGGTATTCCGTGCCGAGCGCCCGCAGAAAGGACGTCTGCGCCAGTTTTTACAGTGCGATATCGACATCCTCGGCTCTGAATCCGTCAACAGTGAAATCGAGCTGATGGATACTACTGCAAAGGCTCTTTTAAACATCGGTATCCGGAACTTTAAAATTAAAATCAATGACCGCCGCATTTTAAAAAACCTGATTTCTGCTGCGGGCTTTGCGCCGGAGGAAGCAGACAGCGTATGCATCGCCTTTGACAAAATGGACAAAATCGGCGCAGACGGGGTTTCGGAGGAGCTTTTAGAAAAGGGCTTTGCGCCGGAGACCGTAAAAAAATTTATCGACTTGATGAGTATTACGCCATTTACGCTTGACGAGGCTGCAAAATACTGCGAAGACAAGGCCCCGGTAGAAAACCTCCGCTATATGATGGAAGCCGTTACCACGCTTGCCAAAGGCTCCTATACCATCGTTTATGACAAGTCGCTGGTACGCGGGCAGGGCTACTACACCGGCACGATTTTTGAAATCGAATCCTTGGACTTTGGAAGCTCCATCGCAGGCGGCGGACGCTATGACAACATGGTCGGAAAGTTTCTGAACGAATCCGTCCCGGCGGTCGGTTTTTCCATCGGCTTTGAACGGATTGCCAGCATCTTAACGGACATGGATTACCAGATTCCGGAAACCAAACGGCGCATTGCCGTTATTTACGATACCGCGGACATTCTCCCTGCGTTAGCAAAGGCAGACGAGTACCGTGCCGAATACGACGTCGTTTTATACGAACGCCCGAAAAAACTCGGAAAGCTGTTCGGAAAGCTGGAGGAGCAGGGCTTCTACGGCTGTCACATTTTGAATGAGTCGGAAGCGCTTAAGGTATTCGGCGGACAATAACTGCGAAAACTCACGAAATTATAAAGACTTGAGTTTTCACAGTTTTTTAGAGCCCTTAGAAGTCCCGGCGGCTGTACGGTAAGATGATTTTGCATTTGTCCGAAGGACCGCGGCTTTTAGCGCAACCGGAATCACCTCTTAGAACTGGTTAGGCGCGAGGACGCTACCGAGCGGCTTAACAGCTCTTAGAGGAAGTCCGGCGGAGTGTTCGCGCTTGCAAAATCAGCTTACCGTACAGCCGCTGGGACACAGGGGCATCTACAAACTGCGAAAACTCACGAAATTATAAAGAAACTTGCATTTTTTCAAGTTTCATAGTATACTCTTTTTCGTAGTAACCACTTTTCAACCAGCGGCGGTTTCATTGCCAGAAAGGCGGCATATTATGCTGTGCGCAGAACATATTTCATTTTCCTACCGGAAAAAGCATGTTCTCCGTGATATTTGCTTTACGGCAAAGGAAGGGGATTTCATCGGTATTATCGGAAAAAACGGTTGCGGAAAGTCTACCCTGCTTTCCGTTTTGGCAGGGGTTTTGTCTCCCGGTTCCGGTTCTCTTTCGTATCACGGCGCACCACTGTATTCCAGAAGCAGTGCGCCCGCAAAAACGGTAGGCTATGTCCCGCAGCTGAATCCATTGCTTCCCGAGCTTACTGTCCAGGACAATTTAAAGCTTTGGCGGCAGAATCCGGCTTCCCTGCCGGAAGACGCTTTAGAAAAGTTGTACAATCAAATGGGGCTTACCGAGTGCTTCACAACGCCGGTAAGAAAGCTATCAGAGGGTATGAAAAAACGAATCAGTATTGTTTCTGTCCTGCAGAACGCTCCAAAGATTTTAATTCTGGATGAGCCTTCCGCCGCACTTGACCTGCCCTGCAAGGAGATAATCCATACGCAGCTTCTTTCCTTTACCAAAAATGGCGGCATTATTTTATTTACCACCCACGAAGAGGCCGAATTTTCCCTTTGCACCACAATCTACATATTAAAAGACGGCGTGCTGCAGGAAGCGGACGTCAGACAGGACAAACGTACTTTGATTCAACACTTTTAATTTTTAGGAGGGTTCTATAATGAAAGCAGCAAAAGAAAACATGACCGGGCGCAAAACCAAGAAGCTCCTTGTCTCCTTCATTGCAGTCCTTGCATTAGTCTTAGGATGCGTCGGCTGTAAAAAAGAAACTCCGCGGGAAGCCGTAGATAAGGCCTTTGAGAAGACCTTTTCCGCCTCCTCTCCGCTCGAAAATCTTCTGGGAATCTCTGAAATCCAGAAGGCAATCGCCGATAAGAGCCCGTACTCTTCCGGAGCTACCTTGACTCTGCAGAATGTGTCCGGTGAAACATTTGGCGAATACGCCTCCCTTTTGTCCGGTATCGGCTTCTCGGTTGACAGTGCAATCAATGTTGCAAAGGAGCAGCTGAAATCTGTTATCGGCATTTCTTATGGCAACAACACCTATTTGACCTTAAATGCCTTTGCAGATGCTTCCAAGCTCTATCTTACAGTGCCGCAGCTGTTAAGCGGCAGTCTTTCTATTGACCTTGCCACACTGAAAGAGGATCTTGCCTCGGATTCTTTCCTTGGAAAAGCAATTTCCTCTGAGCTGGCATCCTCCGGTATCGAAATTCCGGAAGATCTGACTGCCAGCATCTGGAACTTCTTCAAGACAGAGACCAATGTTAACACGAGTCTGCCTGAGAGCATCACCAACGCATACGACGCTATGATGAAGCAGATTGTCACTGAAGAAGTAAAGAAGAGCGATGTCACCCTTCCAAGCGAAGTTTCTGCAAAGAAAGTATACAACATGACGATTTCGAAGGATTCCTACCGGGATCTGGTTTCCGCATCCGTACAGTATTTCGTTGACTCTTTCCTTGACGCATTAAGTGCTGAATCCGTTAATATTGCAGATATCGATGTACCGAGTGCAGAGGAAATTACCGCTTTTGTTGACGAAATTGTAAATACGCTTGGCGATATCGTACTTACGGTTGCGGTAAACAAGGACGGCTATGTATGCTACCTTGGCTCCGAGCTTAACATCCAGGGCATTACCATTACTTTCTCTTCGGTATTTTCCGGCGAGAATTCCCCGTTAGAGGATGTCGAGGCAAAGCTGTCTGCAAACTTCATGGGACAGAGAATTTCCCTCAGCGCTTCACAGAAGCTTGATATGGAAAATCAGTCTGTATCCTATAACGGCAAGCTGACCGCATTAGACTTTACTGCAGAGTTTTCTACAGAGGGCTCTTTCCGGAATGTTGAAAAAGGAAAGAAGTACCACTTTGACCTTGATTTCTTCGAGTTTACCTGCTCTGAGGGTCTTTCCTTCACCCTTTCCGGAAGCGCTTATCAGGATGTTACCGCATGTGATATCGAGCTCCCGACCGGTACGGAACACGAGCTTCTTAAGATGGATGAGACTGCCTTTTCCGGGCTTATCACCGAAATTATGACCAAACTGCAGAATGATCCTCTGCTTTCCGGACTGCTGGAAGGTCTCGGACTTTAATTCCAAACTATCAAAAACTGATTCTGGTTTTCACTACCATACCGACAGGGAGGAACCGCCATGAACGTGCTCTTTTTCTTACAATTGAAACGTGCCGTCAAGGCAGTTCCCCGGCTGATTGCCGGAGCGGCCATACCGCTTTTCCTTGCCGGTATGGCTGTTTTTTGGGCACAAAAGCATCACACAGATACAACTGGTACACTTCTTGCACCGGTTGCCCTGGTCAATCAGGATACGGAAGCCTACCTCGACTTTATATTCCCACTGATTACCAATACCGATGCGGCAGGAAGCTTTTCATTCCTGCTGATGGAGGAGGAAGAAGCCATGGCTGCGCTGGCAGACGGAACCGTTTGCGCCGTTTTGCTTCTGCCGGAAAAAATGTTTTCCGGCATTCTGGACGCCACCAATATTCCCGCAAGGCTTTATCTGCCCGAGGGAACCTCCTTTCCGTCTCTTCTGCTGGCAAAATATGCCGAAGCAGGCGCGCTGACGCTCGGCTCCGCCCAGGCAGGAATTTATGCTGCCTCCGACCTATACCGCGAATATGGTCTTTCCGGAGCTTTCTCTGACGTTTCCGCTGAAATCAACCTTGTAAATCTCCAGTATGCACTGGACAGGGAATCGGCGTTTCGCACCGCCTCCTCTTCCGCAACCGGGGAGCTTTCCCTGCTTGAATATTATGGATGCACCCTGTTTTTGTGTCTTTTACTGTTTTTCGGAGCAGGAATGGGCACCTTTCTCTGCTCGGCACTGCCAAAGACACTGTCCGACCAGCTGCGCCGGAACGGAATTGGCTCCTTTTGTATGGAAGCAAGCCTTTTTCTGCCTCTGGTGCTGTTCTACTGCTTTGCAGTCCTCCTGCTTTCCCTTGGAGGCTCTGTTCTGCTGCCGGAGCTTACGTTTTCTCCGACAGCCGTTCTGTTCCTGTTTTGTCTTGTTCTCTGTCTTTCAGTCTGCACACAGGTTCTGTTTTCCCTGTTCCGGAATGCAGGACGCGGTTTTCTGGCCTTTTCGTTTTCCGGCCTTCTGATGATTTTCGTTGCAGGAGGATTTCTTCCTTATGCCTTTCTGCCTGCTGTATTTGATTCGCTTACCCCGTTTCTTCCGCTTGGCGCCTGTCTTACAGGACTCCGCCGACTGGCGGGAGACGCGCTCACCATAAAGGATACCCTGCTTGTTCTGGCACATACTGCGGCTCTCCTGCCGCTCTTAGGACTTTTCTCTTTCCTTCGCAGAAAAGGAGGCGGCGTATGAATTATACTGTTTTTTTCCGTTTACAATTAAAGCGTCTTTGGAAAAGCAAATCTATCCTGCTTTTGCTGCTTTTATTTCCTTTGGCTCTTTTTGTACTTTCACTAGGATTCCGTACAGAAGAAGATTCCCGGATTCCGGCAGCTCTCTGTCTTGAAACAGACGACCCACTGGCAAAAGCCCTTTGCCAAAAGCTTCTTGCGGGAAACGATTCCCTCTTCCGCTTTTTGGAAGCCCCTTCCAAAGAAGAGCTTATAAGGTTTGTAGAAAGCGGACGCGCCGAATGCGGCTATCTCTTTCAAAAGCCCTTGCAGGCAGAGCTTGACAAACACCACCTGAAAAACCTGATTACCGTATTTGTTTCTGAAACTACCACCTGCAAAGGTGTTTTAAACGAACTCGTTTATGCAAACCTGTTTGAAGAATACTCCCTGCATCTGTTAAAGGAAACCCTTACCGCCGCAGGACATCTCCCGTTCAGCAATGAAGCTGCTGCTGCTTTTTTACTGCCGCCGGTCACGGAAGAAAAAATCGAACACAGCTACCGCTCCTATTTGCTTGGCAGCGATACGTTTTCCTTTGAAGTGACATTCCTCTCTTCCAAGGGCACAGAAGACGACGCTGCTGGCACAGCTGCTGCCGTTTTTCCACTGTTCCGTGGCTTTACCGCAGTCTTTTTACTTCTCTGTGGATTCCTTGCACTGCTGACACTGCACACTGACCGCCAGAACGGCCTTTACAAACGGCTGCACCAGATAGAGCGCCCCTTGTGCATGGCGCTCACCATGCTTTCCTATCTGCTCCCTGCAGGGGCAGTTTCCCTGCTTGCCCTTGGCATTTCCAGCTGCATCCGCAATCTTTGGTGGGAGGTGCTGTCGCTCTCCTGTTACCTGCTCCTTTTGCTTTTGTTCTACGCCCTGCTTGGAACCATCATCCGGAGCCATACGATGCTTTGCGCCGCCTTTCCGATGCTGTTGCTCTGCACCCTCGTTTTTACCCCGGTCATCGCGGATTTATCCTCCTTCTTCCCATGGATGAAAATCGTCCGCTATGCCCTGCCGACCTACTACTATCTGCTCTTTTTCTAAAGGAGGAATCTACTATGGAACATAAAGTGAATCTTGAGGAAATCTCTGATGGAAAACTATATACATTAAACGATATGGTAAGGCTTGGCTGTGACGGCTGTCAGGGCAACGCCTCCTGCTGCCGCTTTGCAGAGGACACGATTACCTTAGACCCTTACGACTTTTATCAGCTTGCCATTCTTCCGGGTCTTTCCTTTGAAGCGCTTTATACCAGACAGCTGATTGCCCTGAACCCCGCAGACAGGCTTCTGCTCCCGCATCTGAATTTCTCCGCAAAGACAAACAGTTGCCCGTTTTTAGAGGAAAACGGCATGTGCCGTATCCATGCCTGCCGTCCTGGTCTCTGCCGCCTGTTTCCTTTAGCCCGTTACTTTAAAGACAATGCCTTATACTACATTCTCCAGATTTATGAATGTCCGAATCCGGTTACCCCGAAAGTAAAACTGAAAAAATGGCTCGGTATTCCGGATGCAGAACAGTATGAAGGCTTTCTCATCCGCTGGAACCGTCTCGTAACCGAAACGAAGCAACGGATTGAAAAAGCCTCCGGTCATGCGGAACAATCCGCACTTACTACTGCATTTTTAAAAATCTTCTTCCTTACGCCCTACCAAACAGAACTGCCATTTTATCCACAATTCGAAGAGCGGTTGAAAGTTAAATTCTGATATATTATTATACATTTTCGTTCTTCAGCGAATCCATCGGATTCTCCTTTTTGATTTTGCGCATGCTGCATATCATTGTAGCAAATACGACCGCGAACACACTGAGGGAAGCAATTCCCATCGGCACCCATGGCAGGGTAAATTTTGACTCATAGACGTTTGTCGTTACATTATGAATGAATGCCGCCATAAGGGCAGAAAACGGAAGTCCGAAAAGCAACGCTTTCGAGCCATACAAAAGACATTCATAATGCATCATCCGCAAAAGCCCCTTCTTACTCATCCCCACGGAACGAAGCATTGCAAAGTCACGGCGCCGCAACGCAATATTCGTAGAAATCGTGTGGAATACGTTTACCACGGAAATCAGAGAAAGCAGGCTGATAAATCCATACGAGAACACCTTTGCCAGAGTCACCATATCCTTCTGCTCCTTCTGCGTTGCTACATAATCCGCGAGACCGTCCTCACTCCACATATTTTCCTTAATTACCTGTTCAATTCCATGAATCATCGTATCATAGTCAGACGCCTTGAAATAGAACTTTGTAACGTCCCGTTCCTCCGGCACCCTGGCGCGCTCCGGATAAAGCAGCAGTATTCCGTCGCCCCTGCCCTCAAAATCTCCGACTCCGAACGGCTTCTCTTCTGTTTTGCCGCCAAGTTGTGCCAGACTTTTCTCGGGTGTCTCAGCATAAATATCCACAATTTCAATCTCAGAAACCTCCGGCTTCAGCATCTGCATATCATAAGTCAGACGGCTGGATTCTCCGTCCATTCCGTTATAATATACCGTGAACTGCCGGCGGTTCAGCACGACCGCAGGCGGATTTTCTGATTCGCAGACCTCCTTCGGGATGCCGCATTGCCCGGCTAACTGGTCGTACACCCCGTCCTCCACATAATGGATATACTCCTGCTTGACCGGCTCTTCCATTTCATCCATCAGGCTCAGCGGAAACTTTTCCAGATACTCCTGGTACTCCTTTGTCAGCTTCTCCCCGTCTAACACGATTCCCGCTGACCTTCTGGTACTATATGTCATTTCCTGTACGCCCTCTACCGCAGAGAAGCGCTGCACCAGCTCCGGAAGCTCCACCGCGCTGTCTGGATAATATACGACGTCCACCTCCGAAACATTCGCGCTGCCCGATACCGAAGAGGAAAGCCCGCTGCCGAACACGCTGCTGGAAACAAACAGTACAATACTAAGCGTAAGCGAGATGACTGTCGTACGGTACTTTTTCTTACTGCGTTTAAAATACTTCTTCGCAAGCAGCCCTTCCAGTCCGAACAGACGGTACGCCGGCTTTGACATCTTAACCTGCCTGTTTCCCGTAGTAATCTCCCTGCTCTGCCGGATTGCTTCGATTGCAGTTATCTTCGTTGCGCGTCTCGACGGAATCCACACCGACAAAAACACCGTAAAAAGCGTAATCAGCGCCGCTGCCACAATTGCAGGCACCGAAACCCAGAGCCGCATAGCATACGGCGAGGATAACAGATTCCGGAACTTGTCGCCGACCAGGGCAAGCGTAACCCCCATCCCTGCAATGCCGGAAATCAGACCGAGCGGAATCCCGACTGCGGAGACGATTCCCGCCTCTGCAAGCACACACCGCCGTATCTGGCGTTTTGTCGCACCAACCGAAGCTAACAGCCCGAACTGCTTTGTCCGTTCGCTGACCGAAATGGAAAACACACTGTAAATCATAACGACCGAGCCGAGCAAAATCAGGATACACGCGATAAACGCCATACCACCTATAAACGGGATAAAATTGTCATACTGCATTACGCCGGAAAACATCAGAACCTGCCAGTTCACCCACAGGCCATTGTAGGATTCGAGCGCATTCCGTTCGATGTAAGCCCACAGTGTCTTTGCGGGCCTTCGCAGAATGACCGACAAATAGTACTCCCCGTCCGCCTCCGGCTCCCCGGCAGAGCGTGTCAGCACCGTATACCCCGGCGCATTATAGTCCTCAAATGAAGGTCTTTCGTAAACGCCTACTACTGTATAGGTCTTTTCGGTAAGCGGCGTAAACACCTCCAGCTCGTCATAAAGCTCCTTGTCACCGTAAAAAGGAAGGTCCTGCCCTAGCTTCTCCCCTCCCATACGCCGTTCTCCAAGAGAAAGCGTAAGCTCAGTTCCGATTTTCGCAGAAAACCCGCCGTTTGTAAACAAGTGGTACGGCAGCAGAATCTCCGTATCCGTCTCCGGGAGCCTGCCACTAATAAGATGCACCGGCATCTGCTCAAAAAATGTACTATCTGCCCCTAATACATACAAATACGGCTTCTCACTGTTCTTACTCTCAAACGCCACATACCCCAGATGCTCTGCGCTTGCAAATGACGCAGTATCCTGGTCAGCATAAAGCTTCGCATACAACAGCGAATCCGCGCTCTCAACCGAAATATGCCCGCTTCCGTCATGGTAGATATAGCTTCGCTTGCAAAAATCCATCAGACTTGAACAAAAGGTAGTCACCGCCGTAAACATGGCGGCAGAAAGAATCACGCCGACAATGGTAACCAACGTCCGGACGCGGTTCTGCTTCATTGTTTTCCATGTCACCTTCGTAAAAATGTTCATCGGCGGATCACCTCATTCCGGGTAATCTTTCCATCCTCCACCGCAATCATCCGGTGCGCCTGCAGGGCAATGCCCTCATCATGGGTAATCACAATCAGTGTCTGTCCGTATTTTTCATTCGACATCTTCAGAAGCTCTACAATCTCCTGCGAATTTTTCGAGTCCAGATTTCCTGTCGGTTCGTCTGCAAGTACAACTGCAGGCGCATTCATCAGTGCCCTCCCGATGGACACCCGCTGCTGCTGTCCGCCGGAAAGCTGGTTCGGCAGATGATTTTCCCGTCCGGAAAGTCCCAGGGTCACCACCAGCTCCTTCAGACGCTCTTTATTCACACTCCGTCCGTCCATTAAAACCGGAAGCGTAATATTTTCCGTCACATTCAACACCGGAATCAGATTATAAAACTGATAAATCAGCCCGACCTCACGACGGCGGAACACCGCAAGCTCCTCGTCGCCTGCCGCATAGATATCCTGTCCGTTCATATACACCTTTCCGGAATCCGGACGGTCCACGCCGCCTAAAATATGCAACAGGGTTGACTTTCCGGAACCGGACGGCCCGATAATCGAAACAAACTCCCCCTTTTCTACTGAAAAGCTGATTCCGTCCAAAGCACGGACCTCATTCTCACCGCTCCCATATTTCTTTGTCAGATTTTCTACCTTTAAAATTTCCATAAAAGTACCACTCCTTTCTGACTACAGTCTACCCCGGCGGAGTGACACTGCCATGACTTTTTCATTACAAAATTGTCACTTATACAATTCCTTTATAAAAACGGAGGGTGAACACTGCGCCGCCCGCCGGATGATTGTCCGCCTTAATCGTCCCGTTCTGCCCCGTCACAATCATACGGGACAGGGCAAGCCCGATGCCGATGCTCTGCCCGTTGGAATTCTTCCCCTTATAAAACCGTTCAAACAAATGTGGCAGGTCCTCCTTTGCAATCCCTTCCCCCTCGTCCCGTATCAGAATTTCAGAATAAATGGCATTCTCCTTTGCCGTAATCCACAACGTCCCGCCGCCCGGCATATGCTCAAGACAATTTTTCATAATATTCCCTACTGCCTCCGCGGTCCACGATAAATCTCCCGAAAAGCTTCCTGCTGCCTCCACCACCAGCTTCTGCTCCCGCAGCTCCATCGGGATTTCAAACGGCTCCGCCGCTTTTTTCAGCAGTTCGGCAAATGAAACCTCCTGCTTCTGAAACCGGATGATACCGGCATCCAGCCGGGCAATCTTTAACAGTGCCTCGACCAGCCAGTCAATCCGCAGTATCAGTTTCCGCAGCTCCCGCAGATGCTCTTCATTGCCCTCCTCACCTCCCATAGATGCTACCGTCAGATGCAGTGCCGTAAGCGGCGTGCGCAGCTGATGTGAAATATCCGCAATCAGGTCCGCCATATGCTCTTTGTCTTCGCGCATCCTGTCATTCTGCTCCCGCAGCCGAACCACCAGCTTCATAACCTCGTTTCGCAAAAGACTCAGCTCTCCCTCCCGGTAGTCGGAAAGAATATGCTGCTCCGCTCCGTGCAAAATTGCGTCAATCTCCGCCGAAAGCTGTCCCAGCTCCGCATACCGCCGCCGTGCCACATAAAAATGATATCCCGTCATAGCCAGAAACAATACAAAAAACAAGAGCCACGCCCGCGGCGCCGCCCACAAAGCAACTCCTGTCCCGATAACAGTAAACAGTATATACACCACTACCTGCACCCTTAATTCAGCATTCTTCCAAAGCTTCATCCCTAATCTCCTGCCTTATAGCCCATTCCGCGCACGGTCTTAATAATCTGCGGATTTGCCGCATCCTCCTCAACCTTGTCCCGCAGCCGCTTAATGTACACCGTCAGCGTATTATCATTGACAAACTCTCCCGCCGCATCCCAGATTTCCTCTAACAGCCTCGTCCGGCCCAGCACAATGCCCTTGTTATGAAAGAACAGGGACAGCAAACGGTATTCCAGCGCCGAAAGGCACAAATCGACCCCGTTTTTAAATGCGGCCCCCCGCTCAATATCAAGACAGACTCCGTTGATTTCAAGCATCTGCCTGCCCTTCCCTGTCCGCCGCAGTACGGTACGAATCCGGGACACCAGCTCCCTCGGCCGGAACGGCTTTGCAATATAGTCATCCGCTCCCATTTCAAGCCCTGCCACAACACTGTGTTCATCCCCTGACGCCGTTAAAAAAATCACCGGAATGTCCTTCCTCTGCTTTAAGGCGGAGCAGACGACAAAGCCGTTCCCGTCCCGCAGGGAGATATCTAACAGCACGAGGTCAAACTCCGTCTCCTCCGCAAGCCGCAGTGCCTCCGACTGTCCCCAGACATGCGTCACGGCAAACCCTTCCATTTTCAAAAACTCTGTCAGAGACTTTACAATCGCCTCGTCATCCTCCACCAAAAGAAGCCTTGTCATCCGGTTCTCCTTTCCTGTCTGAACAGCCTTTGGCTTACCTTATCCTTATCGTTCCATAGCCCTTCCGCATCTCAAACAAAAGCTGCAATAACGGCTTATAGTACGGAATAAACTCACCGCTCTCCATCATCCGGAAAATTTCCTCCTGCGACGCCCACTTCACCCGCTGCACCTCCTCTGGCTGCAGGGTCAGGGAGTCCAGGTCTACTTCCCTTTCGATAAGGTAAATATCATTAAAGCCCTTATCAAAATTTATGGTCAGCTGCGGACGGATGTTCCGGAAATCATGCCTCAGCCCGATTTCCTCAAACAGCTCCCGCTCTATGGCATCCTGACTCGACTCTCCGCTTACGGCACTCCCGCCGACCGTAACGTCCCACATATCCGGCCACCCCTCCTTAAACGGCTGCCTCTGCTGAATTAACATCTCGCCTTTGGCATTAAAAATGCAGACATGCACTACCATATGGTAGCACCCTTCTTCAAACGCCTCTCCCCGCACCATAGTCTTCCCTGTCTTGCTTCTATCCTTGTCATAAACATCCCAAAGCTCCATTGCGCACCTCCGTAAAATTCAGGAACACCGCCGCCATCCTGCCGCGGGTGTTTTACATACGCCCATTATAACACAACGCAGCCTCAGATGCAATTTAAGAGTATCTTGAGTTTCCGCATTTGGCATACCTTCTTATCTCCTCCGGGCAGGCGCCGCCCCAATTAGTGTCCCTAACACCGGCACGCCCCGGAGCAAATGATACGCCAGTACCGTCAATAAAAAGCTGCCGGTACAGATACAAAACGCCTGCATAGGCAGGCTGTCACAAAGTCGCACCGTACCATAGGCAAGCGCCACTAAAACCGACTGATGTAAAAGATAAAGCGGATAAGAGGCATGGTTAAAATACCCGGTAACCCTCGTTTTTCTGTTCCAAAACCTCTTCCCGTAAACAAGAATAACTAAAATGGAACACCAGCCGATAAAATTCACCCACAAATCTCCATAATAGGAATAGCGATAATATAGAACCACTGACATCACCGTCCCTGCCACCCACAGGGCTGTCAGCCAACGGATATTTCTTTCCATTCGGTCCATCACTACATCATTACTCAGGACATAATATCCAAGCAGGAACAAAGCCAGACTCTTTCCCAGACTAAAGCCGCCGAAATTCCCCAGATAATACAACAGCCATACCGGAAGGAATAAAAACAGCACGGCTCCCGCAGGCAGCCGTTCCGCTTTTGGCGCCACCCTCTGATACGGAAGCGGGCGGAACACGAGTAAGGAAACCATAGAAATAAGAAACAGAAATAAAATAAACCAGAGCTGTCCCGGCGTAAACGCCCCGTCATAGCCGCTGAAATCCGTACAATGGGTAAAAAAATACTTCCAATGCTCCAGAAGCCCTCCGTCATAGCCCTCAAAAAACCTTCTCGCAAACAACGTCTGGAACGGCACCAAAAAAACCAGACCAAAAACAAACGGCAGCAGCAGCTTATGGACACGCTGCTGCACAAACTCCCTCGTTGTACGTTTTTGAAGCGCATACCGCGCGCTCATCCCTGCCAGCACAAACAATAACGGCATAAACCACGGATTCACCAGCACAATCAAGGTACTTAACAGTTTGTTTTCCCCCTGCCAGATATAAAACCTGGAGCCAAAATCATTCCAAATCATAAACGTATGTACCGGGAACAACAATAGAATTGTAAAATTACGCAAATTATCAATATAATGCCTCCTCATTCTCCCTCCTTATCTATCCTTCTGGTTCCTGCTTCCAAGCCCTTCAGCTCCTCCTCCATCTTAGAACAGAGCTTCCTGACGTTATCCCAGTCCGTATTCTCTACGGAGCTTGTAAGAAACAAAAGGTCTTTTGCAAAGCCCGCCTTCCGCTCCTCATGCTCCTTTAAAAGCCTCTGCTTATCCAGCGAAACACTTCCCCATTCCTTTGCCACAGCAGCCTCCACCTGCTGCTCCATTGCCGCAAAAAAGGAATGAAAAAACTCCGTTACTGCCGAAATAAACTCATCATAGGACAGTTCAAAGCTGCCCTTTGGCGCTGTCCAGATACTCTCCCCATTCTCCAGCCGGAAGGTACTTTCCCATAAAACTTTAATCCTCTCCCCACACCGGAAAAAGCCAATGAAAGGTCCTCCTACCAGATGCCCTGAATCAAGCGTCCTGTCCCAGCGCCACTGCCCCAGCCCGCAATACTCGTCAAAGTAAAATTGCTCATAAACCGCATCTTCTTCGTCGCTGTGACGCTCCTGCCATTTCTCCAGTTCTGTATCAAATCTGTCCAGCCTGTCATACAGTTCTTTCGGAACAGCTTCTCCGACAAAGCGGAACATACCAAAAAAATCCTCTAAAAATCTCGATATCTGATAATCATTATACTGCAGGCTGCTTCCAAAATGCTCCTTTGCAGCCTTGTTATATTCATAGATAGTCTGCGCTCCGGCATCGAGCCACAACAAGCCGTCTGTCAGCCCGAACCAGTGAAGCCTTAAGTCAGGCTCCTGTCCCCAGGGCACAATCTTATCCAGTTCCCGTAATTGGAAGTTAATCTTAAATCCGCTCATCCTAATCCTCTCCCGGCAGACCAATGCAATCCCTAAAAACCCATGCCGCATTTCCCGCAGCTATCCCTCTATCTCTGCCCTTGTAAACTCCCCGTTTTCCTCCATATCAATTACGATAAAATGGCCGCCGAATATCGCATCATTCTCGAATACTGCTTTCACCCTTCCGTCTGCGTCCACTGTAATCATCGGCATTCCCAGTTCCTGACTAAACTGCTCCCTGGTAAGCTCAGACCCCTCTTCCCGCCATTCATTTGCCGTTTCCAGCAGTTCATCGGAAGCATACGCCTTCACACGCTTATCCCAATTTACGAGCTCCTCACATAGCTCGCTCAGTTTATTTAACTGTACCTCCGCTGTTGTCTCCCCTTCCCTGACCTCCAGATGAACCAAGCATTCCTCTCCGAGATAATCAATCCTGCCCTCAAACCAGTGATAGCTTCTATCTAATGTAAACTCTCCAAGTGCATGACGGATTACAACAGGCTTCCGATGCTCCGCCTTTATCCTCTCAAGACGCTCCTTCTTCGCCTTCCTGATACCACCGTCCGGATGCTGTTCAAAGCTGCCAAGAGACTCCAATAACGGCTCCTTAACATTCCGTTCCAATACCTGCTCTAAATAATACAGCCTGAACTTCTCTTCTCCCTGCGGAATATATTCCCTTACCAGAACGCGGTACAGCGCTCCCACTTTGAACTTATGGTCACGTTGAAAGCCAAACCTTTTTTCAGGCTCCGGCCATGTAATCCAATGATAGGAAGCTTCATTTTCAACGCCTGTCAACTCGCCGGTCCTGACATCCAGCGCCCTATCAAAGCGTGCCCGTACCTTGCAAAAATGATTTGCCACCGGCAGCCGTAACTCCCCTTTTCCCCCGCACCAACTGATTCTCACAATCAATTCCAAGGGTTCTGGATTAAATTCTTTCATATACTCCTCTCTATCGCTTCCCATCGCTGCCTCCTGTCTGCTCTGGAATCCGCTCTGCCCTTAAAAAAATCTGACAAGACTGCCGTTCTCCTGCTGCTTTTCCTTTTTCATCACCATAAGGCTGATCCCGTCCTTTGCAGCCTTCCATATCTTCCTATCTTCCCTTCATTCTCTATATAGTACGCCAGCTCGCCATCCGAAGATAGGAAAGAGGAATCCCATTCTGCACGGCTGCCTGTCCGTTTCCAAAGGAAAGAAACCGGGCCCCCAACGGATTTAGCAGCTTGTCTATCCATTCTGTCTCATCCGGCTGTGTCGCGGCAAGAAAGCGCAGCACACTAATCCCTGCCGCGAAACACTCGCCCTGTGTACAAGACGTTCCAAAACACGTATCTTTTAACCTATCCCGGGCATGCTACACCATTTCGCCAACCTTTTCATTTTCAGGAGCAAACCAAAAAAGCAGCCTTATAATTTCCAGCTCATAGTGATTTGCATACAATAAATTCGTCTTAGGTAAATACCCGCAAAGCAGCCGGATTCACTCTCATACCAGTGCGAAAACGAACACGACATAAAGTGAGAATTGTCTTTACTCCGTTCCCGCCTTATCTATCATACCTTTCATTTCCTCTACAATTTGCCGGACACTTTTATTATCCGTGTTAATTACATAATCACCTTGATACGGCTCTAAATGAAGCCAGTGAAAAGAACATTCATTTTTATCCCCGCGTTTTTTATGACGTTCCAGCAAGGTATCCTCAGAACAGGTCAAGGTAAAACCTAAAACAGAGTAATCTTTTGCAGTGATATCTTTCAATACTGCCTCGCGCGTTGCTTTATATATCATAACTACAGATGGAAAAAACACATAGTCAAACCCTGAATTCAAATAGGTAGACAATGCAAAGGACATCGTTTTGTCACCATTTCGCAATCTCGGATCATCCAAGGAAAAAGGATTAACACACCACGCCCAGTCGCCATCAAAAAAGGCACTGTTTTCATAAGAGGTAAACAGCTTGTCTGCCACCGTCGTTTTCCCAACACAAGGAGAGCCTGCTATAATAATCAGTTTCTGCTTTAATTTCTTTGTCATGTCATCAATCTTCCTTTTGTTTTTTATACGGCTGATGTGATTCGTCCGCGCAAAAGTCTTACATCAAGACACACCTGCATACTAATAGTGTATCCTGTCTTAATATTCGGGATGCCCGTGCCTCTATTATATGAGCTATCATATCTGGCGACAACGATTTTATATACGGGCTTCTCCTGCAGGTTCCCTTTTATAAAACCTGTCGCCTACTTGCTTTGACCAGGTTTCCACGGTGGCGGACACAGTAAAGTTGTTTTTCCAATATCGGGCAATACATCATACACAGAACATCCCATCTTTGACTCAAAATACTCTTTCATCGCAAATTGGGCATTCCAGCGTTCTACGGAATTTTCCCATACACCATATCTTCTTGCCACATCAACAAACCTCTTTTCCAAAATGCAGAAGCCGTAATCTACCGCCAGACTGTCGCATAATTGAATCAGCAAATCATAATCGTCACATTTGCAATCCAAAATATATTTTTTGATTTCCTGCTCCTCCAAAGTCGTCGGCACATAGTCAAACTCCTTTTCCATCAGAGGATACGAATGCGTCATGCATACCCTTTCTACTTCATCCCATCCATTTTTCTTACAAAACAGATAACCCTCATAGACATGCTTAGGAATATTCACAATCCCGACCCTTCTACCAATATCATGCAATAAACCTACAATATAGGCCTTGTCCGAATCCATTCCTGAAATTTTTTCAGCAATATTTCTTGCCGCGATTCCTACATTGAATGAATGCTCTATCCATGGACCAGGATTTAATTGTGCAGCGACTTCTAATTCTCTTTTTGCTTCTTCCGTAGTTGGTAACATAAACCGCTCCTTCAAAATATCTCATTTTAGCCTTTTGCCCGATATAATATGGAAAACAGGACATTCCTTATCACTTTCCTGTTTATTGCACTGGTATACAAGAGAATAGCCTCCCTGCACTATATCAAATTCATCATTTAATAAATCTATACTGTGCAAAACGCTTCTGAAATACATATCTTTATACTCTTCGTTTCCTGCCATCCGTGAGGATGAAACAGGCTTAATCACAAAATGAACCTCCCAATCAGGGGCAGGATGCTCCAGAACACAAATGTCCCTGTCACTATAAAAGACACTTTCCGCTTGCTCCTGTGCAGAGTATTCATTCACAATCCCATGATTCGTAAACATATGAAAATGTACCTGTTGAACCTCTTGTCTTTTTCCTCCATTCGCAACAAGCACAAACGAGTCCTTATACTCGGGATGCATCACACATATGTCCTTTGCAGCCTCCCAGCTCTTCACAAAATACTTGCTAAAGCCATCTGACGCCATTTGCTGCAAATTTTCAACTGCTCTTTTCGGCGAAATAATAATATGATTTTCATAGGAAGGACGAGGATGACAGAACGCAATTATTTCCTTACTGCTATATACTTTCTTCACAGGAAGCGCCCATCTAAAGTGTTGAAATGAATTTCCTACAATTCTACCCATAAAGGAGCCCTTTGCAATTTTAAATAGTAACTTCTTAAGCATCCTGTCAAGCCTCCAATCATCAACATCCACTCAAGCCCCCGGGAGATGGCACTCATTCGAATTTTTAACAATTATCCTTACAATATCTTTTGATAAACATTTTGGTCATGGACTTGAAAGATTACCCGGTAACCGCATTTTTCATAAAATGCATCTTCCTCAGAACCCAGGGTAATATATTTAAATCCTTTTTTTCTTGCTAAATCTTCAAAATAACCCAAAAGCCCTTTTGTTATCCCTTGTCTCCTGTAGTTTTCACGACACGCTACAAAACCAATTACAAGACTATCCTTATTCTCTGCCCGTCCCAAGATTGCTGAAACTATTTCTTTATCTTTCATCGCATATACTAAAGGCTGCGAACCTTCTACAAATCTTTTATGCCATGCATCGTAGCCATATAATTCCGAATTATTTTCGCCCAAAATATCATAGCACAATTCCAAAACTTCCTTTAGTTCCTGCTCTGTTTCAATTTCTTTATACTTACAGTCCATATTTTTTCTTCCTTTCCTTAGCCAGTCTAATTTTATCCACGCATGGCAAAAGCAGATTGCCAATTTGGAACAGGACGAGATTACTAAAGCCAATCTCTCATCACTCGAACTTGACAATACTTAATCCAATATGAGCTAATGTTATCATTTTGTTATCCACAATGATAATACCTGCACTATCATTGTGGATAATAGTAAAATATTTCAGTTTAAATTATAAACGATTTTGCTTAGAAAATCAATAAAGAGAATTTTTATTTCACTTTTTCTTCTCTAATGCGATAACTCCTGCTGTAACAGCAAGTGCAAGCGCAATATGATGTTGTATTATTTTAGTTGACACCTTATACGCAAGGATTTGATGCATAATCAAAGAAAAATGAGGAGGAAGCTAACAATGGCAAAACAACAACGGAAATACAATATGGAATATAATATCCAAGCCGTTAAGCTGGCAAAGGAAATTGGCGGCGCAAAAGCGGCTGCTGAATTCTTTTTTCTAGGCGTTTTGCTTAATTAATAATACTAAGCATTTCTGCTAGTGCCAATAAGTTTTCAAGAAAATATTAAACTTTTTTGTTTATCTTGACCTTCCTTAAGCATATATGCTATACTCATTGCAAATACAGGAACAAGGAGTGAAACCTTATGGCAATTGGTGAAAGAATACATTTTTTCCGCATCATGCGGGGTATGACACAGAAATACCTTGGTATGCTTGTCGGGTTTCCCGAAAAATCAGCGGATGTACGTCTGGCACAGTACGAAACTGGCTCACGCAAGCCAAAGGCAGACTTAACGGTTGCACTGGCGCAGGCTCTGGACGTTGCGCCACAGGCTCTGGACATCCCCGACATTGACAGTCAAATCGGACTTATGCATACCTTATTTGCCCTTGAGGACATTTATGGTCTTACCATCAGCGAAACAGACGGGGAAGTCTGCTTAAAGGTCAGCAAAGACCAAAGTAAGAATGCCGCCGAGTTGCTGAAAATGCTCTCTGCTTGGAAAAAACAGGCAGACAAGCTCTCTGCCGAGGAAATCAGCAAGGAAAATTACGACCAATGGCGGTATAATTACCCGAAATTTGACACTACGCAGCATTGGGCGAAAGTTCCCTCTAAGGAATTAAGCGATGCCTTAGTCAAGGCGTTCAAAGACAAGCTGCCAGACTAACCAAGCCAGATTGAAAGGTGAAAAAACGTGATTATCAGAGAATACCTCCCCTCGGACTGTAAATACTTAGCAGAGCTGTTTTATCAAACCGTCCATTCCATAAATGCCAAAGACTATACAGACGAACAGTTAAACGTCTGGGCGACTGGCAATGTAGACATAAATGAATGGAATCAATCCTTATCCGGGCATTTTTCGCTTGTTGCCATAAAAGGCGGCATTATAGCAGGGTTTGGCGATATTGACAAGTCAGGCTACCTTGATAGACTTTATGTCCACAAAGACTATCAAAACCAAGGGATTGCCACCGCTATCTGCGATAAACTGGAACACACTTTTGAGGTAAGCAAAATAACCACACAAGCTTCCATCACTGCAAAATCATTCTTTCTTCACAGGGGATATCACATAATTAAGGAACAGCAAGTAATCAGGTCAAATATCCCTTTGACGAATTACATTATGGAAAAACAGTTCTAACCATCACCCCATTCACATCAAAAGCACGACAAAAAACGCCCTTAGTCATGAGTTACTCCCACAGCTAAGGGCGCTTCTAATATGGATTCGTTCAGAGCCAAGCGGAGTTTGGACAATATATAACGGAAAAACTGTTGCTGAAGTTCTTCATCATGGGCGTATAAGCAGGTTGCATAGGAAACTGCTCCGGTCTTTACCCACTTTTCCCCTGCCACTTGATACATGGCTGCATAAATTTTGGAACGGTTTTTAGAAACGGCTGCATTTGCGCCCATAGGAGAAAAAATTCCTCTCACCTCAGTGGCACGAAACGCATTGTCAAAGGGTTCGCAACAGCACAAGAATCCTATCATCTTTTCATTTTCAAATGCAGCAACACCCAATCCATTTTCGGCAAAACCGTATAAGTCAGGAATATCACACACTTGTGGCAATTCTTTTACATATTGCCGCTCATCATTATAATTTGCAAGAGCAATTTCCATTGCTTCCTTAGCATGCTTTTTTTCAAAATTTAATATATTCATTAATCTCTCCTTATTGTCTACGGAGAGATTAATTATTTTGTTTAAGTTTATATTTACATTATACTTATTTTACCCATATACGGTTCTTCTTTGGTTTTCCATGTCCAAAATAAACAATTCTTTCTCCCAACTCACTAATTTTTCTTGCACTTTCTAACATTTGCTCATAGTTATGATAAAGCATGGAAACCGTGGGATAAAACATATTCATCAAAGCATCTCCTACAAGTATTCCTTCTTTACCAAAATCAATTCCAATTGAACCATTGGTATGTCCCGGTAAACCTATAATTTTTGCACTTATTCCAAAATTCTCTAATGTGTCTCCATCTTGTAAGTATATTTTAGGTGTAAATACTGGTATCTTATCATGATAAAATGACTTTTCAGATAAAAATAGCACCAATTTTCCCGCCAGTGTTTTTGCATATAGTGTCTGTATCATATTATCTTTAATCAATTCTTCATCTGTCCTACAAATGGCGATAGGAACATTCAGTTCGTTGGAAATAAATGCTGCATTTTGACAATGATCCATATGCGTGTGCGTTAAAATAATCAACCTGATATTCGTTTTGCGGCAAGCCAATAAAACCTTATCCCGATACTTTGGTCTTGCTGTATCTACAAGAACCGCATTCCCGTTTTCTTCAATAATATAACAGTTTCCATTACCACACTTAATGCGCTGTATTTTTACCATCTCTTTGCTCCATATATAATAATCTATACTTCAATCGTCGATTTGACTCTATTCTTCTGTCCACCGATAACATTAACATTTTGATTATACCACTTCCCGCTTCTATTTACCACAAAAATATAGGGCACAGCAATCGCTATGCCCGACATTTCTTATCGTTCCAACGATTTTTCAATCTTCCACTTTTGCCCTTTCAAGTCATTCTTCATCACTCGAATTCGGCGTGTTCTTTGCTGTTCTTAACTCTATTTATTTAGGTTTTATGCAAATACACACCCAATTTTACTTCAATTGCATCATTTATTATGGCTTGCTGATTTTCTGTTGCCAAAATGTTGCCGAAAAGATATTCTCCCTATTTTTCTGCCACTTGCTAAATTCTCAAAAAGGTGGATGATGAACTACCATACCTTCGCCTATATTTTTTTCAACAATTCTCTTTGCATACTTTAAGAATTTGTCGTTCCTTTTAGATACCCAAGTTAGCTCATCGATAAAAACAGCATATGTTTTCAGCACTGTTTTAGCATTGGGCAGATACAGAAACGGGAACTCATTTATAATATTATTATCATCTTCAATTGCCTCAAGCAAAACTAATCTATTAACATATCCTTCGTAGTAAGCTTCATTCCAAAAATCACCTTCCATATGAGCGGTTTTTATCCATTCTTCATATTTTTGCGCAATTTTCCCCATTCGACCAGGTTGATTATATTCTCCAGTTTTGTAATTTTGCAAAAACCGTTCCAAAGCATGTATAATACCATCTTGATATGAAAGAGTATAAATTGCACCTGGAAATTTATTTAGATCTATATCAGAAACTTTTTTATGAAGCTTTTCAACTTCATCAAGAATAGTACCTATCAGCCAATAAATATCATTATTTTTAATTATTTTCTTATCTATAAGCTTCAATTTCAACTGATGAAGGAAAAAATTACCTGATGTCACAATAGAAGTTGAATTTTCATAATTCAATCGCTCTTTTAATTCTTCGTCTAATGTCACAATATAAATATGGGGATATATTTCACCCATTTCACTACGTAAATAATTTATAATTTGAGTAAAATCTTCATCACCAAAAGAATAACCTATAAAAACAACTGTTTTTGTAGCTAATATAGTTTTTAATGTTGCTCCAATAATGCCACTCTGAAATTCTTTAAAGCATTTTTGATAATCACTTTCAGTAGCTATAATTGAGCTTAAATTTTGAATTGATCCATGAATTTTTAAAACATATCTGGAATTTTCATCCAAAAAAGCAAAATCCTCTGGAATAGTAATCGGAATTGCCCCACAATATTCTTCAAAAAATGTATCCCAATTAGTTGTAACAATAGTTTGAATAGGATATATCGTAGCCAATTCCCGATGAAATACCGTTGCCTGTCTTTCTAACTCAGGAAAAGAATGAATATATTGAAATCTATCCCTAATTTTTCTTAAAAGTTTTTTTCTCCCATTTGGTCTATCACAATATTTTTGCATTAAACAGCTAAAGGAAATCGTGTCATCCTCAATTTTCAAATCATTTTTTACAGATTCATAGAAAGAATATGGTAACACTGTTTTCCCCTCAGTGCTGATACCAGCACCACAAAAAAGTACCAGATTCCCCTCTATTACTGCTTCTATAATTTCTTCTGGAAGTTCAAATGGCTTATTATTTTTACATATAGCACATTCACAATTCATCTTCAAGTTTTCTCCATTATATAATCAACTTGTTTACATAGTTTCTTTTTCTGGCAACATTATTTCTCCAATTTCATAAAATAATTATAGAATATGCATAGCAGGCAATCCTATGGACTACCTGCTATATAAAATAATCTGTGTATATTTTTCATCACTCGAACTCTTCCCGAAGTTTTTATCAGCAACTCTCAAATGCTGATATTTCCTACATTTCGGGTACATCTATTTCGCCAAATATTACTCTTTTCGCATCGTTTTCAAAGTTTTCAGTAGCAAATTAGTTGCAGTATCTGCACCGATAATTTTCCATCGGCTTGATATAATCTACTTTTTTATTACTCACAATGAATAAATCCATGCGGCTGTCAGGCATCTATATACCTACCGCCACAGTCAAATCGAAAGGAGCAATACCATGAGCAACAAACATAAAAATCCAACAATCAGCTTCAGAATCACCGATGCCGAACGAAAACAAATCGAAGCTCGCATTCTTGCCAGTGGAATGATGAAAAAAGATTACTTTGTCCGTTCCTGCATTTACAACCGCATCTGCGTTGTTGGCAAGAAAGAAACCATATATCCTCTAGTACAGACTGTCAATGCACTGTACCTACAATTACTTAAAATGCAAAAAGAATTTACCGCAAACAATGTTACTCCTGATGCGCTTCCTTCGTTGGAATCCATTAAGGAATTACAGACTGAATACACCAATATGCTGACAGCTATTATTGACCTGCTGGATGGTGCAAAGTATCTATGGGAAGGAGACCATCATGAATAACAATCTTACTTTTCAGTTTGGTATGTACGAACCTGCAACCGATTCCATCATTGTGAACACTGGTGAAAATTCCATTCTTGTTATCCTTTGTAAAGAATGGAATTCCTCTGTTATCTTCGATGATCCCAGTGATGTAGTCTATCTGTGCCATTTAGCAGAAGAAACACCGCTTTTATACGCAAAGCTTGCATTAAAAGCAAATGGCTTGCAGGACTATGTAGATGCTATGAACAAATTTAACTAACAACCTGTTTCCTATCTCCATCAATTTTCTTATGATGGAGATAGGTTTCTTAATCCATTCTTATGACATTCATTTGCATTATTCTCTTAAAAATATTTTATTTTTTATATACCTTATTTTTTGTTTTTCCTGTGCCTTTAAGGATATTCAGCTTTTCAGCCTTCAACAACAAACGGCTTGCCGTCTTTATTTCAACTTCCAGCAATTTTGCCGCAG